>NZ_BLTI01000002.1:0-92153 GCF_017312445.1 Novosphingobium sp. PY1 | reverse complement strand
ATTTGTGACGCAGTAAGACTAATCGCCACTTCTCCGCCGATGACGCGCCCCCTGTTTAGCGGTGAAAGGCTTGCACCCGTGCCCCCGAAGGCCGCCGGCAAAGGTGTATCGCCGCCAATCGTCACCTCATTCAGGAGGTTTCGGCCATAGATGGAGAAGCGCCAGTGCTTGTTGTCGGTCGCCAATGTGAGGCTCGCATCGAGCATATCGGCGCCCTGAAGGAAGCCGACGTTGTTGTCGGTGAATGCCGCCTTGTCGCGATGCGTGAAGCTGACACGCGCCGTTGCTGTCCCCAATTCGCCAAGCTGCTGATCATAAGTCAGCCCCACGCCATAGGTCCATGGCGACAGCCTTGGCAATTTGAGCGCACGATCCACATCGTTGATGACGCCATCACCGCTGAGGTCGAACTGGACGTTGCGATACTGGCCATTCACGTAGCCGAGCTGACCCGAAATCACGAGGTTGGACAAAAGAAAAAACTGCCCCTCGGCCTCGACGCCTTTGATTGTGGCGTCGGCGGTGTTCCGTATGACCTGGCTGACGCCAAGCGGTCCGGGCAGGTTGATCTCGCGCTGCAGGTCCTTCATGCGATTGTAGAAGGCCGCCAGGTTGATCCGGTGGCGCCCGAATTGCTTCTTGGCGCCGAGTTCGAAACTGTCCTGGGTCTCTTGATTGAATGGCCCCGGCGGCACAGCGGGATCGGTGTTGCGCAAATTATATCCGCCGCTGCGGAACCCGCGCGTGTAAAGGCCATAAATCTGCGTGTCGTCATCCGGCTTCCACTGAAGGCCGATTTTCGGCGTAAACCCTCGCCATTTTGCCGCGTCGGCGAAATTGGTTGCACAGATCAGCGTGTCTAGATTGCAACCATTTGCGCGTAAGGCCGAGACCCGAACGGCTTTGCGTTCCCAACTATACCGCGCGCCGAGATTCAAGGTCAGCGTATCGGTGAAATGCCAGTCGGTCGAAGCAAAAATGCCCCATGTTGTCTGGTCTTGCGTACCCCCACCGGAAACGATCCGAGCACCGCCCAAAAGATTCCGCAGCTCGGCGTAACGAAGATCCTGGGAAAAATAGTATAGACCGGTTGTCAATTCGACGTCACCGAACCTTCCGGCATAACGAAGTTCGTCGCTGAGTTGATCCTGGTCGATTTCGAAAAAGGCATGAAAGAAGGACTGTGGTGTTCCATCGATATCAGCGCCCGCGGAGGATCGGAATTTCCGATAGCCAGCGATGTTGGTGAAGACGCCTTCGCCCAGACCGACATCGATGTTGGTTTCCACGATCGCCTGGTCCCATTTGGCATCATAGAAACCTGGGAAATTGATCGAAAACCTGAAGCTGTCGCGGGAAACAGCGCGTGACTCTGGACAGGGGCTCCATCGCTTTCGACATCGCCATGCTCATAGCGGAGATCCATTCGGAAGCGGTCGCCACCCTTGAGCGAAAGTGCCGGGCGAATGATAAGGTCATGTGATTTACCGAAGCTGCGATTGTCGAAGCGGTTGCGAAACCAGCCATTGTCGTCGCTGTAGTAGACGGCCAATTTGGCAGCCAAAACGTCATCGACGATAGGTCCGGTAACCGTGCCGCTTACGGTCTTTTTCAGTCCCGTTTCAATGGATAGCTTGGCTTTGGCTCCAAAATCGAAGCTGGGCCGCGTGGTCCGCACAACCACGGCACCGCCGGTAACGTTGCGACCGAAAAGCAAGCCTTGCGGTCCACGCAGAACTTCGATCCCCTCAAGGTCGAAGTTGTCCAGCACGACACCAGCGTTGATGCCGAGGTAAATACCGTCAGTGAAAACGCCTACGGTGGGGTCGATCGATGGGATCGTGCTGTTGATGCCGAGGCCCCGGATAGTGAAATTGGCATAGCCCGGTGCCGTACCCACATCCTCGAGCTGGACGTTGGGAACGTCGTAGCTCAGACTTTGAAGATTCTGGACGAACTTGGCATCCAGCTGCGCTTCACCAAAAGCCGTGACCGCCATCGGTACTTTCTGCACGCTTTCGCCATAGCCCTTTTTGGTGGCGGTAACGACAATGTCCTCAGCCAGCGCTTCCGTGGCGCTCCCGGTTTGGTCGTTCGCCTGGGGCGTTGCTTCCTGGGCAAATGCTGTTCCCGAGCACAACAACGCGGCAGAAGCCAATAGACATCCTCTCATGGCTGATCCTCTCTTCCCAGGAGATATTGTGTAGTTCATGCCGTTTGGCGGCATTTGAGGGCCGTCGTCCAATTCAATTCGCTGCAGAACTATTCCTGCTGCTCATCGATATCTGGCGGCAGCACGACGCCATCGGCAGCCCGACGGCCGCTCAAAAATATCATGGTAATTCATCGGGTTGATTACGCTCTCAGCGCCCGTTCTACCGCCTCAAGGCTGTCATTCAGCCCGAGCGGGTGCTCGGCATCCGTGAAGTCGACAATTCTACCCCAGTGCCGGGCGACATCATCGAGCGTGAACGCCCTGTCCGCTCCGAAGGCGTGCCCAAGCGCGCGCTCCCACCTAAGCTTGGCGATATAGCCGGCTCCAACTTCAAAAAGCCCTTTGGTTTCGCTGCAATTCTCGTGCGCAAGCCAACCGACCAATGGACTGATCGCTTCCGCTCTGAGATTGGCGAGAAACTCTTGTGGAAAGGCAGTCGCGGTCATACGCGATGCGGCGATTGGGGCGATCGTATTAACCTGGATGTTTCTGGACCGCCCCTCCTCCGCCAGCGCGTTCGCAAGCCCCAATATTCCGAGCTTGGCTGCGGCATAGTTGGCCTGACCGAAGTTGCCGTAGATTGCGGCTGCAGACGTGGTCATGACGATGCGGCCATAGCCCTTGTCGCGCAGTATCGGCCATGCTGCCTGCGTCACTGCCCGCGTCCCATTCAGATGGACCCGCTGAAGCAGTGTCCAGTCTTCGTCGGTCATTTTGTGGAAGCTCACATCGCGCAGGATGCCGGCATTGTTGATGACGACGTCAACGGTTCCGAAGTTGTCAACCGCGGCTTGGATGATCAGCGCGCCCTCCTCGACCGACGCATAATTTGCCACCGCCTGACCGCCCGTGGCTCGAATTTCGTCGACCACATTGTCAGCGGCTGTGGAGCAGCTGCCGCTCCCTTTCTCGTCGCCACCCAGATCATTCACCACCACCTTGGCTCCGCGCCCGCCAAACATCAGCGCGTACTGGCGCCCAAGTCCGCCTCCGGCTCCGGTCACAACCACTACCCTGCCATCGAAACGAAGCTCTTCGTCCATCGCTTGTCTGCCTCTTTTACCTGAGCGACGCATCTGCGCATTTGATCCTGTGCGAGTCAGGCACGCGGCTCCATTTCCGTCGACGCTGTCGTTTTCGTCTGAGCCTTACCGAAAGGCTTGAATGCCGGTCAGGGCGCGCGAAACAACAAGCTTTTGAATCTCCGTTGTGCCATCGGGGATGGGGCAAATGATCGCCTCACGCACCAGCCGCTCAACGATGAATTCGCGGGTGACGCCGTTGCCGCCATGGATCTGAAGCGCATCGCGCGTCGCTTCGATCGCCATTTCGGTGGCGTACCACTTGGCCATCGAGCATTCCGTCTCTGCGCGCGTGCCCGCCTGGACGAGGGATATTGCCCGGTGCGTCAACAGACGGGCTGCGTCGATCTTGGTCGCCATGATGGCGATCTTGTCGGCGATCAGCTGATGGCCGGCGATCTTCTTGCCATGCTGCGCGCGATCGCGAGCGTACGCGATCGCCTCATCCATTGCTCGCCGTGCGATGCCGATACTCCACATCGCCATATGGCAGCGGGCAATCTCGAACACTTGCAACGTATTGCGCAATCCATCGCCGACCCGGCCGATCGTGTTTGCCACCGGTACGCGGCAATCGGACAGGAATATCTGTGCAGTCGATTGGCCGTTGAGCGCCATCTTCTGGATATCGCGCACCTCATACTCACTCTCGTCACGATCGACCAGGATGTGAGTGACTTCATTTTCGCCAGTCTTGCACGTACAGATGAAGATGTCCGAGTAGGCTCCGTTGGTGATCCAGGTCTTTTCGCCATTGATGACCCAGAAATCGCCGTCTCGTACGGCGCGTGTCTTGATGGCGGCGACGTCCGAGCCGACATCGGGCTCCGAGATGCCGAGCGAAACGAACTTCTCGGCCGCGACGAGGTCGGCAAGATAGCGTTGCTTGATCGTCTCCGGGGCGAAGCGGCGGATGAGTTCTGCGCCAACCGCGTTGATGAAGCCGGGTATGGCCACATCGAGCGAGGAATAGGCGATCTCCTCGAAAATGAGCAGATGAGTGAGCCATCCCATATCAAGCCCGCCCCATTGCTCCTGATGCGGTGCGGTAATATGGCCATAGCCGGTCAGTGCTTGAGTCCATTCCTTCATGAGCGGTTTGGGGATGAATCGCTCCCCATGCCGGCGGATTTCCGGCTCAAGCTTGTTGTCGAGAAAGCGGCGGACGGTTTCCACCGCCATGCGTTGTTCATCGGACAGCTCAAAGTTCATATCGTGACCCCGTGTTTCCCTAGGCGCGCTCTGACAACTACCGGCCCAGGATCGTGACGGCGACCACCGCCTCTTCCACCCCGATGACACCTCCGCCGTTCTGCGCGATCGCGAACCGGGCATTCGGAACCTGTCGATCTTCCGCCTCGCCGCGCAATTGCAGCGCAAGCTCGTAGATTTGGCCGAGCCCGGTGGCGCCGATCGGATGTCCCTTGCATTCAAGCCCGCCCGACGTGTTTACCGGAATACGCCCACCCAGCGCCGTCTCACCGCGCTCTGCCGCGAGTCCGCCCTCGCCAGGCGGCGTCAGGCCGAGCGCCTCGATTTCAATGATCTCGCCAACCGCCGTGGCGTCATGCACCTCCGCGACGCCAATATCTTCTGGCCCCACGCCGGCCATCGCATAGGCCCGGTTCGCCGCAAGGCGGCTGACATGGTGGTCATAATCAAAGGGATCGCGCGCGGCGCCGGTTTGCAGCACAGACGCCAGGATTCTTAGCGCCCTGTCCGGGGCTGCCGACAGTTTGCGCCGACCGGCTTCGCTGCAGATGATCGCAGCGGCGGCGCCGTCGCTGATCGGGGAGCACATCGGCAGTGTGAACGGGTAAACGATCGGAGGCGCAGCGAGTACACTTTCGACGGTATATGGGAGGCGATACTGGGCAAGCAGATTGCGCGTCGAATGCATGTGATTTTTCGCCGAGACGGCCGCGATTTGCGCTTGCGTCGAGCCGTAGGTCTTCATGTGCGCGCGTGCCATCGCGGCGTATACATCCATGAAAACGCTGTAAGGCTGACTCGATGTCGTTCCTTCCGGAACATCGACGCCATTGCCCATGGCCAGCAGCTGCGCGCGGCCCGACTCGGTTTCATGCACGTCCCAAGCGCCATCGAATGCACTGAACATGAGCGCCTTGTCGGGCGAGTACATCTTCTCCGCGCCGAGCGCGAGTACGACATCCGCTGCCCCCGATCGAACATAGGCGGCGGCCATGTGCAAGGCCGTGGAAGCCGTCGCACATGCGTTTTCGACATTCACCACGGGAACGCTTGAGATGCCCATCGCTCGCGCCACGATTTCGCCGCGGATCATGTCCTGGCCCTCCATATGCCCCTGGACGCAATTGCCGAAGAAGATGGCTTCGACATCGCCGGCGGTGCATCCTGCGTCGGAAAAGGCCTGCGACGAAGCTTCGGCGCAGAGCATTTTCAGGCTCTTGTCGAACTGTTTTCCGAACGGGGTCATCCCAACCCCCATGACGAATATGTCGGTCATTCGTTGATCCATTCTTCCAATGTGTTCCGCATCCGATCAGGTCTCACCGGTCGGAAAAATCGGGCTTCCGCTTCTCCCGGAATGCCGCCAGTCCTTCGACAATGTCGTTGGACAAGGCGTAAGCAGCCATGGTTTCGAGTTCCTGACGCAGCCCGACTTCGAGCGAGCTATCCTGCGCAGCGCGGACTAGCTGCTTCATGTAGGCGAGCCCTGGCCGGCTCTTTTCTGCAAGAGATTCTACCAGCGCTTGCGCTGCCGCAATGAGATCCTCGGGAGCAACCAGTTGGGTCACGAGTCCGGCTTCCTTCATCTCGGCAGCCGAGATGGTCCCGCCGGTCATCATCAGATGTTTCGCACGCGCTTCGCCGATCTTCCTAGGGAGTCGAACCGACCCTCCACCGCCGGGCAACAGGCCGTAATTTGCATGGGCGTCGCCAAATCTGGCCGGGTGCGCGGCAATGACGAGATCACAGCACAACACCAGTTCCAAGCCGCCGGCGAGCGTAAGGCCGTTGACCGCCGCAATTATCGGAAGGCGCGACGTCTCGATCCTGTTAAAAGCCTGACCGAGCGGCGGCAGAAACAGATTTAAGCGTTCGGCGAGAGTTTGTCCGCCTGTTCCATCGCCAATTGCGAGCAGATCCGCGCCAGCGCAAAACGCCCGTCCGGCGCCGGTAAGAATGCAAGCGCGCACCGTCGCATCTGCTTCCGCTGCCTCGATCGCTGCGGCGAGTTCCTCGGCCAAAGCCAACGACAGACTGTTCAACGCTGCCGGCCGGTTGAGGGTCACCCAAAGCGCTGGGCCGCGTTGCTCAACCAGGATGTATTCATAGTCCATTGCAGTCTCCCGCGCGCCGGCAGGCGGTCACCGGAATAGAGGATGTGGCTAGGATGGCTGCGTCGGTCATGCCCCCGAAATGCGCCGGTCCTGGCCCGCCCAATAGGGCTCTCGAAGCTTTGAACGAAGCACCTTTCCGACATTGCTCAACGGCAGTGGCTCGGCGGTAAAAACGACCTTGCTTGGCTTTTTTTGCGGAGCCCAGACGCTGGCGCACCAAATCTATTATCTCGGTCTCCGTGATTTGTGCTCCGGGCTTGACACGCACCATTGCAAGCGGCGTTTCACCCCATTTTTCATGGGGCACGCCAAAGACCGCGACCTCGAGTACACCGGGATGGTCGGCAATTACGTTTTCGATTTCGGTGGGATAGATATTGAAGCCGCCTGACACGATCATGTCGTTGTTGCGATCGAGCAGATACAAAAATCCGTTTGTGTCGATCATGCCGACATCGCCGGTTTTGACCCAGCCATCTTCCATGCGCCGGGCGGTTTCCTCCGGATCGTTCCAGAATTCCTCCATCTGGCCATTTTCGAACCGTGCGACGATCTCGCCGGGCTCGTTTGGTCCCAGCACCTTTCCGTCCTCGTTACGGATTTCGATATCGGCGCCACTCATGGGACGTCCGACCGCCCGAATTGGGGCAGAACCTTCAAATTCGCCGAACCACTCGTTGGGCCCCATAGACGCGATGGGCAGGATTTCGGTCTGTCCATAGCCCGAATGAAGAACATGATTCCCGAATATCTGGCACGACTTGCGAAGCGTCGGCTCGGAGATCGGCGCTGAAGCACTCAGCAGAAACTTCAAATTCGGAAAGTGGCGGCCATATGCCCCGTCGTGATGCACTATGGCATTGAGCATGGTGGGGGCTACAAAGGCATGGCTGATCCGTTCCTGCTCGAGAGTGTCAAGAAAGGACGCTGGATCGAAGCCGTCCATCATCACGTTGCGGGCGCCGCAATACCAGGCCGGCACGAACAGGAAGCCCGATGCATGGGACAACGGGCCGACATGCAGAATGGCATCCCCTGGGGCCACTTGGGGGCCGATGCTGAAAAATGCGGCGGAGATCGTCATCCATGAACGGTGCCGATAGGCAACGCCCTTGGGTTTGCCCGTCGTGCCGCCGGTGTGGCGGATGACACAATAGTCCTCCGGCGCGACGACGGGATCAGGATCCCGGTCCGAGGCTGTCGCCAACCAATTCTCATAGTTGTGATCGCGGATAATGATCCGCTCAAGCGTCGGAGCTTGGGCATCCAGCCCCGCCAACTCCGAAGCCAATGCCTCATCGACCAGCGCCAACCGAGATCCGGTACTCGCGATCATATGGGCGTGCGCTTCACATCGGTTGCGCGCATAGAGAGGAACACGCGTATAGTTTCCAATGGCAGCCGCCAGTATGATGTCGGCGGCCTCGATGGAGTTCTTCTCCAGCGTAGCAATCCGGTCACCCGGTTGAAGGCCGCACTCCGCAAGAGCATTTGCGAGCTTCACGCCGCGCAACCAGGCTTCCGAGAAAGTCAACCGCCTGTGGCCGTGAACGAGAGCCTCTTGCTGGGCGAAATAACGTGCGGCGCGACGTATTTGCGTACGGACGTCCATCAGCCGCGCTCCTCTAAGGCGCTCGCCCACAATGGCGCAGTCGACACATAATAAACTGACATGCGATAGGCCTCTCCGGACTTCTTTTCGTAAGCATCTGTGTCTGCAGCATTGATCCAATCGTCCAATTCAATATTCTGCGATGCTATTCTTGCTGCTCATATTATCGTGCCGGATCATGTCGGCGGCTTTCTCGCCGATCATGATGCAGGTTGCATTGGTGTTGCCGTTGACGACTGATGGCATGATCGAGGCATCGGCCACGCGGATATTTGCGAGGCCGTGAACGCGCAGGCGGTTGTCGACCACCGCCATCTCGTCGGTGCCCATCTTGCATGTTCCCACCGGATGATAAGCATGATTGGCTTCTGCCCGGATATAGGCGTCGATCTCTTCATCAGTTTCAAGGTAGCGGTCAGGATAGAGAGGCCGTTTCATCATCGCCTTCATGCGATCCGAATGCAGGATCTCCTGCACGACACGGAAGGCATTGCGCAACGTCTTGAGGTCGTCGGGATGACTCAAGAGATTGAGGTCAATCTTGGGATCGGATTCGGGGTTTGAGTCATGTAAGGCAACCCAGCCGCGGCTCTTTGGGCGCCCAATATTGAGAATGATCGTATAGCCCCATTTCGTCATCAGCTTGTAGTCGCGCGCATGGTCGCGATAGGCGAGCGGCACGACATGGACCTGGCAGTCCGCCCGGTTCTGCCCCGGCGCGGATCGCAAGAAACCGCCTGCAGCCGTGGGCGGCGATGCCAGCCAGCTTTTCCTTTGCGTGAGATACTGGAATAGGTCTCGCACGGTCTTGAGCGCGCCAACGACATTGAGTGCGATCCCGAGCCGCTTCTTCGACTGGTAGACCAGCATCAGGTCAGGATGGTCGTGAAGATTCTGGCCGACACCGGGAATATCATGAATCACTTCGATTCCATGCTTCTCCAACTCATCACGCGGTCCGATACCGGAAAGCATCAACAGTTGGGGCGAATTATAGGCGCCGCCGCTGACAATGACTTCCTTTTCGCACGGGATCGTCTTCAACTGCCCGTCCTGGGAATACTCGACTGCCACCGCGCGGTTGCCCTCAAACCTGATACGATGGACGCGGGCATGTACTTCGACGCGGAGGTTGCCGCGCCTGCCCATCACCGGATCAAGGTAACACGCCTTCACGCTGGCGCGCTTCCCGTCCTTCACGGTAAACTGATAGATGCCGACACCTTCCTGGCTGGCACCATTGAAGTCCGGATTGGCTTGATGGTCCAGTCCAGTCGCCGCCTCGATGAAAGCATCATAGACATCGAATTCGCGCTTGCCGTTGGATACGTGAAGCGGTCCCGACGAGCCGTGAAACTCATCCTCACCGCGCTCATTATTCTCAGCCTTGCGGAAATAGGGCAGGACATCGTTGTAACCCCAGCCGTCGTTGCCGAGTTCGGCCCAGTGGTCGAAATCCGACCGGTCGCCGCGGATATAGACCATCCCGTTCATACCGCTCGATCCACCCAGCATCTTCCCGCGCGGATTGTAGAGGCGGCGGTCGTTGAGCGCCTTTGAAGGGTCGGTGTTGAACCGCCAGTTGAGCGTATTGATCCGATAGTCTTGGATCAGCGCCGCAAAAGCGCCGGGCGTGGACACAAGCGGCGAGGTGCCTGGGCCGCCTGCCTCGAGCAGGCAAACGGTGACATCGGGGTCCTCGGACAACCGGCTGGCGATAACGCCGCCCGACGACCCACCTCCAATAATTACATAGTCAGCCATTTGCTTCCCTTGTCATTCGACCCATGCTGGCGACCCGGCGTCATGCAACATGCCAGCATCAACCGCCGCAGCCACGTCAGAGGATCTTTTCGAAGATGTTGAGTAGTCCTTCGGTCTTGCTCGAATAGGGTGGCAGAAGTTGACCAAGCAGGCTGAGTTTCGGCTGAGAGAACACCGGCTTGTAATGAGTGAAGCGCTCGAAACTGGCGACGCCGGTATAGGCACCGATGCCGCTCTGTCCGATGCCACCGAAAGGCAGCCGGCGCTGGAAGACGTGCATGACCGTGCCGTTGAGAGTCACGCCGCCAGCGTGCGTTTCGGAAATGATCTTGCGCCGTTCCTCACTTTCGTCGCCAAAATAATAGAGCGCCAGCGGGCGCTCATGCCGGTTTACGTAGCGAATGAGCTCGTCTTCGGAGCGATATGGCATGATCGGCAGGATCGGTCCGAAAATCTCCTCCTGCATCATCGCCATGTCATCGGTAACGTCGAGAACCGCCAACGGCACGATCCGATGCCGTTCAGGAAGCGTTCCATCGCCGTTGTCCGAGAGGTTGAGCACCGTCGCGCCCTTGGCTTCGGCATCATCGAGCAAACCTTGGAGCCGCGCGAACTGTCGGTCATTGATGATACTGGTGAAATCGGGGTTGCTTGCCGCGTTGGGGTAGCATTTGGCAACCTGAGCGCGGAGTGCGGCGACGAAGCTTTCCATCTGATCGACATGGACGAAGGCATAGTCAGCGGCGATGCAGGTCTGGCCGGCGTTGAGCAGCTTGCCGAACACTAAGCTTTCACAGACTTGTGCAAGCGATGCACCCTTGCCCACGATGGCAGGGCATTTGCCGCCAAGTTCCAGAGTAACAGGTGTAAGGTTGGCAGCCGCCGCTTCATAGACTTTGCGGCCAACCGCGGGTGAACCGGTGAAGAGAATATGGTCGAAAGGTAGGGCCGTCATCGCCTGTGCCATGTCGGGCCCGCCCTGGACAATCGCGAATTCCTCTTCGGCGAAATACCGGCGCACAAGCCGCTCGCTGGCTTCGGCGGCGTTGGCGGAAACTTCGCTCGGCTTTGCGATCACGCGGTTGCCGGCCGCCAATGCACCGGCCGCGCCAACGAATATGGTGCCGAGCGGATAGTTCCACGTGCCGAGAACGCCCACCACACCTAGGGGCTGGGGGACCAGGCGCGATGAACCGGGAAGGCCGAAGATGTCAGTCTTCACCCGCCGCGGCCTCAGCCACGTCTTCAGATTGCGGCGCGCAAATTTAATTTCCGATATGCCAAGCATCAGGTCGAGCAGGATAGTCTCGTAGCGGGATCGAATGCCGAAATCGGCGGCAACGGCATCGACCAATTCGTCTCTGTGCTGCTCAAATATCCGGCCAAGGCGCCCGAGCAGGTCCATGCGTTCTTCGTAGCTGCGCGAAACCTGCTCACGCGTCCCTTCGCGTTGGGTCGCGAAAATTCGTTCCAGCTCAGTTCTGTTCCGAGACGCATCCACGTTAAATCGTCCGGAGGCGCGCTGGCCGCTCGGCGCTGCTCGCCTGGGCGGTGCTTTCAGCTGCGCCGATCTCAGTGATCACAGCGCGCTCGATTCTGTACGCCGTGCCGATGAATGAGGGACCGTTGCCGGTGGAACGCATCATGGATACTCCTCGGTCTGAAAGTCAGGTCGAAAAAATCGGGGGCAGCGGGCGGGAGAGGATGCCCGCCGCCCCCGTCGCAGCAGCGATCAGAACTTGACTGTCGCTTCGACGCCATAAGTGCGCGGCATGCCGCGGTTCAGATAATCGTAGCCGAACACGTTGAGGTTGAGGCCGTAGGTGTAGTAATATTTGTCGAACAGATTCTTCGCCCACAAGCTAACCGACATATTGTCGTGCGCATAGGTTAATCGCGCATTGGCGAGCCAGTAGCCCGGATTTGCGCATGTAATCGCCTTACCCGCGAGCGTTATGTTCGATCCCGCTGGGGGTGTATCGCACGGTGTCTGCCCATAATTCTTGAACGGATCAAAATAGTACTTGCCCATGTAGGACGCATCACCGCGCAAGGTCAGCTTGTTGGTGCCGTCATCGATCATATCCCAGTCGAATCCGGCCTGGAACGTAACCTCCGGCGCGTTCGGGAAGGGATTGCCGTTGACGTTCAATGTCGGGCTGGCCGGGTTTGCCGGATCGATCACATTGCCTTTGTACTTGCTGTTGAGATAGCCCAGCGAAGCATCGAAACGCAACGTATCGGCCACCTGCCAGGCGAGTTCGGCCTCGCCACCGAACAGGCGACCATTGGCGCTGCGCGTGAAGGTTGTAGCGCCGACCACCTGCGTTACTTGGTGATTCGAATACTCGTAGTAGAAGCCCGCGAGGTTAAGTTGGACGCGGCGATCGAACAGCCGGGTTTTGAGCCCCGCCTCATATGCATTCACCTTTTCA
The DNA here is from genome assembly GCF_017312445.1 of Novosphingobium sp. PY1. Taxonomy (NCBI): domain Bacteria; kingdom Pseudomonadati; phylum Pseudomonadota; class Alphaproteobacteria; order Sphingomonadales; family Sphingomonadaceae; genus Novosphingobium; species Novosphingobium sp. PY1. The sequence goes on along the minus strand of NZ_BLTI01000002.1, from coordinate 79,719 downwards.
GGCTGGATATAATAGACTTGATTGACGCCCTGATAGGCAAGCCCGTTGAAGCTGCCGCTGCGGTAACCGCGACTGTACTGGAGATAGCCCATGATATCATCGGCGAACTCATAGCTGACATTGATACGGCCGGTTAGCCTGTTTGCCTTTTCGCGCTGCTCAAGCGGCGCGAGATTGGGGTTGTATGGATTGCTGTAGGGGATCAGGTTGACAACCGGCGTCGTACCGTCGAGCGCATAGAGGAAAGTGCTGCCGTTAAGGTAATTGACCTTATCCTGGGTGTAGCGTGCACCCACCGCCACGGTCAGCCGCTCGGTCGCTTTCCAGGTTACGTCGCCGTAGATCGCCTTCGAGGGGCGCGACACGTCAAAACGCTGTTCGCCGAGGATCGGGGTGAACGGAGGCGCGCCTGCCCCGGCGCAGCCCGCCGAAAAGCTACCCCCCATGCCGCCATTGCCCGTATTATTGATCGCGATGTCGGTCTGGAGTGCAATCAGCGAGCGTGCATCAAGGAAGCCGTTGGGATTGATCTCGATCGCGTCGCAGAATCCGGCATCGCCAGGCCCCAACGCCGGATTGGCGGCAAAGGCTGGGATATAGCGGATCGCGTCGGGCGTTCCGATTGCGGCGTTATTGTAGCTGCCCGGAAGACCGGCGCCAAGCAGCAGCGGCCTCAGCGCCCCGAAAAAGTCCGGGTAGTTGACCGTCTTGACCTTGTCCCTGCCATAATAAAGGCCGGCAATGATATCGAGGCGGTCGTTCGAATAGCTGAAACGCAGGTCCTGGTTGAAATTCTTGCTCGTCGACGTGTAGCCGATCGAGCAGAGATCGGCTGGGCCGCCATCGCAATCATCAGGATTGTTGATATAGTCGCCGGTGTCGTAGCCGGTAATCGAGGTGACGGAGAATTGGTCGCTGACATCCCATTTGATGTTGAGGGCTATCCCTTTCGACTTGCTGATGTTCTTACCTACCCGATCAACTGCGACCTCATTGTCACGCAGCAACCGCCCGCCTAGGAAAGGTTGCGGATCGTAACGCGAATAGCCGAGCGCATCCTGCCCGCCCGCGAGTTGACCACCTGCATAGGGCGCGGTGCCCCATGGATCGTCCTTCGCGGCATAGAGCTTCAAATTGATGTCGAGATCGGGATCGGGCCGGAAGCGGATCGAGATGCGACCGCCGATCGTATCGGTGGTCCCTAGGTCGCGCTCATTCCCAGGCAGTACATTGCGCTGCCAACCATCCCCTTTTGCAAAAGTACCGGCGACGCGGACGCCCAAGATGTCGGGAACCAGCGTCGCTTCAGCGGCGCCCTGCACCGTGAAAGTGTCGTAATTGGCATAGCCGGCGGTCAGATAGCCATTGGCCTCTCCCAGATCCGGCTTGCGCGTGAAGAAGCTGATCGCGCCACCCGTGGTGTTGCGACCGTAGAGTGTTCCTTGCGGTCCGCGCAGTACCTCGACCCGGTCGATGTCATAGAGTTGCAGGCCATGGCTCGCCCGGAAGCTCTGATAGACTTCATCGACATAGACGCCAACCGGCGACGCAGTGGAGGCGGAAAATTCGTTCGCCACTGAAATCCCGCGCAGCGAGAAATTCGGTTGGGTGCGACCATAGGGAGTGGTGACTTGCAGGCTGGGGATCGCGCCCATCAAGTCTGAGGTCTCCGTGATGCCGCGCGTGCGCAGCGTCTCGCCGCCTATGGCGGAAACGGCGGCTGGAACATCCTGCAAATTCTGTTCGCGCTTCTGCGCCGTGACGACGATTGTCTCAAGGCCACCTTCCTGCGCCTCGGGCTTTTCGCCCTGCGATGCAGCGTCCTGGGCATGTGCCGGCACTGCAAGCGCACACGCGATCGATAGCGCGGTGGCACAAAGCAAATTTGTCCTAAAGGCTGTGACCATGACTGTCCTCCCCACGGCATTTTTTGAGTTGGCGCCATTTGCCGCGCCTTGGGGCTCATCGTCCAATTCAATTTGTTGGCGAACTATTCCTCCCACTCATTGATTAAGGACTGATGAGCCTGCACCGCTGACGCTTCGTGGCGACGCAAATAACCCCATATATTTCATTGAATTAGTCACGCTGAGCGCGTCCATCGGGACGGATGCGCGCGTTCTGCTCGCCCCAATCGAGCCCTTCCAGACGATGTATCGGCGTAATTGGCGGTCCCGGCGGTTTCCCTTGTCGAGTTGCAAGGGGAATCAGCTATGATGAGATGTAGTGAGATACGGTTTCTTGGAGTTCATTCTACTATTCGCGGATGCATCTAAGTAGCTGATATTTCTAACAACTATGGCAGAAAACCGCGCCTCTAAATCGGCGGTTCTGACTTTTGAGGCTCATCGCGAAGCCGCCCGAAGGGGGCGTTGCCAATACGGCTGTCTCTGGTCGCTTGGTGGCAGGTGCTGGATGGGAGCGGAACAGCGCATGAATTGTGAGAACTCGATAGGATTCTTCTCGACATTCGACACTGCGGTTGCCGCGTCGATCACGTCGGCCCAGTCTTGGAGCATCCGCCTTCGCGGTGTGAGATAGAGCGCACTGTTGTAAGCGCCGCGCACCTCATCCTCGTCCTCGTGAGCGAGCGCCATCTCGATCCAATCCGGCTTGTAGCGTTCGGCTTCGTTCGCCCAGGTCGAGCCGAGCCCCCTAAACCCATGTACCGTCTGCCGATGGAGATACCCCATCCGATAACAGGCATAGATCATGGTGTTCTCGGAAATAGACTTTCCAGGCTTGGCTCCGGGAAAGAGGAACGCATCGTTCGTCGCCTGCAAGCGGCGCTGAACGATCATTGCGGCCTGGCGGGACAGCGGAACAAGATGCTCACGTTCCATCTTCATGCGCTCCGGCGACAGACGCCATAGCGGGTTCGGTCCATAGAGATCCTCGAACTCGTCCCTGGCCGCGAAGCGGGTTTCGCTGGTTCGGACCCATGTGAGCAAGGTGAACAGCAGCGCGTCACGGGTGATCTCGCGGCGGCGCGGCGTGTCCTCGCCGTCATAGGCGAAGATCGCTCGCACCAGCTTCGGAAACTCCGCGAGCGGCACGCGCGCCATGTGCCTGACGGGCGGCTTGGGCTTGAGCGCATCGTTGAGGCCGAGCGTCGGATCGATGGTCGCCCAGCCGCTCGCGATCGCGAAGCGATAGATCTGGCTGACGTTCTGCTTGAGGCGACGGGCGATATCGAGGGCGCCGCGCGCTTCGACCGCGCGGATCATCTCGAGAATCTCGGGCGGGTCGATTTCCGTGATCGGACGCTTCCCGATGACCGGAAAGACGTCGCGCTCCATCCGGTTGATGACGCGCAGGGCATGGGCCGAGTCCAGCCCTTCAATACGATTGGCGTGCCAGGCCCGCGCAATCTCTTCGAACAGCTTGAGCGCGGCCCTCTGCTTCTTCGCCCGCTTCCTGGCCTCGGCGGGGTCCTCACCCTGATCGAGCAGCCGCTTGGCTTCGGTCCGCTTCTCGCGGGCGATCGCCAGCGTGACGGTCGGATATTTGCCGAAGCTCAGCAGTTTTTCCTTGCCGTCGAAGCGGTATTTCAGGCGCCAGAGCTTCGATCCGTTCGGCTGGACGAGCAGGTGCAGGCCTTCTCCATCGGACAGCTTGTAGGGGCGCTGCCGCTTGGTGGCGTATTTGACCTCAAGTTCTTTCAAAGCCATCTGGGGGTATCGCCTGTTTTGGGGACAGCCGAAAAATACCCCCAAAATACCCCCAATCCAAATCGCCGTGGGTGGCCGCAGCCGGTCGCACCGGGACGCCGGCGTACGCAACGGGACGCGAAAAATATTTGATTTTCCTCGAAAAATGTCTGCCAGTGGCCTCAGTGGGTCACTGGTGGACAATCCGGGTTGGTAGCGGAGGAGGGACTCGAACCCCCGACACGCGGATTATGATTCCGCTGCTCTAACCGGCTGAGCTACTCCGCCATACCATGTGGCCTGTTCCGGCCGCCCCGGTTTGCCCGGTGCAGGCCGCGTCCTTTAGGGGGGAGGTTGGGATCGGTCAACACCTGAAATGACGAATTATCCGCGAAAAGGAATCGTCCTGATTTCGCGCCACAAGCCGTCTTCCCAGGCGTAGAGGCCGAAGCCGCGAAAACGGAATGGAACAGGCTTCAGTTGCGGCGCCAGTTCGGCCTGCAGCGCCCGTGCCTCCTCAGCCGTCACCTTGTTCTGGATCGTGATGTGAAGCCGCAATGGCCTTGCGTCCTGGCTGGTCAACAGACCGTGCATGCGCTCGGCGATCACGCCATGCAATTCGACGATCTCAGGCGCTTCGACTGCAAGGGCAGTGCCGTGCCCGAGCTTCATCAGGCCGGTCATGCGCGCGGGCGGTGGCGGGCTTGCGGCGAGGTCCTTGAGGACCTGCACAAGCTCCTCCTCCACAGAGGCCGGCAGAGCATGGAACAGCGTGACATGAGCCCGCAGGCGATTGCGTTCAGGCGGGTAGTGGGCGCGGCGCAGGCCATCGGCCCATGAGAGGACGTCGCCCGGGAGTTCGGCCGTGACCAGCAGGGGCGCGCCGGGCTTGCGCTCGGGACTAAGGGCTTGTCCGGGCAGATTCGCGCCGATGGTGGCCTCCTCGGGTTGCGCGCCGTCAGCGGCGCGGCGGGCAACCTAGCGCATCAGGCGTCAGAGTTCACCGCGCTGGCGACGGATCGCGAACCACTTCTTCACGTTGTCGTTATGCTCGGCCAAAGTCGCGGCGAAAGCATGACCCCCGGTACCGTCCGCAACCATGTAGAGCGCATCGGTCCTCGCCGGATGCAGGACAGCCTCGATCGAAGCGCGGCCGGGATTGGTGATCGGATGCCTGGGCAGGCCGACCATCGTGTAGGTATTGTAGTCGTTGACCGCCTGGATTTCCGACTGGAGGATGCGGCGGCCCAGCGGCTTGCCCCTGGTGATCGGGTAGATGATCGTCGGGTCCGCCTGCAAGAGCATGCCTTCGCGCAGCCGATTGGAATAGAGGCCGGCGACCATGCGCCGCTCGGAGGCCTTGCCGGTCTCCTTCTCGACGATCGAGGCGAGGATCAGAGCTTCCTCGGGCGTCTTCACCACAAGGTCCTTGCCGCGCTTGCCCCACTCCTCCTTGAGCGTGCGGGTCATCGCGGCCTGCATGCGGCGCAGAACGTCCTCCCGGCTGTCGCCCGACTGATAGGCATAGCTGTCGGGCAGCACCGAGCCCTCTTCGGGCACCGGTACTTCCCCGGTCAGTTCCGGCGTCGCCATCAGCCGCTCCTGCACCATGATCGAGGGCATGCCCTCGGGGATGGTGACATAGCGGCGGATCACGTCATCGCTGGTGATGATGCCGAGCACCCGCGAGGGGCTGGCATGGGCGGGGATGGCGAACTCGCCGGCCTTGATGGCGCCGCCGCCGCCGAAGATCCGCGCACGCAGCGCGAAGCCGGAAGCGGAACGGATCACGCCCTGCTCTTCCAGCCTTTCCGCAACTGCCGTCAGGCTGGCGCCCGCAGGCACGATGAAGTTGCGGTCCTTCTCCAGAGGGCCGGAACCGAACCAGCCGCCCAGGAAGCTCCAGAGAGCCAGGAGGACGGCCGCGGCAAGCACCGCGGCCAGAATCCATCCGCGCCGGGACATCATCGGCCCGTCCGCTCCATCGGCTATCGCCTCAGTCGATCTTGCGCATCACCAGGCTGGCGTTGGTGCCGCCGAACCCGAAGCTGTTGTTGAGCACGGCGCGCACTTCGCGCTTCTTCGCGGTGTGTGGCACGAGGTCGACGCCCTGGCAGCTCTCGCTCGGGTTATCGAGGTTGAGGGTCGGCGGCACGATCTGGTCGCGCAGTGCGAGGATGCAGAAGATCGATTCCACCGCGCCAGCACCGCCAAGCAGGTGCCCGATCGCCGACTTGGTCGAGCTCATCGAGACATCGTTGATGGCATCGCCGAAGAGGCGGCGCACCGCGCCAAGTTCGAGCTCGTCGCCAAGCGGGGTCGAGGTGCCGTGGGCATTGATGTAGTCGATGTCCTTGGGCTCGACGCCGGCCTTGCGCAGCGCCATCGCCATCGAGCGGTATGCACCCGAGCCTTCGGGATGCGGCGCGGTGACGTGGTAGGCATCGCCCGAAAGACCGTAGCCGATCACTTCGGCGTAGATCTTGGCACCGCGGGCCTTTGCGTGCTCGTACTCCTCGAGCACGACGACGCCGGCGCCCTCACCCATGACGAAGCCGTCGCGGGCCTGATCGTAAGGGCGGCTGGCCTTGCTCGGATCGTCGTTGAAATTGGTCGAGAGCGCACGGGCCTGCGCAAAGCCGGCAATGCCGATCGGACAGATGGTGCTTTCCGCGCCGCCCGCCAGCATGATGTTGGCATCGCCGTCCTTGATCATGCGCGCCGCGTCGCCGATCGAATGGGCGCCGGTCGAGCAGGCGGTGACGACCGCGTGGTTTGGGCCCATCAGGCCGTACTTGATCGAGACCTGACCCGAGATCAGGTTGATCAGGCGGCCGTGGACGAAGTGCGGCGAGACGCGGCTCGGGCCCTTCTCGGCCAGCACGAGCGATTCGCTTTCGATGCCCGGCAGGCCGCCGATGCCAGAACCGATCGAGCAGCCGGCCATGAGGCGGGTTTCCTCATCCATGTCGGCAAGACCGGCGTCTTCGATCGCCTGGCCCGCGGCATCGATGCCGAAGACGATGAAGGGATCGACCTGACGCTGGACCTTGTGGTCGACGCGCTTGTTGGCGTCGAAGCCATATTCATGATCGGCCGGCTTCACTTCGCAGGCGATACGGCATTTCTGGTCCGAGGCATCGAACTTGGTGATCGGCCCAGCGCCGCTCTTGCCGGCGAGGATATTGGCCCAGGTGGTCTCAACATCGGCACCCAGCGGGGTGACAAGACCAAGTCCGGTAACGACGACGCGACGCATTCATGCTCTCCAAAAATGCAGTTGGCCGGTAATGCATCTGGCCAGGGAAATTCAGTTGGCCGAAACGGCAACAGGCCCGCCCCTTAGAGGTCGAGCCTGTCGATATCAATCCGGGTTCCGGCATCCCGCCCCCTGACATCAGTCAGGGAAGCGGCGAAACCGAAGGACTGGCTCAGCCCTTGTTTTCTTCGATGTACTTGATCGCATCGGAAACGGTGCTGATCTTTTCAGCAGCATCGTCCGGGATCTCAACGCCGAACTCTTCTTCGAAGGCCATGACCAGCTCGACGATGTCGAGGCTGTCTGCGCCCAGGTCGTCGATGAAGCTTGCTTCTTCGGTCACCTTGTCGGCTTCGACGCCGAGGTGCTCAACGACGATCTTCTTAACCCGATCGGCGGTATCGCTCATTTGAATAGACCCCTTCTCAATCCGGAGGATAAAATCTCGAAAGTCGCCCTAATGACAACGAGTCGAGCTGGCAAGCCTCCCGCTGAACTTAGGAGGATGTCGGCAAGGTGACATACCCCCTGTTATCCACTGTCCAGGCGGGATTCCAGGCAATTTCCCAGGCATGGCCGTCCGGGTCGGCCACATAACCGCGATAGCCGCCATGGGGCGGGCTGTCCGCCTTGCGCAGCAGCGATGCTCCGGCTGCGACGAGCCGCGCAATGGCATCATCTACGGCCTGCGCGCTCTCGACGTTGTGCGCCAGGGCGAAACTGCCCGAACCCGATGCCTTGCGCTGCATGTCCCCGTCGAGGTCGCCGCGCCCCCAGATCCCGAAGACGAACCCGTTCATCCGGAAGAAGGCGACGTCGTCCATCTCGAACGCCGGCTCCCAGCCGAACCCTTCGCGATAGAAAGCCTTGGCCCGGACCATGTCGGCGACGCCAAGCGTGATAAGCGCAATCTGCTGCTGCATTGTACAAGCTCCAACCTCGGGCGCAGCAACCATCGCCGCACCTGCAAGGCCATGGGGCTCGCCGGATGGCTGCCTGGTCACGCATGCCCCGGATGCAGGCCAGAGCGAATGCGCGGGCCGGCTCAACCGGAGCCGGCCTACCCATTTCAGGCAGACATCAGTCTATCAGCCTGCGTCGGGCGCGACAACGTGGCCCGGCGTGGCAACGGCGGGCTTCACCGCATCGACGACGCGCAGGTGCAGTTCGCGAAGCTGCTTCAGCTCGGCCGGTGACGGCGCGCCCATCAGCAGGTCTTCGGCGCGCTGGTTCATCGGGAACAGCGTGACTTCGCGCAGGTTCTGCGCGCCGCACAGGAGCATGACGATGCGGTCGACACCGGCCGCCATGCCGCCATGCGGCGGCGCGCCATACTGGAATGCGCGGTAGAGGCCGCCGAAACGATCCTCGACGTCCTGCTTCGACAGGCCGACCTTCTCGAAAGCCGCAACCATCAGCTCAGGGCTCTGGTTACGGATCGAGCCGGAAGCGATCTCGTAGCCGTTGCACACGAGATCGTACTGGAACGCCTTGATCGTGAGCGGGTCCTGCGAGGTCAGCGCTTCCATGCCGCCCTGCGGCATCGAGAACGGGTTGTGCGCGAAGTCGACCTTCTTGTTGTCCTCGTCCCATTCGAAGAACGGGAAGTCGACGATCCAGCACAGCTCGAAGCGGTCCTTGTCGATCAGGTCGAGCTGCTCGGCGACGCGGGTGCGGGCGAGACCGGCGAGCTTGGCCGCCTGCTCTTCCTTGCCGGCAGCGAAGAACACGCCGTCGTTGGGACCAAGGCCCAGTGCCTCGATCAGCGCCGCGGTCTTGTCCTCGCCATGGTTCTTGGCAATCGGGCCGCCGGGGACGCCGTCCTTGATGTTGATGTAGCCCAGGCCCGAGAAGCCTTCGCCGCGGGCCCAGTTGTTCATCTCGTCGAAGAACTTGCGGCTGCCAGCGCCCGCGCCCGGCGCCGGGACCGCGCGGATCGTACCGCCGTTCTCGACGATACCCGCGAAGATGCCGAAGCCCGAGCCCTTGAAGTGCTCGGTCACGTCCTTGATGACGATCGGATTGCGCAGGTCCGGCTTGTCCGAACCGTAGTCCAGCATCGCCTGGGCATAGGGAATGCGGCGGAATTCACCCGAGGGGGTGACCGGCTTGCCCTTGGCGAACTCGGCAAAGACGCCCTGGATCACCGGCTCCATCGTTTCCCAGATTTCCTCCTGGGTAACGAAGCTCATCTCGAGGTCGAGCTGGTAGAACTCGCCCGGCAGGCGGTCGGCGCGCGGGTCCTCATCGCGAAAGCACGGCGCGATCTGGAAGTAGCGGTCGAATCCGGCAACCATCAGCAGTTGCTTGTACTGCTGCGGCGCCTGCGGGAGCGCGTAGAACTTGCCGGCGTGAATGCGGCTGGGCACGAGGAAGTCGCGCGCGCCTTCGGGCGAGGACGCAGTGAGGATCGGCGTCGAGTACTCGGTGAAGCCGATGCCTTCCATGCGGCGACGCATGTCCGAGATGATCCTGGTGCGCGTCACGATGTTGGCGTGCAGCGTCTCGCGGCGCAAGTCGAGGAAGCGATACTTGAGGCGGATGTCCTCCGGATACTCCTGCTCACCGGCGACCGGCATCGGCAGTTCCTCGGCCTTCGACAGCACCGTGGCGCTGCGCGCATAGACCTCGATCTCGCCGGTCGGCAGGTTCGGGTTCACCGTTGCCTCGGTGCGCGCCTTCACGTTGCCCTCGATGGTCACGACGCTTTCGAGACGCAGCGAATCGAGAATTTCAAGCGCGGGGCTATCCGCATCGGTCACCACCTGGGTGATGCCGTAATGGTCGCGCAGGTCCACGAAGAGAACGCCGCCGTGGTCACGCTTGCGATGCACCCAGCCGGACAGGCGGACGGTCTGGCCGACATCGGCCGCAGTCAGGGCGCCGCAAGTGTGGGAGCGATAGGGATGGGTCATGGCGTTGTCGCGCTTCTTCTCAAGAAAACTGGTTGCAAGCGCAGCCCCCTAGAGGACTGCCGCCACGATTTCCAGATGGCGTTTGCCCTGAGCCGATTTCCGCCCTCGCCCGCAGGCCCCAAGATGCCGGGGCGTTACCCGAAATTAATCTCGTAACCCGAAATAAACGATTGCACTTCTATCTGCGATCCTACGGGTCATCAGGAGAGAATAACATGCTGGCCGAAATCACGATCGACGGAATGGTCGATGAGGAATTCCGCCATGCCATCGAGGTCCTGTTGCGCGAAGGCCAGGCCGAACAGGCGGAAACCTGGCTGCGAAGCCGAATCGCCCTGGTCAGCGGCCCGGGACTTCCCCTGCCCGAACGTTTCCCGCAGATCACCTCCGCAGACCTCCTGATCACGGGATGGGAAGACATCGCCGGACGACTGGCGCACCTGGACGCGCTGGGCGCGCCGATCACCGCCATCGGCATCGACCTCAGCGACCCGGGCCACATCGGCCTCTCGCCCGACCCTTCCGGCCTGATGCCGCCGCACGTCGAGACGCATTACTACAGCGATGACGCCTGGCCTTTCTCGCGCAGCGACCGCGCTTCGCTCCTGGGCGGCTACGTCGGCGCCGCAAGCCGCTGGGCGGATCGATTTGTCGAAGTGGACGACACGATCGGCATTGCCGGCATCGACGATCTCTACGGCGCAGTTTTCGCGCTCGAGCAGCGCTGCCGTCCCGGCGGCGACGCCAGCGAAGAGGAACGCCGCGCCTATATGCTGGGCGCCAGCTTCATCGCCGTCCTTGCCCATATCGCCGTCCGCGACACGGCCATGCGCGAAGGCCTGCCACGCCCCATGGCAGTGCTGGTCGGCAGCAACGAATCCTATCCTTTCGTCGCGGCTCCCGCCATGGCCGCGCCCGATGCCTTCGTCTGCGAGCCGGCGCTGCAGCCTGCGCCGATTGCCGGCCCCGTCGCCGATACTACCGGACCCGGCCATGGCAGCTTCGCGCCCGCGACGTACCAGCCAGCGACCGGCCCTGCGGAACCTTTCGAGGACCACCGCCCACTCGAGGAAACCGCCGCTCTTCTGGAGCTTCGCGAACTCGCAGATCCCGGCGCCGATCCGGGCCTCGAACCCGAAGGATGGGAACCCCCGGAAGTCCCGGCGCACACCACCGGAACGCAGTTGCGCAGGCGAATCGTCACTCCTGAAAGTATCGCCGAACTCGAAGCCTTGGAAAAACCGAGCCTCTTTCAGAGACTATTTCGTCGCAAATAGTGGGGGAGCCTTCCCCTAAACCTTATCCGAGAGCGTTGATCCTGCGTCCTGTTAGGCGTAACGCCGCTGTTCAATGATCATTCATCCGCTCATAACCCAGACCGAAGATCTCGCTGCCCTGTGTGAACGACTGGCAAAATCCGATTTCGTCAGCGTCGACACCGAATTCATGCGCGAGAACACCTATTGGCCCGAACTCTGCCTCGTGCAGATCGCCAATACGGAGGAAGCTGCCGCGATAGATCCGATGGCCGAAGGCCTCGACCTGTCGCCGCTGCTCGACCTGCTGACCGACAACGAGGAAGTCCTGAAGGTCTTCCACGCCGGCGGCCAGGACGTCGAGATCATCTTCAACGCCACCGGTCGCACCCCGCACCCGATCTTCGACACCCAGATCGCGATGATGGCGATCAGCCAGTCGGAGCAGATCGGCTATTCCAACCTGGTCGAATCCTGGCTTGGCCTGACGATCGACAAGGGTGCGCGCTTCACCGACTGGTCGCGCCGCCCGCTCACCGAGCGGCAGATCGAATATGCCATCGGCGACGTCACCCACCTTTCCAAGATCTTCCCGAAGATCCTCAAGCGCCTGATCAAGACCGGGCGCGGGGCCTGGCTCAACCAGGAAATGGAAAAGCTCGCCGATCCGGACAATTACCGCAACGATCCCACCCAGGCCTGGAAGCGGATCAAGGCGGCAGGGCGCAACCCGGCCATGCTCGGCCGCCTCAAGGCGATCGCCGAATGGCGCGAGCATGAAGCGCAGGGCAAGAACATCCCGCGCGGCCGCATCGCCCGCGACGAAACCCTCGCCGACCTGGCCAACCACCCGCCCAAGCAGCAGTCGGACCTCGCCAAGGTGCGCGGCCTGTCGCAAGGCTGGAAGGACAACGAAATCGGCAAGCGCCTGATGGCAACGATCGCCAGGGCCCAGCCGCTTCCCGACGACGAGATGCCGCCGCGCGCACCGCGCGGGGCTCCTCTCGGCAAGGAAGGCGCCCTCGTGGCAGACCTGCTCAAGCTGCTGGTCAAGATCCGCGCGCGCGAAATCGACGTGGCCGCCCGCTTGCTTACACGCAGCGATGAACTCGAACTGCTCGCAGCGGGCGTGCGCAAGAACCTGCCGATCCTGCAGGGCTGGCGCTACGAGGTCTTCGGCAAGGATGCACTGGACCTGGTAGAGGGCAAGCTGGCCTTCGCGGTCGAGAACGGCAGGCTCAAGATGACCCACGTCGATGACGAGGTGCCGCAGGAAGCGGCCGCGGAAACCGGCGAGATGGCGACGGCGGAGGACGAAGGCGGCCAGGCCACCGGATGACCGTCTACCAGCCCACGCTCAAGCAGCTGCAGTATCTCGTGGCCTTGCACGAGCATGGGCACTTCGGACGCGCAGCCGAGGCCTGCTTCGTGTCGCAATCGACGCTTTCGGCAGGCCTGCGCGATCTTGAGACGCTGCTGGACGTGACGCTGGTCGAGCGCACCAAGCGCGCGGTGCGCTTCACCCCGCTGGGCAATGCCGTCGTCGCCAAGGCCCACCGCATCCTGCGCGAGACCGAGGAGCTTTCCGAACTCGTCCAGTCGAGCGGAAAGCCGCTCTCGGGGGAAGTGCGCATGAGCGTTATCCCGACGATAGCGCCCTTTCTCCTGCCCCGGATGCTGCCCCGCCTGCGCCGCGAAAGGCCCAACCTCAAGCTGTTCCTGCGCGAGGAGCCCAGTGCGGCCGCAATGGAATCGCTCCACCACGGCCGGGCCGACTGCGTGCTGCTGGCCCTGCCCTACGCAACTGGCGAAGTGGAGAAGGAGACGATCGAACTCGACGCCTTCTACGTCGCCTTTCCGCACGACGACCCGCGCAATCCGCCCGAGGAAGTCGCTCCCGACGTCATCGACGAGAACCGGCTCTTGCTGCTCGAGGACGGGCATTGCCTCAAGGACCATGCGCTGGCTGCCTGCAATCGCCCGGAGCTGCGTGCCAGCGCAACGATGATCGGTACCAGCCTGCACACGCTCGTGCAGATGGTCGATAACGGCCTCGGGCTTACGATGCTGCCGGAGATGGCGCTCGACGCAGGCATCCTCAACGGCACCAACGTCGTGGCCCGCCCTCTCGTCTCGCCCAATGCCAACCGCGAGATCGCGCTCGTATGGCGCAGGAATTCCCCGCGTTCGGACGAATTCCGGATGCTGGCGGACGAGTTGCGGGCGGGATAGTCCTCCCGGAATGCCCTTTGCGATAACGCGTATGGCGACGACGGCCTGATCGGCCCGCCGCATCAGTCCATGTGCTTGAGGCCGACGCGCATGTAGTCCCAGCCGGTGATGATCGTCAGCGCCGCTGCCGCCCAGAGCGTCGTCAGGCCCACGGTATGCGGCAGGTTGATCGCGATTCCGGCGAAGGGCACGTTCCACCAGGGCATCGCTCCGCCGAGAATCAGCGCGCCGAGCGAAACCATCTGGAAAGTCGTCTTCCACTTGGCCAGCTTGCTGACCGGAACCGAAACCTGCAGCGGCCCGAGAAATTCGCGCAGGCCCGAGACGGCGATTTCGCGCACGAGAATGATCAGGCCGGCGATGACGTGCATGTCACCCACATAGGGGCCGCGCAGGATGCCCTGCGCCGTCAGCACGAGGATGACCGCAGCCACCATGATCTTGTCGGCGATCGGGTCGAGGAAGATCCCCAGCTTCGAGACCGTCCCGCTCGAGCGCGCGAGATACCCATCGAAATAATCGGTTATGCCCATGAGGCAGTAGAGCCCGAAGGCCAGGCCGTATCCGAACTCCCAATTCGGCCACCACAAGAGAAATGCCAGAAGCGGCACAGTCAGGATGCGGGACAGCGTGAGGAGATTCGGCAATGTGAGCATTCAGGCAATGCCCATAGCCGGTAACGCAGGGAGGAATAAAGTGCCGATCAGGGGTTGTGCCCCTCGCCCACCGCTTTAAGTGTCCGCGCACCAGAATTTGAGGCCGGTTACAGATCAACAGATGACAACGACGTCAAAACTCATCCGGGCCCGACGTTTCCTGCCGCTGTTCGTGACCCAGCTTCTCGGCGCGTTCAATGACAACCTGTTCAAGAACGCGATGGTTCTTTACGTGGTCTACAGCGTCTACAACTCCGAGGCCGACGAGGCCCGCTTCAGCGCTTTGGCCTCGGCGATCTTCATCATTCCCTTCTTCGCGCTTTCCGCCCTGTCCGGCCAACTCGCCGACATGCGCGACAAGGCGAAGATCATCCGCATCATCAAGTTCTGCGAAATCCTGATCATGCTGGTGGGCGGAGCCGGACTGGCGCTCGCCTGGCAGGGCATCGGCCTGCACACCATTGCGATTCCGCTGATGCTGGTCGCACTTTTCGCGATGGGCATTCACTCGACCTTCTTCGGCCCGATCAAGTACGCCATCCTCCCGCAGCACCTGCGCGATGGCGAAGTGCTCGCCGGCACCGGCCTCGTAGAGGCGGGGACCTACATCGCAGTCCTGGCCGGAACCATCGTCGCCGGCTGGATCAGTGTCGATGCCGCGGCGATCAGCGTCTTCGTGGTCGCCTGCATCGGCTATATCGCCGGGCGGCAGGTCCCGTCCGCTCCGCCGATGTGCAAGCCCGAACCGCTCGACTTCCATATCTGGCGCTCCTCGATCCAGCTCGTGCGCACGACGATGCAGGACAAGCGGGTGTTCCTGGCAATCTGCGCGATCAGCTTCTTCTGGGCGATCGGCACTGTCCTGTTCATCCAGTTCCCGCCGCTTGCCAAGAATATCCTGGCGGCCAGCAAGGAAGTCGCCAGCCTGTTCCTCGTGATGTTCTCGGTCGGCGTCGCCATCGGGTCGATTGCGATCAACGCCCTGCTCAAGGGCACGGTCTCGGCCCGCTTTTCACCGCTCTCGGTGATCGGCATGGGCCTGTTCCTCTTCGCGTTCGAAACCGTCTGCAGCGCTTGGACGTCTCACGGCGCACCGGGCGAACTGATGGACGTGGCGACCTTCCTCTCGCAGCCGCTGGCAGTGCCGCTGTTGCTGACGCTGCTCGGCATCGCCGTGTGCGGCGGCATGTTCGTCGTACCGCTCTATGCCTTCCTGACCACTTTCGTGGACAAGTCGCAGACCGCGCGCACGGTGGCCGCCAACAATATCGTCAATTCCGGCGCAATGGTGGTGGGCTCGCTACTCACCGGCCTGCTGACCCTGCTCGGGCTCGCGATCGTACAGCAATTGCTCGTCGTGGCGCTGTGCTGCGTTGCTTCAGCCTGGCTCGGCTACCTGCTGTTTCGCGCAGAAAAGGCCGCAGAAGCGGCCTGACATCAATCCCTTTCCCGGGAAGATCTGCCCTCAGGCGATAAAGACGAGCATCGCGACGAGCGATGCGCAGTAGGCCTGCAGGAAGCTCTGCCAGTCCCCGCCCGTCATCTTCCAGCGCAACCTGGCAAGGGCATTGTCCTGTTGCACCTCCTGATCCAGCGGCGCCAGGCGCACATGGGCAGGAAGCGAGCGCCGGAACGGATGCCGGGCGGCTTCATCGGTCAGGACAAGGGCGCGTCGCTTCATGGCTTTCATGAAGCGGAAATTAAGACTTTGTTTACTTTTTCCGCAAGCCGCTTGTCGCGCCCCTCCCAAAACGGGACGGCGCGCGCGAGTTTGAGCAAGCCCGGCACAGCGCATTGGCGTACAACGCAAAAGGGCCGCCTTGCGGCAGCCCTTCAACCGGTTTCCTTGCGGAACCTGCATGCGACCTAGACCTTGTCGCCCAAAGCGCCCTTCACCTTGCCCTTCAGGTTCTGCATCTCGCCCTTCTTTTCCTGGGCCTTGCCTTCTGCTTCGAGTGAAGGATCATTGCGGGATTCGCCAGCAGCCTGCTTGATGTTGCCGGCTATTTCGTTAGCGAGGCCCTTGGCCTTGTCCTTGAGTTCACCCATAAAATTATCTCCTTGTTTCAGCGGAAGAAATTTCCCACCGTCACTAGGAAAGAACGGGCAGGCAGGACATCCGGTTCCCGCAGCGCGCCCGGCCGTGGCTGAGACGCGACCAATCATCCGGATGCGCGGTCAGCCCTCCGACCTGGCGATAAGGTAGTCCCATTCCTCGGGCGTGATCGCTGCGACCGAAAGCCGCGAGAGCTTGACCAGCTCGATCTCCGCCAGTTCGGGATCGGCCTTGATTTCCTTGAGCGTGACCGGCTTCTTCAACTTGCGAACCGGCTTGACCTTCACGGCCGCCCACTTGCCTTCCGGATCGGTGGGATCGGCAATCCCCGCTTCGCTGATCGTGACGATGCCGACGATCTCCTTGCCGATGTTCGAATGGTAGAAGAACGCCTCGTCGCCCACTTCCATCGTACGCAGGTTGTTCGCCGCGCGATGGTTGCGCACGCCGTCCCAGGTGCCTTCGCCCTCTGCGACGAGGTCATCCCAGCCGTATGCGTCGGGTTCTGACTTCATCAGCCAGTAGCGCTTCGCCATCTTTTGCCTTTCCGTTTCGACTAAAGTCCAGAAACAAATTAGGTAGGCCGCATAACGATTCACTACGGAATGCACCACTATGGACCTTGCCGAAATCCCCGTCCTCAGTCTCGACGCCGACCGCGAAGCCCTGCCCGGGCTCATCGGCGAGAGCTTTCGGACTTTCGGTTTCGCCATGGTGCGCGATCACGGTATCGCCCCGGATCTGATCGAGCGGGCCTGGGACCTGACCCGAGAGTTCTTCGCGCTGCCGGTCGAAACCAAGATGCACTACTTCAAGGCCGGCCAGGGCGGGGCGCGCGGCTACACGCCGTTTCGCACCGAAGTCGCCAAGGGCGCGACGGAGAAAGACCTCAAGGAATTCTGGCACATCGGGCGCGACCTGCCTGACGGTTCACCGCTCGCCTCAACCATGCCGCCCAACATCTGGCCTGCGGAAATCGAGGACTTCCAGAAAACCTTCACCCGGCTCTACGCGGCTTTCGACAGGGTCGGCGCCGAACTGCTCTCGGCGATCGCCATCGACCTCGGCCTCGATGCGCGCTGGTTCGACCATGCCATCGAGAACGGCAACTCAGTCCTGCGCCTGCTGCACTACCCCCCGGTCAGCCGCGATGCGGGTGGTGCAATCCGGGCCGGCGCGCATGAGGACATCAACCTCATTACCCTGTTGCTCGGCGCGGAGGAGGCAGGCCTCGAACTGCTTGGCAAGAATGGCCAGTGGCTTTCGGTGGCGCCGCCCGAAGGGGCGATGGTGGTCAATATCGGCGACATGCTGCAGCGCCTGACCAACCATGTCCTGCCCTCGACCACGCACCGCGTGCGCAATCCCGCAGGGGACCGCAGCACGCACAGTCGCTACTCAATGCCGTTCTTCCTGCACTTGCGCAGCGATTTCCCCTTCGTCACCCTGCCCCAGTGCGTCACTGCGGAAAACCCGGATCGCTATCCGCAAGTAATCACTGCCGACGACTATCTGCAAGAGCGTCTGCGTGAAATCGGACTTATCGCATGATAACAGGAAGTTGAGAGACCTTGATCGGGCACGGTGACAAGGCCCCTCCACGACAATAACGGCAGGCTTTACGGAAATTTCAGCTTAACCCGGTAAACGTCCCAGGACATTCCAGCTCCGGGGGGATTTTCGGTGACAGCAACCAAGGTGGCAGACATTCAGGACGTCTGCGCCGATCAAGCGGATGACCGTCAGATCGACGTCGTCGCGCTCGGCATTGTCACCGCCGCGATCCTCCTGTTCGTCGCGACAGGTAGTGAAGTCGGTCCCGCTGTCGTGCGCTCGATCCTCGAGCGCGGGCCCGGACCGGACAACTTCATCCTCAATGCCTTCCTGCTCAACATCGCGATCATCATCTTCGGCTGGAGCCGCTACCGCCAGCTTTGCGACGAGATCAAGCTGCGCAAGCGCGCCGAACGGCAGGCCCGCCTGCTGGCCGAGACCGATCCGCTGACCGGCTATCTCAATCGCCGCAGCTTCAACACCGGTGTCGCCAAGTTGCTCGCCGACAATCAGGTTGAGGATCGCGCGGTCGTCCTGATGATGATCGACCTCGACAACTTCAAGCAGATCAACGACTACAACGGCCACAAGACCGGCGATCTCCTGCTGCAGGAGTGCGCGCGCCGGATTTCGGCAAGCCTGCCACAACAGGCCGTCATCGGCCGGATCGGCGGTGACGAATTCGCCGTCGCCCTCGCCTTCGACACGGGCCGCGACGAATTCCTCGATCAGGTCGCCGAATCCCTCGTCGACCGGATGAGCCGCCCGATCGCCATCGACACGCTGCTGCTCGAAGTGACCGCTTCGGTCGGGCTCGCCCGTTCCGACCTGCTGGGCATCGACGACGAATTGCCCGATGCCCGCACACTACTCGAACGCGCCGACATCGCGATGTACCATGCCAAGCGCCGCGGCCGGAACAGCTATTACTGGTTCGAAGCCCAGATGGCCGACGAGATGCGCTTTCGCAGCGAGATCGAACACGGCATCCGGCAGGGCATCCCGCGCCAGGAATTCGTACCCTTCTACGAACAGCAGATCGAGTTGCAGACCGGCAAACTGATCGGTTTCGAGATGCTCGCGCGCTGGGATTCGCCCAAGTTCGGCATCGTCGCACCGGACCTGTTCATTCCCATCGCCGAAGAGATCGGCGCGATTGCCGACCTGTCGGAAAGCGTGATCTCGCAGGCACTCGAAGATGCCAAGACCTGGGACGACCATCTCACCCTCTCGGTCAACATCTCGCCAATGCAGCTGCGCGACCCCTGGTTCGCCCAGAAGCTGATCAAGCTACTGATCGAGGCGAAGTTTCCGCCGCACAGGCTGGAGATCGAAATCACCGAATCCTGCCTGCACCAGAACATCGCCCAGGTCCGTTCGCTGATCACCAGTCTCAAGAACCAGGGTATCAAGGTCAGCCTCGACGATTTCGGCACCGGCTACAGCTCGCTCGCACAGCTGCGCAGCCTGCCCTTCGACCGCATCAAGATCGACCGCAGTTTCGTATCCAGCCTTGTCGACAACAAGGACAGCGCCGCCATCGTCAATGCCATCGCCCAGCTCGGCAAGGGGCTGGACATGCCGATCACTGCCGAAGGCATCGAAAACGGCGCGGTCCTCGAGCGGCTGATGGAATTCGGTAGCATTACCGGGCAGGGATATTACTATGGCAGGCCGCAGCCAGCCCGTGAGGTCAGCGAATGGCTGGGCGGCATCGAACTGATCGCCAACCGCCAGTTCCTCGAAAGCGAACTGCCGCAGCTACGCCGCGGCGCTGCGCAGGCGGACACGCAGGACACGCCTGTCGATCCCGCAATCAAGCCCGCAAAGCGCGCCTGATCGGCTCCTTTTCGACGCATCACCACTGGACCTGAGGCCCGCCAACGCATAGATCGCGCGCCATGCGGATCGAATTCACCAAGATGCATGGGCTGGGCAACGACTTCATCGTGCTGGACGCGCGGGAGCGCGCCCTGCCGCCGATCGACTCCGCTGCCGCATCTGCCCTTGCCGACCGCCACACCGGCATCGGCTGCGACCAGCTGATCCTGCTTGAGCCCTCTTCCGAGGGGGATTTCCGCATGCGCATCTTCAATGCCGACGGCAGCGAAGTGGAGGCATGCGGCAATGCCACCCGCGCGGTCGGCCTGCTGCACGGCCAGCCGGCCCGGATCGAGACGCTGGGCGGCCTGCTCCACGCCTCCCCAAGCGACAGCGGCATTTCCGTCGAAATGGGCAAGCCCCGCTTCGACTGGGACCGCATTCCGCTTGCCTATGCGATGGACACCCATTCCATGCCGGTCGGCTGGGATGAGCTGACCGATCCCATCGCCGTCAACGTCGGCAATCCGCACGTCATCTTCTTCGTCACCGATCCCTATTCAGTCGATATGAACCGGCTTGGCCCGCTGATCGAGACCGACCCGCTGTTCCCAGAGAGGATCAACGTCAATGTCGCTGCAGTGACCGCACGCGACGCGATGACCCTGCGCGTTTGGGAACGCGGCGCCGGCCTTACCCGCGCCTGCGGCACCGGCGCCTGCGCGACAGCCATCGGAGCGATGAAGCGCGGCCTGGTCGATCGCCGCGTCACCGTGACCCTTCCCGGCGGGCCGCTCGTCATCGAATGGCGCGAGGACGGCGAGATCGTCATGACCGGTCCGGCGACCGAGAGCTTCCGCGGCTCGTTCGATCCGGCCGATTACGGGATGCCTGCGGGCGGGACCGGGGTTTGACGGTCGAAGTCCATTCCCTCGGCTGCCGCCTCAACATCGCGGAAAGCGAATCCCTGCGCGGCCTGCTCGGCGAAGCGCAGGATCTTGTCGTGATCAATTCCTGCGCCGTGACGGCCGAAGCGGTGCGCCAGACCCGGCAAGCGATCCGCCGCGCCCGCCGCGCACGGCCCGACGCGCGCCTGATCGTCACCGGCTGCGCCGCCGAAGTGGAGCGCGAGATGCTGGGGCAGATGCCCGAGGTGGACGGCCTCGTCGCCAACACCGCCAAGCTCGATCCACGCGCCTGGAACGTGCCTGCTGCCCCGCCCCTTCGCGCAAAGGGCGGCTACACGCGCGGCTTCGTGCAGGTGCAGAACGGCTGCGACCATGCCTGCACCTTCTGCGTGATCCCGCAAGGGCGTGGCCCGAGCCGTTCGCGCAGCGTGGCCGAAGTGATCGAAGACATCGCCGTGCATGTCGATGAGGGAGTGGGCGAGATCGTACTTACCGGCGTCGACCTTACCTCCTGGGGCAGCGACCTGCCCGGCGCTACGCGACTGGGTGCGCTGTGCGAAGCGATCCTGGCCCGCTTCGCCGCCCTGCCCCGCCTGCGCCTGTCCTCGATCGACGGCGCGGAAGTGGACCCCAGCCTGTTCGAGCTGCTTGCGCATGAACCGCGCATGATGCCGCATGTGCATCTTTCGCTACAACATGGCGACGACCTCATCCTCAAGCGGATGAAGCGGCGCCACAGCCGCGCCGATGCCATCGCGCTTGTCGAAGGGCTGCGGGCCCACCGCGGCGATCTTGCCGTGGGCGCGGACATCATCGCCGGATTCCCTACCGAAGACGAAGCCGCGCACGCCAACAGCCTCTCGATCGTCGAAAGCCTGCAGATCGTGCACGGGCACGTCTTCCCCTATTCACAGCGACCGGGTACCCCGGCCGCTCGCATGCCGCAGGTCAGCGCGCCGCTGATCAAGGCCCGTGCCGCGGAACTGCGTGCGGCCATCACCCGCCAGCGCGACACTTGGCTGGAAGGCCTTGTCGGCAAGGCGCTGACGGTGCTTGCCGAGAAAGGCGGGACCGGCCATGCCGAGAACTTCGCGACCGTGCGCCTTCCCGAGGGCACGCAGCCCGGCGCACTGCTACGCATCACGCCTGGAAAGGCAGTCGAAGGAATACTGGAAGTATGAGTGACGAAGGCGCCCCCAACGACGCCTGGTCCGAACGCCTCTTCGGAGGCTTTCGCAAGACCTCCGAACGGCTGACCGGCAACCTCGCCGGTATCGTCGGCAAGACCCGCCTGGACGATGGCCAGCTCGACGACATCGAGGACGCCCTGATCATGTCGGACCTCGGCCCGCGCGCCGCGGCCCGCATCCGCGACCGGCTCGCCGAAGAACGCTTCGAGCGCGACGCCGATGAGCGCGCGATCATGGAAGTCGTCGCGCGTGAGATCGCCGACATCCTGCGCCCTGTCGCAAGGCCGCTCGACGTGGTGGCTTTCCCGCGTCCGCAGGTGATCCTCGTGATCGGCGTCAACGGATCGGGCAAGACCACGACGATCGCCAAGCTGGCGCACCTGTTCCAGGAACAGGACTATTCGGTCATGCTGGCAGCGGGCGATACCTTCCGTGCCGCAGCCATCGGCCAGCTTGGCGTCTGGGCCGAACGGCTGGGCGTTCCCATCGTCAAGGGCCCCGAAGGCGGCGATCCGGCTTCCGTCGTGTTCGATGCGGTCAAGGCTGCGACCGACCAGGGCATTGACGCGCTGATTGTCGACACCGCAGGACGCCTGCAGAACAAGCGCGAACTGATGGACGAGCTGGCCAAGATCCGCCGCGTGCTGGGCCGCCTCAACCCCGAGGCCCCGCACGACGTGGTCCTGGTGCTCGATGCCACCAACGGTCAGAACGCGCTGTCGCAGATCGAGATCTTCAAGGAAGTCGCGGGCGTCTCCGGCCTGATCATGACCAAGCTGGACGGCACTGCACGCGGCGGCGTCCTCGTCGCAGCGGCCGAGCAATACGGGCTTCCCATCCATGCCATCGGCGTCGGTGAAAAGATCGACGACCTGCGCCCCTTCAACCCGGACCTCGTGGCCCAGGTTATCGCCGGAATCGCCTGATGACCCAAGCATCCCCCGCCAAGGCCGAGGAAAAGCCGCGCAGCTCCTGGCTCAATCTCGTGGTCGACTACGGACCGCTGCTGATCTTCTTCCTTGCCTACCGGCACTATTCACCGGCTGACAGCGAGGACAGCATCGCCACTGTAGCCGCCGTCATCAAGGGCACGCTGGCCTTCATGGCTGCCACCGTGATCGCCCTCGTCGTCTCCAAGTGGCGGCTGGGCCATATCTCGCCGATGCTCTGGCTGACGACGGTGCTGATCGTA
Organism: Novosphingobium sp. PY1; assembly: GCF_017312445.1. Classification (NCBI taxonomy): domain Bacteria; kingdom Pseudomonadati; phylum Pseudomonadota; class Alphaproteobacteria; order Sphingomonadales; family Sphingomonadaceae; genus Novosphingobium; species Novosphingobium sp. PY1. The sequence goes on along the minus strand of NZ_BLTI01000002.1, from coordinate 57,030 downwards.
GGCTTCGGCGCGCTGACCGTGATCTTCCACGATCCGCTGTGGATCATGATCAAGCCAACCGCGGTTTACCTGATGTTCTCCGGGGTACTCTTCATCGGGCTTTGGCGCGGCAAGCCGATGCTCAAGTATCTTCTGCAGTCAGCCTTCGAGGGTCTGGACGAGACCGGCTGGATGAAACTCTCGCGCAATTGGGCGTGGTTCTTCCTGTTCCTGGCCGTCCTCAACACCGCGCTCGTCTATGCCAAGCATATCGGGGTCATCACTTTCGATACGTGGCTGCAGGCCAAGCTCTGGGGTTTCACGGTGATTTCCTTCCTCTTCACTTTCTCGCAGCTGCCCATGGTGCTCAGGCACGGCATGGGCGAAACCGCGAAGGAAGAGCTGATCGAGAATCCCCCGCACGACTGAGCCTGCGTGGAGGTTCTCCTCCCCATCCCATGATTTCATGTGACAAGCCGTGCCGGAATCGCGATAGTGCGTTGCCGGTCGCTGACTAACGCCAACAGCAGGGGGGCCGGCGCAAGAACATAAAGGGGGATGCAATGGCGAAACTGTTCGGAAACCTGAATCTCGTCCTGGGTGTAGGTATCGCGCTCGCGATCCTGATCATGCTGGCCTTCGCGCCATACTCACCGGTCAATCTCAATTCGGTCTTCCGCTGGCTCCACGTCTTTTTCGGGATCCTGTGGATCGGCCTGCTCTACTATCTCAACTTCGTGCAAGTGCCGCTGATGCCGTCGATCCCGGCGGAGCAGAAAGGCGCGGTCACCGGGCACATCGCGCCCAAGGTGCTATTCTACTTCCGCTATGCGGCGCTGTTCACGGTCATCACCGGGCTCGTCGTCGCGTGGGCCAGCGGCTACCTCGTCCAGGCGCTCAGCTTCGCGGGCGTTGGAGCCGTCGCGCTGATCGGCGTGGGCATGTGGATGGCCCTCGTCATGGCCTTCAACGTCTGGTTCATCATCTGGCCCGCCCAGAAGAAGATCCTGGGCATCGTGGAAGCCAGCGCCGAGGAGAAAGCCGCCGCCGCGCCGCGCGCGCTGATTGCCAGCCGTCTCAACACGCTGCTGTCGATTCCGATGATCTACTGCATGGTCAGCGCCAACCTCGGCTGATCGGTCACCGGAAACGCAAAGGGCGGGCCTGCCTTCGCAGCAGGTCCGCCCTTTTTGCTGTCCTCTCAAGAGGGAAGACGGACCGCGCAATCAGATCTCGAGCTGGCTGCCCAGTTCGACGACGCGGTTGGTCGGCAGGCGGAAGAACTCCATCGCACTGGCCGCATTGCGCATCATCCAGGCGAAGAGCTTTTCGCGCCAGATTGCCATGCCCGGCTTGGCCGCCGGAAGCAGCGTCTGACGGGAGAGGAAGAAGCTGGTCTTCATCATCTCGAACGGAGCGCCGCAGATCTGGGTATTGGCCAGCGCTACGGGGATATCGGTCTCTTCCATGAAGCCATAGCGCAGCGTCAGGCGATAGAAGCCCTGCCCGAGGTCCGAAACCTCGTAGCGCTCGCTTGCCTCGACATAGGGCACATCGGCCACTTCGACGGTCAGCACGACAACGCGCTCATGCAGCACCTTGTTGTGCTTGATGTTGTGCAGCAGCGCCGAAGGCACGCCGACATTGCTCGATGCCATGAAGATCGCCGTACCCGGTACGCGCGCGGCGCTGCCGTGCGCGCTCTTGGCGAAGACGTTGAGCGGCAAGGCGGCCTCGGTCATGCGCAGGCGCATGAGGCGGCGGCCCTTGTTCCAGGTCGTCAGCAGCGTGAAGGCAATACCGCCGATCAGCAGCGGGAACCAGCCGCCATCCGCGATCTTGGTCGCGTTCGCAGCGAAGTAGGCGCCATCGACGATGAAGAATGTAACGATGACCGGGATCGCCAGCCACAGCTTCCAGCGCCACAGCACGATCAGCAACACCGTCATCAGGCAGGTGTCGATGAGCATCGCGCCGGTAACCGCGATACCGTAGGCCGAAGCGAGGTTCGACGAGTTCTGGAAGACGAGGACCAGCACGATCACGCCGGTCATCAGCGCCCAGTTCACGAAGGGAATGTAGATCTGCCCAACTTCGTGCTCGCTGGTGTGGCGGGTCGAGAGGCGCGGGATGAAGCCAAGCTGCATCGCCTGGTGGGTGATCGAGAACGCACCCGAGATCACCGCCTGGCTGGCGATGAACGTCGCGCAGGTGGCCAGGATGACGAGCGGCAGGCGCAGGTATTCCGGCGCGAGGTTGAAGAACGGGTTCTCCATCGCCTCTGCCGCCGAAGCATCGTCCAGGCCGAGAATCATCGCCGCCTGGCCGAAGTAGTTGATCAGCAGGCAGGGCATTACGAAGCCGAACCACGACATGCGCATCGGGCCGCGCCCGAAGTGGCCCATGTCCGAATAGAGCGCTTCCGCGCCGGTCACGGCCAGCACGACCGAGCCGAGAGCCAGGAAGCCGAGCATCTTGTCGGTCAGGAAGAACTGGATCGCGTACCACGGGTTCAGGGCGACGAGCACGCCGGGCATCTGCACGAGGTGATAGATGCCCAGGATCGCCAGGACCGAGAAATAGATCACCATGACGGGCGCGAAGAGCGCTCCCACCTTGGCCGTCCCGCTTTTCTGCAGAACGAACAGGCCAATCAGCAGGACCAGCGCAATCGGCAGGACGAGCGGCGCCAGGCGCGATTCGACGACTGTCAGGCCTTCGACCGCCGAGAGCACCGAAACCGCCGGGGTAATCATCGAGTCGCCGTAGAACAGCGAGGTCGCAAAGACGCCCAGCAGCACGACAAGACCGCCGTATCGCGATTTCTTGATGTGACCGGAAATCAGCGCGACGAGGGCGAGGCTGCCGCCCTGCCCCTTGTTGTCCGCGCGCATCAGGATGCCCACGTACTGGATCGATACGACCAGCGTCATCGACCAGAAGATCAGGCTGACGACGCCCAGAATGTGCAATTCGTCGATGGCCAGCGGGTGCGGGCCGACGAAAGTTTCACGAAAGGCGTAGATCGGGCTGGTACCGATGTCTCCAAAAACGACGCCGATCGCCCCGAAGGCGAGCTTGGCGACGTTGTTGGAACCATGACCATGGCCCCCGGGGACTGGATGCGCGGAAGACATCGCCGGATTGATTACCGACGGGGTTTCAGCACCACGACCCGATTGTTCATCACTCATTCCTGCGCCCCGTCATGGACTGGATAAGCCATCTCGCAGCTGCGGCAAGGGGTGGCCGTTAGCAGCATGCAGAGACCCAAGCAACGATACTTAAATCAGGCTCAGGGGGTTGACTGACCCGAAGAGGGACCTTGCCCACCCGATTGTCCGGCAAGGAACGCCTCCAGCTTGGACAGCTGATCCGCCAGAGGCGCGCGCCAGGGAGCATCCTCGGGCGCGCGTTCGAGCAGGTCGGACCACAGCTGGCGGGCCTCGGCGTAGCGACCAGACTGGGCGAAAGCGAGGCCCAGGAAGAACGGCGGCCCCGGTGCATCCGGATCCGACAGGGCCGCCTTGCGGAAGGCATAGAGCGCCGCGGGCGTCAGCAGCCCATCGGCATGGGAGACCAGCGCGTTGCCCATTGCCAGCCATGCCTCGGTGTTCTTGGGATCCGCATCGACCGCACCGCGCAGAACCTCGGCAGCATCGCCGTAACGGCCGTTTCGCGCCAGTCCGTCGGCAATCACCACCCATCGATCGCTCGGCGGCAGACTGCTGTCGCTGACCTTTCCGCGCGCATCGACCATCGCCGCTGCGTCCTTGGAGACCTGCTCGGACGCCGCCTTGGGCGCAGCGGGCAGGCCCGGGCTTGCCTGCGAAGCGTAACCGGCAATGCCCAGGACGAGCGCGGCGGCGATCGCTTCCCAGCCGCTGCGCGGCGCCTTGAGGACAAAGGCAATGCCTATGAAGGCGACCACCGCCAGAACGACGACGAGGACCCAGGTCATTGTTCCCCTCCCCTGCGAAAGCGCCGGCGCAGCAACAGCACGGCCAGCAGGATGAGAAAGGCAGGCACGGCAAAGAGCGGCCAGGTGAGGCTGGTCAATTGCGGTGCGTAGCTGACGTAATCGCCGTAACGTTCGATCAGCCAGCCGCGAATCGCCTCGGGATCTTCGCCTGCAGCGATCCGTTCCCGCACGAGCGAGCGCATCGAACCGGCAATTGGCGCATCCGAATCGGCAATGGACTGTCCCTGGCACTGCAGGCAGCGCAGCGTCTCCATCAGCGCCTGCGCTTTCTCCTCCTTGGCCGGGTCTTCCAGCTGGCGATAGGCATAAGGCGCGGTCGAATGCTCTTCCTGCGCCATGGCCGGCCCAGCGCACAGCAGGCCCAGAGCGGCCACGATCACCGCGAACAGGCGGTGGGGCGGGCGAAGACAGACTGGCAGGCGGCTCACTGCGCGGTCTCCTTCAGCTTGTCGAGAATCATCGGGATATGTTCGGGACGGATTTCGCCGATGTGCTGGTAGCGAATCACGCCCTTGCCATCGATCACGTAAGTCTCCGGCACGCCAGAGGAGCCGAGCGCGAGCTGGACCTTGCCGTCATCATCGGCACCGATTCGCTGGAACGGATCGCCGTGTTCGGCAAGGAAACCCTGCAGCGCCTCGGTCGTGTCACGTACGGAGATGCCTTCGATCGGCACACCTGCCCTGGCCAGTGCCGCCAGTTGCGGTGCCTCGACGCGGCACGGCAGGCACCAGCTGGCAAAGATGTTCACGAGATGCGGCGAGCCATTGGCGAATTGCCGACTGTCGAGCCCGGGTCGACCGGGCAATGCCGGCGGAAGCTGGAACTCGGGCATGGGCTTGCCGACCAGCGTGCTGGCCACGTTGCGGTCCGCCGGACGATAGAGCCCGATCATGACGAGCGCGACGAAGGCCACGAACAGCACCAGGGGCAGCCAGATCGCCCACTTGGGGGCCTTGGGAGGCGTTGGCTCGCTCATCGGCCCTGACTCTCGCGCCTGTCGGCAATCTTGTCACGCGCGATGAGGCGGCGCAGGTCGCTCTTCACGCGGCCGATCAGGGCCAGCACACCGCCCAGGGCAATCAGCAGACCCCCCAGCCAGATCAGGGTGACAAAGGGTTTCCACCACAGGCGAAGCTGCCATCGACCGTCTTCCGCTTCCCCGCCCAGAACCGAGTAAAGCTGCCCGTTCCAGCGCGTCAGCAGCGAAGATTCGCTGGTCTGTTGCGGGGGCGCCCAAAAGCTGCGCGACTGCGGCCGGGCGATGACCGGGTCCGAATCCTTGTACCGCACCTTCAGTTCCGCCTCGAGCGCGGTCCAGTTGGGGCCGGCCACCGGTTCGACCCGTTCGAGGCGAACAAGCCACGGACCGACCTGCGTCGTCTCGCCGGGCCTCACCGCAACCAGCTTCTCGACCGAGAAGGCGCTCTCGCTGCTCATGCCGAACAGCGCCACGGCAATCCCGAAGTGCGCGATCACCATACCCCACACCGGTAGCGGCGTGCGGCGCAGGTTGCGTTCGCGCAGCGGCATCAGGCTTGCCCAGGCAAGCCCTGCGGCCAGCGCCAGGCCGATGACCGGCAGGAATGCGACACCGCCAACGACCAGCAGCGCAATCACACCTGCCGCAACCAGCATGGCGGGAATCACCAACCGCTTGCCGACCCGGGAGAAGGCATCGCGCCGCCAGCGAAGCAGCGGACCGACCGCCAGGACCATCAGCATCGGCACGGCGAACAGGGCGCTCATCGGGTTGAAGTACGGCGGCCCTACCGAGACCTTGGCGCCCATGGCCTCGGCCACCAGCGGATAGAGTGTCCCGAACAGGACGATGCCGAGAATCGCCGAAAGCATCACGTTATTGAACACCAGCGCGCCCTCGCGGCTGACGACGGCGAAGCGTTCGCCCTCGGTCACGGTCGCGGCGCGCAAGGCGAAAAGCGTGAGCGCCCCGCCGATGTTGATCGCCAGAAGCGCGAGGATGAATGTCCCGCGCTCGGGGTCGACGGCAAAGGCATGGACGCTGGTGAGAATGCCCGAGCGCACCAGGAAGGTGCCGATCATCGACATCGAGAAAGCCACGACGCCCAGCATGATCGTCCAGGCGCGCAAGGCATTGCGCGCAGCGAGAACGCTGGCCGAATGCAGCAGCGCGGTCGCCGCCAGCCAGGGCATGAGCGAGGCGTTCTCGACCGGATCCCAGAACCACCAGCCGCCCCAGCCCAGTTCGTAATAGGCCCAGTAGGAACCGGCGGTGATACCCACCGTCAGGAAAATCCAGGCACCCATCACCCATGGGCGCATGGCGCGGGCGAAGGCCGGCCCGACCTCACGCGTGACCAGCGCGCCGATTGCGAAGCTGAAGGCCACCGAAAGGCCGACATAGCCGAGGTAGAGCGTGGGCGGATGGAACGCGAGGCCGAGGTCCTGCAGCAGCGGATTGAGGCCGTTGCCTTCAGCCGGAACCGGCGAGAGGCGTTCGAACGGGTTCGAGGCGATCAGCAGGAAGGCATAGAAGCCGAGGCTGACGAAGGCCTGTCCGGCCAGCGTTGCCAGCATCGTCGGCTCGGGCAGGCGCCTCTCGATCAACGCAACGAAACCGCCCGCCATGCCCATGACCGTGACCCACAGGAGCATCGAGCCCTCGTGGTTGCCCCAGGCACCGGCGATCTTGAAGACCAGCGGCTTCATCGAATGCGAGTTCATCGCCACCAGCTTCACCGACAGGTCGGTGACGGCAAAGACGTAGATCAGGCACAGGAACGAGACGAGCGCGAGCAGCCCCTGCACGACCGCGACCGGGCGCACGACGCCGCCCAGCGCTTCGCCGCGCCGGGTCAGGCCAAGCGCACCGGCAACGAGCTGCAGCGCGGCGAGCGCGGCGGCAAGCCAGAGCGCGGCGAGTCCGAATTCCGCGATCACTGCGTTTCCGCCACGATCTTGTCGGCCTGCGCTGCAGTCATCTCCTGCATCTCGCGCGGGACGTAGTTCTCGTCATGCTTGGCCAGCAGGTTGTCGGCAATGAAAGTCCCGTCCTTGCCCATCCGGCCTTCGGCGACGACACCCGACCCTTCGACGAAGAGCGAGGGGACGATGCCCTTGAAAGTCACCGGCACGCGCGCCTTCCCATCCTCGACGACAAAGGCGATGGTCACACCGTCGCCCTCGGTCTTGAGCGAGCCCTTCTCGACCATGCCGCCAAGGCGCACGGCGCGGTCGGGCGCTGGCGGACTGGCGACAATCTCGTTCGGGACATAGAAATAGCTCGCCTGATTGCGCAGCGCCCAGGCCGCGAGCAGGCCAGCGCCAATCAGCACGACCAGCGCAAGGACGAGGAGGACCAGCCTCTGGTGTTTCGCTTTCACGGCCATCAGCGCTGCCCTCGCGCCTTGTCGCGGCGGGCCTCGGCCCGCTTCATCGAGATCAGCGACCAGGCAATCATCGCAAGCGTCGCCCCGACGCCGACGGCGTAGGACGCGATCACGAAAGTCCAGGCATCCATAGCCTCGCGCATCAGATAATTGCCTCGCTCATCCCGTAAATGCCGCTTGTCTTTATCAGAATGCCGCTTCGCTCATCGCCTTGCGGCGCAAGCGGGCCTCTGCCTGCTGGTCGGCGAGTATGGCCCGCATCCGGGCCAGCACGACGCCTGCGAAAATCAATGTGAAGCCGAGGGTAGCGGCCAACAGCGGCCACAGGAAGGCCCCGTCCATCGCCGACTTGCCCATGGTGATGCTCGGCGGTTGGTGCTGGCTGTTCCACCAGATCACCGAGTAATGGATGATCGGAACGTTCACCGCACCGACCAGCCCGAAGATCGCCGGTGCCCGGGTATGCCCGCCGGCGCTGGCCTCGCTCGCCTGCGACAGCGCCATCCAGCCGAAATAGAGGAAAAGCAGCACCAGCATGCTGGTCAACCGGCCGTCCCAGACCCACCAGGTCCCCCAGGCCGGACGCCCCCACAGAGATCCGGTGATCAGGCAAACCGCGGTAAAGACCGCACCCGGCACCGCGCAGCCGCGCGCGGCGATCCCGGCGAGCGGATGACGCCAGACCAGTTCGCTAAAGCTGGCCGCGGCAATGCCCATCCAGCCTGCCATGCCCAGCCAGGCAGCGGGAACGTGAAGGAAGACGATGCGCACGGTCTCGCCCTGCAGGCGCTCCGGCGGGGCGCGAAACAGCCCCCAGTAAAGCGCGACCGTCGCGATAACGACTCCGACGCCCATGCAGAGCGGCATCAGCCAGCGGGCGATGCGCAGAAAGCGGGCAGGATTGGCAAAGCCGTGCATGACAGGCGCGTTCTATCGACAGACGCGCGCGGGGCAAGTGGACTTAGGGTCCACGCTGCAGATTTTCACCCGCATAGTGCCAAACCGCTCAGGCAAAGGAAGAAAATGGGGCGATCGATGGGGTTCGAACCCACGACCTCCGGTACCACAAACCGGCGCTCTAACCAACTGAGCTACGATCGCCACACCGGGACAGGAGCAATGGCGCCTGCCTCCGGAAAGCCGCCCGGAACGCTGCAAGCAGCGATCAGTGCGGGAGCGCGCCTTTGCACAAGGGAGGCCATCTTGCAAAGCAAAAATTCGGATCGATGCAAGACTCCTGCAATTTTCCCGCGACAATCGTGCCGCTAGTGTCCGCCCCATGACGGCTCCAGGCGAATCATCCGGCGCTGCCCTCTTACGTACGGGCATGCAACGCTTCCCTTCCTCGCGGCTCGAACTCTTCGTGAAGCGCGATTTCCTCGACACTGCGCAGTGCGATGCCCTGATCGCGCTGATCGAGGCCGAACACCGGCCCTCGACTGTCGCCAACTACAACGGCGACGACGTGTTTCGCACCAGCTCTACCTGCGATCTGTCCCCCGACGTTCCCGCCGTGGCAGCCCTCTCCCGAAAACTCTGCGATATTTCCGGCATCGACCCGGCCCATGCCGAACCCTTGCAGGGCCAACGCTACGAGGTCGGCCAGGAATTCAAGGCCCACACGGACTATTTCGAGCCCAACAACAGCGATTTCGAAAAGTACTGCAGCGTTTCCGGCCAGCGCACCTGGACCTTCATGATCTACCTGAACGACGTGGATGCCGGCGGCGCCACGCGCTTCAAGGTGATCAACAAGCTGATCCAGCCCGAACGCGGCAAGCTCGTCGCCTGGAACAACCGCCGCCCGGACGGCAGCCTCAATCCCGCCACCCTGCACCACGCAATGAAGGTGCGCCAGGGCCGCAAGTACGTCGTCACGCAGTGGTTTCGGGAACGGTCGTGGAGTTGAGCCGAGGGTGAACTAGTGCCCTCCCCCGGCCCAACATCGCTTATTTCGGCGCGCTGATCACCGCGCAGGCGATGCGTCCGCCCGCAGCGCCCGAGGGCTGGCTCTTGTAGTCGTCCGCACCGGCGTGAATCACCAGGGCCGAACCATCGGCATCCTCCAGAGACTTCGGTCCCGGCGCGAGCGTGACTCCGGTATTGAGGATCTGCGTTTCGAGCACGCCATCGGCACCCACGTGCTGGTTGGGCATATCGCCGCCGTGCGGACCGCCCTCGACCATCAGGCCATGCATGGCGCCCCCTGCGGCAAAGTGCCCGCCCGCAGTCGCGAACTTTTCCGCAGGCTGGCACACGCCCTTCTCATGGAAGTGGAAGCCATGCTCACCTTCGGGCAGCCCCTTGATGTCGGTCGAGACAAGAACGCCGGTCGGCGTGTCCTGGAGAGTCACCATCCCCAGCGCCTGACCATCGAGCCCGATCACGGTCGCATGGACTGGCGGCGCGGCCGCTTCGCCGTGATTGTCTGCCAGGACAGCATGAGCCGAGAGCGCGGCTGCGCAGACGGCTAGGGTTCGGACGGTACGGATCATCGGTAATCTCCCTTTGGGGCCGGAAACTCATGTTCAGACAGGACGCCGCGGACAGCACATTTCCTCAAGTCGAAACCGATCGGTCCGGTTCCTGCCGACACCATCGCGCAGCAACGCTACGCGACCTTCCATAGGCTAGGCTTATCGGCCTGAAAGGCAATTGCGGACAGTATCTTGGCACCCCGCAAGACGAATCGTCCTTCGACCACCCCCAGCAATGAGCCTCCATGGAGATGCCAATGCCCGGTCAACGTCTCACCCAGCCAAGTCCATCCCTTCAGGATGACCAGAACCCCAAAGCCTTCGATCCGTCCGAGCGGAGGCGCGAGGAACGGCGCCCCACCAGCTTCGAGGCCACGCTGGAGTTCTCCAACGGCGGGCGGGCCTCCGTCATGCTCGCCGACGTCTCACTTCACGGATGCTGTGTGCGCACCGAAGCGGAAAGGCTGCACCAGGGCGCGTTCGTGTCGATCGGCATGGGCGCCGAACCGAAGATACCGGCAATCGTGCGCTGGGTTCGCGGCAGCTCGGCAGGCATGGAGTTCCTTCTCCAGGTACCGGTTGAACATGCCGACTGGCATGACCTGATAGGCAACGGACCGAACTGAACCAGCCCGGCGAAACGGGCCGCCGCGTCAAGTCACGGCTGCAACAAAAAAGGCGGCCCTTGCGGACCGCCCCTTTCGCGTGTTCGCGATGGAACCCCGGCTCACTTCTTCTTGAGCGAGAGTCCGCCGAAACGCTTGTTGAACTGCGCGACGCGGCCGCCTTCGTTCACGCGCTGCGTACCACCGGTCCAGGCGGGGTGCGACGTCGGGTCAACTTCCAGAACCAGCGTGTCACCTTCCGAACCCCAGGTCGAGCGGGTCTGGAACTTGGTGCCGTCGGTCATCTGGACGGTGATCATGTGGTAGTCGGGGTGCGTATCGGCCTTCATTTCGAATCTCTTTCGCATATGGCCGGTTCCGACCGGCCTGCCTTGGAAAGCGGCGCGCTTACAGCGAAGCGGGCTGAAATGCAAGTGGGAGTGGGGCTTCCCGTCCGTGTACCCATCCTGCCGGCGGGAGAGCCGACCGGAAGGCCCCACCCCGAAAAATCAGCTGTCGGCGATCATTGCCGTGAAGTTCACTTCACAGGTGACCTTGTCGCCGATCGACGCCTTGCCCCAGAACTTGCATACGCGCGAACGCTTCTGGACGAAGCCGGCGCGCAGGTCGAGCAAGTTGCCGGGGGTTACGGGATTGCGGAACTTCGCGTCCTCGATCGCCATGAAGTAGACCAGCTTGCCGGTCCCGGCGAGGCCGAGGGACTCGATGGCAAGGATACCTGCCGCCTGCGCCAGCGCCTCTATCTGGAGAACGCCGGGCATGATGGGACGGCCCGGGAAATGCCCCTGGAAGAAATCCTCGTTGAAGCTGACGGCCTTGACCGCATGGATCTCCTCCTCGGTGAAGGAGACCACGCGGTCGACCAGCAGCATCGGGTAGCGGTGCGGAAGCGCCGCCAGGATCTTCGCGGTATCGTAGACCTGTTCGGTCGTCTCGCTCATGTCCTGCCCCCGATCAGCTCTTAGCGTCCGGTCGGCTGGGCAGCCGTGCTCGGCGCAGCCTGGCCCTGGGCGGCGGCCTGCTGCGCGCGCGCTTCACGGATCTGGCGCGGTTCCCAGCCCGACGGCGGGACCAGCTGCGCCGACGGGATCGAGGCGTTCAGCTCGTTCAGGATGTCCTGGTTGAGGTTGTAGGCGCTGCCGTTGACCGCAAGGATCGAGTCCGGCGAAAGCAGGATCGAAACCTTCTTCTTGGCCATCGCGGACTTCACCGCAGCGTCGAGCTTGTCCTCGATCTGCTCGTTCACATAGGCCTGCGACAGGCCGACCGGCGCGAGGATGCGCTGGATTTCCTGCTTGCCGCTTTCCTGGATCTGCTGGATCTGCGCGGCCTGCTGCTGCAGCGCAGTCTGGTTCGGGTTCGCTGCCTGACGGTCGGCGTTGAACTTGTCGATCATCGGCTTGAGCTGGGCATTGAGCGCTTCACTGCGCTGCTTGGCCTGATCGTACTGCGCCTTGTAGGTCGACTCGCGCTGCTGCTCGGCAGTCTTGTAGGCGTTCGAGTTGGCGATCACCGCATCGAAGTTCGCAATCGCGAGGCCCTGCACGATGGTGCCACCGTTCTTGTCCTGCGCAAGAGCGGGCTGAGCAGCGACGGTAGCCAGCGCCAGGCTCGAGGCCAGCGCGGCGGACTTGAGAAGAGTCTTCATCAGAATTGTGTTCCCACGTTGAAGGTGAATGCCTTGGTGTCGTCGCCCTTCTCCTTGAGAAGGACCTTCGAGAAATCGATCCGGAACGGACCGAAGGGCGAATTCCAGTTCACGCCGATACCGACGGCAACACGCGGCTTCCAGGTGTTGCCCAGGTACTCTTCGGTGAAGTAGCTGGTGCTGCCGGCAGGGTCGCCATTCGGCGTGGTCGTGGTGCCGGTAATGTTGTTGTCGGCGTCGCGCGTATAATAAAGCTGGTTGCCGTCGGAATCGCGCTGCTCGATGAAGCAGCCGTTGCTGCAATCGAGGGTGTCGGGCGTCTTGGTGCCCCATACGGCGCCGGCATCAACGAAGATGGACGGGCGCAGTCCCAGTTCGCGGGCACCGGAACCGAGCGGAATCTCCAGTTCACCGCGAGCCTTGTAGTAATACTTGCCGCCGAGTGCGTCGTCGGAATCGTTGGACATGGTCGTGTCCTCCGCGCCAACGACGCCGCTGTAGTACTGACGGATGACGCGCGGGCCGACGCCGCGGATGCCGAAGCCACGCATCTGCGGCTCGCCGAGGTAGAAACGGTCGGTCAGACGTACACTGTCGCCACCGTAGCCCTTGATCGCGCCGCCTTCGCCCTGCACGGAGAAGACGAAGCCTCCGCCGAGCGGCCAGTACTTGGCCGCGTTGGCACGCAGGCGAGCGTACTTCACGTCACCGCCCAGCCCGGCGATATCGAGGTTGATCGATGCGGTTTCGCCCCTGGTCGGACGCACGCGGTTGTCGAGCGTGTCGTAGATCAGCGACATGCCGACGATCGAACTCAGGCGCTTGCCGATGGCTTCGCACAAGTAGCGGCCGGCGCGCAACGGATCGCAACTATAGTCGCCGTTCGAGTCAATCGAATAGAACTGGCTCTTGCTCACCGAGATGTCGTCGTAGTTGAGCGTATAGCGGCCAACCGCCGTCAGGTACTCGGTGAGCGGCACACCGGCGCGGACCTGGAAGCCGGTAGTCGACTGCTGGTAATTCGTCTTGCGGCTGGAGTTGTAGTAGTTGAAGCTGTTGTAGTCGCGGCGATAGATGTCGACGCCCAGCGACACGTTCTTGTCGAACAGGTACGGCTCGACGAAGCTGGCCTCGACGCTCTTCGAATAGCGCGAATAGCTGCCTGAAAGGCCGACTGTCTGACCGCGGCCGCGGAAGTTGCGCTGGCGGATCGAGGCCTGGAAGATGAAGCTTTCAAGGCTCGAGAAGCCCGCCGAAAGCTGCAGTTCGCCCGTCGGCTTTTCCTCGACATTGGCTTCAAGGATAATGCGGTCGTCGGCGCTTCCGGGCTTCTGCTCGACCTCGAACTTCTCCTGGAAGTAGCCGAGCGACTTGATGCGGTTGGTCGAACGCTTGACCTGCAGCGAGTTGAACGCGTCGCCTTCGGCCAGACGGAACTCGCGGCGCACGACCTTGTCCTGGGTTAGTGTGTTGCCGTTGATGTCGATGCGCTCGACATAGACGCGCGGCGCTTCCTGGATGACGAAGGTCAGACCCATGGTGAGGTCGTCCTTGTTGCGGTCGTACTGCGGCCGCACGTCGGCGAAGGCGTAGCCGTAGGCACCGGCGGTGTCGTTCAGGCTCTCGATCGTGTCTTCGACGAGCTTGGCATTGTACCAGTCGCCCTGCTTCATCGGCAGGTTCTTGGTCAGGCGCTCGCCGTCGAAGTCACGCAGCTGGCTTTCGACCTTCACATCGCCGAACTTGTAGCGCTGGCCTTCCTCCACCACGTAAGTGATGATGAAGTCCTTCTTGTCCGGCGTCAGCTCGGCGACCGCGGAGACGACGCGGAAATCCGCGTAGCCCTCGGTCAGATAGAACTGGCGCAACTTCTGCTGGTCGAACGCCATGCGATCGGGATCGTAGCTGGTGCTCGAGCTGAAGATGCGGGTGAAGCGCGCCTGCTTGGTCACCATCTCGCCGCGCAGCTTGCCGTCGGAGAAGTGCTCGTTGCCGATGATGTTGATCTGGCGGACCTTGGACTTGTCGCCCTCGGTGATCTCGAAGACGATATCGACGCGGTTCTGGTCGAGCATGACCATCTTCGGCTCGACGGTCGCGGCGTAGCGGCCCTGGCGCTTGTAGAGTTCGATGATGCGGGCGACGTCGGCACGGATTTTCGAGCGGGTAAAGATCTGGCGCGGCGCGACCTTGATCTCGGGCAGGATCTTGTCGTCCTTGATGCGCTTGTTGCCCTCAAGGATGATGCGGTTGACGACCGGGTTTTCCTTCACCTGGATGGTGACGTTACCGTTGTCGTTGGAAATCTGGACGTCGGCGAAAAGCTCGGTCTCGTAGAGATCCTTGAGCGCAGCGTCGGCCGATGCCTTCGAGTAAGGCTGACCGACACGCAGCTTGATATAGGAGAGGACCGTCTGCGGCTCGAGACGCTCGGCACCGGTCACCTGGATCGACTGGATCGTCTGGACAGGCGCAGTCTGGCTCGACTGGGTCGAGGCCGCATCGCCGCCCGCATCCTGAGCGAAGGCAGGTGCAGGCAATCCGGCAAGGATCGTGCTGCCGAGAAGCACGGCTGCGATCTGCGAAGCACGGTGGGCGTCAGTGCCTCGAACCATTTCCAATCCCATCATTCTACGCAAAATCCTGTAATCGATATCGCGAGACTATCTGCCGTCGGCGACAAGACATGAACCCGACCGCTAACCTGTACGGCAGGCAGTCGCAGCCATCTGCCCGATGGATGGCTTGCGATCAAGCAGCCAAACCCGGCAAGATTGTGATCGCGAGTGAATTCCTCCTGGCTATCCCCCGAAAATCGGGAGCGAAGCCACATCATTGACCGTTACGAAGACCATCAGGGCCAGCACCAGTGCCACGCCCGTCCGTATCGCCCATTCCTGACTGCGCACACTCAGCGGCTTACGACGGACCGTCTCGGCCGCGTAGAAAGCCAGGTGCCCGCCGTCGAGGCCAGGGATTGGCAGGAGGTTGATGAATGCCAAGTTAATCGAAATCAGCGCCGCGAAACTGATGAAATCCTCCCAGCCGAGGGAGAACTGCTCGCCCGAATATTTGGCGATCTTGATCGGTCCGCCAAGCTCCTTCACCGAGCGTTCGCCGGTGAAGATCTGGCCGATGCCGGTTACCATCATCTTCATGATGCCAAAGGAATTCTCGAAGCCGAGCTGCACCGCCTCAGCCGCGCCGACCGGCTCGATCTCGCCGAACCCGGCCTTGATCCCGAGCTGACCGACAGTGACCTTGTTACCCTTCTCGTCGACCGCCTCACCCCTGCCCAGAGTGACCGGGAAGACACGGGTCTGTCCGTCGCGATTGACCACGACCGAGATCGTATCACCAGCGCGCGGCTGCACGAGTTCGGGAATCTGGGTGAAGCTGCGGATCTCATGATCGTCGATGGCGGTAATGCGGTCGCCTACCTTCAGGCCGCCCGCCTCCGCGGCAGAATCGCCGAAGAAGCCCCCAACCGTGGGCACCGCGAAGTCGATGCCCAGATCGCCGATGCGCGACTGGTTCCCGAAGCTATCGCTGACGGTCCGGTCGGCCAGCTTGACCGGTAGCGAGATATCGCGCCCGTCACGCCGGATGCCAAGCGTGACGGTCCGCCCCGGAAACGGGACGATATGCTCGGGCAGGTCGGAAATGGTGGCGACCTTGTCGCCATCGACGGCGACGATCTTGTCGCCGATTTCCACGCCGGCCGCCTGCGCCTGCGAATCCTGGGTGAACATCGCCACTTCCGCCGGCGATACGATCTTGCCGTGGGCGAAGTTGAACGCAGCGATGATCGCGACTGCGAACAGCAGGTTCGTGAGTGGCCCGGCCAGCACGATCAGCGCGCGCTGCCACAGGGGCTTCACATGGAATGTCTGGGCTCGCTCCTGCGGGGTCAGCCCATCCTCGGCGGCCGTTGGGGCGCTGGCGGCATTCATGTCGCCGGCAAACTGAACGTAACCGCCCAGCGGCAGCGCCGAGAGCTTCCAGCGGGTTCCACGCCTGTCGGTCCAGCCGGCGATCTCCTTGCCGAAGCCAATCGAGAACGCGTCGGCCTTCACACCGAACAGCCGGCCGACGAGGTAGTGTCCCAGCTCATGGATCAGCACAAGCGGGCCAAGCACGAGCAGAAACGCGAAAATCGTCGTCAGCAGGTTGGGTGAACCGGTCAAGTCAGGCAGCCTCCATCAATATCCGCGCCCTTGCCCGCGCTTCCCCGTCGACAGCCAGCACTTCGGCAAGGCCGGTCGGCGCGGGCGGCGCGAAGGACCCGAGTACGTCTTCCACATGTGCGGCAATGCGGGTGAACCCAATCTGACCGTTCAGGAACGCGGCAACGGCGACTTCGTTCGCGGCGTTGAGAACGGCGGGAATGCCGCCCCCTGCCTGCGCCGCCTCACGCGCAAGGCGCGTGGCCGGGAAGCGCTCTTCGTCCGGCTTGCGGAAGGTCAGTTCGCCGATCTCGGCAAGATCGAGCGGCGCACAAGGCGTGTCCATTCGCTCCGGCCAGGCCAGGGCCGATGCGATCGGCACGCGCATGTCCGACGGGCCAAGCTGGGCCAGCGTCGATCCGTCGCGATACTCGACCATGGAATGCACGATCGATTGCGGGTGGACGATGATGCGCAGCCGGTCGAGCCCGACCGGAAAGAGGTAGTGCGCCTCGATCAGTTCAAGGCCCTTGTTGAACATCGTGGCGGAATCGACGCTGATCTTGGCGCCCATGTCCCAGTTGGGATGCTTGATCGCCTCGGCCGGAGTGGCGCGAGACAGACGCTCCCACGACCAGTCGCGGAACGGGCCGCCACTGGCAGTCAGCGTGATCCAGCGCACATGCTCGGCCGCATTGCCCTGCAGGCACTGGAAGATGGCGTTGTGCTCTGAATCGATCGGCAGGAGCGTCGCGCCATGCCTGGCCACCGCCGCGGTCATGATCTCACCCGCCGAAACGAGCGCTTCCTTGTTGGCAAGCGCGATGACACCGCCCCGCTCTATCGCGGCCATGGTCGGGGCCAGACCCGCACAGCCGACGATGGCGGCCACGGTAAAGTCCGCGCCGCGCCCCGCCGCTTCTGCCAGCGCAGACGCGCCGCCAGCCGCCTCGATCCCGCTGCCGGACAGCGCATCGCGAAGTTCCGGCAATTTCGCTTCGTCCGCGACGACCGCGATGCTGGCGGAAAACTCCCGCGCGAGCTTCGCCAGTTCGGCGACATTGCCGTTGGCGGTCAGGGCCTCGATGCGCCAGGCATCCCGATTGCGCCGGAGCAGGTCCAGCGTCGAGGCGCCAATCGAACCGGTGGCGCCGAGAACGGAAATGCTGCGCATCATCACGAGCCCGGTTGAAACAGGATCATGAGGCCTAGCACGAAAAGCACTGCCAGCAAGCCATCAACGCGATCGAAGAATCCACCATGTCCGGGAATGAGACTGCCCGAATCCTTCACCCCGGCGCGCCGCTTCAGCCAGCTTTCGAAGAAATCCCCACCCTGCGCGCAGATCGCGAAGAGAATCCCGGTCATCAGGCAGGTGGCGAAAAGCGGGACCACGCGGGCTCCGAGATACCAGCACGGCTGCATGCCGAAGCAGGACACTTCCTCGACCGACCGGCCCGCCTGGGTCAGGGAAATCGCGCCGGAGCGCCAGAGCATCGCTGCGCCGAACAGGACCAGAGTCGCAGCCGCTATCGCACCGAACAGTCCGGCCCATGTCTTCGAGGGGCTGATCGCCGGCGCGATCTTCGGTCCTCCGAAAGTCCGTCCAGCAAAGTAGGCGCCGACATCGACCGCAATGACCCCGCAGACGACCGTCAGCAATGGCGCGAGCGTGAAGGCCGGATTGCGCAGGAACAGCAGCATGGCCGCGCAGGTGCCGACATAGAACATGCCGGCAAAATTCCAGAATCCACGCTCAGCCGGATTCGGCGTGCCGGCCCGGGTCAGCTTCACCCACTCCCACAGCACGCCCACAGCGATCGCGCAGACGAAAGCGGTCCAGACCGCACCGCCCAGCCATATCGCGAAACCTGTAACGGCGAGCATCACGACTGCGGAAATCGTCCGCACCCGCAGATCGGATTTCTTTGGAGCATCGCTCACGTCAGCATCCCCTGCCCTGCATCGTCACACAGGGTCCCTTTTCGTGTTTCGTGCCGAGCCGCGCAGACCGATCCGTTCAGCGTCCGCCATAGCGACGCTCACGGGTGGTGAAAGCCTCGAGGGCGTCGCGCAAGTGCTCGGCCGTAAAGTCCGGCCACAGCACGTCGGTGAACATCATTTCGGCGTAGGCCGCCTGCCAGAGCAGGAAGTTCGACAGCCTCACTTCTCCGGAAGTCCGGATCAGCAGGTCGAGCGGCGGCAGGTCAGCCGTATCCAGTTCGGCGGCGATGGTCTCGGGCGTGATCGGTCCCTTGGCCGCAGCCCTGGTTGCCGCGCGGGCGATCTCGTCCTGCGAACCGTAGTTGAGAGCGACGGCCAGCGTCGTGCCGGCATTGCCGGCAGTACGAGCGATCGCCTTCTCCACCAGTTCGACAACATCGGGCTTGAAGGCCTTGTAATCGCCAATGATCTTGAGGCGCACCCCGGCCTCGGCGAATTCGTCGAGATCGGAAAGGATGAACCGTTTCATCAGGCTCATCAGGTCCGAGACCTCTTCCTCGGGGCGGCGCCAGTTCTCGGTCGAGAAGGCATAGAGGGTGAGCGCTTCGAGACCCATCTCACGGGCGCCGCGCACGACCTTGCGCACGGCCTCGACACCGCGCTGGTGCCCCAGCGCGCGCGGCATCAGGCGCTTCTTCGCCCAGCGCCCGTTGCCATCCATGATGATGGCAACATGGCGCGCCCTTGCGGGTTCGGCCTTGCTCATCCCATACGCCTCGATCCGGACCGAACGCGTATCCTCACTTGTTGAGGATTTCCTTTTCCTTGTGCGCCAGCGCGTCGTCGACGGCCTTGATCTGCTCGTCGGTCAGCTTCTGGACTTCGGCCTCGGAGCGCTTGCGCTCGTCTTCCGAGATTTCCTTCTTGTTCTCGTCGGTCTTGAGGTTTTCCATGCCGTCGCGGCGCACGTTGCGGATCGCCACGCGGGCCTTTTCGGCATACTGCCCGGCCAGCTTGGCGAGTTCCTTGCGGCGCTCCTCGGTCAAATCGGGGATCGGCAGACGCAGCGTATTGCCGTCGTTGATCGGGTTGAGGCCGAGGCCCGCCGAACGGATCGCCTTTTCTACCGGGCCGATATTCGACTTGTCCCAGACCTGCACCGAAAGCAGGCGCGGTTCGGGCGCCGAGATCGTCGCGACCTGGACGATCGGCATCATGGCTCCATAGACTTCGACAGTGATCGGCTCGAGAAGCGCGGTGTTGGCGCGGCCGGTGCGCAGACCGGAGAGGTCGTGCTTGAACGATTCCACAGCGCCGTGCATGCGGCGTTCGAGATCGGCCTTGTCGTACTTGGCCATGGCTATCAGGCTCCTTTCTGGACGATCGTCTGCGTGCCCTCACCCGCGAGAACCCGGGCGAGGTTGCCCTTCTCTCGGATCGAGAACACAACGATCGGAATCGAATTGTCGCGGCACAAGGCAACGGCGCTGGCGTCCATCACCTTGAGATTGTCGGCGAGGACAGTGTCGTAATCCACTGTCTGGTAACGCTTTGCGCCAGGATTGGTCTTGGGATCGCTGTCATAGACACCGTCGACGCTGGTACCCTTGAGCAGCGCGTCGCAGCCCATTTCGGCCGCGCGCAGGGCGGCGCCGGAATCGGTGGTGAAGTATGGTGCGCCGACACCGGCCGCGAAGATCACCACGCGACCCTTTTCGAGATGGCGTTCGGCCCGGCGGCGGATCACCGGCTCACATACCTGATCCATCTGCACAGCCGACTGCACCCGCGTCTCGACGCCGAGCTGCTCGAGCGCGTTCTGCATCGCCAGCGCGTTCATGACGGTCGCCAGCATGCCCATGTAATCGGCCTGGGCACGGTCCATGCCCTTGGCCGCACCGGCCATGCCGCGGAAAATATTGCCCCCGCCGATCACCAGGCAGATTTCCAGCCCGGTTTCCTTGGCCGCCTTCACTTCCTTGGCCAGTTCCGCCACGAATTCCGAGTCGATGCCGAACTGCTGCTCCCCCATAAGAACCTCGCCCGACAGCTTCAGCAGGACGCGTTTATAGGAGGGATTGCTCATTGGCCGATTTTCTCACGCAGGGGGATGAACGGCCATCGCATTAGGGGGCGGCGCGCGGATTGCCAAGGGGCGAGCTTGCGCAAATGCACCTCGCCGCGACCGATGCAGCCAACGTTTCGACCGTTCGCCGTGAACGCCGCGCAAGAAGGGACGCAGCGCCCACGCGCCGCGCCCCCGTCCCGACGTGCCGGATCAGGCCGCCGCGCTCTCCAGCGGGCCGCCCACCGAGCATGCGGTATCGACGCCCAGCACGTGTGCCACGCGCCCCAGCGCCATCCACGCCGCCGTGCTGTATGTCAGGTCGACGATCTCCTCATCGCTGAGCGCACCTTTGAGCTTGGTCCAGAACGCCTCGTCGCCGGATAGCCCGCGCGGATCCGTGCCCATGCGCTGCGAGTATTGCACGGCAAGGCGCTCGCGCTCGCTGAGCGATGAAAGATCGCCATTGAGAACCGCCTGATACATCGCCTCGTCGGGCGCATCGTCCTGATCGATGACGCCATGTTCGATGCCGAGCAGGCGCAAGTCACGCTGCGAACGCCAGTTCATGCACACGATGCAGCCATTGATCACGGCCGTCGCGATGCGACACGCCTCGAACATGCGCAAAGGAAGCTTCGAATAGCGGTATGGTGCCATCGAGAATTCACCGCCTGCCTTGGTGATCTCCCGGCAATATTGCGCTGAAATATCCGGGATCGCATTGCCCGGCTGGGGTGCCAGTTCGACTCGCATAGGTCGCTCTCTCCTCTCGGCCGACCCTCATCCGGGTCGGTCTCCGACCGAAAGCCCTGATGACTCCGGCGTGGCAACAAGGCTACGCGGTCAGGGCAAAAAGTCAAACATGTCTGTTTTACGTAGCGGCGATGCGGGCCGCAACAAGAACGGGCCGGGAAGCCCAAGCTTCCCGGCCCGTTCTGATAATTCCCGAAGGAAGCTGGCTGAAATCAGCCCGCAACCGCCGCGGCGACTTCGGCTGCGAAGTCCGACTCTTCCTTCTCGATCCCTTCGCCGAGCTGGAAGCGCACGAAGTCCTTGAGGACGATCTTCGTGCCGGCTTCCTTGCCAGCCTGGTCGACGACCTGCTGGACCGGGGTCTTGTTGTCCATGACGAAAACCTGGCTGAGCAGCGCGTTTTCCTTGGCGTACTTGGCGATCGCGCCTTCGACCATCTTTTCCTGGACGTTCTCGGGCTTGCCCGATTCGGCCGCCTTTTCCTTCGCGATCTTGCGCTCACGCTCGATCAGCTCGGCGTCGAGATCGTCGGCGTTGAGGGCCAGCGGGAAGGCAGCGGCGATGTGCATCGCAATCTGCTTGCCCAGGCCTTCGAGAACCTCAGCCGAAGCGTCCGACTCGAGAGCGACGAGGACGCCGATCTTGCCGAGGTTCGGAGCGGCCGCGTTGTGCATGTAGGGAACGATGAGGCCCTGCGAGACTTCAACGGTCTTCATGCGGCGAACCTGCTGGTTCTCACCGATCGTGGCGACGTTGTTGGTCAGCGCGTCGGCGACAGTACCGCCGTTCGGGTAGCCAGCAGCCTTGAGCGCTTCGACGTCGTCACCGGCAACGCCCAGGGCGACTTCGGTGGTCTTGCGCACGAAGTCCTGGAACTGCTCGTTCTTGGCGACGAAGTCGGTTTCCGAGTTGACCTCGACCGCAACGCCCTTGGTGCCGGTCACGGCAACGCCGACCAGACCTTCGGCAGCGGTGCGGCTCGACTTCTTGGCAGCGGCGGCAAGACCCTTGGCGCGCAGCGCGTCGACGGCGGCTTCGATGTCGCCGTTCGATTCGTCGAGAGCCTTCTTGCAGTCCATCATGCCGGCGCCGGTGCGCTCGCGCAGATTCTTCACGTCAGCGGCGGTGTAGGCCATCGCTTTTATCCTTCTTCAGTAATTGACAGGCGCGCCGGGCCCGATGGACCCGGCGCGCGACATTTCAATGACGAAAATGCCGATTGCGTCGGGCCGATCAGGCCCCCGCGGTTTCCGCAGCGGCTTCGGCGACCGGCTCTTCCATCGCGCCAATGTCGGCACCCGAGTCGACAACCGCGTTCTGGCCACCCTTGGTGGCAGCCTGGGCGATCGCTTCGCAGTAGAGGCGAACGGCGCGGCTGGCGTCGTCGTTGCCCGGGATCGGGAACGCAATGCCTTCGGGGCTGACGTTGGTGTCGAGCACGGCGACAACCGGAATGCCGAGGGTGTTGGCTTCCTTGATCGCCAGGTCTTCCTTGTTGGCGTCGATCACGAACATGACGTCCGGAATGCCGCCCATGTCGCGGATACCGCCGAGCGAAAGCTCAAGCTTGTCACGCTCACGGGTCAGCTGAAGGACTTCCTTCTTGGTCAGACCGGCCGTGTCGCCGGCAAGCTGCTCTTCAAGAGCCTTGAAGCGCTTGATCGACTGCGAAATGGTCTTCCAGTTGGTGAGCATGCCGCCCAGCCAGCGATGGTTGACGAAGTGCTGACCGCAGGCGCGGGCGGCCTGGGCGATCGGCTCCTGGGCCTGGCGCTTGGTGCCGACGAAGAGCACCTTGCCGCCGGCCTGCACGGTGGCCGAGACGAAGTCGAGCGCGCGGGCCATGAGCGGCACGGTCTGCGACAGGTCGATGATGTGGATGCCGTTGCGGGCGCCGAAGATGTACGGCTTCATCCGCGGATTCCAGCGGTGAGTCTGGTGGCCGAAGTGAGCGCCGGCCTCGATGAGCTGCTGCATGGTGACGACAGGAGCCGCCATAAGTAAATTCCTTTCCGGTTGCACCTCTGGAAGGCTGGAACCGTGCGGCCGGGCAAGAAGCCCCTCGATCCGCTGCGGCACCGGTATGTGCGCCTTCCATGTGGATTTGCCCTCCGCGATCTGCCGGGAATCGACAGGCACCGCTCAGGCGGGGCCGCCCATAGCCCTCTCCACTCGAGAAATCCAGCGCGAAATTGCGCCGGAACCGCTGCGCCTCGGCCAACTCGCCTCGGGAACGGAGCCATGTCTCGGGGACAATCCCATGTCCGCTGTCCTAGTTCCCGCTCGCAAGGGCAACCCGAAATGCCCATGCTCAAGCCGCCCAATCGCCCTGCATGCAGAAACAGGCTTGACTTGGATGGAACAAAATAAGAACAAGGGCCGCAAGGAACATTGGTAGAACAGATTCGTTATTTCCACAAGCTGTCCACAACCCTGTCCCTCACGGGATCGGGCGCTGGCCCTGAAAGGAAGATGGTCATGACTGCATTTGCCGCTTCGCTCTTCACCCTTGGCGCAATCGTGTCGCTCTGGGTTATCGCCGCAAGCTGGATGCGCCACGGCCGCAAGGCACTCGCGCTCCGGGCCCAGCTTCAGGCTTGCCCAGGTACGCTGACTGTCACGTGGAAGATGATCGAGCGGGTGCCGGTTCCGGCCCTTGCCGCGCTCAGGACGGATCGGAAGGGACGTCCGGCCCATCGCCAGGCCCAGCGGTCGGCACTGGTGTGGCCTGGCCTGGAGCACGCCGCCTGACCTTGGCGTAGGACGCGATTCCCAAGGGGATCAGGGCAAGATAGCCCAGCGTGATCACCGCCAGAGTATACCAGGGCTCGGTCAACAGCGCCGCCACGGTCAGGCCGACCACCGCGATGAGGCCAATGCGCAAGTCGCGCGGGGGCTGCATCTTCGACCAACTCAGGGTGGGCACGCTCGAAATCATCAGGAAGGCGATCAGTACCATCCAGATGCTGACGGCAACGTCATTGGCGAATTCGGGAATGCCGGTCGCGATCCACAGATAAATCGGCAGGAAGGCAAGGCCTGCGCCCAGCGGTGCGGGAACGCCGGTCAGGAAGCCCGCCTGCTTGTGCGGCTGGTCGAGCATGTCGAGGCGCGCATTGAAGCGCGCGAGGCGCAGCACGCAGCAGATTGCAAAGGCAAGCGATGCGATCCAGCCCAGGCTGGGCAGCTGGTGGAGCGTCCACAGATAAACGATCAACGCGGGGGCGACGCCGAACGAAATCGAATCGGCCAGGCTGTCGAGCTCGGCCCCGAAGCGAGTCTGGGCGCGCAGCAGCCGGGCTGCGCGGCCATCGATACCGTCGAGCAGGCCGGCGAGTATTACGGCCTGCACCGACTTCTCGAAATCCCCGGCGATCGCAAAGCGAATCCCCGTCAGGCCGGAACACAGTGCTGCCGCAGTGATGGCATTGGGCACGATCGCCCGCATCGAGAGCCCGCGCGCAAGCCGGCGGCGCGGCGAAAGCCGATCCTCGGCAAGCGGATCGGGCTCATCGATCACTGCGCGACGCCCTCGATCACGCGGGCTTCGGACACTTCGGCAAGGACGGTTTCACCGGCAACGATGCGCTGCCCCATGAGAACCTTCGGCTCGGTGCCGGCGGGAAGATAAACGTCGACGCGGCTGCCGAAGCGAATCAGTCCGACGCGCTGGCCTGCGGCGAGAATGTCGCCCGGCTTGACGAAAGGAACGATCCGGCGCGCGACCAGACCGGCAATCTGCGT
Organism: Novosphingobium sp. PY1; assembly: GCF_017312445.1. Lineage (NCBI taxonomy): Bacteria > Pseudomonadati > Pseudomonadota > Alphaproteobacteria > Sphingomonadales > Sphingomonadaceae > Novosphingobium > Novosphingobium sp. PY1. Next base: position 32,272 of record NZ_BLTI01000002.1, on the reverse strand, counting down.
GAAGCAGATGCGCAGGCCATCGCCGCGTTCGATGAGGATGTGCTGGCGCTCGTTCTCTTCGCTCGCCTTGTCGAGATCCGCATTCACAAACTTGCCGGGGATATAGATCACCCGCCGAACGGTGCCGCCGATCGGCGCGCGATTGATGTGGACGTCGAACACGCTCATGAAAATGGAAACGCGCGTAACCGGCTGCGTATCCATCGGCTTGGCACCGCTACCGTCTTCCATGGTCAGCTCACGCGGCGGCGCGACCTTCTGGATCAGCGTCACGAGGCCATCGGCCGGCGCAACGATCGCACGCTCGTCCTGCGGCGTCACACGCACCGGATCGCGGAAGAAGGCCAGTACGCACAATGTGAGCACGGCAAGCGGCCAACCGACCCACGGGCCCAGCAGCAACCAGCCTACAACCGCGATCACCCCGGCGATGCCGCCGAACTTGCGACCTTCGGGATGGATGGAGGGCCAGCGCCACGAAGCTTCGCCGCGACCTTGGTTATCGAGAATATCTCCGGGCATGGCTCTCTTCTAGAAGTGCTCGTCGGATACCGCAATGCCAAGGAATACCGTAGCTTCCCTGGAGGGGTATTGCCGATGTCGGTGATGGGGAAGCTGGTGGTGGACAGGGCTGGATTCGAACCAACGTACGCTTGCGCGGGCAGATTTACAGTCTGCTGCCTTTAACCACTCGGCCACCTGTCCACACCAGTTCTGGCTTGCGGGAAAACCCGCTTTGGTGAGGCTCCAGGAAGGAGCCCGTTGCCGAGGAGCCGCGCCTTTGCCGAAGCGAGCCTTGCCTGTCAATGGGGTGACTGGCAGGAGCGAAAATAGTTTTTTGTTGAAAGGACATTTCATGAGTAAGCGCGGCGATCATCAGGGCGGTGGAAAACCAGCCCGGGCCCTACGTGGAAGGGCCGGCCGCATGAAAAACGGGCGCGGTAGCGGACGTGCTTCCTCGGGCATGGTTCGCCTGTGGGGAAGACATGCCGTTGAAGCCGCTCTCAAGAATCCCGACCGCCATCACCGCAAACTGTGGGCCACTCGAGAGGGCGTTGATTCGCTCGACGGCGAATTACCCACCGATTTCTCGGTCGAATGGGCACAGCCCGCCGACCTTGCCCGGCTCGTCGCCCGCGACGCGCCGCACCAGGGCCTCGTTCTCGAATGCGAGCCGCTGGATGATGTCTTTCTCGCCGACGTGCTCGACGGCGACCCGGCACGGCCCGTTCTCGTGCTGGACCAGGTTACCGATCCTCATAACGTCGGCGCGATCATGCGCTCGGCCCTCGCCTTCAATGCCTGCGCCATCGTCACGCAGGACCGTCACGCTCCGCCCGAATCGGGCACCCTGGCCAAATCGGCTTCCGGCGCGCTCGAAACGCTGCCCTGGGTACGCGTGGTGAACCTGGCCCGCGCGCTCGAGGAAATCGCCGAAGCCGGATACTGGCGGCTCGGCCTGGATGGTGAAGCGGAGGCCACGCTGGCCGAAGCCCTCCCCGCCGGTCCTGTCGCGCTCGTGCTCGGCGCTGAAGGCGACGGAATGCGCCACAACATCGTCCAGCACTGCGACGCCGTCGCCAAGCTGCCGATCAGCAGCGAGATGGAAAGCCTTAACGTCAGCAATGCCGCTGCCATCGCGCTTTACGCGGTGGCGACGCGCTGACTTGAGAAAATCAGCCACAGCTCTGAAACCAGGGGGAACAGAGATGCGACACTTTGCAATGTCCAAAATACACGGCCGCAGAGCGCTAACCGCGCTGGCGACCGGGGCCCTCACCCTGCTGCTGGCCGCGTGCATCTTCGCGCCCGGCAAGTTCACCTCGCAGCTCGACGTGCGCAAGGATCGCAGCTTTGCGTTTCGCTACACCGGCGAGATCCTGATGGTGCCGCTGATGGAGGCGTCGAAGAAGCAGAACTTCGAGCCGGAGACCTGCTACGAAGAAGACAGCTTCGACAAGCGCAAGTGCACCGACGACGAGATCGCGCAGCAGAAGCAGGAATGGGAAAAATCGCGCGAGGAAAGCAAGCAGAAGGACGCGCAGGCCGCGCAGATGCTGCTGGGCGGCATCGATCCGAGTAACCCGGAATCCGGCAAGGCGATTGCAGAGAAACTGCGCCGGCAGGCCGGCTGGAACAAGGTCGAGTATATCGGCAAGGGCAAATTCGATGTCGACTTCGCCATCGAGGCCCGTCTCGACCATGACTTCACCTTCCCGACCTTCGAAGGCATGCCAATGACCAATGCCTTCGTGCAGCTATCGCTGCGCCAGGACGGCACAGTGCGAGTCGACGCCCCCGGGTTCGGTCCGGCCAACAGCCCGGGCGCGATGGCGGGCATGATGTCGGGCATGGCCAAGGGTGCGGCGGGAGGAGATGACGGACCGGCCACGCTGGCGGATGGAACCTTCACTATCCGTACCGATGCGCAGATCCTTGCCAACAACACCGATGAAGGCCCCAAGGCCGCTGCAGGAAGCACGCAGACGCTGGCCTGGCAGGTCAACCCGCGAACGCCTGCAGCCCCCACGGCCCTGCTCAAGCTGGCGCCCTGAACGCGAAAGGATCCGGTAACGCCGTGCGCTACCGGACCCTGTCTGAACCTGGCTTTGGACACTGCGCGATCGCGGCGTCGAAGAACCAATAAGAAACGCCGCGCTGACCCTGGGGTCGGCGCGGCGTAATCTTTTCAACCTGTGAGGCGAACAGGCTGGCCGTCTGGATTAGTTGACGGCGTCCTTGAGGCCCTTGCCAGCCTTGAACTTCGGCTGAGCCGAAGCCTTGATTTCCATGGGCTCGCCGGTGCGCGGGTTGCGGCCGGTCGAGGCCTTGCGCTTGGCAACCGAGAAGGTGCCGAAACCAACCAGGCGGACCTCGTCACCCTTCTTCAGCGCGCCGGTGATGGCGTCGAAAACGCCTTCGACGGCCTTGGTCGCATCGCTGCGGGTCAGACCGCTGGTGTCGGCAACTGCGCTGATGAGATCGTTCTTGTTCATTATGGGTACCCCCTAACCTTTCAGTGGAACCGGATGTGATGGGATAGTTGAATCGCCTCTTGAATGGCCCGGGAATTGAGCGGGTTTTCTCTGCCGTGTCAAAGACAAAACAGGCGAAAAACCCGCACTTAATCGCGTTTTTCCGCCATTCTTGTGACGAATTGCGATTGTGCAGCGCAGCATCGGTGTTCTGGAGACATTCCGAATCGCTGCCCCTGTGCAAACCTGCCGAGGTCAAAACCGAAAGATCGCAACCGCGTCATTCGGCGTAACCCCGATTCGGGTGTTAACATCCTGTAATCTGGAGGCCTTGCCATGGACCAGGAGGATTGCAGGAGCGCGCAAAAAAGGCGGTCCGAACCGAACCGCCTCTCAAGCTGCCTGCCGCAAGACAGGCAATGTGCCGATGCTTACGCGTCGGCGCGAACGTCGCGGCGCTCGGCGATGCGGGCGCGCTTACCGGTACGACCACGCAGGTAGTACAGCTTGGCACGACGCACGACGCCGCGGCGAACCACGGTGATCGAATCGATGTTCGGCGAGTACAGCGGGAAAACGCGTTCCACGCCTTCACCGAAGCTGATCTTGCGGACGGTGAAGTTCGAACCCATGCCACGGTTCGAACGCGCGATGCACACGCCTTCGAAGTTCTGGACGCGGGTACGGGTACCTTCGACGACCTTCACACCGACGCGGACGGTGTCGCCCGGACGGAACTCAGGGATATCCTTGCCGGCCTTGGCAATTTCCTCGGCCTCGATCTGCTGAATCAGGTTCATGAACCCAAATCCTCATCTTTGTGCCGCGCGCCAGAGGCAGACTGGTCCCGAGCGCCCCTATGACGCTCCCAAAGGTCCGGTCTGCGTAACCGTGTGTCTTCCTCCGCCTTTTGTTTCCGCCAGGCGGCGATCTTCGCATGATCCCCCGATCGCAGCACTTCAGGGATCGTGCGCCCTTCCCACTCGGTGGGTCGGGTATAGTGCGGATACTCGAGAAGACCGTCCTCAAACGATTCCTCGGCCCCGCTGGAAGCCGCGCCCATTACGCCGGGAAGCAGGCGAATGCAAGCGTCCAGCAGCATCAGGGCCGCAGGTTCTCCGCCAGACAGGACGATATCGCCGACCGACACCTGCTCCACGTTGCGTCCCTCGAAGATTCGCTCGTCAAAGCCCTCGAAACGGCCGCACACGATGGTCACGCCCGGACCGGCCGCAAGCTCGCGCACCCGGGCCTGCGAAATCGGGCGGCCGCGCGGCGTCATCGCGATCACCGGGGCCTCGGGGCTGAGGCTGCGCGCATGGTCGATGGCGGCGGCCAGAACGTCGGCCTTGAGAACCATGCCCGCGCCACCGCCGGCAGGCGTATCGTCGACCGTGCGGTGCTTGTCCCTGGCGAAGTCGCGGATCTGCACCGTCTCGATCGACCACTTGCCTTCGGCCAGGCCGCGCCCGGCAAGCGAAATGCCGAGGGGGCCCGGAAACATGTCAGGATAAAGTGTGAGGACGGTGGCCGCGAATGTCATGGCCGCGGCAAAGCCCAAATCGGCAGCGCGGGCAAGAGGCCCGGACGCGAAAATGTCACAAGGGCTTGAAGATCCGGTCAGGCAAGACGCCGCGATAGGCTTCGAGTTCCTCCAGCAGCCATTCGCGCAGGCGCTCGATCTTGCGTACCCCGACGCGGTTGACCGGATGGACCAGCCAGTGTGCGCTTCCCGGCATATAGAGTGTCTCGAAGGGCTGGATCAGCCGCCCGCTCTCCAGCTCTGCCTGCCAGAACAGCGGGGACATCAGAGCCACGCCGTAACTTTCCTGGACGATGCTCGCTTCCTGGGACTGGTTGTCCATGACGATGCCGCGGCGCGGCGCGAGCTTCGCTTCCACCCCGGCAGCAGCGAACCACCCGGCCCACCCGGCATCGTTCGGCGCGAGCCGCTCCGCGCGCAGGAGATCCTCAGGCCTGGCGATCGCATTCGCCTCAAGGAATTCGCGCGTGCAGATCGGCGTGAAGTGCTGCCGGAACAGGAACGTGCTGCGCAGCCCCTCCCAGACGCCGGAACCGGCGCGTATCGCCACGTCGAAGGACGAATTGCCCAGATCGATCGTCTCGTTCGCCAGCGACAGGCGCACCGCCAGGTCCGGAAAACGCATCTGGAAGCGGCCGATGCGCCCGCTCAACCAGACGCTGCCGAGCGAGATCGCGGCATTGATCGCAAGGACCTCGTGATCCTCCTCCCTCAGCGCCGCGAAGGCGTCCGCCATGCCGGCAAAGGCTGCCGTGACGGCCGGGAGCAAACGGTGCCCCGCCTCGGACAGGCGCACCCTGCCCTTCTCGCGCACGAAAAGAGAGCGGCCAAGACGATCCTCCAACTGGCGCACCTGATAGCTGACCGCAGCCTGCGTCATCCCGAGTTCCACTGCCGCGCGCGAGAAATTCTCGAGGCGACCTGCGGCTTCGAAGGCGCGCACGGCACTGAGTGGAGGAAGCGGTTCCATGCCGCAATCATAAGCCAGCCTTATACCCTTCGCCAGTGCTTTTGTTGGCTTGGCAGCGCTCCGGGGAGCATCAGGATCGGGTCAGAACACCCCTCCAGGCAAGGAGCAGAACCATGCAGGACGATCACTTCATCAGGGATTGGAACGCCAGCCGCATCAGCTTCACCGGCGAGCGCACGCCGGCACTGTCGCGGCTGGTACGCCGCTTTCATCGCCGCCCTCAAGCCAAGGATGCAATAGGCAAGGCTTATGGAGCCCGCAAGGAAACGGCGCTTGCCCGCAAGGCCCGCCTGACCGGCATCGCCCTAATCGGGGGCATGTCGGCCGGAACCAGCCTCGCCGTGCTTCTGCTTGGGCTTGCCGCGATGACTTATCCAGTGGCCGGTCATGCCGTCAGCGCTGCGCAGGCCAGTTGCGCAGGCACCCTGGCCTGAAACGGCGCACTGGGGCGCGCCAGGGCGTTGGTCAGTTCGGGAAAAACGAAGAAGGCCGCGCACGGTGCGCGGCCTTCCCCCTGTTCATTCTTCCGCAAAAGCGGCGGCGATCACCAGCTTCTCGTGATCCCATTCGGGCACGGCTGCCTCGTTCATCGGCACCATGAAGCGGCGGCGCTTGCCATCCTCGCCCGGTGGTCGCTCGATCTCGACGACGTCGCCGGCTCCGAAGTTCTCCACCGCGACACAGGTACCCAGCGCTTCACCCGTATCGGAAACCGCGGCCAGACCGATGAGATCCGCGAAATAGTACTCGCCATCCTCCAGCTCAGGCATCGCCGAGCGAGGCACGGTAAGTGCGGTACCGCGCAACTTCTCGGCGGCGTTGCGGTCAGCCACTTCCTCGAAGCGGGCGATGGCGCCGCCCTTTCCGTCATCGCGCAGCTTCTTGAGCGTAAGGGTCGAAGCGTTGAAGGCGCGGTAGCGCTTGAGCGCCGCCACGCCTTCACCGAACAGCTTGAGGCGGACTTCGCCCGTCACGCCGTGGGCGCCGGAAACGGCAGCCAGCGTGACGGTGCGGTCGTTATCAGCCACAGGTCGGTCCTATGCGGACTCAGCCCTCGGTCTGTTCCTCGGTCGCTTCGGCAGCGGGAGCTTCCTCGGCAGCCGGTGCTTCCTCGGCGGGTGCTTCTGCAGCAGCCTTGGCAGCCTCTTCGGCCTCACGCAGCTTCTCGGCCTTCTCTTCGGCGCGATCCTTGGCCTTCTGGCCCGGCTCACCCTTCTGCGGGTTGCTGGTCGCGGCGCGTTCCTTGATGCCGGCCTTGTCGAGCATACGGGCAACGCGGTCGGTCGGCTGGGCGCCAACGCCAAGCCAGTAGCGCACGCGGTCTTCGTTCAGGCGAACGCGGTTCTCGTCGTCCTTGGCGAGCAGCGGGTTGTAGGTGCCAACCTGCTCGAGATACTTGCCGTCGCGCGGAGCGCGCGAGTTGGACACGACGACCTTGTAGTACGGGCGCTTCTTGGCACCACCGCGCGAAAGACGGATAGCTACGGACATTCTTCTACCTTTCTGTCAAATTCTGTAAAAATTACTTCTTCAAAAACTTGCTGAGATCGGGCTGACCGGCTCCGCCGAGCCCGGGCAACCCGCCCGCGCCGGGGCCGAGGCCCTTACCGCCGAGACCCGGCATGGCGCCGTCGAGGCCGCCCTTGCCGAACATCGCGGCAAGCCCCTTGAGGCCGCCCATCTTCTTGATCTGCTTCATGGCCTTGGACATCTCCATGTGCATTTTCAGCAGCTTGTTGACGTCCTGGACCTGGGTACCCGAACCATTGGCGACGCGGATCTTGCGCTTGGCGTTGAGCAGCGCGGGATTCGCCCGCTCCTTGGGCGTCATCGAACCGATGATCGCGTCCATGCGCAGCAGGACCTTGTCGTCCATGCCCGACTGCTGCATCGCCGCCTTGGCCTTCTTCATGCCCGGCATCATCCCGGCCAGCATGCCAAGACCGCCCATGTTCTGCATCTGGCGCAGCTGGGTGCGCAGGTCGTTCATGTCGAACTTGCCCTGCTCCATGCGCTTGGCCAGCGCTTCGGCTTCCTCGACCTTGACCGATTCGGCGGCCTTCTCGACGAGGCTGACGACATCGCCCATGCCAAGGATGCGGTTGGCAACGCGGCTCGGGTGGAACACCTCGATCGCATCGGCCTTTTCACCGGTACCGGCGAACTTGATCGGCTTGCCGGTAACCGCGCGCATCGAGAGCGCGGCACCACCGCGGGCATCGCCGTCCATGCGGGTCAGCACGACGCCGGTCAGATCCACTTCGCCCGCGAAGCTCTGCGCGACGTTGACAGCGTCCTGGCCGGTCAGCGAGTCGACGACGAGCAAGGTCTCGCGCGGGTTCGAGATGGCGGCAACCGCCTTCATCTCGTCCATCAGCTGCTGGTCGACGTGGAGACGGCCGGCGGTGTCGAGCAGAAGGACGTCGATCGCCTGCAGCTTCGCCGACTGCATCGCGCGGGTGGCGATCTCGGTGGGCTGCTGTCCGGCGATGATCGGCAGGGTGGCAACGCCGACCTGCTCGCCCAGAACCTTGAGCTGTTCCTGGGCAGCCGGACGGTTGACGTCGAGCGAGGCCATCATCGCCTTCTTGCCGTGCTTCTCCTTGAGCAGCTTGGCGATCTTGGCAGTGCTGGTGGTCTTGCCCGAGCCCTGGAGGCCGACCATCATGATGACGACCGGCGGAGAAGCGTTGAGGTCGAGCTCCGGCGTCGTATCGCCGCCGAGCATTTCCACAAGGGCGTCGTTGACGATCTTGACGACCTGCTGGCCCGGCGTGACCGAGCGCAGGACCGACTGGCCTACCGCCTTTTCAGTGACCTGATCGACGAAACGGCGAACGACCGGGAGGGCGACGTCGGCCTCGAGCAGCGCGATGCGCACTTCGCGCATGGCATCGCGAACGTCCTGCTCCTTGAGCGCGCCGCGTCCGCGCAGCTTGTCGAACACGCCGCCGAGACGATCGGAAAGGCTGTCGAACATGGCCAAACTCCACTTTTGGCAAGCCATCGGCCTGCCAGAACGCCGAAAACGCCGGCAGGCGAAACCTCGCTGACCGGCGTGCCGTGACAATTACGCGAAAAACGCCGGCGGACGAAACCTCGTCGGCCAGCGTATCGCTATCACGCGAAACTCATATGTCGAAATGGTGGAGCCGAGGGGGATCGAACCCCTGACCTCTACAATGCCATTGTAGCGCTCTCCCAGCTGAGCTACGGCCCCGTCCATTTCAGCAGATCGAGCCTGGGAGGTTCGATCCGTTTCCCTTGCGTCAACCTTGGCTTCCGCTTGGGAGGCCGCCCTCTAGTGGGGGCATTCCCGGTTGGCAAGAGAGAAATTTGCGAGCGCGGAATTTTTTTGTCCGCGCCCGCCAATTCCTTCACGCAGCGCGCTTACTCGTCGCGATCGTCGTCGTCACCGCCTGCGCCGATGCCGAGATCGTCGTCGCCGCCGAGGTCGACGTCGTTGTCGGGCGAATCGCCGTCATCATCGATGTCGAGATCGTCATCGGCCAGATCGGAGTCCTCCTGCTCGGGGGCTTCCTTCTTCTGGACTTCCTCATAGGGAATCGGCTGCTTCGACTTCAGCACCGGTTCCGGATGCCACTCGTTGCCGCACTCAATGCAGGTAACCGGGTCGTCCTTGCCCAGGTCATAAAAGCGCGTGCCGCATTTCGGGCAGCCGTGCTTGGCGCCCCACTCAGGCTTTGCCATGAAACGTCCTCATCTTTCCGGCCCGAAGGAGCCGGGCGTAAATTCCGTGTCTTGATGGTGGGACAGGCGCGCAAAATCAAGCATGCCGGCCGCATCAGGGCGCGCGCCTTGCCATAGGCGGCCCGCGCTGTCAAAAGCCGCGCGATTTTGCAGCCCCTGATAGTCCGAAAGAAGTTCCATCGTGAGCCACGCCGACGCCGCCGCCATGCGCCCCCGCCGCTTCCTGCCGACCGGCCCGCTCAAGGGCAGGATTCGCGTCCCGGGCGACAAGTCGATCAGCCACCGCTCCATCATGCTGGGTGCGCTGGCCGTGGGTGAAACCCGCGTGACCGGCCTGCTGGAGGGCGAAGACGTGCTGGCAACGGCTGCAGCGATGCGGGCGATGGGCGCCTCGGTCGAACGCGTCGGCGACAGCGAATCTGGCGGCGAATGGGTGGTGAACGGCGTGGGCGTAGGCGCCCTGCTCCAGCCCGAGGCCCCGCTGGACATGGGCAATTCGGGCACTTCGACCCGCCTGCTGATGGGCCTGATCGCCAGCCACCCGATCACCGCCACCTTCATCGGCGATGCCAGCCTGTCGAAGCGCCCGATGGGCCGCGTCATCACGCCGCTCTCGCAGATGGGCGCCAGCTTCGAAGCGAGCGAGGGCGGGCGCCTGCCGCTGATCCTCAAGGGGACGTCGCCCGCGGTGCCGATCACGTATCGCCTGCCGGTCGCATCTGCGCAGGTGAAAAGCGCGGTCCTGCTCGCAGGCCTGAACACGCCGGGCAGGACGACGGTCATCGAACCCGTACCCACGCGCGACCATTCCGAACGCATGCTCAAGGGATTTGGCGCACAGCTCGAGGTCGAAGTCGAACCGGACGGCACGCGCATCATCACCGTGACCGGCGAAGCGGAACTTCGGCCGCAAGTCATCGACGTGCCGGGAGACCCTTCCTCTGCCGCGTTCTTCATCGTGGCCGCCCTCCTCGTTCCCGGCAGCGAAGTGCTGATCGAGAATGTCGGCCTCAATCCCACGCGCGCAGGCCTCGTTTCGGTCCTGCGCCAGATGGGCGGCGACATCACCGAGGTTAACCCGCGCGAAGTGGGCGGCGAGCCGGTCGCCGACCTGCTCGTCAAGCACTCGGTCCTCAAGGGCATCGACGTCGATGCGGAGATCGCGCCCGCCATGATCGACGAGTTCCCCGTCCTTTTCGTTGCTGCCTCGCTGGCCGAGGGCAAGACGACCACGAGCGGCCTCGACGAATTGCGTGTCAAGGAATCGGACCGCCTCGCCGTCATGGCCGCCGCGCTCACGGCAGCGGGGGCGCGCATCGAGGAGCGCGAGGACGGCCTCGTGATCGAAGGCACCGGCGGCGAAGCGCTCCCCGGCACGGAAGCGGCGATCGCCACGCACCTCGACCACCGAATTGCCATGTCGATGGCCGTGGCGGGTCTTGTCAGCCGTGGCGGCGTCGAAGTCGACGATACCCGTCCGATCGCCACCAGCTTCCCGGTTTTCGAATCGATGCTGGCCGGGCTGGTCGCATGATCCTGCCCATTTCCTCGCAACTGGCGAACGTCATCGGCTTCGCGGGGATGGCCTGCATCGTCTTCGCCTATGCCTACATCACCGGCCGCGAGAGGCCGAACCCGCTCGTGCAGCACGGCGTGAACCTGCTGGGGGCCTGCCTGCTGACGATTTCGCTGCTGGTAAACCTGAACCCTGCCTCGCTCGTGCTCGAGGGTTTCTGGGCCGCCATCGCAATCTGGGGCCTCGTCAAGGCCGTGCGCGATCGCACGTCCGGCACCCGGGCGAGGCAGAACTAAGCAATTCGGTAACCAGCCTCGCGTAGGATCCCTTCAGAAGCAGGGGACTTTCGATGCGACTGGCGCGACCCGGCGACGGGGACATTGTCACGATGGTCGCTCACGCGGTCTGGCGCATGCGGCGCGCGATCGCCCAGGCCCCGCTACTTCTGCTTGTCCCCGCAACGCTGCTGATCGCTGCGCTCACCGCCCCGCTCGGCGTGCTTGTGCCGCTGCTCGCCTGGCTTGTCCGACACTCATGGAACTACGAAGCCGAACTGACCGAGCTTTATGGACGCGACAGCCCGGAACTGGACGATATCGCGCGCTGACCTTGCCTAGCCTCGCGTGAAAGGCCAAAGGCAGCGCCATGATTATTGCCGTCGACGGACCAACCGCCTCGGGCAAGGGCACCATTGCCAGGGCCCTCGCCGCTCACTTCGGACTGCCGCATCTCGATACCGGCCTGCTCTACCGTGCGGTGGGCCGCCAGGTCATGCTGAACGGCGGCGACCCCGACGATGCCGGAGCCGCCCTTGCCGCCTGCGCCTTCCCCGACAGCCTGCTCGACGATCCCGAACTGCGCTCCGAAGCGACCGGGGGCCTTGCAAGCCGCGTTTCGATCCACCCGCCGGTGCGCAGCGCGCTCTACGAACGCCAGCGCGCATTCGCCCTGCAGAAGGGCGGCGCCGTGCTCGACGGCCGCGACATCGGCACCGTCATCGCTCCCGAGGCGGACGCCAAGCTGTTCATCGACGCCTCGGTCGAAGCCCGCGCCCAGCGCCGCTTCCTCGAAATGCAGGACCAGGGACGCGCGGTCTCGCTGGAGGCCATTGCCACCGACCTTGCCGCGCGCGACGAGCGCGACCGCAATCGCACGGATTCGCCGCTCGTGGCGGCGAATGACGCAGTGCTGATCGACACCTCCAGCCTGCGCCGCGAAGAGGCCATCGCCGCGGCCATCGCCGCCGTCGATGCGGCCATGGATCGCGCCCACGCCTGAAGGCCGCGCGAGGCCCCATTTCCCTTGCATTTTACCCCCCCGGGGCGTAGTGGCCGCCGGTCCGATGGGTCCTTGCGGCCTTGAGGACGCCGTGACCGGCATTCGGCCGCCGCGGCAGTTCGGCCCTTTGGCCCGGTCGTCGCATGGGGCGATGAGCGGAGAAAAGACCGGCGGATTCAACCGCCTGGCCGGAAAAATCGTTGAACAGGAAAGACCTGATAATGGCTACTTCTGCCAATCCGACTCGCGACGATTTCGCGAAAATGCTTGACGACCAGCTCGGCGGCGTCGCCGATGACGGTTTCGAAGGCCGCGTCGTCAAGGGTACCATCACCGCCATCGAAAACGACAAGGCCGTCATCGACGTCGGTCTCAAGAGCGAAGGCCGCGTGCCGCTGCGCGAATTCGCGCGCGGTGAAGCCGAGCACGGCCTGAAGGTCGGCGACGAAGTCGAAGTCTATGTCGACCGCGTCGAGAACGCCGAAGGCGAAGCGATGCTGTCGCGCGACCGCGCCCGCCGCGAAGCCGCATGGGACAAGCTCGAAAACGAATTCGGCGAAGGCAAGCGCGTCGAAGGCGTGATCTTCGGCCGCGTCAAGGGCGGCTTCACCGTCGACCTCGACGGCGCCGTTGCGTTCCTCCCCGGCTCGCAGGTCGACATCCGCCCCGTGCGCGACGTCACCCCGCTCATGGATGTGCCGCAGCCCTTCCAGATCCTCAAGATGGACCGTCGCCGTGGCAACATCGTCGTGTCGCGCCGCGCCGTCCTCGAAGAAACCCGCGCTGAACAGCGCAGCGAGCTGATCGACAAGCTGAGCGAAGGCCAGGTCATCGACGGCGTCGTCAAGAACATCACCGACTACGGTGCGTTCGTTGACCTGGGCGGCATCGACGGCCTGCTCCATGTCACCGACATGAGCTACAAGCGCGTCAACCACCCGAGCGAAGTGATCAACATCGGCGACACCGTCACCGTCCAGATCATCCGCATCAACAGCGAAACGCAGCGCATCTCGCTGGGCATGAAGCAGCTCGAGAGCGATCCGTGGGAAGGCGCAGCCGCCAAGTACCCGGTCGGCGTGAAGCTGAGCGGCACCGTCACCAACATCACCGAATACGGCGCCTTCGTGGAACTGGAGCCGGGCATCGAGGGCCTCGTCCACGTGTCCGAAATGTCCTGGACCAAGAAGAACGTCCACCCGGGCAAGATCGTTTCGACCTCGCAGGAAGTCGAAGTCATGGTGCTCGAGGTCGACTCCGACAAGCGCCGCATCTCGCTCGGCCTCAAGCAGGCTCAGCAGAACCCCTGGGAAGCCTTCGCCGAGAAGCACCCGGTCGGCTCGCAGGTCGAGGGCGAAGTCAAGAACGCCACCGAATTCGGCCTGTTCATCGGCCTGGACGGCGACGTCGACGGCATGGTCCACATGTCGGACATCGCATGGGGCATCTCGGGCGAGGACGCCCTGGCCCTGCACCGCAAGGGCGAGCAGGTCTCGGCCGTGGTTCTCGACGTCGACGTCGAGAAGGAACGCATCAGCCTCGGCATGAAGCAGCTTGAGCGCGGTGCTCCGGCCGCCGGCATCGCCGCTGCTGGCAGCACTCTGCGCCGCGGTGAAACCTGCACCGTCACCGTTCTCGAAGTCCGCGACGGCGGCCTGGAAGTCCAGGCCGGCGAAGATGGCGCCACCGGCTTCATCAAGCGTTCGGACCTCGGCCGCGACCGCGACGAACAGCGTCCGGACCGTTTCCAGGTCGGCCAGAAGGTCGATGCCATGGTCACCGGTTTCGACCGCTCGAAGAAGCCGAACTTCTCGATCAAGGCCCGTCAGCTGGCCGAAGAGAAGGAAGCGGTCGAGCAGTACGGTTCGTCGGACTCGGGTGCGTCGCTCGGCGACATCCTTGGCGAAGCGCTCAAGAATCGTTGATTCTCGGGCGTCCCGTCCGGGACACCGTAACCACATCACCAAGGGCCCGTCCGGAGCGATCCGGGCGGGCCTTTGCTTTGTGCAGGGCTTCAGATTACGGACATCGTCGCTACATTGATCCGCAGGAGAGATCCCGATGCTCGAAGTCCACCAGTTTCCCTGCCTGTCCGACAACTACGGCTTCCTGCTGCACGATCACGATAGCGAGGAAACCGTCTGCATCGACACGCCCGATGCCGACGAGTACCTGCGCCAGGCCGGCAAGAAGGGCTGGCAGATCACGCAGATCTGGAACACCCACTGGCACCCCGACCACGCCGGCGGCAACGAGACGATCAAGCGCGTCACCAATTGCTCGGTCACTGGCCCCAAGGCGGAAGCCGACAAGATCGCGGGGATCGACCGCATGGTCGGCCAAGGCGATGTCATCAGGATCGGGGACCGCAAGGCCTGCGTCATCGACGTCGGAGGCCACACGCTCGGCCACGTCGCATATCATCTGCCCGGTGCCCGGATGGCCTTCGTCGGCGATTCGGTGTTCGCCCTGGGATGCGGCCGCATGTTCGAAGGGACCCCGGAGCAGTTCTGGACCAGCCTCAAGCGGGTAAAGGCCCTGCCGGCTGAAACCATGCTCTACTGCGCACATGAGTACACTGCCGCCAACGCAAAGTTCGCGGTCCATGCCGATCCCGACAACGCCGAGCTTGCCGGCTATGTCGAAGAGATCCTGAAACACCGCGCCAACGATCAGCCCACTGTACCGATGAAGCTGGAACGCGAGCTGGCGACCAATCCCTTCCTGCGCGCCGACAATCCCCGGATGCAGGCCCGTTGGGGGGGCGGCGATGCCGTGGCCACGTTTGCGGCCCTCAGGCGCGCCAAGGACGATTTCAGGGGGTGATGCCGCCCCTTCGGGTTCGGCGCGCCTCCGGCAAGGCCAGGGGCATGTCAGCGCGCCGGGCCGCTTGCGGCAGCGATTAACGCTTCACGAGACTTGGATACCAATTTGAGACTACGCCATCTTGCCGCTTTCCTTGCTTTCGCTTGTTTGATCCAATCGGGAAACAAGAAACAGGGAGGCGTAAATGGCACGATCTTTACGCGTGTTGACCGATGAAGGAGAGCGGCTCCCCGAGCCCGCTACGTCGTTTGACGTGACCGCCGAGCTTGGCAAGCTGCTGGTAATGCTTCGCGAAGTCTGTCCGCCCAATGCCGATGTCAGCTTCGACTTCGACGGGCAGCTCCACGTTCGAATCGATGTGCGGCAGGTCGAGGAAGTCCGCCTGATCCAGTCGCTCCTGCCCAGCGTCGGCGTGGGCCTGTTCGACAACATCAGCCATGGCCGTACACCGCACAGGCCATTCTACCACCGCATCAGCGCCGTGGTGATCCACTAGGCTGGTGCGCGTATCCCGTTGCCTGTCGTCACCCCGATCTTGATCCGAAAGCCTGCCCGTTCGGGAAGAAGCAGCGGAAAAACAGAAGCCCCAACCAGTTCGGGGATAACGTGAGTGTGGCGCCGATCCCGCTGCGAAACGGCCCGGGTACGGACAACAAAAAAGCCCCCGCGAAGGCAGGGGCTTTCTTGTTTTTAGATCGTGGAGCCGGGCTCAGATAGAGCCGATGGCCTGATCTACGAATGCCTTGTCGGCAGTGGCCGAATGGTTCGCCTTGATCAGTATTCGGGCCGAAGCGGCAGCAGCGGCAGCGGCCTGGTTCTGCAGGTCGGTCACGGCAGCACGCTCGGCAGCACCGATCTTGTCCTGCGCCATCTTCTCGCGCCGCACGATCACATCGGCGGAGTCCTTCTCAGCCTTGGCGACGATCGCCTCGGCTTCGTGCCGGGCGTGATCGATCATCGCCGCCGCGTCCTTTTCGGCGTTGGCGATCTTGTCGGCATACTCCTTGCGCAGGGCTTCCGCCTCTGCGCGAAGGACCTTGGCCTCTTCGAGCTGCGCCTTGATGTCGGCAATCCTGGAATCGAGGCCGCCGGCGATCATCCTGGGCAGTCCCTTCCACAGGGCGATCAGGATCAGCACGATCATTGCCGAGCTGACGACCGCTACCGGCGGGGCAACGCCCAGTAGCAGAGGTTCGGCATGGTGCTCCACGGCGGCGTGGGTGTCCTGGGCTCCGGTGACTTCAGCGGCCTCGTGGGCAAGGCCCTGCTCGACCGCGGGGGAGACGTTCTCAGCCATGGACCAGGTTCTCCTTCACGGTCGCACGAACCGCGGCATCGTCGAGAGACAGGCCGGCGATGCGGCTGACGATATCGCGGGTGGCGTCGGCAGCGACGTCCTCGATCTCGGCGGCAGCCGACTTGCGGGCCTCCGCGATACGGGCTTCGGCTTCGGCCAGCTTCGTGTCGATCACGGACTGGGCGGCGGCAAGACGCTGATCGGTAGCGGCAGCGGCCTTGGTGCGGGCCTCGGCGATCAGGGCCTGAGCCTCGGCGCGATTGGTGTTCTCACGCACGCGCCATGCTTCCTCTTCCTCATTGGCCTGCTTGCGCGCGCGCTCTGCAGCGATGAGGTCGTCGGAAATCTGTTTGTCGCGCTGCGCAACCGTATCCATCACCTTCGGCACCATGCCCCGTCCGACGACGAAGAAGGTGAAACCGAAGAAGACCAGCAGCCAGAAGATCTGGCTGGAATAGGTCGCGGCTAGCTGTTCGATCTGAGGCATTGGTCAGCCCTGTCTCGAGGTGGCCGGTAAAAAACTTGCCCCCGCGAGCCGGCCGCTTCACCAAAGGGCGTTGGCGGCCGGTGCGGGGTTTGCGCGCGATCAGGCGAAGATCAGCAGCGCGGCAACAACGAACGAAAGCAGACCGAGAAGCTCGGCACCGGCGAAGCCGATGAAGAGACGGCCCTGCTGCGCGTCGGCAGCACCCGGGTTGCGCAGCGCGCCTTCGAGGAACTTGGCGAAAACGCTACCCACGCCGATCGAAGCGAGACCGCAACCGATCGCGGCGAGACCAGCACCAAGCAGCTTTGCAGCTTCTGCGTCCATTTCAAAAACTCCCTTTGGTAAACTTGAAGGATAAAATCAGTGAAGGTTCTCTGCGTCGTTCAGATAGACGCAGGTGAGAAGAGCGAACACGTAGGCCTGGATGCCGGCCACGAGCAGTTCCAGCGCGCAGATGCCGACCATCAGCACGAAGCTGGGCAGGCCGGCAATGGCGAACAGGCCGATGTTGGCGTTGCCCGAGCTGATCACGAAGCTCGAAAGCACTTCGAGCAGGACGTGGCCGGCCATCATGGCGACGAAAAGTCGCAGGCCAAGGCTGAACGGACGCACCAGGAACGAGATGAGTTCGACGAAGAAGATCGGAACAACCATCACCACGGGCGTGCCGTGCGGCACGAAGAGCGAGAAGAAGTGCAGCTTGTGCTTCACGAAGCCGACGATGAGCACGATCGAGAACGACAGGATCGAGAGCACGCCGGTGGCCGAGAAGTGGCTGGTGAACGTGAAGGGATGCAGGCCGATCACACCGAGCGGCAGCAAGCCAAGGAAGTTCGCGAAGAGAATGAACATGAACAGCGAGAAGATGTACGGAACGTACTTCTTGCCGTTGGGGCCGACGTTGGCGGCCAGCATTCCATCGACGAAACCGGTGAAGGTCTCGACCGCCATCTGCCAGCGACCCGGCACGAGCTGGCGCTTGGCGCCACCCGCAACGAAGACCAGCAGGGCGACGGTGGCGATAGCCATCCACAACGCACTGTTCGTAAAGGCGATGTTGTAACCCGCGATATTCCAGCCATCCGAGCCAAACAACGGCTGGATGCTGAACTGATGCATCGGATCGACCTTCGCTTCGGCTGCCACGCGAATTTCCCTGTCGCCAATGAACGACAGCGCCCTGTTCACCCCCCGTTGGGTCAATTCGGGCGCTGGTTCGAATTCCTTATAATATTTCTGAAGGCGACGAAGATTCCGAAGAACAACATCACCAACAGTCCCCAGGGCGAGGTCCCGGCAAAGTGATCAATCACCCAGCCAAGGAACAAGCCACCGGCAACACCTCCCAGCAAGTCGGCCAGGACGCGGTTTCCGGCGCGATAGCTCGCATCCGATTCCGCGCCTCCAACCGGCTTGTGACGCTGCTCTTCCCGCTCACGAAGGGCCTTGAGCCTTTCGTCCAGCGAATCGATGCGGGCGTCCTCACCGACAGGGTCCCGTGCGTTTGGCTCGTCGCTCATGCCTTCCCCCTTCGTGTTTGCACTCTATCGTGCACTCAACCCGGTTCGATCGACACAATCAACGGCTGCCCGCCGAGGGCGCCGCCCCCTTAGGGTGGGGGATTTGCCGAGTCAACCGTACCGCGCGTGGCACTCTTCAGTTGCAGACGCAGTATCGAAGCGCATCTGCGGAAAGCGCGCAAGAAGCCTAGTACCAATTGCCGATGCCGGAACAATAGCGCATCGGCGATACACCGGGCATCGTGCAAATCGAAAGGGACTGCAAGGCGCGTTTACCTTGCAGTCCCTTCACCAATTCGAATCGCGAATTCCTGGCCGGACAGGCCGCCCGGAAAAGAATTACGGGCAGCGCGGATCGCGTACCGGTGCACCGCCGTCGCGGACCTTCCAGGAGCCATCGGGCGCCTGATACTTTTCACCGGGCCTGGTTTCGAGAATCAGGCGGCACGCGGTCGCGAAGGCATATTCCTCGATCGTGCTCTTGCCTGCGGCCTTCTCGGTGTAGACGGCGCGGCGCTTGTTGTTGAGGTCCTTGACCATGGCGCGAACGTCCGGCGACGCATTGCCGACCACGCCGAGGTAACCATCGGTCTGCTCACCCACCTGCCCCGCAGCGCGCGCGGCGGCGTAGGCCGGGTCGCGATTCTGGGCGAAAGCCGCGCTACCGGCGCCCAGCGCCAACATGGCACCGGCGATGCCGATTGCGGCGACAGACTTGCGGAACAGACTTGCCATCAGAAAATCTCCGGGTTCTCGTCGATCGTATTGGCTGCATCCGCCGCCAACTTGTAGATCACTTCCTGCCTGATGTTGATGTTCAGCTCGATCACGATCGGCTTGTCGGGCGCGGAAACATTGATGCACCCCCCAAGCGCCGGGACCGTGCCCAACACCACCATCGCGGCGCATGCGGCGCGCCAGCCGGACCGGGGCCTTCCCTGCTGCATCGTCAACTCCCCTCGGCCGAACATGGCGGGGTATGTTGCAGCCGGAACGCTTCCGGTCAATTCGCAGGATTTCATGGATTATTCTCGCTGACTGGAGGCTGAATGGCGATGGATGGAGGCTGCGGCCTCACTTTCCCGTCCCGGTCGATCAGACCGAGCGTTCGCGGATCGGTGAGATAAGTCGGATCGTAAAGCGAGCGCATCGAGCCGAACAGGCTGAAGAACGGCGCCTTGATGTTGAGAATGAAGCGAATCGGCAGCTTGGCAACCTGCCTGGTCAGGAAGTTGCTCTTGGCCCCTGCCCCCTGGCTCAATCCGTCGAAGCTGATACGGGTCACGATCTCGCCGGAGAGGGATCCGCCGAGGCCGATCTCCATGCTCTTGTAGTCGACCGACCTGAGGGCATTGAAGGCGAAATTGCCCATCGCCGAGAGGTCCTTGTAAGTCAGCGCGCCGATGTAGGAGACATTGCCGCCCGGCTCGCGCGACTTGAGGTAGCCGTTCTCGATCCGTCCGCCGTCCTCGTCGAAGACCAGCGGCAGTTCGCCGTCGAACACGCCGGATGCATTGATGTTCGAGAGATCGAGGTGCTGGACGAAAGTCGCCGCGTCGAGCCCGGTCACCTTGAGCGTGTAGTTGCGCGTCTCGGCAACGCCGATGCGCATGCGTGCAGGTTCCAGCGTCAGCGTGCCGTCCATAAACGGCCAGTGCGCACCGTTTACCACCAGCAGATAGTCGGGCTTCATCTCGAAGGAGAGGACGCCGTCGTTCACCTCTATGCCCGGGTTGATCGAGGCGATCCTGAGCTTCTGGTCAGGTGCCGTAACAAGGCCGAGCAGGTCGGTGAAGCGCACTTCGCCGGAAAGCCCCTTCACCGGGCCGAAGGCGGCGGCGAAGTCCACGCCATCGGTTGCAAAGCGACCGCGGCTGCTCACGCCCGCCTCGTTCCAGTCGATGCGACCGGTGCCTTGCACCGATCCTTCGAGATTAGAGACCACACCCAGCGCGAGATGGGACAGTGTGTCCGCCTGCAGCGATTTGTCGAAAGTGATCCCCCTGACCGTCAGGTCCGCGTGACCGCTGGCATCCATGAGATTGTGAACAATGTCGGCTCGCACAACCTCGCGATCCGAGCGCGGCTCGCGCATCACCGCTTGGGCAGTGACCACATTGTCGGCAAGACGCAAGGTGGCGTCGCGGGCGACAACCGGCTCGAAACGCGCCACCTTCTCGCGGTCGACCAGCGTGAAGCTCGCCTTGTCGATGGTCAGGACACCATCGGCGTAGCGCCAGTCCCCGGCCGTCTGATGAAGGTCGAGCGGCACGGCATAGAGCGCGACGTCCGCCTCATCGAACTTCCCGCCGATATCCTTGCCCACGAGCGCATCGAGGTGGGTCACCCTGAACCGGGAAGCGCTGTCAGCAGCCCCCAGTTCGACATCGAGTGCTTCGGCCGAGACGGCGCCGGGATTCGATCCCTTCTGGGCGTAGCCGATGGCTCCGCTGGAGAGGCGGATCGGGGTTTCGCCGAGGTGTCCGGCGAGATCGAGTGAAGGAACGCCGGCAGCCACCTCGAATCGGCCGGACCGGCTACGCAAGACCGGGCCTCCCGCGGCAGGGCAGACTTGCAGGCTCCGCTTGTCGATCGTCAGGTTGGCAAAGGCGAGACGGTCGAAACCGATCGTCGTGCACCGCGGCCAGACGCTCAGATCCCCGTTCGCCGCCCAGTCGCCATGGATCGGCAGGATCAGGTTTTCGGCGCTCCCGCCCGGCAAGGCGCCGGTCAATCGGGCGCTGCCGGTAAAGCCGAGACTGCCGCCCGGCGCCTGCACCAGATCGAGCGCGGGCAGGGCAAGGCGCGTGTCGCCCGCGCGGTATTCGGGCATTTCGACATGCATCGAAAGCCCGCCATTGTCGCCGGATTCCATGCGCCCCGCGATCCTCGGCAGGCCTTGCCCGCCAGTCGCGAAATTGCCGGTCAGGCGCGGCGCACTTCCGGAGAACATGGCCTGCACGCGCGAAAGCGTCAGCAAGGCCTTGCCGCTGCCGCCCCGCACGGAGCCGCGCGGGACGACGAGGCTGATACCCTCACGCGAGTGCCGCAGGATCAGGCTCGCTTCGAGAGTGCTCCCCCGCGTCTCGCGCCGGAGCGCCTTGCGGACCTGGCTTGCCACCGGCCCCAGAAAAGTGCCTTCGCCCGAATGCGCGGCATCGGCAAGGGTCCGGTCGAGCTGTGCGCCAAGCGCCAGCCCCTTGCCCGAAAGTTCGCTTTCGACATCGATCCGCGCAAGGCCGGCATTCGAACGCACCCGGCCGTCTATCCCCAGGCTGGCCATCCGCGCCTGCGGCGTCGCCAGACCGCGCGCGGTAAAATCGTAGCGGGCGTTGAGCGTCTGCTTGCGATAGCTGACCTGCGCCTTGCCCGAAGCCCCGTCGAAGCGGTTGCTGGCGTAGTGGCCCTTCCCGGCCGTCAGGCCGATGCTGCCTTCACCGCCGTCGAGCGCCTTGTCGAAAGTGAAGTCGATCTTCGCTGCGGAGTTGGCGAGCGCCAGATCCTGATCCGCGCAATCGAGGCTCGCGAACCGCAAGGGCCCGGCGAAGCGCGGCCTTTGCGAGGCTATCGAAATCTTGCCGTAAAGACTGGCCTTGCCGGTCTCGCAGCCAGCCATGGTCAGGCCGGGCGCCACTGCCGCCAGTTCGCCTGCGAACCCACCGCGCAAAGGCCCTTGCCCTGCGATCCGAACCCCGATCCGGCCATGCTCGCTCTCGACCAGGCCGCGTCCGTCGACGATCTTCAGATCGTAGTCCGGCATCGCGAAAGGTTCCTTGCCTCCCGTGAACAGCACCTTGTCGAGCGTGCCGAAGCTGGGACGATTGCCATGCATCGTACCGTAAAGGCGCGGCTTGACGATTGTGATCCGGCCGATCCCGGGAATGCCCCAGTTCAGGCGCGTCCGGACGCGAATTTCCTCGATGGTCAGATCCGGCCTGTCCGGATCGCCGATCGACAGGTTGCGGATCACCTGTTCCGAGGGACCGATGCTGACGACCTCGTAGCGTGCGGGCAGGCCCAGCGAATCGAGTTGGCTCGCAATGAAGTTGTCGGCAATGTCCTCACGCAGGAGCCAGACGGTACCGCCGGCCACCGCGGCAAGCGCCAGAACGCCTGCCAGCGGCGCGCGCCAGCGACGTCGCCGCCGGGCTTCGCCCGGTAGCGGTTCAGGTGTCTCGATTCCTTCGACAGGCTGGTCTTCGTCTTGCGCCATCCGCTCCATCACTTGCGCTGGCCGTGCCGGAAAGGCAATTGTTTGTGCAGGATATGCCAGACCAAGCCCCACTCTTCGATGAACGCGGCACCGATTCCGGCGACGGAATGGCGCATGACGAGGCCCCGCGAGAAAGCACCAAGGCGGGCGGCAACGATCCGGCCGGTCATCGCGCGCGCCTTCGAAGGCGGCTGATTGAGGGCGGGGACGAGGCTCTGGCGGATCATGAGGTCATTGAACTCCTCCTGATGCAGGCCGTTCCCCGCCGCGACATGAAACCGCTGGCGCGCAGCCTGCTCCAGCGCTTCGGCTCTCTGGCGGGGGTTCTGCAGGCTGCGCCGCGCACGCTTGCCGCGCATCCGGGCATGGGCGAGGCGAGTGCCGTCGCCCTGCGTATCGCCACAGTCGCCGCCACGCGGCTGGCCCGGCAGAAAGTGCGCGAGGCGCCGGTCATAGGATCGTGGCAGGCCCTGATCGACTACCTGACCATCGACATGGCCCACCTCACCCTCGAACGCGTACGGGTGCTCTACCTCAATGCGAAGAACATGCTGATCCTCGACGATCTCGTCGGCGAAGGCTCGATCGACGAGGCCGCGATCCACCCGCGCGAAGTGATCCGGCGAGCGCTGGACCTGGGCGCGACGGCCTTGATCATCGTCCACAACCACCCGTCCGGCTCACCCGAGCCCAGCCGCGCCGACATCGATGTGACCAACCGCATCGCCGAGGCTGGCAGGCTGCTCGGCGTCACGGTCCACGATCATGTCGTCATCGGCCGCGAGGGCCACGTCAGCCTGCGCGCCAAAGGCCTGATCTGAGATGTGCGTCGCCGCCATCGCCTGGGACGCTCACCCCGACTGGCTCCTTGTCGCCATTGGCAACCGGGACGAATTTCACGCCCGTCCGGCCGCTCCGCTCGCCCCCTGGAACGATGGCAGCGGGATCATTGCCGGCAAGGACCTGCTGGGGGGCGGGACCTGGCTCGGCCTCAGCGAGGCGGGCCGCTTTGCGCTGCTCACCAACTTCCGCGTGCCGGAAGGTTCCCGTCCCGGCAGGCCGAGCCGGGGGAAACTCGTCACCGACCTGCTCGAAGGCCGGGATGCGGAGGGCCTGGGGCAGATGAATGCCTTCAATCTGGTCGAGGCCGACCACGGCGAAGCTCGGTTCCACACCAATTACCCACGTCTGGAGAGCCGCCGCCTGACGCGCGGGATTCACGGCTTGTCGAACGGCGGCTTCGACGTTCCATGGCCCAAGACAGTCCAGTTGCAACAAGCCCTCGCGGCGTGGCTGAAGCAATCCGCTGCGGAGATCGCACCGCTGCTCTCCAGCCTGCGGTCGGATACGCCGCCCGCCGAAACGGCACCGATCGAGAACGGGCCCGAGCCGCAATTTGCACCGATTTTCATCCGAAACGAAACTTATGGCACCCGCTGCAGCACCGTGGTGACTATTACGCGAAGCGGGCATGGCCTGATCCACGAACGCAGCTTTTCCGCCACTGGCGAGGTTACCGGGGACAGATCCCTCGCCTTCCGCTGGCCCCTCGATTGACCCCGCCCCGCGCGTGGACCAGCAATTGCGCATCACCTGTGAAAACTTTTCTTTTCTTGCGCATCGGCGGTTTGCCGGTAACTCCTCGCCCCGGGGAATGCATTCCCGGGTGCGGCGTGTAGAACAGGGATAACGATGATCTTCGGAATCGATGCGGGTTCGCCGGCCGTGATGGCCGTGCTCCTGCTGCTGCTGTTCCTGGCCTTCGCATTCGAGGTGGCCGCGCCCGAAGTCGTCGCTCTCGTGCTGGTCTCCGTCCTGCTCCTGCTGGGCGTTCTCTCGACCGACGACCTGCTCGATTCGATGGGCAATCCAGCGCCGCTGACCATCGCCTGCATGTTCATCGTCTCGTCCGCCATGGTGCGCACCGGCGCGCTGGACCTGATGGCCAGCAAGATCACCGGGCTGGGCAAGCGGCGGCCGACACTGGCCATCGCGGTTTTCCTCGCGACGATCGCGACGCTTTCGGCGTTCACCAACAATACCCCGCTGGTGATGATGATGATCCCGGTCGGCATGGCGCTGGCCAAGGAACTGCGGATCACACCATCGAAGATCCTGATGCCGATTTCCTTCGCGGCGGTCCTTGGCGGCACCGTGACGCTGCTGGGCACCTCGACCAACATTCTGGTGGACGGCGTCGCCCGCAAGGCGGGCCTTGCGCCCTTCTCGATCTTCGAGATCGCTCCGGTCGGCGCGGTCGTGGCTATTGCCGGCGTCATCTGGCTGGCAATCAGCCACCGCCTCCTGCCCGACCGCCAGACCGTTGCCGGGCTCACCACCCAAGGGGAAAACAAGCGCTTCATCGTCTCGATCTTCGTCGAGGCCGGCTCGCCCTACATCGGACAGAACCCGCGAGAGATCGATCTTCTTTCGCGTTCCGAGCGCCGGCTGGTCGACGTCCTGCGCGACGACCAGTCGCTGCGGCGCGATTTCGATCACTGCCAGCTGGAAGAAGGCGACATCCTTGTCGTGCGCACCTCGGCGGCAGACCTGATGACCATCAAGGAGCGCGGCGACCACGCTCTAACCGATTCATCGGCCGATCCGCATGTCGTGCAATTGTCCTCGCGCAACTCGGTCATGGTCGAGACGCTGCTTGCGCCGGGCGCGGGCATCATCGGCCATACCCTGGCCGACCTGCGCCTGCGCCGCCGCTACGGCGTCTATCCCATCGCGCTGCACCGCAAGGGCACCAATCTGCAGAAGCGCTACGAGGACGTGCCGCTGCAGGTAGGCGACACCCTGCTGCTCGAAGGCGCACAGGAGGACCTGCGCAGGCTCGTCGAGGACCAGCAGCTGGTCAACATCGCCGAGCCAACAATCCGCGGTTTCCGGCGCAACAAGGCCTGGATCGCGGTCGCCACGATGCTCGGCATCGTCGTGGCCGCCTCGTTCAATCTCATGCCCCTGGCAGGTCTTGCGGTGCTGGGCGTCGCAGTCGTGCTGGGCTGTCAGTGCGTCGAACCCGACGAGGCATTCAAGTCCGTCGACTGGCGCATCATTGCCCTGATCATCGCCATGCTTTCGATCGGCACTGCGCTGGAAAAGACCGGACTGGTCGAATCGGTCGTGCATCTGGCCACCCCCTGGCTCGGAACGATGGGCCCGATGGTGGCGCTCGCGGCGATCTACCTGCTCAGCCTGGTCCTGACCGAACTGGTCACCAACAACGCGGTAGCCGTGGTGGTCACGCCCATCGGGATCCATCTTGCCCAGGCGCTGGGCGTCGATCCGCGCCCCTTCGCGGTCGCGGTGATGTTCGCCGCGTCGGCCAGCTTCCTCACCCCTATCGGCTACCAGACCAACACCCTTGTCTATGGCGCCGGCGGCTATCGCTTCTCCGACTTCTACAAATACGGCTTCCCGCTGACGGCGCTGGTCACGGTCACCACGCTGATCATGATTCCCCTGATCTGGCCGCTCTGACGCGACAGTCCGTCAGGTCAGGTTGAGCCGGAACGCCGCCAGCCGCGCTACGGCCTCGTCGAGAATCGCGTCAGGCTTGGTAAAGCAGAAGCGCACGATGTGCTCGGGCCTGCCCTCGCCTTCGTAGAGCTCGGAAACCGGGATCGTGGCGACGCCAGCCTCGAGGATCGCGCGCTCTGAAAAATCGCGGTCGCGAATGGGCAGTCCCGAAGCCGCCAGGTCGACGCAAAGGAACCAGGTGGCCTGGTTGGGCAGAACGGCGAATCCGGCGCGGTCCAGCCCGGCCATGAGCCTAGCGCGCGAAGCGGCCCATGCAGCGCGCTGATCGTCCAGCATCGCGTCGGGCAGGGTAAGACCTTCGGCCACGGCCCACTGAAGCGGCGGTGCGCTCGCATAAGTCAGGAACTGGTGGGCCCTGGCCAGCCCATGGCCGACATCGCCCCTGCCGATCATCCAGCCGATCTTCCAGCCCGTCACGCCAAAGATCTTGCCTGCCGAGCCGATCTTCACGCAGCGCTCGGCCATGCCGTCGAGCTGCATCAGGGAACGATGGCGCTTCGCGTCGAAGCGCACCTCCTCCCAGACTTCGTCGCAGATCGCGATGAGTTCGCGTTCGACGCAAAGGCGCGCAATCGCCGCCAGTGCCTCCTCGCTCGCCACGGTCCCTGCCGGATTGAGCGGATCGTTGAGTATCAGCAGCCGTGTCCGCTCGGTCAGCACCGCCTCTATTGCCGAAATCTCGTAACGGAAATGAGGCGGCACCAGAGGCACCGAAACGGGCACGCCCCCCGCTCTGAGGACCATCGGCGCATAGGCATCGTAGGCCGGCTGGAACAGCACGACCTCGTCTCCGGGCTGGACGAGCGCCAGCAGCGATGCGGCAATTGCCTCTGTCGCTCCGGAAGTTACGGTCACATCCTGAGGATCGACCTCAAGCCCCTGACGCCGCGCGTAATAGCCGCAAACCGCCTCGCGCAGTTCAGGCAAGCCCACGCCGGGAGGATACTGGTTCGACTTCTCGCGCAAGGCGCGCACCGCCGCCTCGATCACCGGTGCGGGACCGGGACCATCGGGGAAGCCCTGCCCCAGGTTGATCGCCCCGGTTTCGCGCGCGAGCGCCGACATCCGGTCGAACACGGTCCTTTCCATCTGCGCATAGACGGGATGGACCCGGCTGGACGACAACATGACTCAACTGCTCCTTTACCGGGGCGGGACGAATTGAAGACCGAAGCGATAACTTTCAAGCTGCCCGAAAGCACCTGTCCCTGTCGCCCCCGGGCGCATTACCTTCAAACCTTTTGCGCTGCGAGCCCGTCTCAGCCCCCTCAGTTAAATCCATGAAATCGAACAGGAAGCGCCGGTTTGCCCTCTTGCCAGCGTCGGGCTACGAACATGCCTTTCTGGAACTTGATCTGCGTTCAAGCGTCTATCGCCTTGAAGCTGGACGATTCGATGCAAGGGACCTCAATGCGAATCGCCCTGGCAATGACCGCAAGAGAGATAAGCAGCCCGGATCGGCAGGACCGTTCCCTGCCAACCCCATGGGGACTGACTTGAGCAAGATCAGCCGATTCACCGAACGCCTGCCGCTGCTGAGCGGCATGCCGCCGGTGCAATATGGCGTGACGCTTGCGCTGTGCCTGCTGGCCCTGCTGCTGCGCTGGGAACTCGATGGCGCTTTCCCTCCGGGCTACCCTTATCTGACGTTCTTCCCGGCTGTCATCATCACCTCGTTCCTGTTCGGCCCGCGCCCGGGCATCGTCGCGGCCGTGCTCTGCGGCCTGTTCGCGTGGTATTTCTTCATCCCTCCGCGTCTCTCCTTCCACGGCGACAGCGGAACCGTAACCGCGCTGCTGTTCTATGGCGGTGTGGTCGCAGTCGACATCGGCCTCGTCCACCTGATGCAGGCCGCGAACCGCAGGCTGCTCGATGCACGGGAGAACGTGCGTGAGCTGGCAGAAGAGCGCGGGCGGCTTGCCGATCGCAGCGAACTGCTGTTTCAGGAAATGCAGCACCGGGTCGGTAACAACCTGCAGATGATCGCGGCGGTCCTGTCCCTCCAGCTGCGCGGACTGAACGAGCCGAGCGCACGCAACGCCCTGTCCGACGCCGTCTCGCGCCTGCAGGTGATCGGGCGAATCCAGCGCCAGCTCTACCGCCCCGATGGCGATCTCATGCCGCTCGACAGCTTCATCCGCGAAGTCGTGGGCCAGTTGATGGCCTCCAACGGCAGGCCCGGGATCGCGTGCAACATCGAAGCGGACTCCGGTATCGTTCTCAGGCCCGGAACTGCCGTTCCGCTTGCCCTGATTCTCTCGGAAGCGGTGGCCAATGCGCTGGAGCATGGGCTTTGCGAGCGCGAGAGCGGAACGATTCTCGTGAAGGTCCTCCAGCGGGACGACGACATCCTCCTCTCTGTCGAGGACAATGGCGCCGGTCTGCCCGACGGGTTCGACCTCGAAAAGGCGGACAGCGTGGGCCTGCGCATCTCGCGGCTGCTCAGCCAGCAACTCGAGGGCCGGATGATCCTGGAAAACCACGGTTCTGCGCCCCATTTCGATGGCGCGCGGATGACGATGGTTCTACCTGCATCGCAGATGCGAGCGCCGGAGAATGGCCCTCTTTGACACGAGGCGGGCCAACTGCCTGCAACGACCTGTCGATTCGATCAGTCTATACGGCTTCGCTAACTTGCGATTCAGCCATGCGCGCTTACATTGGCGGACGAAAGGACGGTTTATCCGACAATGAACGACGACCAGCCCAACGGCAATCCCTGGGTCAAGAGCCTCCTCGTCTGGGGTGGCATCTTCCTTGCACTGCTCATGGTGGTTTCCATGTTCAGTTCGCGCAGCGACGCTGGCCCGATGATTCCCTATTCCGATTTCCGCGCCAAGGTTGCCGAAGGCAGCGTGATGGCGGTCGAGATCGGCGAGGAACGCATCGATGGCCAGATGAAGAACGGCGACACATTCTCCACCGTGCCAGTTCCTGGCGACACCACCCTGACGCAGCTGCTCCAGGCCAATGACGTCAAGTATGCCGGCAAGGCGCCCGAGGAAGGCAACCTGCTGGTCTACATCCTGGCCCAGACCCTGCCCTTCCTGTTGATCGTCGGCATTGCGTTCTTCGCGCTGCGCCAGGTCCAGAAAGGCGGTGGCTCGGGTGCGATGGGCTTCGGCAAGTCGAAGGCGAAGCTGCTCACCGAACGGTCGGGCCGCGTTACCTTTGCAGACGTCGCGGGCATTGACGAAGCGCGCGAGGAACTGGAGGAAATCGTCGAGTTCCTGCGCGATCCCTCGCGCTTCTCCAAGCTCGGCGGCCAGATCCCCAAGGGCGCGCTGCTGGTCGGCTCGCCCGGTACCGGCAAGACGTTGCTCGCCCGCGCCATCGCGGGTGAAGCGGGCGTTCCCTTCTTCACCATCTCCGGTTCGGACTTCGTCGAAATGTTCGTGGGCGTGGGCGCCAGCCGCGTACGCGACATGTTCGAGCAGGCGAAGAAGAACGCACCGTGCATCGTCTTCATCGACGAAATCGACGCCGTGGGCCGTCACCGCGGCCATGGCCTCGGCAATTCGAACGACGAGCGCGAGCAGACGCTGAACCAGCTGCTGGTCGAGATGGACGGCTTCGAGGCCAACGAAGGCATCATCATCATCGCCGCGACCAACCGTCCGGACGTGCTCGACCCCGCGCTGCTGCGCCCGGGCCGCTTCGACCGCCAGGTCGTCGTGCCGGTTCCGGACATCGAGGGCCGCGAGAAGATTCTCGAAGTGCACATGAAGAAGGTGCCGCTTGCCCCCGACGTCAATCCGCGCGTCATCGCCCGCGGTACGCCGGGCTTCTCGGGCGCGGACCTCGCCAACCTCGTCAACGAGGCCGCCCTGCTTGCCGCGCGTCGCAACAAGCGTCTCGTGGCCATGCAGGAATTCGAGGACGCCAAGGACAAGGTCATGATGGGCGCGGAACGCCGCTCGATGGTCATGACCGACGACGAGAAGAAGATGACCGCCTATCACGAGGCCGGCCACGCGATCGTCTCGCTGAACGAAGAAGCTTCGGACCCGATCCACAAGGCAACGATCATCCCGCGCGGCCGCGCGCTGGGCATGGTCATGCGCCTGCCGGAACGCGATTCCTACTCGTATCACCGTGACAAGATGCTCGCGAACCTCTCGGTCGCGATGGGCGGCCGCGTCGCCGAGGAAATCATCTTCGGACACGACAAGGTCTCCAGCGGCGCCTCGTCGGACATCCAGTATGCCACCAGCCTGGCCCGCAACATGGTCACCAAGTGGGGCATGTCCGACAAGCTCGGCCCGCTGCAGTACGAAGAGCAGCAGGAAGGCTACCTCGGCATGGGCGGCTCGCATCGACTGATGGCCTCCGACGAGACCAACAAGCTGATCGACAGCGAGATCCGCCTGCTGGTCGACACGGCCCATGCGCGCGCCACGCAGATCCTCAACGAGAAGAACGAGCAACTGCATCTGCTCGCCAACGCCATGCTCGAGTACGAGACGCTCTCTGGCGACGAGATCAAGCAGCTCATGGATACCGGCGAGATCGACCGGCCAAGCGAGCCGAGCGGCAAGGGCAAGCCCGCGCGCGTGGCCGGGTCCTCGATTCCCAAGGCCGGCAAGCGCTTCTCCGGAGGCACAGCGCCGCAAGGGGCCTGATCCAGCGGATAGCATACCGCGGTTTTCCCTCGGGAAAATGCAGGAGGGGGCGGCGAGCAGAGATACTCACCGCCCCTTTTGCTTGCCTGCCCGCTTCGGCCCGACCGCCTATTTGCGGCGTTCAGCCAGCTTGCGCTCGATCGCATTCCACAAGAGCGCGAACTGCTTCGCAGCCGGACTCTGGGGCGCGAAAGCCCCGACGGGCTGCTGGCGAACCGCGCTTTGCTCCACTACGCTGGCATAGGGGATGGCAGGCCAGTTCGGATGCTCCTTGAGCACTTCGCGGTGCAGCCCGCGCCGCAGGTCGAGCATCGAGAGTACCGGCAGGATCGGCGGATGCTTGCGGGTATTGCCCGCGATCTCCCGAACCACGAGATCGAAGGCCCGCGACGAAAGCGGCGATGGCGGCAACGGCACGATGACGAGATCCGCTGCGCGCACGACCTGCGCGCTCACCTCGTTCATTACCGGCGGGCAATCCAGGATGATACGATCGTAGTCGGTCGCCAACTGCGCGGTAAGCTTGGCGAGACGCTTGCGCTTGCCGATCTGGATGAGCTTGGTGTCGAGCGCGCGCAGACTCTCGTCGGCCGGCAGAACGTCGATGCCATCGATGGGGGTATGCTGGATCAGCCGCTCGGGAGATTCTTCTTTCGAGAACACATCCTCGGCATGGCGCGATCCCCTGGGCTCAAGGTCGAACAGGAAGGCCGAGCCACCGGCTGCATCGAGATCCCACAGCAGGGTTCGATGCCCGGACAAGTTGGCCGCGCACCACGCAAGATTGGCGGCGAAGGTGGTCTTACCTACGCCGCCCTTGACACTGTATATGGCGATTGTCGCACCGGAGGGCTTCGCCCTCCCGGATGATCTGGCACTGGTGCTGCCGGCTATGCGGGGCAGTGTACGTTTCTTTCCACTCACCCCGCAGAGACTTGCCGGTCAACCTGTCCCAGTCAACCTTAGACCGTCAGCCGTCGTAATCGCCGCCGATCGAGGTGTTGCGGGTCGGCGCCGAAGCGGTGATCCGCAGGGCCTCGGCCGACTGGCTGAGCGAGCCGACATCGTCCATCTCGTCATCGTCGTCGGGCAGGACGCGCTGCATCGAGGTGATGAGCGTTTCCTTGAGCTCGGCGGGACGAACCGTCTGCTCGGCGATCTCGCGCAGGGCAACAACCGGATTCTTGTCACGGTCGCGGTCGACGGTCAGCTCCGCACCACCTGAGATCTCACGCGCACGCTGTGCGGCAAGCAGGACGAGATCGAAGCGGTTGGGAATCTTGTCGACGCAATCTTCGACAGTAACGCGCGCCATGGGCACTCCGTAAGAATCTGCTGGTTCGGAAAGGCCGGCCAATAGGCAGATGGGCCGGGAAAGTCAAGAAAACGCGGGGGAGGCGCATTTGCGCCCCTTCCCTGTCAGCCCAGTTCTCCGCGCGAGGCCTGCAGCGCGAGCCGGGCGAGCTCTGGAAAGGCCTCGGCGCGTTCCTTTGCCTGTGCGTTGGCTGCGGTGCCGCGGATCACGCGGCCCTTGATGCCGTGGAAGATCGCGGCGAGGCGGAAGAAGTTGAAGGCCATGCAGTAGCGGTAACCCGGCATGTCCTTGCGCCCGGTGCGCCGGCAATAGGCCGCGACGTAGTCCTTCTCGCTGGGAATGCCCAAGGCGACGATGTCGGCTCCGGCCAGCCCGGCCACGATATGCGGCGGCATGTGGTACATCATCGCGTGATAGGCGAAGTCTGCCAGAGGATGGCCCAGCGTCGACAGT
>NZ_BLTI01000001.1:0-529779 GCF_017312445.1 Novosphingobium sp. PY1 | reverse complement strand
GCCGCGGTGAGAGGCCCTCTAAGTCCCACCCACGATTCGGTCAAACCCTTTTTTCAAAAAAGTTTCATGAAAGGCTCTGCAAGGCACTTCCAGGCCGCTCCCTCCGGTCCACGGCCCCAGCCAGCCTGCGCTTGCCCGTCCTCCTCCCGCCGCATTCCCAACGCTTTGTTTACCACGCAACGGTAAGCCGGTGGTCATGCGGAAGAGGCAAGCGCCCCTTCATTGAATGATCGGGACCCCGGACGATGCCGTCACCGGCAATCAGCGTTGCAATGAGCGTCTACAATGGCGAACGCTTTCTGGCATCTGCCATAGAGAGCATCCTGAAGCAGACATTCGCCGACTTCGAATTTCTCATCGTCGACGACGGTTCCGTCGACCGTTCTGCGCAGATCATTGCGGATTTTGCCGCGCGTGACGCACGCATAAAGCCGATCATCCGGGAGAACCGCGGCCTCATCGTCAGCCTCAACGAGATGATAGCCGAAGCCCGGGCGCCCATCGTTGCCCGCATGGATGCCGATGACCTGAGCTATCCGGATCGCTTCACCCGGCAATATGCCTTCCTGAACGAACACCCCGACTACGGCGTGGTCGGGAGCTGGAGCGAGGACATCGACGAGGCCGGAAGGCCCATGCAGCGCACCGGGGCCGACCACCCCCTCACCCACGAAGACATGCTTCGCGCCATTACCGCGGGGGAGCAGCTCATCTGCCATCCCGCCGCGATGTACAGGAAGAACGTGGTCCTTTCCGTCGGCGGCTACCACGCTGCCTTTCGCCATTGCGAGGACCTCGACCTTTGGTTGCGTCTCGCCAGCGTGACCCGGATGGGCAATATCGGGGAACGTCTGCTGCGCTATCGCCGCTATCCGGGGCAGGTTTCCTCGCGTCATTCGACCGAGCAGCAGATCGGCACCGCCATCGCCCGCCTCGCCTGGCAGGAACGGCAGGCCGGTAGGCCCGATCCCACGGCTTCGCTGGAACGGCTACCTCCGATGAGCGCGCTCGACGAACTGTTTGGCCGCCCGGGGCTTTCCCGGCAAGTCCGTGAGCAAGTGGCGCTCGGCCTGCGCTATTCCGCTTCGGCCCTTCGCGATGACGGCTTCGACCTGCTCGTCGACCACTTGCGCGATGGCGGTAGGCAGGACGGCATGTGGCGAACCGTGGCACGGCTCTTACGCTACGGCGAACCTGTCCGGGCGTTTCGTCTCGCAGCGACCCTGGCCCGGGTGCGCGCGGCATGAGCGTGCGCCGGGCCGCCTTCTGGTCGATGGGCGCGCAGTACGCGACCTTCACGATCCAGTTCGCCGCCAGCGTCGTAATCTCGCGGCTGTTCCTGCTGCCGAGCGACGTGGGCCTGTTCTCGGTGGCGTTGGCCGCCGCCATGCTGGTATCGATCTTCCAGGACCTGGGAATCACCCGCTTCATTTCCGGTCAGCCGCAGATGGAACCCAAGTCCCTGCCCTTCTATGCAGGCGTCGCAGTGTCGATCGGCTGGACAGTTTCGGCGCTGGTCGCACTGGCCGCGCCGCTGGTCGCCCACTTCTATGGCGAGCCTGATCTGGCTCCACTACTATGGCTGATCGCCGCGTCCTATCTCATCAGTCCTTATGCGACGGTGCCGGCCGCGCTGCTGGTGCGCGAAATGGACTTTCGCGCCCTCTTCCACGTCAACGCGGGCAGCGCCCTCGCCGGCAACGGCACGGCGGTGATCCTGGCTGCCTGCGGGTTCGGCGCCAGCTCGCTGGCTTGGGGCGTGCTGGTCACCGCTCTCGTTCGCGCCGGCATCGCCCAATGGCAGCGCCCGGTTCGCCCGCGCCTGCCGCGGGTCTTCTCCTCCGTGAAGCCCATGCTCGGCTTCAGTTCCATGTCCTTTGTGCTGAGCGCCAGCGCTGCCGTGGGGCAACGCTCGCAGGACCTTATCGTCGGGCGCCTGCTGGGCATCGCCTCGACAGGACTGTTCAGCCGGGCCAGCGCCCTTGCCGGACAATTGACGACGCTCGTAACCGGCGCGATCGGTTCGGTCTTTTACGCCGCCTTTGCCCGCAAGCGGGACGCAGGCGAGCCGCTGGCCGAACCTTACCTCCATCTCGTTTCCTGTTACACCGCGCTCAACTGGGCGGCGATGGTCGGATTGGCGCTGGCCGCAGAACCGCTGGTCATGCTGCTCTACGGTCCGAACTGGATGGGCTCGGCCTCGCTGCTGCGCTGGACCGCTCTGGGCGAAATCTTCTTCGTCGCGGTTCCGCTGCAGATGGACGTGCCCCTCTTGCTCGGCCAGATCCGCCGTCTCGTCTGGGTCAACCTGCTCGACACCGCTGCAGCCGTGCTCATCCTCACGGCAGGCTGCTTCATCAGCCTCGAGGCCGCAGGCATCAGCCGGGTGGTCTACGGGTTCGTCTGGTGGGCGATCTATGCCACCTACCTCGGTCGCCTGATGGGCTTCCGCTTTCGCGACCTGCTGGGGGTCTATCTGCGCAGCGGGATCTGCGCGCTTGCCGCAGGCGTGCCGCTGATCGTCGCCGGCTTCTACGGCCTTGGCGGTGCATCCATGCCGTTTCTCACATTGCTCGGCCTTAGTGGGCTGGGCGTACTGCTCTGGCTCGCGACGCTGGCACTGATCCGTCATCCCGCGTGGCTCGAGATCCGCATGCTCGTGTCCGCGCTCGCCCGCCCGATCCTGTCGCGTGCGGCGGCCTGAGCGCTGGAATACAGCCGCCGTGCGCATGGTCTATCTCATCCTCGCCCATGACAACAGGGCGCAGCTCGACCTCCTGATCGAACGGCTCCTCGGCCCTGGTGGAGAGGACTTCGCGGTCATCCATGCCGATCGCGCCTCGCCGCTTTGGCCGGAGCTGCGGGCAAGCCTGCCGGAAGCAGCCGGACGGGTACATCTCGTGGCCGACCCGGTCGCCGTGCGCTGGGGGCACTCCAGTCTGGTCGAAGCGATTGCGAAGCTGGTTCGCGAGGCGGTCCGCCTCGGCAGTGAGGGTGCACACCTGATCAGCGGCGCCGACTGGCCGGTGACCCCGCGCGAGGCCATTGCTCAAACCATGCGAAAGGGTCTCTGCCACATCGAAGTCCGCCCCGGACACATGGAAGAGCGCATGCAGACCTTCCGCCTGGACACGCGCTGGCTGCGGCTCGATCCCGCTCGCGATAGACGCGCCTATGCCGCGACCTGGGAACTGCGCCGCCTCGCGCGCTGGGCTGACGCCGCGCGCAATCGGCTCGGGCTCCCACGCTCACGCCCCTATGGCCTGTGGGCGTACGGTTCGGGCTGGTGGTCCCTGCCCGCAGACGTGCTGGCAATGCTGGACAAGGAAATGCCGCGCCTTCTAACCTCGGGCCGTCTGCGCGGAACCGTGTGCAGTGACGAACACGTGGTGCCAACGCTCGTCGCCCATGCCTTTCCCGAGCGCATTGCCGCCCACCGGCGCTATGTCGATTTTCCCGCGGGTGCATCGAGCCCGCGCATGCTGACCGCAGCCGACTTGCCTGCCATTGCGTCCAGCGGCGCCTGGTTTGCCCGCAAGGTCGACGTAACCCACGAGCCGGACTTCCTGACGCTCCCCGATTTCCACCCTGCTCCAATGGCGCACCCAGCCTCGATGCGCGGGAAATTGCCTGTTTCCGGGCAGGCCTGAGCGACCCGTCCAACTTGGTGTTCCACCGCATTCGTGGTAACTTCGAGGCGATGCAAATCACTGCCCGGGAGCAGGAGATGACAGGCACAGCGCTTGCCCTTGCGGCGGCCCTGATCGCGCACTCCGCGATTGCCGCCACGCCGGCACAATCGGTCCCTGACGACAGCGATGCCGCCAGCGAAATCCTTCAGGCCCAGCCCGATGCCGATGACCGCATGACCGTCGGCGTCGCGATCCATGGCCAGGGTCCCTATCAGTTCCTCATCGACACCGGATCGCAGAACACGGTGCTTTCGACCGCGCTTGCCAGTGCGCTCGGCCTGCGGATCGGCCCGAGCGCCAAAGTGATCAGCCTTGCCGGCGTAGGCCAGGCGAACACGGCGCGGGTCGAGTCCCTCGATGTCGGGGGGCGGACTTTCCATGACCTGACGGTGCCCCTGCTGCAGGACCGGCACATCGGTGCCGACGGCATTCTCGGCACCGACAGTCTACAGCACCAGCGCGTCGTCCTCGATTTCGACCGCAACACCATCCAGATCGGCGATCCCCACGATTTCGACCGCGGCGGCAGCTACGAAATCACCGTTCGCGCGCGCAAGCGGTCGGGGCAACTGATCATGACCCAGGCCACGATCGACGGCATTCGCACCTCGGTCGTCATCGATACCGGGTCCAGCAGCACGATCGGCAACCGGGCGCTGCAACGCGCCATGCGCGAGCGCAAAGGAGGCAGCGGTGTCCTGACATCCGTCACCGGACAGACGCTTCCCATCGATTTCGGCCTGGCCCAGAAACTCAAACTGGAGTCGCTCGAAGTCGCCAACGTGCTTATCGCCTTCGCCGATGCCCCTGCCTTCGAGGCGCTGCATCTGGAAAAGCGCCCCGCCATCTTCCTGGGAATGCGTGAACTTCGCGCCTTCCGGCGCGTGGCGATCGACTTCACGACAAGAAAGATCCTGTTCGATCTGCCCGGTTGAGATTGCCTAACCGCCAAGTCTCCCTAAATTGCGGCGATGCCACCCGATACAGCCGTGAACAATCCCAATGCCCGCCATGACGGCTGGCGCACGCTCCTCAGGTTCCTTCCCTACCTCTGGCCGGCCGACAACAAGGCCCTGCGCTGGCGGATCGTGTTTGCCTGTATCTTCATTCTCGCCTCGATCGGCACGCAGCTTACCCTGCCCTACCTGCTCAAGTGGGCGGTCGACGCGATGGGCGCTACCGGACCGAAGCTGGTGCAACTGGCGATGCTTACGGTGCTGGGCTACGCGGCGGGCCGCTTTGCGCAGACCGGCTTCGACAACTTGCGCAACATCGTCTTCGAGCGGGTCGGGCAGGATGCCACGCGCTCGCTGGCGGAAAACGTCTTCGGCCAGCTTCATCGCCTGAGCCTGCGCTTTCACCTCGGGCGTCGCACCGGAGAGATCACCAAGACCATCGAGCGCGGTACCAAGAGCATCGACACGATGCTCTACTTCATGCTGTTCAACATCGCGCCCACGGTGATCCAGCTCGCGGTCGTCGCGGTCATCTTCTACATCAACTTCGGATGGGGCCTTGTCGCGGCCACGGCCGTCGCGATTGCCGCCTACATCTGGGTGACGCGCACGATCACCGAATGGCGCACCAAGCTGCGCGAACAGATGAACCGACTCGACGGACAGGCCCTGGCCCGCGCCGTGGACTCGCTGCTCAACTACGAGACGGTGAAGTACTTCTCGGCCGAGCACCGCGAGGAAGAGCGCTATGCCCAGGCAACGCGCGCCTATGCGGCTGCCGCGGTCAAGAGCGAGAACTCGCTCGGCATGCTCAACATCGCGCAGGCGGTGATCGTCAACCTGCTCATGGCCTGCGCCCTCGCCTATACCGTCTGGGGCTGGTACCGCGGCCAGTACACCGCCGGGCAGCTCGTCTTCGTGCAGACCTACCTGACGCAGCTGTTCCGCCCGCTCGACATGCTGGGCATGGTCTATCGCACCATCCGGCAGGGCCTGATCGACATGGCCGAGATGTTCCGCCTGCTCGACGAACCCCAGGAAGTCTCGGACAGGCCCGGCGCGCCGGCGCTCGTCATCCGGCGCCCCTCGGTGGTCTTCGACAATGTCGTGTTCGGCTACGAGAAGGATCGCCAGATCCTGCACGGCCTCTCCTTCGAAGTTCCGGCAGGCCGCAACTATGCCATCGTCGGCCCGTCGGGCGCAGGCAAGTCCACGCTCGCCCGCCTGCTGTTCCGCTTCTACGATCCGCAGGGCGGGCGGATCCTCATCGATGGACAGGACATCAAGGAAGTCACCCAGGCATCGCTGCGCGCCGCAATCGGGATTGTCCCGCAGGATTCGGTGCTGTTCAACGACACCATCGGCTACAATATCGGCTATGGCCGCGACGATGCCACCCAGGCCGATATCGAGGAAGCCGCGCGGGGCGCTGCGCTCATGGGCCTGATCGATCGCCTGCCCCAAGGGTTCCAAACCGAGGTGGGCGAACGCGGCCTCAAGCTGTCTGGCGGAGAGAAGCAGCGCGTCGCGATTGCGCGCACCCTGGTCAAGAATCCGCCAATTCTCCTGCTCGACGAAGCGACCAGCGCGCTCGACACCCGCACCGAACAGGACATCCTGGCAACGCTCCACCGCGTTGCCGAACACCGCACCTCACTCTCGATCGCGCACCGTCTCTCGACGATTGCCGATGCCGATTCCATCCTCGTCCTGCAGGAAGGCAGGCTGGCCGAAAGCGGAACGCACGGGCAGCTTCTGCGGGCGGGCGGGCTCTATGCCGAAATGTGGGCGCGCCAGGCCTCCGAGACCGACGAACTGGGCGAAGCCGCCGAATAGGACCCGCCCGGGCGCGGTCCGTGACCCGGTCCCTTGCAGCGGTGGTGCCCCCTGCGCCCGATGGCCTTCCCGACACGACGGGTTGCATTCGCACCCGCAACACGGCAAAAGCCGCGCCACTCGCTTGGACCCGGTGCAATTCCGGGTGGCTATCCCGGCCGCCGATCCGCCGGGCAACATCATACATGTTCACTGGCACGCCCGCGTGCTTCGCGGGTCGCGGACATGTGCTTGATGCGGATATTGCATGACTGAAACACTCTCCCGATTCCGCCAGGACTGGTTTGGCAACGTCAGGGCCGACGTGCTTGCCGGCCTCGTCGTCGCGCTCGCGCTCATCCCCGAAGCCATCGGCTTCTCGATCATCGCCGGCGTCGATCCCGCCGTGGGGCTGTGGGCCTCGGTGGCGATTGCCATCGTGATCTCGTTCACCGGCGGCCGTCCAGGCATGATCTCGGCCGCGACCGCAGCAGTCGCCGTGCTTGTCGGGCCGCTGGTTCGCGAACACGGCGTGGAATATCTCTTCGCCGCGACGATCCTGATGGGCGTGTTCCAGATCCTCGCCGGCCTGCTCCGGCTCAACCTGGTGATGCAGTTCGTCTCGCGCTCGGTGATCACCGGCTTCGTGAACTCGCTCGCCATCCTGATCTTCATGGCGCAGCTGCCGCAGTTGATGAACGTGACCTGGCACACTTACGCCATGGTCATTGCCGGGCTCGCGATGATCTACGCCCTGCCGCGCCTCACCAAGGCGGTCCCGTCCCCGCTCATCTCGATCCTGGTGCTTTCGGTGATCTCGATCTCGATGGGCCTGCCCGTCCACACCGTGGGCGACATGGGCGAACTGCCCTCCGGCCTGCCCTCGTTCGGCCTGCCGCAAGTGCCGCTGACGCTGGAAACCTTCCAGATCGTGGCGCCTACCGCGCTTGCCATGGCGGCCGTTGGCCTGCTCGAATCGCTGCTGACCGCGCAGATCGTCGACGACATGACCGACACCGATTCGTACAAGCGCTATGAATGCCGCGGCCAGGGCATCGCCAACATCGTCGCCGCGCTGTTCGGCGGCATGGGCGGCTGTGCGATGATCGGCCAGTCGGTGATCAACGTGACCTCGGGCGGGCGCGGCCGCCTGTCTACCTTCGTCGCCGGCTTCTTCCTGTTCATCCTGCTGGCCCTGCTCGGCCCGTGGGTCGGCCAGGTTCCGATGCCCGCCCTCGTCGCAGTCATGATCATGGTCTCGATCGGCACGTTCTCGTGGAACTCGATCCCGAACCTTCGCCGCCATCCGTGGCAAAGCTCGGTGGTCATGCTCACAACCGTCGTGTTCGTCGTGGCCACCCATGATCTCTCCAAGGGCGTGATTGCGGGCGTGCTGCTGTCCGGCATCTTCTTCGCCCAGAAGGTTCAGCGCCTGTTCCGCGTCGAACGCACACAGGAAGGCGACACGGCGACTTACCGCGTTTCGGGCGAGATCTTCTTCGCCTCGGTGCATCGTTTCATCGAGCAGATGCAAGCCGGCCAGGAAACCGCGCCCAACGTGATCATCGACATGACTCACGCCCACCTGTGGGACATCTCCTCGGTCGGCGCGCTCGACAAGATCGTCGGCAAGCTCGACCAGGGCGGCGCCAGCGTGAAGGTGATCGGCTACAACGAGGCGAGCAAGGACATCGTCGACAGGTTCGGCCTGCACGACAAGACCGGCTTCGAACTCGGCACCGTCCCGCACTGACAAGACAAAAAGGCCCCCCGTCGCACTGCGCGACGGGGGGCCTTTTTGTTACTCGGCGACCCTTTACTTGACGACGTCGGCCTCGTGCCAGACGACAGCCTGAGCCGCCTTCATGCAGTTCTCGGCCGTATCCCAGGAAATCGTCGGCGAACCG
Source organism: Novosphingobium sp. PY1 (assembly GCF_017312445.1). Lineage (NCBI taxonomy): Bacteria > Pseudomonadati > Pseudomonadota > Alphaproteobacteria > Sphingomonadales > Sphingomonadaceae > Novosphingobium > Novosphingobium sp. PY1. The sequence continues at coordinate 521,409 of NZ_BLTI01000001.1, read as the reverse complement.
TAGAGGCGCCAGCCCTGCGCCAGCGCCTCTGACACGCGCTCGCAAAAGGCACGATCGTCCTTGCCGGTCAGCAGGCGATAGATCGGGCGGTCTTCAGGTGTCTGGTACATGTCGCGGTCTCTCCTCAGAGAATATACTTCGACAAGTCCGCGTTGCCCGCAAGGCCTTCCAGCTTGTCGCGAACGTAGGCCTCGTCGATGGTCACCGTTTCGCCGGTGCGGTCTTCGGCCTCGAAGCTCAGTTCCTCGAGCAGCTTCTCCATCACCGTCTGCAGACGGCGGGCGCCGATGTTCTCGACGCTCTCGTTCACCTGCGCAGCGATCTTCGCCACTTCCTGCACCGCATCGGCCGTCACGTGGACCCTGACGTCCTCGGTGCCGAGCAAGGCGCTGTACTGTTCGACAAGGTTGGCGCGCGTCTCCGACAGAATGCGCACGAAGTCCTCCTCGGTCAGCGCCTTCAGCTCGACGCGGATCGGCAGGCGGCCCTGCAGTTCGGGCAGCATGTCGCTCGGCTTGGCGACGTGGAACGCGCCAGAGGCGATGAACAGGACGTGGTCGGTCTTCATCGGACCGTACTTGGTAGCAACGGTCGTGCCCTCGATCAGCGGGAGCAGGTCGCGCTGCACACCCTCGCGCGAGACCGAGCCGCCGCGCACGTCGGAAACGGCGATCTTGTCGATCTCATCGATGAAGACGATGCCGTTGGTCTCCGCATTGGCAAGCGCGGTGCGGGCCACGTCGTCCTGGTCCATGCGCTTTTCGGATTCTTCGTCGACCAGCTTGTCCCAGGCTTCGGGCACCTTCATGCGCCGCCGCTTGAGCTGGTTCTGGCCGAATGCCTTGCCCATGATGTCGGACAGGTTGATCATCCCGACCGATCCGCCCATGCCCGGAATCTCCATCGGGGCAGACGGGCTGTCTTCCACCTCGATCTCGACTTCGGTTTCGTTCATCGCGTTTTCGGTGATGCGCTGGTGGAACGCGGCGCGGGTCGCCTCGGAGGCTCCCTCGCCCACAAGCGCATTGAGCAGGCGATCCATCGCCGCCTTCGATGCCGCCTCGCGAACGGACTCGCGGCGACGATCCTTCTCCAGGCGGATCGCTTCCTCGACGAGATCGCGCGCGATCTGCTCGACGTCGCGGCCGACGTAACCGACTTCAGTGAACTTGGTCGCCTCGACCTTCACGAAAGGCGCTTCCGCCAGCTTGGCGAGGCGGCGGCTGATCTCGGTCTTGCCGCAGCCGGTGGGGCCGATCATCAGGATGTTCTTGGGCGTCACTTCGTCGCGCAGGTCGACGGGGAGGCGCTGGCGCCGCCAGCGGTTGCGCAGGGCGACGGCGACGGCCTTCTTCGCTTCCTTCTGACCGATGATGTGTTCATCGAGGGCGCGAACGATGGCCTTGGGCGTGAGGTTGTCTTTCATGCTTCCCCGGGATCTCAGATGGTCTCGACCGTCACGCGGTCATTGGTGAAGACGCAGATTTCGGCCGCGACCTGCATCGCGCGGCGGGCCATGGCCTCGGCGTCGTCCTCGTAGGGATCTAGGGCGCGGGCCGCCGCCAGCGCATAGTTGCCGCCCGATCCGATCGCAGTGATCCCGCCTTCGGGTTCGAGCACATCGCCGTTGCCGGTCAGCACCAGCATGGTGTCCGCATCGGCCACGATCATCAGCGCTTCGAGATTGCGCAGATACTTGTCGGTGCGCCAGTCCTTGGCGAGTTCGACGGCCGCGCGCATGAGCTGGCCGCGATATTGCTCCAGCTTGCGCTCAAGGCGTTCGAACAGGGTGAAGGCATCGGCCGTAGCTCCGGCGAAGCCGGCAATCACCTTCCCGCCTTCACCGATCCGCCGCACCTTGCGCGCGTTCGGCTTCATCACGGTATTGCCCATGGAAACCTGGCCGTCGCCGGCAATGACGGTCTTGCCGCCCTTCTTCACGCCGACGATCGTCGTACCGTGCCACTGGATCAGGCCGTGGCTCGCCCCATTGCTATCCATGCCGGGGATATATGCCCGGTGCCGCGAGGTTCAAGCGGCTGGGACGAAGCTGTCCGCAAACACGAAAAGAAAAGCGCTCAGCTGCCGTTCGGTCCGGGGCCGCTCGGCCCGGCCTGGCCACCCATACCGCCGGCGCCGACGGCACCGATGTTGCCGAACAGGTCTTCCAGCAGACCGCGGTGACGGCCCAGCGTCGGGGTCTTGTCACCGTTCGGGCTGATGCGGGCGACCTGCTCGATGCCGCGGCGATCGACGGCAACGACATTGCCCTTGGGATCGAAACGTACGCGCAGCACCGTCTGCTCGTTCGTACGCGGACGGCCGAAGGGCGGCGTCTTCACGAACTGCGAAACGTAGTACCAGTCCTTCTCGCCGAACTGGCTGACGAAAGTCGGGCGGCCGAGAGTCTTTTCCACCGAAAGGCGATTGTCGACACCCGGCTGAACCGAATCGACCAGCGTCTGATCCACGATGTAGCCGCGATGATCCCGGATCGAAGTGCATCCGCCCGCCAGTGCAGCCAGGGCCATCACCAGGCCTGCCGCTGCGATCTTGGGACCAAAACTGCGCATTTTCACACTCCAATCGTCCGGTTCGTCCATGCCAGGCATTGCCAGCAGGCGCCCCGCCCATATATCGGCCGGATTAACGGCATCGAGCCTTAAGGCCCTCCATCGCCTCGTGCAATGGGCGTTGGGGCAGCTGCGTTGAATTGCCGATGAACGAAAGGCCAGTTACCCACGTGTCCCTCCTCTCACGCATTTTCGGCAAGGGCTCCGACAGCCGCGCGGCTGTCCGCCCCCTCTGGCATCGCACGGTGGAGATCGCGCGCGAAAAGGAGTGGTACGCGCAATGCGGCGTGGCCGACACCGTTCCCGGTCGCTTCGATGCAGTGACGCTGGTAACCTCGCTGGTCATGCTGCGCATGGAGCGGGACAAGACCCTGATCGACCCCTCGGTCCGCCTGACCGAGCTATTCGTCGACGATATGGACGGCCAGCTGCGCCAGTCCGGCGTCGGCGACCTTGTGGTCGGCAAGCGCATGGGCAAGCTGATGAGCGTGTTCGGCGGACGCCTGGGTGCCCTGCGCGAAGCCTTCGCCGCGGGTGACGACGAGCAGGTCAGCGCCGCACTCGTCCCCGTGCTGGAGCGAAACGTGACGCTGACCGAAGGCGCGAACACTCAAGCGCTGGCCGCTCGCCTGCAGGCCCTCGCCGCCCAGCTCGACGCCATTTCCGACGAGGACATCATGGCCGCAAGGATTACGCGATGAGCAAGAGCGAATTCTCCCGCGAGATCGACATCCGTCAGGTGGAAGGCAAGGCGGTCCACGTCGAGGCCAACGAAGCGGAACGCGCCGCCCTAGCGAAGCGTTTCAGCCTGGTGCGGATTTCGAAACTCGAAGCCGACCTCGAACTCCACCGGTCCGGCGAGCGCGATGCCGAAGCGCGCGGCACGCTCAAGGCCAGTTTCATCCAGTCTTGCGCTGTCTCGGCCGAGGACATCCCGGTCGAAGTGAAGGAGCCGCTGTTCTTCCGCTTCGTCCCGCAGGCGACGGACTACAATCCAGACGAGGAAATCGAACTCGATGCCGACGACTGCGACGAGATCGAGTATTCCGGCACGCACATCGACCTTGGCGAAGCCGTCGCGCAGAGCCTTGCCCTTGCCATCGACCCGTTCCTGACCGGCCCCGAAGCGGAGGCTGCCCGCAAGGCCGCAGGGATCGGCTCGCCCGAAGATCAAGGGCCCTTCGCTGCACTCAAGGGCCTCAACGTCAAGAACTGAACGGCGCGGACAGTGCAACCGGATCTAGCTTTATCCGGAAGCTGCGAAACGATGCAGCGCACCAGCGAAGGCGCTCAGCCTTTCACCAGCCTGACAGCCTGACGAAGCACGGCATCGACGACCTCGAACGAGCCTGGCTCCTCGATCTCCTGATCCGGCTGGATCATCCTGTTTCTGCGCATCAGCGTGAAGCCGTAGATCAAGGACCAGTACGCCGCCACGCGAATGCCCAGCGTTTCGTCGGGAAGCGGTTCCCCCACGGCCTTGATCGCGTCGCGTAGCATCGCGAAGCCCTCTCTCTGCGCCTTTGCGATCGGCGCCTCGAGTACGGGTCGAGTCAATTCGCTTTCGTACATGAGCGAGAAGAGACGGGGATTTTCTTCAGCGAAAGCAATGAAATGGCGGCTGACACCCAGGAGTTCATCCTCCACTGAGCCCGGCGATGCGCCGAGATCTGCACGCAGCAGCCTGTCGTAGCCGGTCAAAGCGACAGCAATGAGCAGGGAACGACGGTCGGGAAAGTGATGATAGGGCGCACCCGGCGATACACCCACCACCTGAGCCAGTTTGCGGACTGACAGATCCTCGTGGCCGTGTTGCACCACGTAATCGGTCGCCGCTTCGACGAGCTGCTTTCGCAAATCGTCTCGATGGTAACTTCTGGTCGGCTCCGCCACCCTGTCCCCCTCATGATTTTCCGACTCATTGAAGCCTAAGGATGCGCTTGACAAGTCATCAAGCCACAATCTAAGCGGCGATCAATCAATCAGTGATTAGATTGATCGCCGCGGATCTGAAAGCGGTATGTTCGTAGGAGAGAAGGCGCCGCGCTGGCCCTAGCCGCGCAAAATTCCAGATGAAATTCGGGTTCTCAGATCATCGCGCTGCCTCACGCAGTCGCGAGCGGTGAAGCTCAACATCAGCTCGCAAGAGCGAACGCGGTTCACGGTGCGATCACCGGCCGTCGACATCCAATTCGGGAGGAATGAAATTGAAGAGACTACAACTTGTTTGCGCAATTCTGGCCGGGACCGCGCTGTCCAGCAATCCGGTGTTCGCGCAGAGCGCGGAAACCGCGCAGGACACGGCCCAACCCCAAGAGAACACCGGTAACGACATCGTCGTCACCGCGCAGCGCCAGTCGCAGCGCCTGCTCGACGTTCCCCTCAGCGTCCAGGCCGTCAGCGGCGACACCCTGCGCGATCGCGGCATCACCGACCAGCGCCAGCTCGGCCTCATCGCGCCCAGCCTCCAGGTCCAGCGCGACAACAACTATTCGATCCGCGGTATCGGCACGCAGTCCTTCGCCAGCACGATCGAATCGAGCGTCGCAACCGCGATCGACGGCGTCACGCTCGGTAGCAGCATCCTGAATGGCAACCCGTTCCTCGACGTGGCTCGCGTCGAAGTCCTGAACGGCCCGCAAGGCCTGCTGTTCGGCAAGAACGCTTCGGCCGGTCTCGTCAACATCACCACCGAACGTCCGGAAATCGGCCACTACGGTGCCAACTTCAACGCACAGGCAACCTCGAATGCCCTGCCCGGCGACAATGCCGACGGCGTCCAGGTCGATTCCACGATCAATGTTCCGGTCACCGACAATTCGGCCCTGCGCGTCAGCGGCATCTACAAGTACCAGCAGCCGATCACGCACTACATTCGCGACAATGCGACCGGCCGTCAGGACAACAACTTCCGCCAGTACGGCCTGCGCGGCAAGTACCTGCTGGAAGCTACCGACCAGCTGACCGTCTACGCCATCGGCGAATACTACGAGACGCACGGCATCGGCACGATCTTCGACGTCACCTACCGCCAGCTCGCCGATGGCAGCATCAATGAAGGCCCGGTCGCGGGCGACGGCGTAACGCCAGGCGATCACAACTTCTATGCGGGAAGCGACGCAGCGCAGTATCGCGACCTCAAGACCGGTGGTGCCCAGCTCAACCTCGATTATGAACTCGACAACGGCTGGACCCTGTCGAACATCTTCGCCTGGAAGTTCTACTCGCTCGGTCAGCAGATCGACGCCGACTCGACCGGACAGAACGGTGCGAACATCAACAGCACCGACTCGCGCTTCGACCAGTTCAGCGAAGAACTGCGCCTGGCCCTGCCCTCGACGGGTCCGCTTACCGGTCAGGTCGGTCTTTACTACTATCGCTCGAAGCTCGATCAGGTCAGCCAGATCGCCGGGAACAACTTCTTCACGGATCCACTGCTGGGCAACGCGTTCTGCGTGGGGCCCAACGCTCCGTCGACCTGTGCGCGGACCAACGACTACTTCCTGGGCACCGACAAGGACTACACGAGCAAGAACGAGAGCTACGCTGCGTTCGGTCAGCTGACCTATGCCTTCAACGACATGTTCAATATCTTTGCCGGCGGTCGCTTCACGCATGACAAGGTCTCGATCGACCTCGTCCAGAACACGGGCGATTACTTCCTGACGCTCGGCGTTCCCGACGGGACCTTCAAGCAGAGCTTCAGCAACGACGAGTTCAGCTGGAAGTTCGGCGGCCAGTTCAAGCCTTCGAACGACGTGATGTTCTATGCCTCCTACGGCCGTGGCTACAAGGGCCCGGGCATGAACGACACCGGCGCATCCCTCGATGCCGACCTCGCCATCTACCCCGAAACCACCAAGAATTTCGAAGCGGGTGTCAAGTCGAGCCTGCTGGGCCGCATGGTCACGATCAACGCCTCGGTGTTCCGGACCATCTTCGACAACTTCCAGATCCAGTCGTTCGATACCGAATTGCGCACTTTCGTGATCGGCAACGCTGCCAAGGTGAAGAGCAAGGGTGCCGAAGCCGCGGTCACGATCCGTCCTGCATACGGCCTGACGCTTTCGGCCACCGGCGCCTATGCTGACACCAAATTCGACACCTACGAAGGCGCACAGTGCTACCCGGGCCAGGGCTGCGGTACGTCCGGTACGTTCGACGCATCGGGATACCGCCTTGCCTATGCACCCAAGTTCACCGGGACGATCGGCGCCGCTTACGAGCTGCCCCTGAACGACAACGGCCTGAGCCTGCTGCTGAATGCCGACCTCTACCATCGCTCGAAGGTCGAGACGGTCATCAATCACGCACCGGATTCGCAGATCGGCGCGATCGACGTCCTGAACGGCAGCATCGGTCTTCGCGGCGACGCCTGGAACCTGTCGGTGTTCTGCAAGAACTGCACGAACAAGGTCTACCCGCTCGCCATCCAGATCGAATCTGGCGACAGCAGCGCTCAGCCCACCCCCATGCTGAGCTATACGCAGCGCTGGGGCCTGGACTCGACCAGGACTATCGGCCTGCGTTTCGGCTACAATTTCTGAGTTGAATGACTTCTGGCGGGCCATCTTCACGGTGGCCCGCCTTTTTCTTTACCTGATTCCCCCGCCGCCAAGCACGGGCTCATCAGCCAACCGGGCAGCTTGCCGGCTTCGAAGGCGACGATCAGTCTATCGAAATTGTCGCAGGATCTTGGGCAATTCGCCTGCCCGGCGCATCAAGGCAAAAAGGGCTGTAATACAGCCCCTTCGCCCAACCCTGCGGGGCCCGGGCGCAAAAGGCCTTTCCCGCTGCTCTTGATCATCCGCGTTGCGGATCAGAACGGAATGTCGTCGTCGAGATCGTCGCCGAAGCCGCCGCCGCTGCTGCTGCCGCCCGACGAACCGCCGGTGCGACCCCAGTCGTCACCGCCACCGCCCGAACGGCCCCAGTCATCGCCGCCGCGCGAACCACCGCCCGAACGGCCACCGCCGCCGAAGCCACCCGACGAACCGCCTTCATTGAAGCCACCGGAGCGGCCGCCGCCACCGCCGCCCTGCGCGCCATCGAGCATGGTCATGACCGCGCCCGGGCCCTGCAGCACGACTTCGGTCGAGTAACGGTCATTGCCCTGCTGGTCCTGCCACTTGCGGGTGCGCAGCTGCCCTTCGATGTAGACCTTGCTGCCCTTTTTCAGGAAGCGCTCGGCCACGCCGGCCAGACCTTCGGAAAAGATCGCGACCGTATGCCATTCGGTACGCTCCTGGCGTTCGCCGGTATTGCGGTCCTTCCACGATTCACTGGTGGCGATGCGCAGGTTGCAGACCTTGCCACCGTTCTGGAACGAACGGACTTCCGGGTCGGCCCCGAGATTGCCGACGAGAATGACCTTGTTGACGCTGCCTGCCATGGAATCGCTTTCCTATCGTGTGTGGCCGGTTGGGTAGCCAATCGCGGCGCCTGACGCCAACCCCGCAGGCGCCCCTTTCCCACAACCGAGGTGGAAGGATCGCTAGAGGCCGATGGCGGTTGCGACCCAGAATGTCAGACCCGCAGCAATATAGGCCAGGCCGAACAGGTAGGCGAGCATGAAGACGGGCCACTTCCAGCCGTTCGTCTCACGCCGGGTGACAGCGATCGTCGACATGCACTGCGGCGCGAAAACGAACCAGGCGAGGAAGGCCAGTGCCATCGGCAGGGTCCAGCGCGACTTGAGCTGGTCGCCCAGTTCCATCGCCTGCTGGTCTTCGTCCGTGGCATCGACCGCATAGGTGGTAGCCAGCGAGCTGACTGCCACTTCGCGCGCGGCCATGGCCGGGATCAACGCCAGAGCCATGTCGCGGTTGAAGCCGATCGGTTCGACCACGAACGCGAGGCCATTGGCAACCTTGCCCGCAACCGAGGCATCGACCTGGCTCTCACCCGGGCGAGCCTGCGGAAAATTGAGCATGAGCCACAAGACGACGGTGACGGTAAAGATGATCGTGCCGGCGCGGCGCAGGAAGATCCAGGCGCGCTGCCATAGCCCGATCGCCATGTCCTTGAGGCGGGGAAGCTGGTACTTGGGCAGTTCCATGATGAAGCCCGAGGCCTCGCCCTTGGTCACCGAACGGCGCAGCACTAGTGCGACTACCATCGCGCCGATCACACCCGCGACATAGAGTGCGAAGAGCACCAGCCCCTGCAGGCCGACGCCCCAACCAATGGACCGGTTGGGAATGAAGGCAGCGATGATCACCGCGTAGACCGGCAGGCGCGCCGAGCAGGTCATCAGCGGTGCGATGAGGATCGTCGTCAGCCGGTCCTTGGGATCGCTGATCGAGCGCGTCGCCATGATGCCGGGAATGGCGCAGGCGAAGCTCGAGAGCAGCGGGATGAAGCTGCGGCCCGAAAGGCCCACCGAAGACATCAGTCGGTCCATCAGGAATGCCGCGCGCGCCATGTAGCCGGAGGCTTCCATCGCGAGGATGAACGCAAAGAGGATGACGATCTGCGGCAGGAAGACGACCACCGAGCCGACGCCGGCAAGAATGCCGTCGGTCACCAGATCGCGCACCAGTCCGGCAGGCATGAACTTTATGGTCAGGTCGGTGAGCCAGCCCACTCCCGCCTCCAGCCCGTCGGCGAACGGGGTCGCCCACGCGAAGACCGCCTGGAAGACCACGAAAAGCAGCGCGCACAGGACGAACGGGCCGATCCACGGATTGAGCAGCAGGCGATCGAGCCGCGCGTGCATGCGATGGCGACGGGTCTCGGAGAGAATCGCGCCTTCGGCCATGGCATGGGCGGCAACACGCCGCTCGGTCAGCGAAAGGTCGGTGATGCCGGGGCCGGGATGGCCCATCTCGGCCGAAGCGATGGCCTCGGCGAGATCGGACAGGCCGCGGCGGCGCACCGCCACCGTCGGAACGACGCGCACGCCCAGTTCCTGCTCGAGCAGCGTGGCATCGAGGACGAGGCCGTCGCGCTCGGCAAGGTCGACCATGTTGAGGGCGATGACGGTAGGCTTGCCCAGCGCGAGGATTTCCTGCGCAAAGACGAGGTGCTGTTCCAGGTTCGAGGCATCGAGGACGATCACCAGCACGTCCGGCACGGCTTCGCCCGGGAAATGGCCGCGCACGACCTTGGAGGTGACTTCCTCGTCCGGGCTCGTCGCATCGAGGCTGTAGGCGCCGGGAAGGTCGGTCATCTCCACCGGCTCTCCGGTCGGCAGGACGAAACGGCCCGACTTGCGCTCGACAGTGACGCCCGGATAATTCGCGATCTTCTGGCGCGCGCCGGTCAGGGCATTGAACAGCGCGCTCTTGCCCGCATTGGGATTGCCGACCAGCGCGACCTTGCGTTGCCGGCTCACAGGACTTCCACTTCCATGGCTGCAGCGTGGGCCCGGCGCACGGCCACGATCATGCGGCCCACCGAGATCGCGATGGGATCGCGGCCGCCGAAGACGCCGCGATGGGAAACGGAAACCTTGGCTCCCTCATCGATGCCGAGCGCACGCAGGCGGTGCGCCTCCTCGTCGACGAGGCAATTCCAGTCGACCGCCGTGATGCGGGCGCCCTGGCCTACGGGAAGCAAGTCTAAAGTCATAGGGCTGCGCTGCCAGATTAGATCGTTATTTGCAACTGGTTCGCAATAGCCAGCCCCACTTGTCATTGTCCGCAATCAAAACGGAAGGGGCGTCCGCAGAAAATTCAGCGCGCCGGGTAGCGCAAACGGCCCAGCAGCCGGGTCACGCTGAACCGGTCGTCAGGAGCACGAAAGACTTTCGCCTTGGTCTTTTCGAAGCGGATGATGCCGTCGATCCGACGGTCCAGAAAAGCGCGGGTTTCAGCCTTGTTCTCGCTCTTGTCGCGGGCATAAACCTGCAGCGTCGCAGCATAGATCGCTCCGAGGATCGCGCGCTTGGTATAGTGGTTGTAGTCCGTCGCGCTATCGCCCGCGAGGCGCCACATCACATCCGCGCTATGCCATCCCAGCTTCGTCGCGGCCACGACGTTTTGCGGCATGGCCATGATCGAAAGCGCCCGGGTCAGGGCTTCCTCACGCCCGGCGACCGCGTCGAGTCGCGCCATGACGAGGCGGCGGATACGCTCACGAATCGGAAGGTTCGCCAGCGATTCGGCCGGCGTCGTGGCCGCCATGCGTTCATCGACGTGTCCGATCCAGGCGGCGATCATCGCCATCGCCCCGCCCTGGAAGGCGAACTGCGCCAGTTCGTTGTCGACGCCAGCCATGGCCGCGGCCTGCGCCACCGCTTCCTCGCTCCAGCCGTCGAACGCGACGGCATCGGCAATTGCCGGGGCGAGCTGACGGCGCAGCGCTTCGAGGGTCTGCGGTTCTTCCATCACCTTGCCTGCCACCTGATCACATCACCGGGCCGTAAACGGCCTGGGCCTTCTTCTTGTTCTTCGCCGCATACTCGTCGAGCACAGACGTCATCGGGCCGGTCTTGCTGTCGAGCGCCGCATAATCGCGCGCCGAACGGCCCGAATTGTCCGCACGGTTAGGATCGGCTCCAGCCTGGAGCAGCGCCTTGACGAGCTGCAGGTCCTTGCGGTGCACCGCATAGATCAGCGGCGTTTCACCGGCGTCGTTCGATGGGTCCGGAGAGGCCTTCTGCTCCAGCAGGAATTCCGCGCCTTCGCGCCAGCCCAGATTGACCGCCATTTCCAGCGGCGTGCGGCCGTGATCGTCCGCGGCATTGACGTTGGCGCCATGCGAGACGAGGTAGTTGAGCCAGGTCAGGTCGCGGCGCGCGGTGACGATGTGCAGCGCCGTCTCGCCGGTGGTCACGTCGCGCGAATTGATGATCTGCGAGGAGGGATCGAGCAGGGCTTCCTCAACCTTGGCTCCATCCTTCTTCTTCACCGCTTCGAGGAACTTGTACCCTTCGGAAAAGCCAGCCTGGGCCATCGCCGGCGAGGACACCGCAAGACCCGCGGCGAGCGCCGGCAAGGCTGCCATCAGGATCGCCCGAGAGATCCGCGCACCGTACCCCAAGTTGTTCCTGGACACTTCGTATTTCCTCCGACTTAGTCGATTCTTCCGGCGCTTGCCGCTGCCCGACCCAGGCATCGCACCTTGCATGGCGCGGCTTAGCAGAGCATGAAGCGACGCGCCATGACCTACCTGAATCGCTGGATAGCACCCCTCGCCCTCGGCCTTGCCGCGAGCCTGTCCCTCACCGCCTGCTCGCAGCAGGACCAGCCCGAGCGACCGCCGCTGGAAGGCGCCGCGATCGGCGGTCCCTTCACGCTGGTGGACAAGGACGGCAAGACCGTCACCTGGGACCAGTTCAAGGGCAAGTGGCGCATCGTCTACTTCGGCTATACCTTCTGCCCGGATGCCTGCCCGCTTGACGTCCAGGCGATGATGCGCGGCTTCAACGCGTTCGACAAGGCACACCCCGCAGAAGCGGCGAAAGTGCAGCCGATCTTCATCTCGATCGATCCCGAGCGCGATACGCCCGAGGTGGTCGGCCAGTGGACTGCCGCCTTCGGGCCCCGGCTACTGGGCCTGACCGGCACGCCCGATCAGGTAAGAGTGGCCGCCGACGCCTTTGTCGCCTATTACAAGAAGGGTGAGGAAACCCCCGGCGGATACCTGATGGACCACAGCCGCATTGCCTACCTGATGGACCCGGACGGCAAACCCATCGCCATGCTTCCGGTAGACAAGGGCCCGGACGCCGTTGCCGCAGAACTTGCCAAGTGGGTGAAGTGAGCAGCGCGACGCCTTTCTGGGAGCGTCCGCTCGAAACGCTCGACCGCGCGCAGTGGGAAGCCCTGTGCGACGGTTGCGGGCAATGCTGCCTGCACAAGGTGGAAGACGCCGACACCGGAGAGATCTTCCATACCAACGTCGCGTGCAAGCTGCTCGACCTCAAGACCGCGCGCTGCAGCGACTATGCCAATCGCCGCAGCTTCGTGCCCGATTGCCTGAGCCTGAGCCTGAAGACCGCAGGCAGCCTCGACTGGCTGCCGCCGAGCTGCGCCTATCGCCTGCGCTCGGAAGGCCAGCCCCTGCCCGAATGGCACTACCTCGTCAGCGGGGATCGCAATGCCGTGCACGAGGCGGGAATGTCGATCATCGGCAAAGTGATCAGCGAGACTGTCGCCGGGCCGCTGGAGCATCACATCGTCTGGCCCTACGGCGAAGACGAGTTCGATGAGGATGCCTGCGAAGAGGAGGAAGGCTGAGGCCGTGCTCGACTGGCTGCGCCGCAATCCCCGCGAAGAGCCCGTCATCGACCTTGACGGCAAGGACGTTCCGATAGTCATTCGCCGCCATGACCGGGCGCGCCGCCTCACCATGCGGTTGGCCCCCGATGGCAGCGAAGTGCGCATCACAATCCCGACCTGGACGCGCACTGCAGAGGCCATCGCCTTCGCCGGATCGCGGCGGGACTGGCTGGCCCGCCAGCTCGCCTCCCTGCCTGTCGCCGAGCCCCTGGCCCATGGCGCGCAGATCCGCTTTCGCGGTGAGATCCTGGTCATCCGTCACGATCCGCTGGCCCCGCGCCGCGCCGTCCATGGCGCAGGCGCGGTTTCCCTCGGCGGTCCCGAATCCTCGCTGCAGTCCCGCCTCAGGCGTTGGCTGGAGGGCGAGGCGCGTGCGCTCATGGCCGACGACCTGGTCGAGTACTGCGCGCGTGCGCAAGTCGATGCGCCCAAGCTGGCGCTTTCCAGCGCGAAACGGCGCTGGGGCAGCTGCGCCCCCGACGGCTCCATCCGCATCAACTGGCGCTTGATCATGGCCCCGGACTTCGTGCGCCGCTCGGTTGTCGCCCACGAAGTGGCCCACCTCATCCATTTCGACCATTCGCCCGCATTCCATGCCTGCCTCGATGGGCTGTTCGAAGGCGATATTCGGACCGCGAATGCCTGGCTCAAGGCCCACGGGCGAGAGCTTTACCTCCCCTTCGGCTAGCGTTTGCTGCCCGAAGCGCCTAAGTAGGGCCCCATGTCGTTGTTCAAACGCTCAGGATACTGGAAGGACGTCAGCCCCACGGGGATGGTCGCCGATTTCAAGGCAGTCTGGAAACAGGCCGGCAGCAACCGCTGGCGCATTGCCGCGCTTTCGGCCGCCTGCACTTTCGGCGTGTTCTTCACGATGTACCAGCAGGAGGCGAAAGGCCCCCAGCCGCCGCCCAAGATTACCTATATCTCGACATTCTCCGGCCATCGCACCGAGGCCGAGATCATCGCGTCCAACATCGCGAACCAGAAGCGCAAGGAAGCGGTCGCCCGCGAACTGGCCAGGCGCGACGAGGAAGTGCGTAACATCTACAAGACGATCGGCCGCATGTCCGGCATGGATGTAGAGAAGATCGCGCGCGAAGCCGAGGCCGAGCAGGCCGCTCAGGAAGCCGCGCAGCAGAAGAAACAGGGCAAGCTGCCCGAGGGCGTGACATCGGTCGACCAGATCGACGCCCAGCAGGACGATGCCACCCGGTGACGGCCGATAGCCGCGAGGACGCGCGCTGGCTGGCCGCAGCCGCCAGCCTCGCCGCCCGCGCCCGGCCGATCAGCCGGCCCAATCCCGGTGTCGGCGCAATCATCGTCACGCAGGGCAAGGTCGTCGCCCGCGGCTGGACCCGCGCGACGGGGCGCCCTCATGCCGAGGCCGTCGCGCTCGATGCCGCCGGTAACGCGGCCCGCGGCGGCACGCTCTACGTAACTCTTGAACCCTGCGCCCACGAATCGCCGCGCGGCCCTGCCTGCGCCGATCTCGTCAGTGCGTCGGGACTTTCCCGCGTCGTGATCGGCTGCATGGACCCCGATCCGCGCACCGCAGGCTTAGGGCTGGAGCGTATCCGCGCTGCCGGGATCGCGGCCGATCACCTGCCCTCCCCCGCCTGCGAGGAAAGCCTCTCCGGCTATCTGGTATCGAAGCGGCTGTGGCGACCTGAAGTGACGCTCAAGCTCGCCATGTCGCTCGACGGCTGCCTTGCGCTTCAGTCCGGCGAGAGCCAGTGGATCACCGGTGCGCAGGCGCGTGCGCATACCCATGCGATGCGCGCCAGGGCCGATGCGATCCTCGTCGGCGGCGGCACCCTGCGCGCCGATGCCCCGCGTCTCGACGTGCGCCTGCCCGGCCTCGAACGACGCAGCCCCGAGCGTTGGGTACTGACCGGCGGCAAGGCTCCCGCAGGCTGGTACGCCCTGCCCTCGCCCGAAGCGATCGCAGGCATGGACGGCGTGCAATACCTCTTCGTCGAAGGCGGCGCTGGTGCCGCTTCGTCGTTCCTGCGCGCGGGACTGGTCGACCGGCTGCTGATCTACCGCGCGCCGATCCTGGTGGGCGGGCAGCCCGCCGTCCGGGATTTCGGCCTCGCATCGCTCGCCTCGGCGCATGGCCAGTGGCGCATTACCGAACGACGGCAGCTTGGCAGCGACACACTCGAAGTCTACAGCCGCATCCCATGTTCACAGGAATAGTCACCGCCGTCGGCCAGATCCGCGAAACCCGCAAGACCGGGGACCTTCGCGCCGTCATCACCTGCCCCTTCGATCCCGCCGGGATAGCGATGGGCGCATCCATCGCCTGTTCGGGCGTGTGTCTGACTGTCGTCGACAAGGGCGGCGTGGCCGGCGATGCCTGGTTCGCGGTCGACATTTCGGCGGAATCCGTGGCGCGCACCGTGCCCGGCCGCTGGGAACAGGGCACCAGCCTCAACCTCGAGCCCGCACTCAAGCTGGGCGACGAACTGGGCGGCCACATCGTCACCGGCCATGTCGACGGGGTCGGCAAGATCGTCTCGGTGACACCGGAAGGCGACTCGCGCCGTTTCGTGATCGAGGCCTCCGCCGACCTTGCACCCTTCATCGCGCCCAAGGGCTCGATCACCGTCGACGGCATTTCGCTGACGGTAAACGACGTGACCGACCAGCCCGGCGGCACCTGCCACTTCGCGCTCAACATCATCCCGCATACCGCGCAGGTCACCACCATCGGTGCTGCCAATGCGGGGGATAGCGTGAATCTGGAGATCGACGTGCTCGCCCGCTACCTCAAGCGGATGCAGAGCCTGCGCGGCTAGGTCTCAGGCCGAGAGCGGCCCGAGTGCAAAACTCTCGCGCGTGATTTCAAAGATCACGTGATCGACCATGACACCGCAGCGTTCGAAGGAACGGCTGCGGCCGGGCACGAGCCTGCCGCCAATGTTGGCCATAGCCTTGCGCGAGATCGCATTGTCGGCACCGACCTGGAAGATGGCGCGATCATAATGCGCGAGGGCGTGGGCGAGCATGAGCGCCTTGAACTCGGCATTGTAGCCAAGCCCCCAATAGGCGCGGGCAAGGAACGACCAGCCGATCTCGATCTCGCCCGGCGCTTCCGCCTCGGGCGCGCCGAAACGGGTCGATCCGATGATTGTCTCGCCGTCCGGCGCCAGCCTGTCGACGATCGCAAGGGCGCCGCCGCCGGCAAGGGCTTCGTCGAAGAAGGCCCGGAACACGGGTTCCTGCCAGCGGTCATGCGATGGATGCCCGGCCCAGATCTCACGATCCGAGGCCACGGCGAACAGCGCGTCCCAGTCGCCGGGGCGCAAGGGACGCAGCGTCAGCCGATCCCCATGGAGGACCGGCTGACGATCCATTGTCAGGCCGTCACGTCCGCGACAGCTGCGATGAACTTTTCGATATTGCCCTCGGTCAGCCCGGCCACGTTGATGCGGCCCGAACCGGCGAAGTAAACGCCATGCTTGTCGCGCATCGCCTGCACCTGTTCAGGGGTGAAGGGAATGATCGAGAACAGGCCGTTCTGCCCGCCGATCGGCGTGAGGTCGACACCGCCGGTCTTGCCGGCCGCGGCGAGCTTCTCGCGCATCAGGCGCATGCGATCGCGCATGTCGTCAAGCTCGGCGAGCCACTGCTTGGTCAGGGCCTCGTCCTCGAGGATCAGGCGAACCGCAGCGCCGCCGTGATCCGGCGGCTGCGACCAGTTGGCGCGGGCCAGGGCGTGGGCGTTCGACATGATCTTGGGAAGACCGTCCTTCTCGGCCGCCAGCACATAGAGTGCGCCGACGCGGTCACGATAGAGGCCGAAGTTCTTGTCGCACGAATAGCACACGATCGCCTCGGGCACCGATGCGATGACGCGGCGCAGGCCGTAGGCGTCTTCTTCCATGCCGTTGCCAAGACCCTGGTAGGCAAGGTCGATAATCGGCAGGATGCCCTTGTCGGCGATGAGGCCGACGATCTCGTCCCATTCGGCGTTCGAGTAGTCGATGCCGGTCGGGTTGTGGCAGCAGCCATGCAGCAGGATCGCGTCGCCCGGCTGGGCCTGCGCTATTGCACCGCGCACCGCGTCCATGTCGGTCTTGCCATCGGCATTGGCATGGCCGAATTCGAAGACTTCAAGGCCGAGATCGGCGCAGATCTGGTTGTGGTTCGGCCAGCTGGGCTTGCCAACGATCAGGCGGGTCACGCCGGCGCGCTTGGCCATCGCAATGGCAAGGCGCAGCGAACCGGTACCGCCCGGGGTCTGCATGCCTTCGATGCGGCCGTCCTGGGTCGGGTTCGCCTGGCCGAAGACATAGGGCATCAGCGCTTCGACGAAGCCCATGTCGCCCTCGGGGCCGAGGTAGGCCTTGGAGTCCTGCGTCTCGACGAGTTTCTTCTCTGCCGCCTTGATCGCACCGAAGACCGGGGTTTCCCCGTCACCGGTCCGGTAAACACCGACACCGAGGTCGATCTTGTCGGCGCGCAGGTCCGAATTGTGGAGCTTGATCAGCGCAAGAAGCGCGTCGGCGGGCTGTTGCTGAAGATTGTTTAGCATGGCGGGCGCGGCCTTACTCTCGCCCGGGAGCGGAAGCAACAGGCGATCTGTGCGAAGCCGCGCCAGCGACGCAACAACGATACAAAAAAGAAAGCCGGTGCGGCAAAAGTGTTACCTTCTGCCGCACCGGCTCCAGCCCACTCCCCATTCCAGCCCCTTCGCGGGCGCCCTGCCCTTCAGTCTTGAAGGGGCTCGGATGGGGAGCGGACCGATCCAGTGATAACTTGCTGACCCGGCCCGGTCAGAAAGGCAGCCAGCGCTGCTTGTGCGAGAACTTCATGTAACCGACGTTGGCGCCAAGGCGCAGGCCGGCGCCGGCCCGAACCGGGATCAGGACGATGTCGCCGCGGCGCAGGTAGCTGACGGTGAAGCCACCGATCAGATAGGCCTGCCCCTCACCTGCCCCGAAGCGATGATAGAGGTCTTCGGTATCGTAGAGGTTGTAGACGAGCACGAAAGCGTTACCCGCATTGGCCCCGGCATCGAAGCCGATGGAAGGTCCGGTCCAGTAGACCGGCCTTTCGCCTTCCACCTTGTGATAGAGCGTGCCCGAGCCGTACCGCAAACCGATTGCGATGGCGCCGCCTGCTTCACGCCCGACGATGTAGCCATTGGGCTCCCCCTGCTTGGCGAGCAGGTCCTTGATGACATCGGCCAGCCCCTTGGCGCCCTTGCCGAACACGCCCTCAGCTGCGCCGATCAGGTCGTCCTCGTGGTACGTTGTCGAATTGTCGACGGCGGGCGTCGCAGGCGCGACCGGAGCGGCCATCTTGTCGGCATTCCAATCCGAGACGCTGCTGCTCGGCTCCATCGGCGTGCCGTTACCCGATGCTGCAGCCGGTCCGTCCTGCGCGGGCAACTCGCCGCTAGGGTTGGACGAGAAAGTGGTGTCTCCGCCCTTGAGATCCCCATCAATCGCCGCGTCGGGATCGACAGTCGTCACTTGCGCCACAGCGGGCGCAAGAGGCGAGACTATGGCGAGAAAGGCCGCCGCGAGCGCGATCAGCGATCGTGATGCACGCGCGCCAGCCCGTTTCGGAGCCTTCTTCCGGCTCTTTTCGGTGATTGGCTTGCAGACTGACATGACTTTCCGATCCTCCCTCGCGGTACGGCGGTAAAACTGGCGCCGAAGCGCGGCAACATTGCGACATCGCACAAGAATCCACTGCTAGGGCGCCTGCAATGAACGGGCGATGGACCGAGTCGGTTTTGCGGCAGACCGAATCGCCAAGCCCCCGAATCAGCCCTCGAGAACTAATTTCACCTTCGGCGCTCATCCCCCCTTGATGCCCCCGATCCCCCCAGCTATAGGGCCCGCCTGCGCCGCATCCGGAGACGTGGGTGAGTGGCTGAAACCAGTTCCCTGCTAAGGAACCGTACTCTATCAGGGTACCGAGGGTTCGAATCCCTCCGTCTCCGCCACTGGCCTATCCCCCGCATCTTTGAAAATCTCGGAACGGCCAGCTTTTCTGCGGCTTTACGAGATAATTCACACTCCGCGCGATCCCGACCGATCCACTCGTGACCGATTGGATCCGTGGTTGAAAATGTGGGAAGAATCGAGATCATGGGAAAGCTTGCCGGGACTGCTGCAACGGCGCGCAACTAGGCCCCCGAACTTCATGGGGGCCAGGGTCCGGACCCCGCGCAAATTTACGCGCCGGCGCGCCAAGCTTCAGGCGTCCAGCGCAGCCCTTGCACTTCTCGCCACCAATGCATGATCAATGTCGCGGGGAGCTCGACTCAAGGGGTCATAAGGCTGGATGAGTTGCTTGTTTCGCAGAAGTGCGAGCCCGTAGATCGTTGACCAATAGCCCATCACGCGCATGGATCGATCATCGAAGGGTGCATCCGGCATGGCTTTCGTGACTGCACCAAGCAGCGCCTTGTAACCCTTTTGCTGGTATTCGAGCAGAACGGGATCCACGGTTGGATTGGTGAGCTCGCTCTCGTACATCAGTTCCATCATCCGCGGCTGCGAGTATGCGAACTCAAGGAACGCCTGCCCCATATTGATCAGTTGATCGAGCGGTGAAAGATTGGCCGTGTCGACGGCTTGCGCCCCGCCGATGAGTTCCTCAAAGCCTTCCAGCGCCAGTGCTAGAAGCAATGCTCTACGATCTGAAAAGTGGTGATACGGCGCTGCAGTCGTGACCCCCACTTGTTGGGCAAGGCCGCGCAGCGAGAGTGATGAGTGTCCGTTCCTGGAAACAAACTCGCGCCCTGCATTCAGCAGGTCGCGCCTCAGATCTTTCTTATGATAGCTCTTAGCGCGGGCCATTGCGTTCCTTCACCTTCCACATGTCCAAGTCCCTAACAGCGATCGAATGCGCAGCAAGCCGTCAAATTGGAGCTTGCGACATTTTCTAGCATCGCTTAGATAAATCTAAGCACCGCTGAAATTATAGGCAATTCGGAAGGGAAGAAGGATGAACGGCTCAAAAGGCCGCATTGCTATTGTGGGCGCAGGGCCGGCTGGCATGGCCGCTGCTCTTGCTGCGCTCAGGCTGGGTTTCGATGTCACGTTATTCGAACGCGCGAAGGAGATTCGGGCTGCCGGTAACATCCTCAACCTGTGGCCGCCGCCGCAGAAAGTGCTGAAGCTCATCGGCGTCGACACCGAGGATCTCGGTGCGCCGTGTCACACCTACTTCGAGAATTCCAAGGGCAAGCGCCGCGCTGACGTCCAGTTGCCGGCTGAAGTCGAAGCCGAGTACGGCGGCGGCTTCATCGGCCTGCTGCGCTGGGGTCTTTACCAGCGCATGATCGATGCGATCCCGCCGGGCGTGGTGAAGCTGGATCACCAGCTCTCCCACATCGAGGACAAGGGCGATTTCGTTCGGCTCAAGTTCGCCAATGGCCTCAGCCACGACGCGGATGTGCTCATCGGAGCCGATGGCATCAATTCGTTCGTCCGCAAGCACCTGTGGGGTGACAAGCCCATTCGCCATCAGCGCTTGCACCTCGTTGGCGGCTACCTGTTCCTCGACGAAGAGCCGCAGGGTGTCGGCATTCTCGCGCACAACCGGACCACGCAGGTCAGCTACACGCCGATCCGCCATGAAGGCAAATGGGGGTACGAATGGTGGGTGCTGGAAGCATGCGACCCTGACGCGGCCCCGCCGGAGGACCTCATCGGTTTCTGCCGGACCCGCGCAAAGGGCTTCTCCAAAACCGTGCGAGACTTGATCGAGGCCACTCCGCTCGAGCACATGCAGCGGTGGGAAATCCGTGACAGGCCACCTCTTAAAGCCTGGAGCAAAGGTCGTGTCACGCTGGTTGGCGACGCAGCCCACCCGACATCGCCTTACGCTGCCTATGGCGCAGGCATGTCCATCGAGGACGGCTACTTCCTGGCTCGTGAGCTGGACGCGGTATCCATGTCCGATACGGCAGCTGTTCGATCAGCGCTCGTCGCGTTCGAGACGCGGCGCATTCCCCACACCGTCCAGATTACCCAAGGGGCCTATTTCACCGGCAAGATCTTCCATCATTGCCCGGCTTTCCTGCGACCGCTTCGCGACTGGGTGTTCGATAACACGCCATTTCTCCAGAGGATGGTCGGTGATGAAATGCCCGCACATATCCTGTCGCAGCTGGCCGAGATCGAAGATGGCGAGCCCTATGTCCCGGTCCACAAGCGCGTGAAGGAGCCTGCGCTATGAGCGGTTTCAAATATGGCGTGTCGCTATACAGTTACACGGACGACCTCGGTACGGTCATGACCCTTGAAGATGCCTTCGACCATGTCGCTGAGACCGGATCAACCGGCATCGAGATCCTCGGCGAAGCCAACATTGCCGGATACCCCGAACCGTCCAGTGCCTGGCTCGACAACTGGTTCGCCTTGATCGACCGGTACAAGCTGGAACCTACCAACCTGGCCTCGTGGCTCGACACCTGCCTGACCCTCGACCACACCATGAGCGTCGAGGAAGGCACGGCACAGGTTGCGCAGGATCTGAGACTGGCGAACCAGCTCGGCTTCAAGTTCATTCGCCCCAAATTCGGCGTCATCGACGAAGAGCTGACGCCGCATCCGATCTGGGAAGCCACGATCGAACGCAACCTCGATCTGGCGCACCAACTCGGGATCGTGATCATTCCGGAAATCCATGCGCCGACCCCAATCAAGCATCCGGTGACGGATGCCTACATCGAGTTCATCGAACGCACGGGAACCAAGAATTTCGGCATCATGATCGATACCGGGATCTTCCAGGATCGCCCGCTGCCTTACTGGCCCGGCGAGACCCCGGAAATCCGCGCGGCGGCCCTGAGCTTCCTCGATGGCATCAAGGTACCGGTCGAACATCTTGCCGACGTCATTCAGTATGTGCCGTTCATTCAGGCCAAGTTCCATCACATCGACGAGAACCTGCACGACCACCATATCCCCTGGGAGAACGTGATCCCGATGCTGAAAAAGCTCGGTTACACCGGCTATCTCTCCAGCGAATACGAAGGCGTCCGGGACCCCTGGGTCGCCATCGAGCAGGTTCGCCGCCAGCACTGTCTCATCCGCAAACTCGAACGCGATTTAGAAGTCGCCCCGGAGAAGCTCGATGCTTGAACGCACCCACATCCAAAGCAGTGGCTTTCGCAATACCGGGGTGCCCGGGGCCTATGATGGTTTTCAGGTCCGTCTCCGCCAACCGAACTACCGTGGGACGCGCCTTAGCCTCCTGGCAGGCATCGATATCACGGTGGATGGCGAGACCTACCGGTCCACCGACAACCGGTTCGTCGTTGGAGGCCGGGAGTACACGCACGCTGAATTGCTTGCTGCCAAAGAAGATCGCTGGGAGGTCGGCACCTGCATGACCGTTCTGATCAAGCGCCCCGGAGGATTGCCGGCAGGAGTGCACGATGTGGCGAGCGAGATTGCCTTTCGGCATCCCTACTTCCCACCACAGTTTCAACCGACGTTCGTGCGAGACAGCCGCATGATCACAATAATTATCTGACCTTTGGACTGGTATAAGGGAGAGCGGGACGTGACAGCCATCAGGCAGGCCCAATTTGCGCCGCCGAAACAGAAAGCCGCAGGAGCTGGCCAGGGCATCGTCGTGGTACTGGCGGGCTTCCTGCCTATCCTTGCGATTGTTGCTCTGGCGCCGGTCGTACCGAGGATGGTCGAGCAATTTGCATCGGTCCCCGGTGCCACAACGCTCGTGCCATTGGCTGTCACCGCGCCGGGCCTGATGATTGCGCTGTTTTCTCCGCTCATGGGGTGGCTTGCGGATCGTTATGGCCGGCGCCGGTTGCTGCTGGTTTCGACCTTCATCTACGGTGTGGTCGGAGTCGCTCCGTACTTCCTGTCCGACCTCACCGCGATTTTTGCATCCCGATTGGCTCTGGGCCTTTGTGAAGCGGCAATCCTGACCGTCACCAATACTCTCATCGGTGACTATTTCGCGCAGGATCAGCGCCGCACATGGTTGATGTTCCAAGCCGCCATCGGTCCCGTGTTCGGTGTATCGGTTCTGACTTTTTCCGGATATCTGGCGGCAATCAGCTGGCACGTGCCATTCCTGATCTACGCTGTCGCAATTCCGATTTTCGCAGCGATGCTGGCTTTCATCTATGAGCCGGACGTCGAAGATACACGCGGTTCGCGTGATAGCAGCGTTGCGTTTCCTGTTCGCCACGCCGTGCTTTGCGGTGCCGTGACCCTCGTGTCGGCAAGTCTGTATTACGTCTATATCGTGCAGGTCGGACTGGCGTTCGGCGGAATCGGTGTGACATCGCCGGAAACCGTCGGGATGCTGATCGGTATAGCCAATGTAGGCGTGTTCATAGGTGGCCTGCTCTTCAAGCCCATCTCCGCGCGGCTCTCCTCTTCGTGGCAGATTGCAATTTTCCTGTCGCTCATGGGAGCCGGAATGGCCGGAATTGGTCTAGCCCGCAGCGAACAGGTCATGACGCTGGCTGCTTGTCTGCAGCAACTTGGCGCGGGGATCCTGATCCCGGCTCTGGTGTTGTGGGCGATGAACGGACTTCCGGCGCAGCATCGGGGACGCGGAATGGGGATATGGAGCGCCTGCTTCTTCCTCGGCCAATTCACCAGCCCGCTTCTCGTGACCGGCGTAGGAGTCTTCACCGCCGGAATTGGCGGAGCCTTCCTGGCCCTCGGAGTCGCCGCATTGCTCTGTGCGCTCGCAGCACGGGTTTTCGCCCGATCGATCGACGCTTGATCGACAGCCAACGGCGTAATTCTGGGAGAAGAACCTGTAAAAGCGGCAAGTACGATAGCGGAGCCGCAAACGCCGTCGCTCGAGAAGTCGGCGCCTTAGGTAGCACCGATCGCCACAGGCCTCATGCCCAATGCGACAAACTCCGCTGAGGATGGGGGCGCAGTACATTCGCAAAAAGTCGCTGCCCGTACCGATGCATCAAGAGACCTGGGAGACAAGAATGACTGATTACGTGCGCAACCTGTGGTACATGGCAGCCTGGGATGATGAGATCCCCGAAAACGGTATGCTCTCGCGCACACTGCTGGACGAGAAATGGCTGATCGCCCGCCTGTCCGATGGAAGCTACGCGATGCTGGCCGACCGGTGCCCGCATCGCTTCGTTCCGCTCAGCAAAGGCAAGCTCGAAGCAGACGTGATCCACTGTCCCTACCATGGACTTGGCTTCGACCGCACCGGTGCGTGCGTACACAATCCCTTCCCGGCCGAGCCGCCGGCCCATGTCCGGGCGCGCACCATGCCCGTCGTGCATCGTCACCATGGGCTCTGGTTCTGGCCGGGTGACCCGCAGAAAGCCGATCCTGCCTTGATACCGGATTTCGGTTTCGTGGAGCGCGCGGGCATGAGCCGCAGTCGGCTGGTCATCAAGGGGCACTACGAACTGTTGACCGACAATCTCATGGACCTGACCCATGCCGAGTTCCTGCATGTCACCAGTTTCGGTGTGAACGGCTCAATCTTTCTCGGCAGCCAATCGGTCAAGACCGACGAAAGCGGGGCGATCTGGAACAACTGGGACATGGAAAATGTGTGCCCGCCCGACTGGGCGAAGGCCATTCTGCAAGACGAATCATCGGTGGACCAATGGCTTCACATGCGCTGGCACGCGCCGGCTTCCATGGCGCTGACGGTCGGCCTGGCTCGCGCCGGGACGGATCGTAACGACATGGTGGTGCCGCAAATGGTCAATCCCCACATCATCACGCCGCAGACAATACGCACCTCGCATTACTTCTTCGATCACGAAGCGAGTGAAGCGGCGGCAGCGCTGGCCCGCCAGGTTTTCGTCGATGAGGACGAGCCGATGATCGAGGCCGCCCAAGAAGCGCTGGGCGATATGGATTTCTGGGACGCGCGCCCAGCCATCCTCGAAACCGACGCAGGCGCAATCCGCGCCCGACGGCGCTTGATGCAGTTGCGCAGGCATGAAGAGCGGGAGCGCGATCTCGAGTCAGACCGATCGGATACCCTGCGATAATCAGGCGGGCCGTCGCTGCCGGCTTATTGCAGGCTCTCTCGTATGAAGCCGCCCGCCTTCATGTGATAGTGGCGGGTGCGTAGCGCGATTGAAGTATCCGCTACGTTCTGAATTTTTCGCGTTCCCGCGCCATGAGCGCGCAAAGTACTCCCAAGACTGACGTCAGGGCCTCGGCTCACAAGCAAGGGCGGCGCAGACCAAATGTCTACGCCGCCCTGAATATCGATGCTTGAGCGGCATCAGCGCCAGCCCGGCCCCTCGAAAGGGGCCGGGCTGGCGTCGATCAAGCGGCCTGCGGCGGAGCGAACTTGGTCAGGTCGATACCCTGCACGGCGCTCTTGTACTCGTCCATGTTCGGCGTGCGGCCCAGGATCGTGGAAAGCACCACGAGCGGAGTCGAGGCCAGCAGCGATTCACCCTTCTTATCGGCAGCGTCTTCCACGACGCGCCCCTGAAACAGGCGGGTCGAGGTGGCCAGAACGGTGTCGCCCTTGGCAGCCTTTTCCTGGTTGCCCATGCACAGGTTACAGCCCGGACGTTCGAGATACAGGGTGTTCTCGTATTCGGTGCGGGCAGCCTGCTTCGGCGCGACGTCGTCGAACTCGAAGCCGGCGTACTTCTTGAGCACATCCCAGTCGCCTTCGGCCTTCAGCTCGTCGACGATGTTGTAGGTCGGCGGAGCGACGACCAGCGGCGCCTTGAACTCGACCTTGCCTTGCGCGGCTTCGATGTTCTTGAGCATCTGAGCCAGGATCTTCATGTCGCCCTTGTGCACCATGCACGAGCCAATGAAGCCCAGGTCCACCTTCTTGGTGCCGCCGTAGTACGAGACCGGGCGGATGGTGTCGTGGGTGTAGCGCTTGGACACGTCCGCGTTGTTCACGTCCGGGTCGGCGATCATCGGTTCGTCGATCAGGTCGAGGTCGACGACGACTTCAGCGAAGTACTTGGCGTTGGCGTCGGGGGCCAGAGCCGGCTTTTCGCCCGAACGGATTTCCGCGATGCGGGCGTCGGCCTTGTCGATCAGGCCCTGCAGGGTCCGGGCGGCGTTGTCCATGCCCTTGTCGATCATGATCTGGATGCGCGACTTGGCGATTTCCAGCGACTCGATAAGGGTCTCGTCCTGCGAAATGCAGATCGAGGCCTTGGCCTTCATTTCTGCCGTCCAGTCGGTGAAGGTGAAGGCCTGGTCGGCCAGCAGCGTGCCGATGTGGACTTCGATCACGCGGCCCTGGAAGACATTCTCACCGCTGAACTGCGCCAGCATCTGCGCCTGGGTTGCATGCACCACGTCGCGGAAGTCCATGTAGGGCTGCATCTTGCCCTTGAAAGTCACCTTGACCGACTGCGGGATCGGCATGGTCGCCTCGCCCGTGGCCAGAGCCAGAGCGACGGTGCCCGAGTCCGCGCCGAAAGCGACGCCCTTGGACATGCGGGTGTGGCTGTCGCCGCCGATGATGATCGCCCAGTCGTCCACGGTGATGTCGTTCAGCACCTTGTGGATGACGTCGGTCATCGCGTGGTAGACGCCCTTGGGGTCACGCGCGGTGATCAGGCCGAACTTGTTCATGAAGGACATGAGCTTCGGGATGTTCGCCTGAGCCTTCTTGTCCCACACCGAGGCGGTGTGGCAGCCCGACTGGTAAGCGCCGTCGACCAGCGGCGAAATGACGGTGGCAGCCATCGCTTCCAGTTCCTGCGCGGTCATCAGGCCGGTGGTGTCCTGCGATCCGACGATGTTTACCTTGACGCGCACGTCCGACCCGGCGTGCAGCACCTTGCCCGGCGTCACGCCTACGGCATTGCGGTTGAAGATCTTCTCGACAGCGGTCAGGCCCTGGCCTTCGACGGAGATTTCCTTGTTCGGCGCGAAGACTTGGGTCGGCTCGACGCCCAGCGTCTCGGCCGCGAAGGTCTGGAGCTTCTTGCCGAAGACGATGGCATACGAGCTGCCCGCCTTCATGAATTCCATCTTCTGCGGCGTGAACGAACTGGCGACGTCGACCAACTCGTTGCCATCTTCGTCGCGCAGGACCTTGTCCTTGACGTCGATCTTGAGGATCGTGCCGGTCTCGACCGAGAACTTCTGCTCCAGGACGGGGTTACCGTCGTTGTTGAGGATCGCCTTCCCGTCTTCGCCGAGCTTCTTGACCCAGTTCTTCAGGTTGATGCCGATGCCGCCGGTCACGTCGACGGTGGTCGCGAAGATCGGCGAGATGCCGTTGGTGCCCGCGACGACCGGCGCATAGTTCACGAAAGGCACATAAGGGCTGGACTGTTTGCCGGTCCAAAGTGCCACGTTGTTCACGCCCGACATGCGCGAGGAGCCCACGCCCATCGTGCCCTTTTCGGCAATCATCATCACGCGTGCGTCGGGATGCTGCGCCTTGAGCGCGACGATCTGTTCCTGTGCTTCGGGCGAGATCATGCACTTGCCGTGCAGTTCGCGGTCGGAGCGCGAGTGAGCCTGGTTGCCCGGCGAAAGGAGGTCAGTCGAGATATCGCCTTCGCCGGCAATGAAAGTGACGACCTTGATCTCGTCCTCGACGTCAGGAAGCTTGGTGAAGAATTCGGCCTTGGCGTAGCTTTCCAGCACGTCCCTGGCGATGGCGCTTCCGGCCTTGTAGGCATCCGCGAGGCGGGCCATGTCGGCGTCGTAGAGGAAGACCTGGGTCTTGAGCACATCGGCAGCTTGCGCGGCAACTGCAGCCTCGTCGCCCAGCGCGATGTCGAGCAGGACCTTGACCGAAGGACCGCCCTTCATGTGCGAGAGCAATTCGAGCGCGAAGCCGACCGAAATTTCCGGGACGATAGCTTCGCCGAGCACGACTTCCTTCAGGAAGGCCGCCTTTACCGCAGCAGCGCTCGTAGTGCCGGGCAGCGTGTTGTAGATGAAGAACTTGAGAGCATCGGCGCGGTGTTCGCTGCCGGCATCCTTGATCAGGACGATGATCTCTTCGATGAGCTTGCCATCGTCGATGGGCTTGGGCGCAAGTCCTTGCGCAGCTCTGCTGTCGATTTCGGTCAGATAATCCAAATAGATGCTCATCGTAATCCCAAGCTCATGAGTGAATGGAGCCAAAAAAGTGCCGTCATCCGGCCTTCTTCGGTTGCCCGAAGGCATGCGCGGCTCCCGCTACGCCAACGCAAATCAACTGGCAAGGCATCACGATTCAACAAAACCGCCTCGGGACAAAGACGAAACGGAGGTCGGCGAGGCGAAGCAGCTGCCCGTCCGCCCTCCTTAAGGATATACCGAAAGTGCGCAGGGCCCTGAAACGTCAGTCCATCTCGTCGACCGGCACGCGCATGCGCAGCGAGGTGGAGCCCGGGTTCGAGACAATCTCCAGCGTCCCCCCGCGCTCGGTCAGGCGTTCGCGGATGGAGCGCGGGAAGATCGGCTCATTGCTCTCGCCGAAGCCCTGGCCGTTGTCCGTCACCTCAATCTCGATCCCGATCGCGCGCATGCGGCACTTGATGGTCACTCTGGTGGCTTCCCCGTGACGCACGCCGTTCGAAACGGCCTCGCGCACGATCTGCTGGATCTCCAACGAGAGCCATACAGGCACCGGCACGCGATAGTCGGACTCGATAATGTCGACAGTGATCTGCCAACGCAGCGCCAGCGCTTCGCTCGTCGCCTCCAGATCGTCAATCAGATTGCGCACACGCGCGTCCGAATCCGTCTCGCGCAATTGCTCGATCAAGCGGCGAACATGGATGTGCTCGGCAGCCAGTGCATCCTTGATGGCGTCGATCTCGCCTGTGATCTCGGCATCGGCACCCGCCTTCGAACGCAGCGCGACGAGCAGGAACTTCGCACCGACCAGAGAATGCGCAACGCTGTCATGCAGGTCGCAGGCAACCGACTTGCGCAGCCGGCTCAAGGCGCGGTCGAGCGCATTGACCGCACTGACCTGCCAAGCCACGCCCTGCGCCACTTCCGAAGCGATGGCGTGGGCAAGGTAGAGATGCCCCCACCCCAGCATCGGAATGCCGGTAAGGATAAGGCAATTGGAGCCCTCCTCGCCGCTGGTCGGGATGCACAAGCCCCGCTCCACTCCAAGCTCCCTGAGGAGCTGGAAGCCCGGTAGCGCGGTGACTTTACATGCCCTCAACATACCTTCTGCCGAAACGATCGCGCGATCGCGGGCGAGATCGAACAGCATCGGCTCAAGCTGTCGCAGGCGATCGGCCGCGCCGAAGCTCAACTTCCTGGGCTGGAGCCGTTCCTCGAGCGAGGCAGGCGTGCAGGAATAACAGCCGAGATCTTCGCGATCGATCCAGCACAGCACGGCATCGGAAGAATCGGCGGCTTCCATGGCATAGCCCATCGCCGATGCGGTGACCGGATAACCGGGCCCCGGCGTCTCTCCGGCGAACCGGGGGAGGTTCGTCTTGATCATCTGGCCGCTCGCCCAGACGAGCACCAGCGAGCCGAGCGGAACGAACAGCCCCCACCGCACCACGCTAGCCCAGGCCACCGTCCCACGAGGAACTTCGACAAGCAGGATATCGCCGATCCACACCGCATTGAGGAAAGCGGCAATGGCGAGCACGAGCGCAAGCCGCCAGCGCAGGACACTGCTGAACAGGATATGCCCGATCAGGCACAGGGACAGCACGACCCACGTCACGCCTTCGTCCATGGCCGGGACCGTCAGTGCCAGGAAAGCCAGGACATCCAGCCCAATAAAAGCTTCGGACGCGATGAAGTCGAGATACCAGTCATTGAAGGCAATGATCAGTGCGACGAACGCAAAGACCGCATAGGTCAGGGCGAAGACGTCGAAGTATCCGCCTTGAAGGCCCAGCCCCGAGGACTTTGTGAAAGCGAACAGCAGCAGCACGAATGCGCAGAAAGCCCGACTAACTGCAACGATGTGATTGGAGTGGGCGCCGCATGTCAGTTCGGACAGGAAATGCAACAGCCGCGCCCCGGCGCCGGACTGCTCGCCCGCCTCCGGCCCGAGCGGCTGCTCCCCGGTCTTGTCGAAGTCATGAACCACGCCGTTCACGCCACTATTCTTTGAAGGAAACGTACTTGCCTGACAGGGAAGCGCGCGAAACTGCACGCAGCAAACCTCGCCGCTGGGTGCTGCACCGAAGCTGGCGGCATTGGGCCTGAGACCGCGAAAGCCATTCGAACGCCATCTTTCTTTGTGTGAGCCTGCGTCCGGAACGATGGCTGAGGGGCACGCGCGCCCCGGTGGCTCAACTTTCGCAACCTTGAATACGCCCCTAGATACGAAGCAGGAACCTCAATAACCTGCCCTCGCAGGCATCTTTTGCTTATGCACTTCGACTGGCCGAAATTAAGTATCTATCGATAGTTAGTCAAGTTTCCTAACTGAGGTAGCTGATGTGGTGCTTCAAGGCCAATCCTGCGAGTTTCCGAGGGGTGACCTGCCCGCCTGCGATACAACCGGTCATCGACCGCGATATCCGGCCGAATGGCTCCCTCCTGCTGCAGAAAGGCTATTCGCCGGCATCTTTCAGACTGTTCGCCAGCTCGGTCCGATTCGAAATGCCCAGCTTGGTATAGATATTGTGGAGGTAGACTTTCACCGTCCCCTCGGTCGTCCCGAGGCGCGCCGCGACCTCACGGTTCCGCAGGCCGCGAGCCACATGCTGGGCCACGTCCAGCTCCTTTGGGGTAAGGCCCGCAAGACGGGAAGACGGGCTTGCGGAACTGGCGTGGGCAATCGCCTTGTCGATCAGATCGCCATCCAGGTAGCGCATGCCATTCTTGACCGAGTCGATCGCCTTGAGCAGACAGTGCTCGGCATCGTGCTTGAAGACGATCCCGTTTACCTGCGACCGGATCACCGAAAGCAGCTGTTCGTCGTTCATTTCCACGGTCAGGATGATCACGGGCCGCGTATCGCCCCGCCTGCGCAGTTCCGAAAGCGTCGAAACGCCGTCACGACAGGGCATGCGCACATCGAGCAGGACGATGTCAGGATCCTCACGCTCTATCGCTACAAGCGTTTCATCGCCGTCGCCGGTCATGGCGACGACTTCGTGCCCCCCCATTCGGAGTACGGCTTCGACACCCAGTCGAAAAAAGGGATGATCGTCGGCAACTAATATTCGCGACACGATTTATACTTCCCACCCGACGACTGCCTTTCGGCAGCTTGACGCCCCCAACCCGATGGTAACGCCCGATCATTACCTATCGCCGGATTTTGCAGGGGTGCACGGACAAGGTCAATAAAATAGCACCCCCCGCTCAACCGATTCTCACAATCGATTTAAGTTCTGGCGCCCGGCGCAGCACCGGTACTCAGATAGTATGACTTGCCCAGGCCAGATCACAGACCGATGCATTAACTTGCGTTAGGAGGATTGACTAACGGTCTATATCTTTAGATACTAAACGCGTCTTTCAGCACAATGACCGATCATGGATAACGGCTCAGGACGCGGAGTTGTCAGATGACAGTGATGGCCAAGATAAATCTGCGCAGCCGAACGGGCTACCTGCACGGGCAACCCACCCGCAAGCTCAGCCTTGAAGGGACCGCCGCCAGCTTCAAGGGGCAGCGCGAGTCGGTTTCCGTCACCAATCTCTCGAAGACAGGGATGTTGCTCGAAACATCGGCTCCCCTCTCGGTCGGCGAACCGCTGTCGATCCTCTTTCCCGAAGGAGAAACGCGCAACGCCAGCATCGTCTGGGCAGCCGAAACGATCTTCGCATGCGAATTCGAAAAGGCCCTTTCCATCGCCACGATCAGGAAGGTGCAACTGCAAAGTCCACCGGAACCGCGCGCCGATGAAGAAGCCGTCACTTCCGAAACTCTCGGTGCCCGCATCAAACGACTGCGCCGCGAGCGAGGCTTTGGGGTGGATCATTTCGCCAGCCAGATCGGCGTGAGCCGCCCTACCCTGTGGAAATGGGAGAAAGGCACTGTCTCTCCGCGTCAGAACATGGTCCAGACGATCGCCAGAGTGCTCGGCGTTCCGGAAAGGGAACTGCTCTACGGCAAACGTCCCGACATGGTGCAGGACGAAGCGCGCCAGGTTACTGCATTCGATGCGTCAAGCTCGGTCATTGCCAGCAAGAAGGTGGAGATTGCACAGCTCATCGGCGTCGATCCCCATCGCGTACGCATCCTGATCGAAACCTGATCCCTGAGCCACTGCTGAGGCGAAACTCGCGCCAGCCTCAAGGCGCGAGGTCAGGTCTGATGGCCACTATCGCCTGGTGCTTTCGCGGATCACCAGCTTGCCCGGCACCGGGGTCGTATCGATGGCATCGCCCGAAGATACCCCGATGAAGTTCGAGACGAGCCGTCTGGCAATGCCCGGCATGTCCTGTTCGACAGTCGTGATCGATGGATTGGTAAGGCGCGTCGCATAGATGCCATCGAAACCGCACAAGGCCACTTGCCCGGGCACACGCAGCCCGCGCTCGTGCAAGGCCCTCAACGCTCCGATTGCCATGAGATCACAGGTGGCGAAAATTCCGTCGACCTCTGCGCCTTCGTCGAGCACCTGGTGCATCAGCTTGAAGCCCTGCTCGAGCCGATCTGTCGGCACATCAGAATAGCGCACCACTTCCTTCATGGTGCAGCGGCTCATGACCGACCGGTAGCCCTCGACGCGATCGGCAAATTGCCGCTGGTCGCCAGGCCGCGGCGAGAGGCAGGCGATCGCCCGGCAACCGATGTCAACGAGATGCTCGACAGCGCCGGCTGCCGCGGCGAAATTGGCCGCGGAGATCGCCGAGAGGCGCTGCGAGGCGATGCCCCATCCCACTACCGGAACCCCATCATCGGCGAGCGCCCGGAAACGATCCCAGCAGACCTTGTCCCGGCCGCTGCCGATGACGATGTAACCATCGGCCAGCCCTCGCATGACAAGGCCGACATCGCCCATCTTCTCGCTCATCAGCGAGGTGAGGACGGCATAACCCTTAGCATTGGCCGCCACTGAGATGTGGCCCTGCAAGGTGGTGTAGAAGGGATTGAGCGAGCCGATACCTTCCTGATCGTCATAAAGCACGACAAGAGCAATTGTGCGCGTGGTGCTGCGCCGCAGGTTGGAAGCGGTGGCATTGGCGATATAGCCCAGCTTGCGGGCCGCTTCCTCGACACGCACACGAATGTCCGGCCGCACCGAAGTCTTGCCGTTGAGGACGCGCGATACCGTCGACTGCGATACGCCCGCCAGACCCGCAACATCATATGCCGTGACGCGGCCCGAATTCACGCCTTCCCCTCCTGCACGACCCGACCGGGACAGCGAACGTCCGGTCAGCCCCTCTATTGGCACAAGCCCATAGCAGCGCAAGCCCGGTGTAGGAACGCCAGAGATCGGCGATGCGTCTATACGGCCTACCGCGCAGGTACGGCCTTGCGGCATCGCATGCGGAAAGAACGCCACAGCCTCCCGGATTACGTCATGCTTCGGGCCGCTTCGCGCGCCTCCTTGTACCGGGCGCGCCGCCCTTCCTCGATCTTGAGCCGGGCATCCAGCCCCGGATCTGCAGGATAATCCCGAAATGCGTCGATCACTTCGGCAAAGACCTCTGCAAGTTCCTCGCGGAATTCCGGGTGCGAGAAGATGTAGAAGCGATTCTCCTTCACCGCATCGATCGTGCGCTGCGCGATCACTTCGGGCTCCATCCCGGCTTCATGGACTTTTTCGAGCTGGCTGACGAATGCCCTGTTCACGTCTTTCGCCCCGGCCCGGAGCGTCGAAGGCCGTATCTCATCGCTGGCGTAGATATGCGTCTTGACCAGGCCAGGACAGAGCATCGATACACCGATCCCGTGCGGGGCAAGGCTGTAACGCAGCGATTCGCTCAATCCTCGTACGGCGAATTTGGTCGTATTGTAGATGCCGGGCACACCGCTGCCCAGGAAAGCGGCCATGGAGGCCGTGTTGCAGATATGGCCACCCTGCCCTCGCTCCTTCATGCGCGGCGCGAAAGTCGCCACGCCATTGATCACACCGTGCAGGTTGACCCCAAGCAACCAGTCCCAATCGTCGTATGAAGATTCGTCGATCGACTGGAAGAGGTTCACGCCAGCATTATTGAACAGCAGGCTGACCGGTCCGAGTTCTCGCTCCACCCGATCGGCGGCCTCGGCGAAGCCCTCACGCGAGGAAACGTCTAGCTGCACGCCCATCACTTCCTGATTTTCGAGGAGCTTCAATGCCTGCTCCAAGGCATCCTCGCGAATGTCTGCGATGGCGACCTTGCAGCCCTCCGCCACGAGCGCACGCGCGAGCCCCAGCCCGACACCGTTTGCCCCGCCGGTTACGAAGGCCGTTCTTCCCGAAAGATCCTGCATAACCATTTCCTCAGGCCGCGCTGATTTCGGAGAGCTGATCGGCGCGCAGCGCGGACTGGCGCTCAATTTCATCAGCGATGGCCGGATTTCGGAACAAAATTGCGAAGGTACGCTTATATTCTTCATTCTCCGGGAGGTGCGTCTGAACCGCAGCAGTGGTCGCTTCGCCCCGTTCGCGCACACCGTCCAGGAACTCACTGTGCGTGAGGATGTAAAGCTCATCATTCACAATGCCGCGCAGCACCCGCTGCCCCACCTCTTCCTTCGTCTGGTAGAGGTGGAAGAACTGGTCACCTGACTGCCGGCGCTTGTCCGCCTCGGCATAGCCGGTTGCACTCAGTTCCTCCGGCCGGGTCTTGCCCGCCTCGGCGATGTTCGACTGAACGGCGCCCGGACAGAAGGCCGAGCAGATCACGCCGCGCGATTCCAGTTCCGGTCGCATGCATTCCATCATGGAAACGACCGCGGCCTTGCCGGATGAATAGATCGTCGTGCCTGCCGCCGGCACCAATGCAGACATCGACGCCGTGTTGACGATATGCCCGCCTTCGCCATGGGCCAGAATTCTCGGCAAAATCGTGACAATCCCGTTGATTGCGCCACCGAGATTGACGCCCATCACCCAGTCCCAATCGGCATAGGTCGCAAGGTCGGTGGGGCCGACAACCGCAACGCCTGCATTGTTGAGCAGCATGTGGATCTTGCCGAACTTCGCCTCTGCGCGGTCTGCAGCCGCGGCAAAGGCCTCGCGGTCGGTCACGTCCAGCTTGATCGCAAGAACCCGGCCACCGCCATCCAGTTCGGCAACGGCTTCGTCGAGATGGTCCTGGCGGATATCGGCAATCGTCAGGTTCATGCCTGCGCCCAGCAAGGCCTTGGCAATGCCGAGCCCAATGCCGCTGGCGCCGCCTGTCACGAATGCGGTCTTACCCTGAAGATCCTGCATGATTTGCGTCCTCTCTGAATGTTTTTCCTGCGTCGAAACGAATCTCCCCTCTTTTGTTCACCATCCAAAGTTAGTATGCAAGACAAACATTCACGATTGATCCCGTGCCCAAGAAGGCATTTGTAGGACGAATGGGAGAAGCCATGGCCTTAGCAACTGCCAATGTCGCGACGCTGGAACAGTCCCCGCAAATTGCAGCACCGGAGCGTGCCAACGCGCGGGAATGGCCAAGTTCAGCTTCAGCCTATTGGGCCCTGACTGTCATCGTGCTCGCGACCTTCATGACCTTCTTCGATCAGGTTGTGTTCGGAATGCTGGCCGAACGAATAAAGATCGATTTCGGACTGAGCGATTCGCAACTCGGCTTCCTCGCGGGCCCCGCCAGCATCATCTGCTATCTCTTCGTAGGCATTCCACTTGCGCGTCTGGCAGACATCTGGCCGCGCAAGTACGTGCTCGCCGGAGGCGTTTCCGTCATCGGTTTCGTCACCGTTCTTGGCGGGATCGCGCAGACCTTCACGCAGTTCGTGGGGACCCGCGTATTCCTTGCAGCGGGTGGCTCTGCCCATGCCCCCTCATCCTATTCGCTCATCGCTGACATGTTTCCCCCTGCGAAGATCACGCGCGCTTTCGCGATCCTGCAGTTCGGTTTCATCGGCGGATCGACTCTGGGACCGCTGGTCGGAGGACAGCTCATTGCGCTGACCGCGTCCTGGGCACCTACCGAGATCGGACCGATCCAGATCCTTGGCTGGCAATGGATCCTGATCTGGACCGGACTCCCAGCGTTCTTCATCGCCCTGCTCTTCCTGACCGTTCGCGAACCGCGCAGAAGACTGCCTGCCGGCGAGGCACCCGCCATGCGAGCCAGTACGGGTCTCGCCCGGCGGGCGCTCACCTTCACCGGCCTCGATGCGGCCAAGGCCATCCGCGCCAATCGCAAGGTCTATTACCCGATGTTTCTCGGTCTTGCCCTGAGCGCACTGGAAAGCACCGGGTTCGCATTCTGGCGGGTTCCCTTCCTGATCCGCACGTACGGCTGGACCGAGGCCCAGATTGGCGCCGTGACATCGGCCGCGATACTCGTAGCTTCGCTTCTCGGCCTGCTGCTAGGCAGCACCCTCGTCGAATGGCTCGCAAGGCGGCACAAGGATGCGAACGTACGCGCGGCCTTCATCTGCTTCGTTGCCGTCACGATCTGCGCGATCCTTGCGCCGCTCATGCCTTCCGCTGTGCTCTCCATTCTCGTCATGTCGATAGGCGTGATGTTTGGCATAGGTGGCGCGGTGCCGCAGAATGCGGCAATCCAGCGCGTCGCCCCAGGCGCCATGCGCGGACAGGTGACCGCCATCTACCTGTTCATGTTCACGTTCTTCGGAGCGATGGGCAGCTTCGCGATCGGCCTCGTTGCGCAGTACGTTGTCGTCGATCCGGCCAAGCTCTGGCTGGCACTGGAGATCACGGCGGTAGTCCTGATGCCGCTTGCAACCCTGTGCATCTACCGCGCCATTCGCCCCTATCGCGAAGAGATCGAGCGCCTCGAGGCAGCAGGAAGCTGATGTCCGGACGGCATTCATAACAACAAGGAGAAGACTGAAATGGCAGAGACCGACCGCATTGCCGTGCTCGAGGCACAAGTTGCGAACCTCTCACAGCGCCTTACCCAGCGTGAAGACGAACTGGACGTGCGCAAGCTGCAGCACCTCTACGGCTATCTCATCGACAAATGCATGTACAACGAAGTCATCGACCTGTTCACGGACGACGGCGAAGTCCGCTTCTTCGGCGGCGTCTGGAAGGGCAAGGAAGGCGTGCGCCGGCTCTACGTCGAGCGGTTCCAGAAGCGTTTCACCCACGGCAACAACGGCCCGATCGACGGCTTCCTGCTCGATCATCCGCAGCTGCAGGACATAGTTACCATCGATCCGGACGGCGTGACGGCCCATGCCAGGGCCCGCTCGATGATGCAGGCCGGTCGTCACCGCGATTTCGTCGATGCCTCCAATCCGCTCACCGCAAGCGCGCGGCAATGGTGGGAAGGCGGCATTTATGAGAACACCTATCGCAAGGTGGACGGCGTTTGGCGCATCCATGTACTCAACTACTTCCCGCACTGGCATGCCGATTTCGACAAGGGCTGGGCTTTCACGAAAGCCGAATACGTGCCCTTCCCTAAGGAGCTTTACCCGCAGGATCCTAGTGGCCCCGATGCCCTGATCGAAGATCACTGGCTTTGGCCGACACACAAACTTCTGCCTTTCCACATGCCGCACCCGATCACCGGAAAGCCGATGGTCGCGCAGAGATGGCAGGGCGACATCGATCGCGAATATGCACGCAAGGAAGGCTTCCCGGCCACGTAATCCCTGCCATCCGCACCTGCCAACCTGTCACCGCGCGCCACTGTACGGCGACAGGTTGGCCACCAGCTCGATTCAGGTGAGGCATGATCCAGTACCCTACGCTTTCCATGATAATCGACGGCGAACGCATCTCCGGCGAAGGACGACGCACCCACACCGTGCTCAATCCGGCCACTGGCGAAAAGCTGGCCGAACTGCCGCTCGCTCGGGCTGAGGATCTCGACCGCGCCCTTGACGTCGCCGCTTCCGGCTTTCGGCTCTGGCGCAGGTCATCGCCTCAGGAACGCGCTGCAGTGCTGCAGGGCGCGGCGCGACTGATGCGCGAGCGATGCGAGGACATCGCGCAGGTCGCCGTGCTCGAACAGGGCAAGACCCTTGCCGAAGCGCGCATCGAAGTAGCCATGAACATCGGCCTGTTCGAATTCTACGCAGGCGAAACCTTTCGCATCTACGGCAGGACCCTCGTGCGGCCCGAGGGGATGCGATCGACCGTCCAGTATGAACCGGTCGGCCCGGTCGCCGCCTTCGCGCCCTGGAACTTTCCGATCGGCAATCCCGGACGGAAGCTCGGAGCACCGATTGCTGCGGGCTGCTCGGTCATTCTCAAGGCGGCGGAAGAAACACCGGCGTCAGCCCTGGCTGTCCTGCAGTGCCTGCTGGATGCTGGCCTGCCCTCCTCCGTGGCACAGGCCGTATTCGGCGTGCCGCATGAAGCCAGCCGGCACCTGCTGGCAAGTCCGGTGATCCGCAAGCTATCCTTCACCGGCTCGACTGCGGTGGGGCGCCACCTTGGGACGCTTGCCGCGGCGGGCCTGCAGCGCACGACGATGGAACTGGGCGGCCACGGCCCCGTGCTGGTCTTCGAAGATGCCGATCTCGACCGCGCGCTGGATACGCTTGTCGCGCAGAAGTATCGCAATGCCGGGCAAGTGTGCGTTTCACCGACGCGCTTCATAGTCGAAGACGGCATTTTCGAGGCCTTCTGCGACGGTTTCGCCGAACGGGCGCAGGCCCTCAATGTCGGAGAAGGCCTCGATCCCGCAAGCCAGGTTGGCCCGCTCGCCAATGCCCGGAGGGTGGAAGCGATCGATACGCTTGTGAAGGAAGCGCTCGAAGCGGGAGCCCGGCTGGAGACCGGCGGAGAACGCCTTGGAAACCGGGGTTTCTTCTATGCACCAACGGTCCTTCGCGACGTGCCGAAGACGGTCCGGATCATGAATGACGAACCCTTCGGACCGGTCGCCCTGATCAACCGCTATCCGAATGAGGAAGCCATGATCGCGGAAGGCAATCGGCTGCCCTATGGCCTCGCGGCCTATGCGTGGACGCGGGACAGTGCTCGTCAGAAGCGCCTCGCCGCGCAGCTCGAAACCGGAATGCTCGGGATCAACACGTCGATGATCGGCGGTGCGGATGCGCCCTTCGGCGGGGTCAAATGGTCCGGTCATGGGCATGAAGATGGACCGGAAGGGCTCATGGCCTGCCTGGTCGCAAAAGCCGTCCACGAAGGCTGAAGGAAATTCATACGATGTCAGATATCGCGACCGCTGCCGATTTGCAGACCGGCGGCAGGCAAGGCTACTTGCGCATCGCCACCGAGGAAGCCTTCGCCACGCGGGACCAGATCGATGCATATCTGCGAATGGTCCGCGATGGCACGGCCGACCGCGGGATGACCTCGCTCTGGGGGTTCTATGCGCAGAGCCCGAGCGCGCGGGCCACGCAGATCATTGAACGCCTGCTGGATCTGGGCGAGCAACGTCTCGCCGACATGGACGCAGCCGGGATCGACAAGGCAGTGCTGGCGCTGACCTCCCCCGGCGTTCAGCCGCTTCTCGACATGGAAGAGGCACGGCGCATCGCGGGCAACGCGAACGACCGGCTGGCCGAACGCTGCGCAGCCCATCCCGACCGCTTCATCGGCATGACCGCCGTCGCACCGCAGGACCCGCATTGGTCGGCGCGCGAAATCCTGCGGGGCGCAACGCAGCTCGGCTTCAAGGGCGTCCAGATCAACAGTCATACGCAGGGCCGGTATCTGGACGAGCCCTTCTTCGACCCGATCTTCCGCGCGCTGGGCGAAGTCGGCCAACCCCTGTACATCCACCCCGGCACGCCGCCCGATTCCATGATCGGCCCTCTTCTCGATGCCGGCCTGGACGGGGCGATCTACGGCTTCGGAGTCGAAACAGGCATGCATCTTCTGCGCCTCATCACGGCTGGCATCTTCGACCGCTACCCCGATCTGCAGATCATGGTCGGCCACATGGGCGAGGCCCTGCCCTACTGGCTCTATCGCCTCGACTACATGCACCAGGCCGGCATCCGCTCGCAGCGATACGAACGCATGCGCCCGCTGAAAAGGACGATCGCCGGGTATTTTCGCAGCAATGTCCTCGTGACCTGCAGCGGCATGGCCTGGGAACCTGCCATTCAATTCGCCCGGCAAGTGATGGGCGAGGATCGGGTAATGTACGCCATGGACTACCCTTACCAGTACGAAGCCGATGAAGTCCGCGCTTTGGATGTGATGGACCTCTCACCGGAGAGCAAACGCAAGTTCTTCCAGACCAACGCTGAACGGTGGTTCGACCTGTGAAGGCAGACGTCAGGAACGCCTTCAAAGCGGATCGCACTTTCGAGCCACCGCGCAAGATCGCCCGTGGCGGATGGTACGCGCTTGCGCTGATCTCACTCACCAATGCGCTAAGCCTACTCGATCGCCAGA
Source organism: Novosphingobium sp. PY1 (assembly GCF_017312445.1). Taxonomy (NCBI): domain Bacteria; kingdom Pseudomonadati; phylum Pseudomonadota; class Alphaproteobacteria; order Sphingomonadales; family Sphingomonadaceae; genus Novosphingobium; species Novosphingobium sp. PY1. Next base: position 481,273 of record NZ_BLTI01000001.1, on the reverse strand, counting down.
TACTCGCCATTCTCGCGCCAGCGATCAAGGAGGACCTGATGATCGGCGATGCCGAGATGGGCCTGCTGTTCGGAACGGTCTTCGCCTTGTTCTACGCCCTGTTCTCGCTGCCGGTCGGACGCCTGGCGGACGGCTGGCTTCGGGGTCGTCTCCTGTCGTTGAGCATCCTGCTGTGGTCGGCAGCCACCGCCATCGCCGGCCTGACCTCCAGCTTTGCGATGCTCGCAGCTTCGCGCTTGTGCGTGGGCATCGGCGAAGCGGCGACGCAACCTGCGGGCACATCGCTGATCTACGACTACTGGCCGCGCCATCGTCGCGGCTTCGTAATGGCGGTCCTCGCCGCGGCCATTGCGCTGGGGCTTGGCGGATCGCTCGCCTTGGGCGGGGTCGCCGCACAGACCTGGACCGATGCGTTTCCGCCTGGCGAAGCCCCGTTCAACTTGCGCGGCTGGCAGTTCGCCTTTCTCGTCGCCGCGACGCCGGGCTTCATCCTTGCCTGGTTTCTCTGGCGCCTCAGGGAGCCGGAACGCGGCGCGATGGACGGCATTTCCTCCCCTACCGATCCGCATCCGTTCCGATCCAGCCTTGCTCTGCTCGGCGCTGTCACGCCGGGCCTGCACCTCGTGGCCATGAAGCGCCGCAAGGCTGGCGCGCGCAGCATCGCCCTGAACCTTGCGGTGCTCTTCGCGCTCGTCCTTGGCATGGCTGTCCTGTCCCGGATTGGCGCAGCACACTCGCCGCGCCCGCCACTAGGCTTCGGGTCATTCGCCATCGATCCCCACGTCCTGCAATGGCTGGTCATCGGCATCGGCCTGCTGACCATCGTGAACCTTCTGCAAGGCATCAAGGCCAGCGACAGTCAGGCATTCCGCGTGCTCGCCGGTTCGCCGACACTCATCATGGCAATCGCGGTGGGCACGCTGCAATCGGCAATCAACTACGGGTTGATGGCATTCAATCCAAGCTTCCTGATCCGCACCTACGATCTCTCGCTTTCCGAAGCCGCCTTGCAGTTCGGCCTGCTCTCGGCCGCGACAGGCATAGTCGGCCCGTTGTTCTGGGGGTCGTTGTCGGATCGCCTTCACCAGCGCTTTCCCAGCAGCGGCCGCGCCATGATCGCGCTCGTATCGATGGGCGTTTCGCCCCTGCTTTCGCTATGGGTTTACACCGCAGATGCGCCTTCCGACTTCTACTTGCGCTTCGTCTTCTACGGCCTGCTTCTGACCGGTTGGATGCCCCCGCTTTATGCGATCCTGTATGATCAGGTGCTCCCGCGCATGCGCGGCCTAACCGCCAGCCTCTATCTGCTGGTCATGACGATCCTTGGCATGGGAGTCGGGCCTTACGTCGTCGGTCTGGTGTCGGACGCGACGGGCGACCTTCGCCTTGCAATGCTGTGCATCAACTTCGTGGCAGTGCCGATTGTCGTCCTGATGGTACTGATCGCCCGTCGCTCCGCACGCGACGAAGGCAATCTGCTGAAGCGCGCCGGCCAGTCTGGCTGAAGGCCGGCGCGACTTCCCCTACCGGTGGTTCAGGCAGCGAGGCCGATGGCGTCGGCGTCGGCCCAGTTGCCGTGAAGCCCGAAGCGCAGGCGGATCGGCACTTCGATAGTCGCCACGGGACCCTTCTCGATCTCCAGCGCATCGAAGATCAACAGGTCGCTGCGATGCTCCTCCAGGCGATTGCAGACCTGCAGGATCCAGCCGTCGCCTTCCGGGACATCCGGTGAGCGCGGCACGAAACAGGGTTCCTGCAGACTGCTGACGGGACCGCACCACCAATGCTGCTCGCGTCCTGTCTCCAGGTCTTTCAGGAACAGACAGTTCATCAGCAACCCACCTGCACTTCCACCACGGATCTCTACCGGACGGCGCATGTCCATTTCCAGCATCCAGCCGTAGCGGGTCCTGAGACCGGTAAACCGATCATCGATGCGGGGAAACTCGGCCGCCGTGTCGGTCAGGCGGGTGATCGCCGAAAACTCGGCTCCGTTGGACGCCATGTCGACCGTCCAGTCGGTCAGATAGCTCATCGCTTCCTGCCCGTTGAACGGTGCTCCATGCACATCCGGAAAAAACGGGAACATGTTGTTCTTTGCTTCGGCGGTCAGGAAGTGGATCTGCGATCCTTCCTGCCAGGCATTCAGGACATGGCTGGCAAAGCAATTGTCCCGACGGAACCAGCGGATCTGATCGCCGCTCACGCCTTCGCGCCGCGGCAAAACGCCAAGGTAAACGGGCATAGTCGTATCGAAGCCGAAGTGCGGGAGCCCCTGCTCCAGTCGCTCCCAGCTGCCGATCGAGGGGACGATGTGGATGACGAGGTAATCTTCGGTAATCGCGAAGTCATGCATCATGCAGTAGTAAGGCGCCTTGAACCAGACCTCGCGCACCAATGCTCCGCTTTGATCGACCTCGTAATAGGCCACGTCGTCGCTGCACAGGCCCGAGGCGGCATAGCCGATCGCCACCATGTTGCCGGTCTTCGGATCCACCTTGGGATGCGAAGTGAAAGTCTGCCCCCGCATGGTCCCTCCGAAGGTCTCGAATCCGATCGTCTCCATCGAGGCGGGATCCATCAGCAAGGCAGGACTGTCTTCCTTCATCGCCCAGAGCTTTCCTGCATAGATCCATGCATTGGTATTGGCAGTGGACCGGTAGACACCCTTGACCGCCTCGTCGTCCGTCAGAGGGTTGCGATAGGCACCGAACAGACCGCGCCCAGCCGCTCTCTCATGCAACCACTTGTCGGTTCTGGCCCAACGCTGGCGCAGGTCGCATTGCCCGTCGTGAATGTGGAAGCGGGTGATCATCCCGTCGCCATTGAAGGAGATGTCGTCGCCAAGCCGGGGCGGGAACTGCGGGTCGGGCTGGACGCGGAAGAAAGCACCGTTGAGTTCGCCCGGGATCGTACCCTTGTGGGCAAGGTCAGCGATGTCGGCTTCTATGCGGGACGGGGTATTGAATCCCGTGAAGTTCGGCGTCTCGGGAAAGTGGGACATGGCCTCTCCAGCTCAGATATTTCCGGTAAATTTTGTATGCACTACTAACATATTTATTCCAAGCCATCGCTTGACGATTCCCGAAAACGCAAGCAACAGGGAAAAATGAAGGATGCCGAAACATTCGCAGGACTGACAGCTGGTCGCACCCTGGACCACGTACTGGATCTACATTTGCGCCTCGCGCAAAGTGCCACGCAGCGTCGCTTCTCGGAGATCTTCAGCGATCTGGGAATCACCCAGACACAGCTGACGGCGATGCTGCTGATTGCTGAAAATCCCGGCACCTCTCAGGCGGACATCGGTCGTACCCTGCAGATGGACCGGGCAACGGTAATGGGCATCATCAACCGTCTCGAAGGCCGCGGGCTGATCGTGCGCGGGCAATCGGCGGAAGACAGGCGCCGGCAGACCCTGGAAATCACCGAGGACGGCGTCGCCATGCTGTCGGCGGCGCATGAACTGAGCGGCGAACTGGGCAGATGGCTGCGCGAAAGGTTTTCCGAAGCCGAATTCCACATGCTGGCTGCCCTCCTTAAACGCATCCACGAGGTCGAAATCGGCGGGGTGTAAGCCTCAATCGAACAGGCTTCTGAAATCCTCAAGCCGATCTGCGCCCAAGCAGGCAAGATCGGCCGTCGCCGCTGCACGGATCGGCAATTCTGCAAGGAAGCAAGCCGCAGCAGGTTTCATGCGCCGGGCAACGCCGTCGTCACCCGCCCTGTGAAGGATCCGCAGGGCAATCCAACCGCTGGCAACCATCGTGCAAAGATCGAGATAGGCGACGGCGCCAGCATCAGCATCGCGCTGTCTGTCGCGAAGGGCAACTATCTCCTGCGTCACCCTCTCCAGGCTCGCGATGCCCCTGGCAAGAAGCGGGGACGGCTCGTCCTCGCGCAGGTCTGCCCGAACCATTGCCGTAAAGCGCGCCAGCCCCTCGCCTTCCTCCCGCCAAATGCGGCGATGGACCAGATCGGCGGCCTGCATCCCGGTGGTACCTTCGAACACCGCAAAGACCCGCGCATCGCGCAGGCGCTGCTCGACCGGCCACTCACGCGTATACCCTGCCCCGCCGAAAACCTGCAACGCCGTGCTCGACACATCGAAGGCCAGTCGCGCCGCGCCGTCCTTCACCAGTGGCAGCAGGAACTGCGCAATGGAGGACCAATGGTCTCGCCCTTCAGCGTCCAGGGCGCAAGTGGCAAGGTCCAGGGCAATTGCACAGGCCATCGATAGCCCTCGCGCGGTCTCGATACGTCCGGCCATCTGCAGCAGCATGCGCTGGACGTCGACATGTTCGCAAATCGGCACGGGAGGCGCGTCGGGCCGCCCGCCCTGCCGCCTTTCCCGAGAATAGCGCAAAGCCGACTCGAACGCGCCGGTCGCCACCCCGACACCCTGAGGCCCACAGGACAATCGCATGCGCAGCATCATGTGAAACAGCGTTTGCAGTCCGCGCCCTTCCGCACCGATCAGAACCCCGCGCGCATCCTCGAACCCCATGGCGCACGTCGGCGATCCGTGAAGACCCAGCTTTTCCTCGATGCGCCGAACAAAGACCCCGTTAGGAGTTCCGTTCTCATCGCGATCGGGCACGAGGAAAAGACTGAGACCGCGAACCCCGCTGTCGGTGGCTGAACGGGCCAGCATGAAGTGCCCGATACGCACCGTGAGGTCGTGAGCACCGAAGGAAATCCAGCATTTCTCACCGGTTATATGCCAGCCTCCGCGCCCGTCAGCGACCGCACGCGTGCGGATACGTCCAACGTCCGAGCCTGCATCGGGCTCCGAAATACAGATCGTTGCGCCCCACTCGCCGGCGATAAGGCGCGGCACCCATTCCCTCGCCAGGTCCTCCGGTCCGGCCTCGGCGAGAAGTTGCGCTGCCGTGCGATTGGGCGTCGCCAACATCGCGAAGGCGGGCGATGCGCGATTGAGCAGTTCTTCGCAGGCGGTTTGCAAGGCGAGCGGCAGGCCCATGCCGCCATGCTGTTCGGACAACGGCAGACCGATCCATCCCCCTTGCGCATAAGCCTGCCATGCCGCGCAATGCCCCTGCACGGTGACGACCCTGCCATCGACGAACCTTGCCCCTTGCCGATCCATGACACAATCGACCGGCGCCACCACGCCTTCGCAGAGACCTCCGGCTTCCTCGACGATGGCCTGCCATGTGTCAGCGTCGTACTCGATACCGGTCGCCTCGAGGGCATTGCGAAACGGAGCGATCTCGAGGTGCCGGCAAAGCGACTCGATGTGGGACCGATATTCCAAGCTCATTCTCCTGTAGCCGGAAACGCAGGCTCGAATGCCTCAGTCGCGGGGACGGAACCGCATGGCAATGAGCGCGAACGCAGCCAACAGGGAGCCAGCCGCAATAAGCGTAGAAACCCAGGCCAGGGAAAATCCCGCCTCGAACAGCACGCCTGCCAGGATCGGCGAGAGTGCGGCACCGCCGCGACCGATCCCGATGGCGAATCCGGTCCCGGTGGCCCGCACATGAGTCGGGAAACTTCGAGCAAAGATAACATAGAGGCCGGATACCGCGCTGTTGGTAAAGAGACCCGAGACGAAAGCCAGCGCCGAAAGGCCAGCCAATGTCCGTACACCCGAGGCCCCGAACAGGGCGATCATGAGCGCCGATCCGAACAGCATGGCAACCGTGGCGCCCTTGAGTGGCAGCTTCTGAACGACGAAACCGAAGATCCCGCCACCGATCGCTCCGCCAAGGTTCGCCGCAACCAACACGCCTGCGGCCTCCGGTGCAGGAAAGCCGAGGTCGACGACGATCTTCGGCGTCCACTTCAGAATGAAGTAGAAGCTGACGATATGGGCAAAATAGGCAAAGGTCACGAGGATCGTCGTGGCCAAGAGCCCGGGCCTGAAGATATCCATGATCGACGGCTTGTCCTTGCCTGACCCTTCAGGCGGCAAGGCTGCCAACGGGCCATGCCCGAAACGCGCCATCAGCCGATTGATCCGCTCCAGCGTATGGGGACCGCGGCGGACCAGCAGGTATTGCGCCGTTTCCGGAGCGAATGCCCAGACCAGCGGGATGAAACAGGCCGTCAGCAGGCTGCCGAACCAGAAGATGGCGCGCCAGTCGAACAGGACCAGCAATTCTGCCGAGATGAGCCCGCCGATGACGGCCCCCAGTGGATAGCCGATCACCATCAGGCCCATGGCAATCGTGCGGCGCCGGGCATTGGCGAATTCTGCCGTCACGGCATTGATCGAAGCGAGCATTCCGCCGATGCCAAGACCGGTCAGGACACGCCAGATCGAAAGTTCGGCGATGCTGCTGGCCTGTGTAACCATCGCCATGCCCAGCGCCATCACGGCAAGGCAGCCCAGGATCGTGCGCTGCCGTCCGATGCGATCCGCGACGCCGCCAAGGACAAGCGAACCGACGGCCATGCCGATCAGCTCCATCGACAGGACCGCTCCCAGCGCGACCCTGTCGATACCCCATTCAGCGGCAATACCCGGCGAAGCGAAGCTGATCGACAGCACATCGAACCCGTCTAGCGCGTTCAGACCGACCATGATGGCCACGGCCAGGATCTGCGCGCGCGACATGGGGGCATTATCGACAATGTCCCGTGGATCCTTTGCGTTCACCCATTTCCTCCCTTGCAGGCGCAGCCGCCACAGGAAGGCGCTACTCCAATTTAGTATCCTCAAGATACAGATACGTGTCTGCGAAAGGAATTCAATCGGTTTGGCTTGCGGCGAGCAGATTGCCGAAACGCGGGTGCGCAAAATGCATCGGCACGTCGCGGCGATAGGGCCAGGTCGGACGATGCTCCCTGGACGCAAGCAGCCGATCGGGCCCGACCGGATCTTCCGGGAAGGTCTTCGTCGCCGGCTGGAGATGCGAAGTCGTGTGTGCCCAGCCGTCCTCGTAGTTGGACTGCCACTGCATCATGTAGTCGAGGCGCCTGATCTTCCAGACACCGTCCTCGCGCACATAGTCGTTCTCGTAGATCCCGGCTTCCATGAACTGCTGCGGCATCCCGGGCTCACGCGTATCCTGGAAATCGTCATGCCAGCCGCCGAAGAGCATGCCGCGAAATCGCCCCTTGGCAGTCTGCCGATCCGGCGCGACCGTAATGACGTCCTGCATCTGGAAATGGTCCAGGAGCAACCCATCGACCGGCCCGGGCCTGCCGCCGGTGAAGCGCTGCTGGATCCAGTCACCGTAAAGCCGCCGGACCCCTGCATGGCCGACATATTCGCCGGAGAGGAAGACCACGACACCGTCCTCGGCGAAGAGTTCAGCCACCTGGTCAGGCAAATTGAAGTCGATGTAATACCCGTATGCCCAGTGCAGGCGGCGGATCGCATTGACGTCCTCCAACTCGCCCACGCGATTCTCGAGCCCCCCAAGCCGGTCGAGAATGGAGTCTGCGTCAAGGTCTGGCATCAGAATCTCTCCTTGTATATTAGTATGTATTGCAAACCATAATTTATGAACTTCCGAGAGGACTGTCATGACTGAGAGCAGGCGCGTAGCCTTCATTACCGGCGGCATTTCAGGTATTGGCCTGGGTATAGCCAAGGCTTTCGACGAAGCGGGTTTCGCCCTCGCCCTGACCTACCGCAATGAAGATTACCGCGATCAGGCAAGCCAATGGTTCGCAGAAAACAGCGATATACCACCCCTTTTTCTCAAACTCGACGTCACGGACCGAAACCGCTTCTCCGAAGTCGCCAAGGAAATCGACGCAAGGTTCGGCAGGTTGGACGTGTTGGTGAACAATGCCGGTGTTTCAGTGTTCGGGCCAACCGACGAAGCCACCTTTGCCGATTACGACTGGATCATGAACGTCAATTTCGGAGGTGTGGTAAACGGTATTGTTTCGCTCCTTCCTCTGATCAAGCGAACTGGGCCGGGCAGCCACATCGTCAATGTCGCCTCCATGGCGGCTTACCTTTCCGGCCCGCAGGCCGGGATCTACACGGCCAGTAAATTCGCGGTCCGCGGTCTCACGGAATCGCTGCGCTACAACCTCGCGTCTCTGGGCATCGGCGTCTCGCTGCTATGCCCCGGACTCACGCGGACGAACGCCTGGGACAGCGCCTTCCGCCGCCCGGATGCGTTCGCAGACACGGGCTTCGGTGCGGTGGACAGGGCGGACCTGACCGCATTCGGCAAGGCGTTCGAGATGGGCATGGACCCATTGGAAGTAGGGCGGAAGACCTTGCAGGGGATCGAACGCAACCAGGGCCTCATCTTCTCTCATCCCGAATATGCCGAAGATTTCCGCGAGATTTATGAGACTTCGATTGCCGCCCTGCCCGATGAGGATGCACCGGCCGAGCGCCTGGAGATCGAGCGCCTGCGCCGCGAAGCCAATCGGGCGGCGGCGGCAGGCCGCTCCATTTCGATCGATGACCTGACCTGACTGCCGAAGGGCGGACACCGGACGGTTTCCGCCCTCCCGAACCCGTCAGGCCTTCTCCGGCAGGTATGAGCCGATGACCGACTTGATCTCGAGGAATTCCTCGATGCCGAACTTGCCGAATTCCCGACCGTTGCCTGACTGCTTGTAGCCGCCGAAGGGCATGTCGAAGACGAGACCGCCGGCATTGACGAAGACTGCTCCCGCCCGCAGCTTGCCGACGATCTTGCTCGCCTTGACAGGATCGCCGGCAATGTAGGCGCCCAGACCGTAAGGCGTATCGTTGGCGATGCGCACGGCGTCGTCCTCGTCCTCGTAAGGCATGATGGCCAGGACCGGACCGAAGATTTCCTCCTGGGCGATCGTCATGTCCGGGGTCACGTTGGAGAACACGGTCGGCTTGACGTAGAAGCCACGCTCCAGCCCATCTGGACGCCCCAGACCGCCTGTCACCAGCGTTGCGCCCTCGTCGATGCCCTTCTGGATCAAACCCTGGATCTTGTCCCACTGCGACTTGTTCACCACCGGGCCGATATGCGGCCCTTCCGTCAGCGGATCCCCGACCGGCTTGGCGGCAAACATCTCGCCCACCATCCTGGCCGCTTCGTCATGCTGCGACTTGTGGACCAGCATACGCGTAGGGGCAACGCAGCTCTGACCGGAATTGATCAGCACACCGCCCACCCCTCCGGGCAGCGCGGCGTCGAGCGGGGTTCCCTCGATTATGATGTTGGGCGACTTGCCGCCCAATTCCTGCGACACGCGCTTGACGGTATCGGCAGCATTCTTGGCGACCATGATGCCGGCGCGCGTGGAGCCGGTGAAGCTGATCATGTCGATGCCCGGATGCTTCGCCAGCGCGGTGCCGACACCGGGCCCGTCCCCCTGCACGAGGTTGAAGACGCCAGCAGGAACCCCTGCCGCTTCCATGACCTCGGCAAAGATCGCGGCAGACGTCGGCGCTTCCTCGCTGGGCTTGAGGATCATCGTGCAACCCGCGGCAAGGCATGGGCCGACCTTGGCAACGATCTGGTTCATCGGCCAGTTCCAGGGGGTAATGAGAGCCACGACGCCGATGGGTTCGCGAACGACGGTGTTCTCGCCGAGACTCTCGGCGAACGCGAAGTCCTTTAGTGAGGCCAAGGCCTGACCAAGGTGCGCTACGCCCGATCCCGCCTGCGCGGTGGACGCTGTCGAGATCGGACAGCCCATCTCGATTGCAATGGCCTCCGCAATGTCGGGAATGCGGGCCTTGTAGGCCTCGATCACCCTTTCAAGGAGGGCCATGCGTTCTTCGCGGGTGGTTTGGCCAAAGCTCTCGAAAGCCCGCCGCGCTGCCGCGACGGCCCGGTCGACGTCAGCCGCAGTGCCCAGCACGATCTCCGAGCAGGCATCCTCGGTTGCGGGGCTCACGACTGGTTGTCTGACGCCGCCTTCGCTGTCGACCCAGCTGTCGTCGATATAATTCTGCAAGTAGCTCTTCATGAAAATGGTCCTGTTCTCGGCAAGAATGGAAATATTCGGGATCTCAGGCACCGACAGTCGCGGTGACGAGGCCCAGTTCGCGATCGGTGGCCGGCGTACCCCACTTGTCGCGCGGAGGCATGGGACGCTTCTGCCAAGCCGGATCGAGGGTGAAGCTGGAAATATGCCGCCCTTGAGGAAGGCGACCGTTACCACCGCCCTGGCTGTAATCGTAATACAGGGTCATCAGCTCGCGATGACTGTGCCTGTTCGCGACGGCCGGGTGTTCGGTACAGGCTTCGCGCCAGCGCAGCACGCGCGCCAGGTGCTGAGGCACTTCATAGCCTTCATAGTATTCCAGGAACCAGAGGCGCTTGAACATCGGTGCAAAGACAACTTCAGCCCAACCGAAAGAAGCGAACAGATAGTCGCCGTCAGGGCTATAGTGCCTCAGGAAATCGTCCAGCCGTGCATACTGCGCATCCACTTCCGCCTTGCAGTCGTCGCGCTTTGCGCGGTCCCGGTTGAGGATCATGCGATACCCGGCACCGGTAAACTGCCCGTCCGTGGCGCAAAGCATGGCCTCGACCGCATGTTCGAAGGGATCGCGTTGCGCTACCGGACGTTCGGGAAACCGCTCCTCGAAGTAGCGCAGGATCACCATGCTTTCCTTCAGGGTCTCACCATTCTCCAGCTCGAGCGCGGGAAGCGAGGTGGTTCCGCGGGTTTTCGACAGGAGCCAATCCGGCCGAGGCTTGGAAATGTCGACTTCATGGTCGTCCATGATCCCCGACAGCCCCTTCAGATCGAGCAGGATCTCCACGCGTTCCGAAAAGGGGCAGCCCGGGATGTGATACATCCGCAAGGCGCCCGGCGGCGGCTCTTCGTGCCATGCCATCGTCACTCTCCTCTCAGTCCGCCATCTCTGCACTTCGTGCAGTCCCGTGGTTGACCGGAGCCACTTCGATCCCCGCCCCATCACGAGCGAACGGCTCTGGGTCTCCTTCCCGCAGGCGGAGGCCGAAGAGACTGTGCATCCCGGGGTGCCGACCAAGCCCGGCGTAGAGATCGAAACCGCGATCGAGCCAGCCGCGCAAGGGATCGTCCTCGGTCAAAGGCGGTGTCGTCGCGACCGAGGCCGTCCACAGAAAGACGGCAAGCGCCGTGTAATCGGCGAAATTAGGCGCATCTCCGCCAAGCCAGGGCGTATCGCGCAGCAACTTGCGGAAGGGTTCCAGCGTCGGAGGCACCAGCGGCAGGCGATCTTCCCTGCCCGCCTGCACTTCCTCCAGCGTCTTTCCGCCCAGAAACATCGTCTCGCGCGAGTGGCGGACGTAGGCCTGGTCCTGAGGCAAGGACAAGTCGTGATAATCCTGGATATAGCAACGGAACCAGGGGCCGATGGCAGTCTGCCACAGCCAGGCATCGAGAAACTTGGTGAGCTGTTTCATCGAAGGACCTTCGAACAGCATCGGCCGGTCCGGATAGCGCTCATCGAGGTATTCGGCGATTTTCCAGCTGTCGAGCACCCACTCACCGTCATCGACGATGACCGGAACGCGCTCGCTGCGCCCGCCCGTACGTTCGGCAATTCCGGTAAATCCTCCGGGCACGATATCGACATCGAACCCCTTGTGCGCCAACGCATATTTCGTACGCCAGACGAAGGGGCTGATCGTGCAACCCGAAGCAAGTTGCAGATCGTAAAGGGTAATGCGGTTGTCTTTGGCCATCCCGTGAAGCTCCTTGGTCGCAGTTTGGTGGCGGCGGGGACCGTCAGGCAGTGACTTTCTGGCCGCGGTCGGCGAACTCGCTTTTCGAGTTGGCGAACATCGCCTTGCAGGCCGGGCGATCATTGATCTTCTCGATCCAGGCCACGAGGTGCGGCGTGGCTTCGCGGTTGACGATATCGGAAAATCCGTTCTGCATGCCGTTGGCGATGGCGAAATTGCACACGTCGGCCAAGCTGAAATTCTCGCCGGCGAGCCAGGGGCTTTCCGCCAGCCGCGTTTCGAGCCGGTTCACCGATACGCCGATCTTGCGCATCTCTTCGTCCAGCACCTCCTTCGGGAAACCGGTGCGCGCTGTGCGCCACTTCGTACGTTGCTCCGGGACAGGAATGCGCGCGACCTTCGCCTCGAATTCCTCGTCCGAAAGCGCCCGCGCCATTGGCCCGATCATCCGCTCCCAGCCGATCGTGGAGACGCACCAGCAGAAGTATTCGTCCACCCACTTGGTCCAGACCCGCATTTCGGCGATCATGACCGGGTCGACGGGCCGCAGGCGCGGCGCCTCGGGAAAGGCATCTTCGAGATATTCGCAGATCACCGTCGATTCGGTGATGATGTGTCCGTCATGGTCGAGAGCCGGAACCTGCCCTCGCGGATTGATCTTCTTGAACCATTCCTCGTGGTGCTCGAACCGCGTGGGATCGACGAAACGCGGCGTGAATTCCAACCCCTTCTCATAAAGTGCGAGCAGTGGCTTGAGCGAATTGGCCCCCGGACCAAAGCTGTAGAGCGTCAACATGAACTGGCAGTCCCTCTCCGTCTTTCATTCTCCATATGACATGCAAGGTGCGGCACGGTTCGCGGGTGAGGAAGTCCACCGCCAATACTATTAGAATCGCCAACTGGTTAAGCGCTCCGCGAAGCTGTCATTCCCACTAATACTGTTTTCGCTCTTCTGGTTGCGAGGGCGCTACTCTGCTTGTCTCGCCCCTCAAGGCGCGGCGAATCGCGCGAAATGCGGGGAGAGACGCTTGCTCGAATTGCTCACATCGGAAACGCCGAACGGATGGAAGACCACGATCATGCTCGAGGAGCTCGGCGTGGCCTACAAGGTGCGTCCGATTTCGCTCACTGATCGGGAGCAGAAGGAAGAATGGTATCTCCGGCTCAATCCCAATGGCCGTATTCCAACGCTGATCGATCACGATGTCGAAACTGAGGGCGGTTCCTTCGCCGTCTTCGAATCCGGTGCGATCCTCATCTACCTTGCTGAGAAGTTCGACCGCTTCCTGCCCAAATTTGTCATAGGACGCAGCGAAGCGATCCAGTGGGTCATGTGGCAGATGTCGGGGCTGGGGCCGATGATGGGACAGGCGACCGTCTTCAATCGCTACTTCGACGAAAAGCTGCCTTCCGTGATCGACCGCTATACGCGCGAGAGCCGGCGCCTGTTCGAGGTGATGGACCGCCGACTCGCCGATCGGGAATATCTTGCCGGCGACTATTCGATCGCGGACATCGCCTGCTTCCCCTGGGTCCGTGGCCGCGACTGGGCCTGCATCGACATGGATGGCCTGTCGCATCTCCAGCGATGGTTCGACACGGTCGCTGCCCGCCCGGCCGTGCAACGCGGACTCCTCATTCCCGAACCACCCGCGGCATCGGAAATGGCGGCTCAGACGACCCGACAGGGCAAGAACATCCTGGCCTGAAAGATGCAGTCATTCCTGATACGCGAGCATCGCATCGAATGGGGCCAGTGCGACCCTGCCGGGATCGTCTTCGCCCCGCGCTTCATCGACATGTTCGCCGAGAGCACGATCCTGCTTTTCGAGGCGGCCGGCCTGCCCCGCAAGCGCGACATGCTTGACCAGATGGGGGTGGTCGGCTTCCCACTTGTCGACCTTTCGGCGCGGTTCACCTCCCCGGCCAGCTATGGCGATGTAGTGAGGATCGAGGCAGATGCGCCGATCTTCGGAAACAGCAGCTTCACGATCGCGCATCGTATCCTGCTGGGGGATCGACTCTGCGTGGAAGGCACCGAGAAACGCGTCTGGACGGTCGCGTCGCCTGGCTCACCCTCTGGCCTGCGCTCTGCCCCTGTACCGCAAGACGTGAGGGCCCGTTTCGCCGGATCGCAATGACCGAAGTCCTCAGAGCTTCGGAATAGAACAGAAGAGAAGTTCGGGAAGAGGGCCATGGCCATGGAGGAGACGAAGGATCGCAGCCGCCCCGCAGAAGCGATCCGGACGACGATCGAATACCTCGTCCCGACTTCGCGCATCAATCGCCGTTTCTGGGCTCCGGGCAAGGAATTCAACACGGGCATCTACCAGCCCTACCCCGTGACGATCTGCAATGCGCGGTTGGCCAGGCAGCCCTTTACGTTGGACAAGCACGGTTTCTGCCTTGCACGGTACCCCAGTGCCGTCACCGACTTCACTGATCCGGCTCAGCTGGAGATCTATCCGGACGAGGTCGCCAAAGTTGCGATGGCCCTGACCGGGGCCAACTTCATTATTCCGATGGGAGGCCAGTTGCGCTCTCCGCTCATTGCTGGCGAAGCCTATCAGCCTCCAGCGGCCGAGGCACACGTCGATTTCAATTCAAGTACCGCGCACAAGATCGCACGGCGCCTTTACGCGGCAGCGCGTCCCGATGGCCCGGACTTCGAGCGCTTCATTACTTTCAGTCTGTGGCGCACGTTTTCACCGGCACCGCAGGACTGGCCGCTCGCCTTGTGCGAAGGCCCCTCGGTCGGCGAAGAGGACAGCGTCGCCAACGTGAAGATCGACGTGGACGAGATCCCTGAAGGCGACGCGCTCTACGCGCCGATCCCCGGTGAGGAAGACATGGTCGCAGCCACCATCTTCAAGTTCAGTGCCGAGCATCGCTGGTGGTATTTCCCCGACATGACCCGAGACGAGGTCATATTCATCAAGTTCCACGACAGCGACCACAACCGGGCGTGGCGCGCACCGCATACGGCATTCCACGACACCAGCCGCCCGGACGCGGCAATTCGTGAAAGCTATGAGTTCCGGGCCATCGCCTACTTCGAAAGGTCGCAATGAACGAAGGCGCGCTCCATTTCGGCCCCACCGACAGACGCGGTTCGCGGACGCAGGATCATAGGCCCGTTGTGCCGAGGGATGGAGAGCGTCCACCCGATCCTCGCATGATCGCGATCATGGTCGCGTTCATCATGTTCCTCTCGATCCTCGAAGCCACGATCATCGCAACGGCCCTGCCGGATATGGCGCGCGACTTCAGGATCTCTCCCAGCGAGCTGGGAATCGGGATTACCGCCTACCTCCTGGTCTCGACGGCATGCCTGCCGTTAAGCAGCTGGCTCGCGCAGAAGCTGGGGCCGCGACGGGTGCTTGCGGTCGCCGTTCTCGGCTTCGGCGTCGCATCGCTGCTTTGCTCTCTCGCCACGACCCTCGCCCTTTTCGTAACGGCGCGAGGCTTGCAGGCGTTTTGCTCAAGTCTCATGGCGCCAGTGGGCAACCTCATCCTGCTGCGCATGACGCCAACGCACCGGCTGGTCGAAATGCTGGCGATCAGTACGACCCCCGCCCTCGTCGCGCCGGTCATCGGCCCTCCCCTTGGCGGCTTCCTGACTGAGGCCTTCGGTTGGCAGTCCATCTTCCTGATCAACCTGCCGCTTGCCCTCGTCGGTTCGGTCCTCGTGCTACGGCTGATCCCATCCATTTCGCCGCAACCGACCCGCTTCGATCCGCTTGGCTTCGTCCTGATCGCCAGCGCCCTGACCATGCTCATCTATGGATTCGACAGGCTTGGCGCGCATCCGGACAGCCCTTCCTTTCCAACGCTCATGCTGGTCGGCGGAGCGGCAATCGGGCTGCTCTCCTATCGCCATCTTCGACGGCATCCCGACAGCCTGGTTGCTCTCGACGCCTTGCGACATCGCACGTTTCGATCGATCGCGTTCGGGGCGGGCATGCTCATGCGCATTCCCTTCATGGCGCAGGCACTCGTCCTCCCGCTGTGCTTCCAGCTTGCCTTCAACCTCTCACCCGGCGCAGCTGGCCTGTTGCTTCTCGCCAACAACCTGGGCGACCTCGTGCTCAAACCGATAGTCGGGCGCGTCATTCGCCTGACCGGTTTTCGAGCCTCCCTCGCCTGGGGGACGGGCCTGATGATGGGCACGATGGCCGCCCTTGCGCTTCTCGATGCGAAAACGCCATTCTGGCTGATGGCGCTGACGATGTTCACGGCAGGCCTGGCTCGCTCGGTTCCGTTCACGGGGATGGTGTCCATTGCCTTCGCAGACGTCGCGCAAGAAGAACTGCCCGGGGCCATCGTCCTCAACAGCATCGGCAACGCCCTGTCGGCCGCAGTCGGCATTTCGCTGGGTGCACTGTTCCTCAACCTGCCTTTCGCAACCGAAATTCAAGACGAAGCTTCGCCCTACCGGCTGGCCCTGGTCTCACTTGCGCTACTGGGGTTTGGCGCGGTTCCCCTCTTCGCCCGGCTTCCCGCCGGCGCCGGGGCGAAGATCATCGATCGCACTACGCTCGAACATCCAGTTCCGGCTTGAGCTTGCGCAGACGTTCGAGCAGAACGGCATCGCGTTCCTCGTTCGGCGCGAACAGGATCAGGCGCTGGCTCGGGGCTTCCTCGATCGCATAGGACGTATGCCGAAACCAGATTTCTCCGATTTCCGGGAAGAAGCTGGAATTGATCCCCTCAAAGTGAGCCCGGATCTCGCTACGCTCCCAACTCTCCCTGAACAGCGCGGATCGCTCGGTCATCTCGGCAATGATCTCGTCGAAGACTTCGGGCTGCGCGGTCTGGCTATAATCCCACTTGAAACGGGCTGTGAGGCGCTGTCCCATTTCACGGAAAAAATCGGGATCGGCCTGATAGCGCTCATTGAGCATCAGGATCTTGAACAGGTTGCGTTCGTTGCGCGGCAAAACGCTGTAGTCACGAAAGGCGACGGAAACGAAGGAGTTCCATCCCACGACCGTCCAGTCCTCGACGATCACGAGCGCCGGAATAGCGAGATGGTCGAGCAGATGCTGCGTGCCAGGACGTATCGTCTCATCGAAGCGTGAAACGAGTGGCGGCGGGCGATGTTGTGCCAACGCGAAGAGGTATTCGCGCTCGGTATCGGTCAGGTGCAGCGTACGGCCCAGCCGTTCGATCATCGGCGCAGATAACTGCACTTCGCGGCCCTGTTCGAACCAGGTGTACCAGGTCACGCTCATGCCGGCGAGCGCTGCGACTTCCTCGCGCCGCAATCCCTTGGCACGGCGTCGCTCGCCCGGCGGGAGTCCGACATCGCCGGGCTTCAGCCGACCGCGCGCGGACTTCAGGAATCGCGACAGCTCTTCGCGATGCGACATCGTTCTGCTTCCTCCTCCAGTGCCATCCTGAACCAGTTACCTTACCTGATAGGATAGGCGCTGGTCTGTTCCGACCTTTCCGAATTTGCGAATCCCTCGAATCAGCAAATCAGAAGAACCGAGGAGAGCGAGATTGGCGCGAAAAGTCTATATTACATGCGCAGTTACAGGAAGTTCACCGATGCCGGAGCATCCTAACTTTCCGTTTCGGCCCGATCATGTCGCCAATGAGGCCCTGGCAGCTGCCGAAGCGGGTGCATCGATTATCCACGTCCATGTCCGCGACCGCGAAACCGGCGAACCATCGCAGGCGCTCGACGATTATCGCGAAGTCGTGGGCCTGATCCGCGAAAAGAACCGCGAGGTCATTCTCAACGTCACGACCGGACCGGGCTGCAACTGGATGCAGAGCGAAGAAGATCCGGCCGTATGCGGCGAAGGCACGCTCATGTTCACGGCGGAGCGCAGGCTGGAACACATTCTCGATCTCAAGCCGGACATGTGCACGCTCGACATCTGCACCATGCAACTCTGGGGCGGTGTCGCGATCAATCTCGATCCGATGATCACCCGCATGGGCCACATGATCCAGGATGCCGGGGTCATGCCCGAGATCGAATGCTTCGAGGCAGGCGACTTCGTATTCGCCGATGACCTCATGGCGAAAGGGGCGATACCCAGCAACGCGCCGTTCTCCTTCGTCCTCGGCACCAAGTACGGATTGCCGGCGACACCGGAAGCGATGCTCTACGCATCCAACCAGATCCCGAAAGGCGCACATTTCACCGGCTTCGGCATCAGCCGTCACTCCTACCCCATGGCCGCGCAGTCAGTGCTCCTGGGCGGCCATGTCCGCGTTGGCTTCGAAGACACGATCTACCTGCGCAAGGGACTTATGGCGCCCGACAACGCCGCTCACGTGCGCTGGGCGGTCGAACTGATCGAACGCCTGGGGGCAGATGTCTCAAGCGCCGCAGAAACGCGCGACATGCTCGGGCTGGAGAACCATGCCTACGCCTGAAAAAACACGATGCTCAAGGGAGAGTGAAGATGACACAAGTCGCAGGCCGCACAGCCTTCATAACAGGCGGCGGATCGGGCGTGGCATTGGGCCAGGCCAAGGTCTTCGCGAAGGCCGGTTGCAGGATCGCCATTGCCGACATCAGGCAGGACCATCTCGACGAGGCGATGGCCCACTTCGCCAATACCGACGCCACGGTAATGCCGGTCCTTCTCGACATCACCGACCGCGAGGCCTACCGGCGCGTCGCGGACGACGTGGAGGCAGAGCTGGGACCGGTCGAACTGCTCTTCAACACCGCTGGCGTATCTCATTTCGGCGCTATCCAGGATGCCACGTACGATGACTGGGACTGGCAGCTCGACGTCAATCTTCGCGGTGTCATCAACGGCATACGCACGTTCGTCCCGCGCATGGTGGAGCGGGGCAACGGCGGACACATCGTCAACACCGCATCGATGTCGGCTTTCGTCGCGCTGAAGGGAACCGGCATCTACTGCACCACCAAGATGGCCGTTCGCGGCCTGACCGAGACCCTGGCTCTCGATCTGGACGGCACCGGGATCGGCGTATCACTGCTCTGTCCCGGGGCCGTGAATACCAATATCCATGAAGCCTTGCTGACGCGGCCGAAGCATCTTGCCGAGACCGGCTACTATCAGGCCGACCCGGCCATGTTCGAGCACCTCAAAAAGGTAATCGAAATCGGAATGGAGCCCGAAACACTGGCCCAGCACGTGCTCAAGGGCGTGCAGGAAGACCAGCTGTACATCCTCCCCTACGCCGAATTCCGCGGCACTCTGGAGGATATCCACGCCAGGGTCATGAGCGCACTTGCGCGGCCCGAAGACGATCCGGACTTTGATCGCCGCGTTGCCCGGGGCGTGCCCGGTGGCGAACGGAAGCAGGAGGAAGCGGCATGAACAGCCCCTTCATGGCTTTCGAGACGCGGATTCGCGCCCGCGTCGTCGCTCTCGATCACTTCAACGTGATCGTCTCCGACCTCGACCGAAGCGAGGCATTCTACCGCGATGTCCTTTCGCTGGAAAGCTGCGCTCCGCCGGCCCCGCTCACCCGGGAGATGGCGCGCTGGATCTACAACAGCGATGAGCGCCCCATCCTTCACCTGAATGCACAAGACGTGCCGCGCGCCATGGACCGGGACATGACACCGGGACCGACCGGGGCGCTCCACCACATTGCTCTTCGCTGCGAAGGTTTCGATGAGATCCGGGATCGCCTGGAAGACCGCGGACTCCGCTACGAAAGCAATGTTATCCGAAGCATCGGCCTGCGCCAGATCTTCGTCCATGATCCGGACGGCGTCCTGCTCGAACTCAACTTCTTCGACGAGTAAGGCGGGCAAGCGAAGGCGCGTTCGCCTGGACAGACAGGGTCCCGAGCACGCCGCCATCTACCGCAAGGCTCTGTCCCGTCACGTGCGATGCGGCATCGGAGAGCAGGAATGCAGCGACACCGGCCAGTTCCTCGGCGCGGCCGGTGCGGCCTTGCGGGATGCGGGACGCCAGCTGCGACATGGCCTCATCCGGCAAGGCGTCGAACATCTCGGTCTCGATAAAGCCGGGAACGATGCAATTGCATCTCACGCCGAAGGGAGCCGCCTCCAAAGCCACGGCGCGCGCAAGCCCGAGAAGTCCGTGCTTCGATGCAACGTAGGCCGCGTTGTTCGCCATGCCGCGCTCACTCGCCAGACTTCCAGTGACGAGTATAGCGCCATTCCCCCGTTCCTTCATCATCGGCAGCACATGAGCGATAGCGCGAAACGCAGACAGGAGATTGACCTGCATGACATGCATGAAATCACTGTCCGGGTAACTCTCCACCGGGGCGAAGGTCCCCCCGGTTCCGGCGTTGAGGAAAAGGCCATCGATTGGACCGTTAAGTGCGACGGCGTGGTCGATCGCGGCAAGCAGTGCATCGTTGTCAGACACATCGACTACCTGCCACTCGGCCCGCTCTCCCAACGAAGCGGCCAGCGCTTCGAGACGCTCGGCACGGCGCGCCAGCAAGGTCACACGCCCTGCTTGCGCGGAAATGCACTGAGCCGTCGCTCTTCCGATGCCGCTCGACGCGCCGGTAATGACAACGTGACGGTCCGAAAACGGCATCCAGCGAGACGATGCTGAAGCGCGGTCAGTCAAGGCCGAGCACTCTGACCGCATTGTCCTTCATGATCCCGGCCATGACGCTTTCCTTGAAACCGATATCGCGAGCCGCCTCGATCCACTTGTCAGGCCGGATCAAGGGGAAATCCGAACCGAACATCATTTTGCCCGAAAGTTGCCCGTTGGCGTAGCGTACGATCTGGGGCGGAAAGTACCGGGGGCTCCAGCCCGAGAGGTCGATGAAGACGTTCTCCTTGTGCAAGGCCATCGACAGGCTCTCATCCACCCAAGGCCAGCTGGGGTGGGCCAGGATGATCTTCATGTCGGGAAAGTCCGCCGCGACATCGTCCACCAGCATGGGGCGGCCGTATTTCAGGCGTAGCCCTCCGCCGCCGCGCATCCCCGTGCCCATGCCGGAATGCCCGGTGTGGAATATGGCCGGCAATCCGAATTCGGCGATGATCTCGTATATCGGATAGCCGACGCGATCGGCCGGGTGACAGTCCTGCACGATGTGATGGAACTTGAATCCCCGCACGCCGTGGTTCTCGACAAGATCGCGCGCTTCGCGAGCTCCGAGCTTGCCCTTGCGCGGATCGATCGAAGCGAACGGCAGGCAGATGTCCGCATGTTGCGCGGCAAAATCCGCAACTTCGTAATTGGAGACCCGGCGCGCTCCCAGGCCACTCTCCGCATCGACCGTAAACAGGCAGAAGGCGATATTCTGGCGCCTGTAGATCTCTGCGATCTCGGGCATCTTGGGACGTTCGCGCGGCGCCTTGAAATAGGCCGAGGCAGCATCGAAGAACTGGGCCATGACCGGATCCTCGGGATCATGACAGGACACTTCGGCGTGGACATGAACGTCGATCGCACGGATCGCCTTTGCGTCGATGGTCATCGGCTTGCAGCCTTGGGGGCCCCAGTATCGAGATCGCGATCCTCGTTCGCACGATGGATGACGTATTGGCGGACTGCCTCGATTTCATCGGGGTTCAGCACATTGGCGAAACTGACCATGCCGTTGGCTTCAAGGGCACCGTCATGGACCACGGTCTGGAAAGCCGCCTTGTCTGCAACGATCGCAGAGCGACACAGATCGGGCAGCAGGCCGCCGCCAATGGCCGCATCACCGTGGCAGGTTCCGCAGAAGCGACCATAGCGATAAGCGCCCCTCTTCACCTGCTGCATCGTGCCGATGAAGGGCGGCGGATCGATCGGCATCTGATTGACCGGCGGGCTTGCAGGAAGCTTGGCCTTCCCGCCGAGCTTGAAGACGAGAAGCCGGCTGACATTGTGCACCGGCCCACCGTCCTGCGACAGCAGCCCCGGTGCGAGGGCCCAGATGCCGCCCCACCCCGCGACCACGGCCAGATACTGCGTATCGCCGATCTTGTAGGTCACCGGCGGGGCTACCACGCCCGTCTGGACCGGATAGGACCACAGCTTGGCCCCCGTATCGGTGGCGTAGGCCGCCATTTCGCTTTTCATGTTGCCCTGAAACACAAGTCCACCGCCGGTCGCCAGGAGGCCACCGTTATTGGCGCTGGGGAATGTGACCCGCCAGCGCTCCTTCTGTGCCACCGGGTCCCAGGCGATCAGGACGCCCTGCGTCGCCTGTTCGGCTCCGGCGCGGACCTTACGATCGGCCGGCATGGCCCCGGCGGACATGTCGACGCCGGTATTGAATCCCTTCTTCGCCGGCTTCCAGTCCTTGTCCGCAAAATAGGGGAAGGCTGCGATCTGGGCCGGAATGAATACCAGCTTCTCCTTCGGGTCCCACGCCATCGGATGCCACGAGTGTGCCCCGCCTGCACCCGGCGATCCGATCCATGGGCGACCGGTCTTGTAATACCGCGCCTCGGGGTTCTCGATCGGCCGGCCGCTCTTCGGATCGAGGCCGCTGGCCCAATTGACCGGCACGAAGTTCTTGCCCGATATGAACTCACCCGTCTCGCGGTCGATCACGTAGAAAAAGCCATTCTTGGGCGCCTGCATCAGCACCTTGCGAATTTTTCCGTCGATCTCGAGGTCGGCAAGCATGATGTGCTGCGTCGCCGTGAAGTCCCAGGTTTCGCCCGGCGTTTCCTGGAAATGCCAGACATATTCCCCGGTTTCCGGGCGGACCGCGACGATCGATGAAAGATAGAGATTGTCGCCCTTGCCCTCCGACCGGATGCCGTGATTCCACGGGCTGCCATTGCCGACGCCAATATAGAGCAGATCGAGTTCGGGATCGTAGGCCATCGAATCCCAGACCGTGCCGCCACCGCCTTCGGCCCACCACTTCCCGTTCCAGGTCTTCTCGGCGTCCTTCAGATATTTCTCGCTATTCTTTCCGGGCTGGTCGGGCACCGTATAGAAGCGCCAGGCCTGTTTGCCGGTCTGAGCGTCATAGGCCGTGACGTACCCGCGCACGCCCATCTCTGCCCCGCCATTGCCGATGATCACTTTCCCGCCGATGACGCGCGGGGCACCGGTGATCGTATAGGGCTGGCTCTGGTCGACGGTAATCTGACTCCATAGCGTCTTTCCACTCTTGCGATCGAGAGCGATGAGGCGCCCGTCGAAGGTTCCCAGGAACAGCTTGTCGCCCCAGGCCGCCAGTCCGCGATTGACCACGTCGCAGCAGCCATTGACGCCCGCCTTGCCGGGAACCTCCGGATCGAAGGCCCACAGTTCCTTGCCCGTCACCGCATCATAGGCTTTGACCTTGGACCAGGCCGTGGAAATGTAGATGACGCCATCGATCACCAGCGGCGTCGCTTCCTGGCCTCTGGAGGTATCAAGATCCGCAAACCAGGCAAGACCGAGATCCTTGACGTTCTGCCTGTTGATGTCGGTCAGCGGCGAATAGCGCTGTTCGTCGTAGGTACGCCCATAAGAAGGCCAGGCATCATTCGCTCCCTCAGCGATGAGTTTCCCGTTGACGCCGTCGCGGGCAAGATCCTCCGAGCCATTGGCGAGACCCATTCCGCAGCCTGACAGGGCCAGACATGTCCCCGACACGACAACCGCCAGCAACGAGAAACCCTTCGCAACCATTTCACTCTTCCCGCATTCCGGCCAACTGCTGTCCCGGATCATGATTTTATGGATTTATTCGGGGCGACGCACGGTCATCCCCAGCGGTTGATCTCCGGACCGGGAGCCCAGAACGTCGCGGCTCGAGCCCCGCCATCGGCGAGGGCAGAGGCCACAGCGGGACGAGAGCGAACGCGCTGTAGCCAGGCCGTCGTCAGCGGCTTGTCCCGGAAAGACTCGGGAAGGACCTGCTCCATTCCCGCAAGCCAGGCGAAAGTGGTGAGATCAGCGATTGTCAGTTCGCCCATGAGCCATTCGCGCCCGTCACCGAGCTGCTGCTCACAGCGCTCGACGGCCTGCAGGACCTTGGTCCGACTGTCTGTAATCTGCGCAAGATCCACCGCGCCGTCGCGCAGGATCTCCCAGCGCGAACGCAGGTCTGCACTAACGATTCGATCCGTCAGTTCCTCGAACTGTTCATCCGACATCGCCCCGAGAGTTTCCTGCGAGAATTCGACATTGCCCAGCAGGGCCGCAGCCGGAGACAGGCGCTCGGTGATCTGGCGGCACCACATCATCATCTCCCAGTGTGCATAGGGATCGCTTGGCTGGAGCGGGGCCTTCTCCGAAAGCTCGTCGAAATACTGCGCCAGGAAGACGGCATCGGTCATCGCCTCGCCATCGACCACCAGCACAGGGCCTTCCCCTTCGATGCCCATGTTCAGGGCCACCGGTTCACCGATGCCGGGCAGGACGTGCCGGTCACCGGCAAGCAAATCAATCCGGCGCCGTTCAACGGCCACGCCGGTTTCGGCAAGGGCCGCCAGCACGATCAGCGACGGGCCATTGGGCGCTCCATGGTAGAGAATCATCGCCATCAGATCTGCTCCCCGTCGAGAATGGCGACACGCTTCACCATGTCGGTCCGGCCCAAGGCCCAGCATTTCTTCACGGCCGGCCGGGCATAGACCGCCCGCAGCCAGCGCAGGAGATTGGGCGTCCTCTCATCGTTGCAAAGTGACGGTTGTGAGAGCGGGATGGCGTAGGCAAGATTGAAGCCGTTGATATCTGCGAGGCTATAGGCGTCGCTGGCAAGCCACTCGCGCTTGCCCAGTTCTTGTTCCAACATGCCGATACCCAGGGCCACGCGCCGTTGGCTTTCGCCGATCTCCGCTTCGGAAAACGTGCCGTGGATTGCCTTGCGCCAGGACACGCGCCGCTCGGGCAAGGGAATGCGCTCAATCGCCGCTTCGAGTTCGGCCGGATCCCGCTGGCGAACCATCGGGCCGACAAAGACGCTCCAGCCAATCATCGAAAAACTCGGCGCCAGCCACTGATCCATGAATTTCATCCACCAGCGGACCCGCCAGCGATCCAGCGCATCCTTCGGCATGAGGTCCGGCCCGGAGAACTCCTCGTTCACATATTCCATGATCGCCGTGCTCTCGACCAGGACCCGGGAACCATGCGTCATGGCCGGTATCGTGCCCTGCGGATTGATTGCCAGGTATTCAGGACGATGCTGATCGAACTCCAGCATATCGATGTAGTGACTATCGAATTCGACACCCTTCTCCATCAGGGTCAACATCGGCTTGCCTGAATTGGCATTCGGCTCCCAGTGGTACAGTGTCACTTGCGCCATGGCGCTTGTCTCCCGTTCGTATTCATGCCCGTCCCTGAATCGGGCCAGATCGCCTTGATCCCACTAGCATTATGCGGTTGCAGCAGGCGGGGGAAGCCAGCTGCAACCGGAATGATCAAAAGGTCTTCCGGGCGGTCACGGCCCATTCGCGCGGTCGCCCAACCGTGCTGTACCCGGTCCCCGCCGTGGCGTAGACAGCCACGAACCGCAGTGGGAGCAGGTAGTACTTGTCGAAAAGGTTCTGGACTTCGAAGGAGATGGAAAGATCCTCGTCCCTGTTTTTCCAGGTCAGCCGCGCATTCGCCAGGATGAAATCAGGCCGGTATTCCAGCGGAGAGGTGAGCGTCAGACGCCCCACACTGCGCTTGCCGGTATAGGCAAGATCGAAGCGCGGCGTGATCGATCCGGATTCGCCCAGATCGGCTCGATACTGAATGCCTGCGCTCCACTTCCAGTTGGGCGTGGTAATCGGGTCATCGATCTTGATGGCTCCGCCCACAACCTCATCGATCCGTTTCCACTTGCCATCGATCCAGCTGAGCGACGCATCGATATCGAGACCATCGACGAAGTTTGCGAAGAACTCCGCCTCGAGGCCGTACATCTTGCCGTCGCCTGCGTTCTGGATTGCCGCGCAAGTATTCGTACCCGTTCCCACCGGCACTTCATCGAGTACCGAACAGTCCGAAATCGGCAACTGGATATTCTTGTAGTCGTTATAAAACCCGGAGAGGTTGAGGCGCACACGATGACCGAGGAAGTCGGTCTTCACGCCCATTTCATAGGCCGTGAGCGTCTCCGGATCGAAAGCACCGTTGATGGCCTGGAGAGCCGTGAAAGGCCGCGCAACAACGCCGCCGCCCTTGAAGCCGGTGCTCACCGTCGCATAACCCATGATCTCGGGGCTGAAACGATAGTCGGCGGAAATACGCCAGTCGACACGATCACCGTCGTAAAGGCCAACGAGCCCATCGAGGAGGCCGACCCCGAAGCTGTCATTCAGCACGCCCCCATCCAGGCCCTTTCGAACGAATGTATAGTCCTTGTGCTCCTTGGTGTACCGCAAGCCGCCGGTCAGTGTGAGCTCGGCAGTCGGACGCACGATGACCGTACCGAATACCGCCTTGCTGTCGGCATTCACGGGATCGTTGCCCTGGAACTGCAGGTTGCAAGCGCCCATGCCTCCGCAGAAGGCATAATCGATGTAGCGGATATCCTGCCGCGTGAAATAGAGAGTCTTCTGATCGCTGTAGAAGCCGCCCAGGGTCCATTCCGCGTCAGGCCCGATATCGCCGGAAAGGCGCAGTTCCTGGCTGAAGAAGCGAAACTTCAAGTCATTGAAGCCAGCGCCGACGATGTTGGGATTGGGCGTGAAATCGTCGTCGGTGCCAAAGACCTGTCGATAACGCCGGTAAGCGGTGATCGACTGCAACTTCAGATGGGAACTGAACTCGTAGCTAACGTTGCTCGAAACGCCCCAGCCCTCGAACTTCGTCTTGCTGGGCATGTAATATGCCTGATCGATAATGCCGCCCGCCGGTGCGAAGAAATCCGCGTATGTACAGAAGCGTCCGCAGATGAAATTGACGCCGTCGGTCTTGCTCGTATCGTTGACCGTCAGGACGCTCGCGCTGTAGGAGCGATTTTCATAAGTGTAATCGCCCGTGATCGTCCAATCGAGCTTGTCATCCGGATTGAAGCGGAGCGAACCGCGAAGGCCCGTATAGTTCTTCTCGCCGAACTTATCGACGACGCAATCCGAAGGCGTAGATGGACGAGCACCGATGCCTAGCGGATTGCCGGGATTGGCGCAGCCGAAGTCAACCTGATCGACGTAGCCATCCTGCCGCTTGTGGACGGCAGCGATACGGGCATAGAGGTTGTCTGTCAGCACGAAGTTGGCACTGCCGCGCAAGTCCGTGCGATCGCGCGAACCGTAGGCGACCTCTACCGAGCCGCTGTTCTCGTTGCTGGGCTTCACCGAAAACAGCTTGATCGCGCCGCCGATCGAGTTGCGCCCGGTCAGAGTACCTTGAGGCCCCCGCAGAACTTCGACACGTTCGAGATCGAGCAGGTCCATGATCGAACCGGTCAGCGTCGCATAGTAAACGTCATCGACATACATACCCACGCCAGGTTCGTAGGCCGGGTTGAAGTCGTACTGCCCGATCCCGCGGACATAGACCGCCATCGACGAGCCGAAGGCGCCGCCCATCTGCGTAAGCTGAACGTTCGGCGCCTGAGCGGCGATCTGGGAAATGTCCGTCTGGTTTCTTGACGCCAACAGGTTTGCATCGACTGCCGTGATCGACAGCGGCGTATCCTGCAGGTTCTGCGCGCGGAACTGTGCGGTGACGATGATTTCATTGAAAGAGGGCGATTGCTCCGCCCGTTCTGTCTGCTCCGCTTCATTGGGCAGGTCCTGTGCAAGGACAGGCGCAGCAGCGAACAACCCGCTCCCCGAAACCGTTACAAGCAACACGCGACGCAAGCGTGCCCTGGTGAAGATCTGCATCATGGTCCTCTCCTGAACCGGCGCCCGGACGGTGTTCCGAACTCGGCGCCATGTGGTCGCCTGGATAGCGACATTATGTTTGTATGACATACTATTTTTGGATGGCAAGAGTATAGTCACGAATGTTACCCATCCATCCCATCGAAGCGCGGCCAGCCATCTGCATGAGAATCACGGAAACATGGATTTCGAGACCCGTTCCTGCGGGACGCCAAGTATTTTATACACTGTTAAAATTAGGAAATATCTATGATTTCTGAAATCTCCTACGCGGCAAGGACAGCCTCCAGAATGCTCTACCACGCAAATGATACTTCACGCGACACCGTCACGATTGACTCTAGAGCGATGCCGATTCACGATGCCAGAGGATCGAAAGCCTCGCTCGATTTTGAAGGATTCCAAATCATATCGGATGTTATGGCTACGCAGATTCTGCCAGCTGATGGCCAGACATCCGATTCACGACAGAATGAACTGGCGTCGCTTCTGACCCAAGTTACCGGCGCGGATCTTGTGATCCCGACAGGACGGGGCATACAACGCTTCTCGGAGCGCTCGCCCCTTTGCGGCACGCTCGACAATTCCCGTCCAGCCCGCTTTGCACATGTCGACGTTTCCGGCCGAACGGCCGAGACCTTCTCCCGGCGCTTCGCACCAGGCGGACAACCAAGACCCAGTCGCAGCGCGCACTACAACATCTGGAGCATCCTCACACCTCCACCCCAGGACGTTCCGCTGGCGCTTTGCGATGCAAGAACCGTCTCACCAGACGATCTGTTTCCCGCAGACGCCATCTTCGATCGCAACGGAGAAGACCTCTGGTCATTCGAAGGGCTGGTTCTGGCCCATTCCCCCCGACATCGCTGGTGCTGGTTCAGCAACATGTCGCCGGGCGAAGCACTTGTATTCAAGACGTACGACAGCGCACCGGACGTCGCTCGATGCGTCCCACACGTCGCCTTCGACAATCCTGACGCGAAGCACCACGCCGTGCCGCGCGCCTCCATCGAACAGCGGGCGATCGCATACTGGTTCTGATGCAAGACGCCCCACCAAAGCCAGACGGACAGGTCCGTACAAGCTTTGGCGGGGCGCCTAACGATTAGCGAAGTCAGGCGTCGACGCGCTGGGTACGCCATCCTTCGTGGTAGGTTTCACGGGCCACGCGCGAATAGGGAACCGGCGAAACGATGGCCCGCACCGCGAGCTGTTTGTGAGGCTCGACCGTGGTCTTGCGCGTGCCGCCGTCCTCTTCACCCCAGACAACCTGCACTTCGCTGCCGATGGGGATTTCAGGATCTATAGTCGCCAGCGAAAGCGCCTGCTTCTCATTGTAGGAGTAGCCGGTAAACATCGACAGGCCGACCGTCTTGCCGTCGGCATCGGTCACGCGGTCGTAGTTCGACGAAGCATAGTTCGCGAGGGGGACGTCGAAGAACTTGTACTGCTCGCCATCCGGATCGAACAGCGATGCCATGATCTTTGCCATGTCCTCAGGGTGCCAGGCCAGGGTCACCTTCCTGCGCTGCTCAGCCGGATCGATCGCTTCAAGCGCCTCGCGCCCATGGAAGTCGTGGTCGAACTTCACGAAGGGGCCATAACCCAGTTCCCAGGGATTGAGGTAATAGTCCTCGATCGACTGCGAGACGAAGCTGCCACCGATCGACCCCGTCGCTTCATAACTGTCAGCCCCCAGCCATTCGCGATAGCCCTTGAGCTTCTCGCCCGTGTAGATCGCCGGCAGCGGTGAGGGAATCCAACCCGATTCCAGCGTATTGGAAGGATAGGCGCGGCTGCCGCAGGCGATCAGGCCGAATTCCTTGCCTGCCTCGAGAATGGCCGCGCGGACTTCCTCCTGCTCCTCATAAGGCCCCCAAATTTCAAGGCCCGGCGCGCCGGACATGCCGTGGCGCAAGGTCCTGATTTCCCGGCCGGCGATTCGCATCGTACTCATGCTGAAGAAACGCAGCTGCTCGAGCGGTCCGCCATTGAGCTTCTCGATCACGTCCCAGGCCTTCGGACCCTGGATCTGGAATCGCCAGACCGAGCGTGACACCGGCTTGCCCATGGGCCGCATCGGCGAACGATCGTCAAGTTCGAGTTCGACATCGTAGCCCTGCTCGGCCTGATAACGCAGCCAGTTCGAAGCCGGAGCGCGGCCGACGTAGCAGAACTCTTCGGGAGCGAGCCAAAAGATGATCCCGTCGCCGATGACATGGCCATACGGCGTTGTCGGCACGTACTGCTTGGCCTTGTCGACCGCCCACCCCTTGGGCGAATTGATCATGGTATCGGTCAGAAGCTTGAAGGCATCCTTTCCGCGGATATACAAATTCACCATGTGGTGGGACTGATCGAACAGAACCGCACTGTTCTGCCAGGCCCACTGCTCCGAACGCCAGTTCGAGAATTCCGGCGCCACGACAGGATAGACGTAGGCACCCAACTGCGAATTTCGCAGCATCTCGACGGGATTACCCGCGCCCTGCAAAACCTGCTCAAGATTCATGGCCATCTAAATTCTCCCGCATCATGCGCACAACCTCTTGGCGCTTTCGCCCAGCCTAATACCGGCACGGCCCTTGAGACAAGGGGAATGTTTGCCAGAATGATCGTCACGTATGAAATGATGTTCATCCACCCAGACACCAGTCCGATGCTGCGATTGCAGCAGATATGCGCGATAATACGCAGCGAAAATGCCACGATTGACAGTGTCGCATTTTCGCATAAAAATATCATTTGTTACTGTACAAGATGAAATTTGGGCTTGGAGCAGGATGCAAACAATAGGCTCGAACAAGGCAAGCGAAGACCGTGCCGGACAAACTCGTCCCGGCGCCATCAGACCCGCAAGGGGAGCCAAGCAATGAGCGCGCCCTTACCGGACCTCGCAACGATCAAGCGCGCCAGGAACCAGTTCATCGCCGCCCTTGGTGCGTCGCAGGTCTTCTTCAACGAAGAGGATATCGCGAGCTATCGGGACAAGTTCGCAGTCGACGACTCCTTCCACTTGCCTGCCGGTGCGATCGCGCCGGAAAGCGTCGAGCAGATCCAGGCCGCCTTGCGCATCGCCCAAGAGAACGGCATCCCGCTTTGGCCCATCAGTCGCGGCAAGAATCTCGGCTATGGCGGTAGCGCGCCCGTGCTTGCAGGCTCGGTGATCCTCGACCTCTCTCGCATGAAGAAGATCGAGTACGACGAAGCGAACGGCACTGTCCTGTTGGAGCCGGGTGTCGGGTTCTACGATCTTTACGATTTCCTGCAGGCACGCGGGATGAAGCACTGGCTTTCGACGCCGGGCAATTCCTGGGGCTCCGTAGTCGGCAACGCGCTGGACCGCGGCGTCGGCTATACACCTTATGGAGAGAACACCAGCAAGATCTGCGGCATGGAAGTGGTGCTTGCCGATGGCACGCTCGTGCGAACCGGCATGGGCGCGCTGGATGGTTCGCCGACCTGGCAGCTCTATCGCTATGGCTTCGGCCCTGCCTGGGACCAGCTGTTCGTTCAGTCGAACTTCGGCATCGTGACCAAGATGGGTCTCTGGCTGATGCCGGCGCCGGAGTCGCTGATGGGCATGGACATCGAGTTCGATAGTCCGGACGATCTTGGCCCATTGGTGGACGCCATCGCCCCCTTGCGCCGCGAGGGGCTACTGCAGCAATCGCCGACCATCGGCAACTGGCTCCGCGCTGCAGCGGTCCTCACCACAAGGGACCAGTGGACCGACGAGCCCGGGGCTTTGAGCGACAAGGTCATCCAGGCGATCCGCAATCGCTACAAGGTGGGATGGTGGGGCGTGAGCCTGCGGCTCTACGGCAGAGAAGACGTGAACAAGGCTGCCTATGCGATTCTCGAACGAGAGATGGACCGGCTCAAGCCGATGAGCAAGAAACCGGCCCAATGGAAGCAAGGCGAGCCACTGGAAGCCTCGGGCTGGACCGGCACCCCGCTGACCTTCCCCATGCAGAATGCCAACTGGCACGGCGGACGCGGCGGCCATATCGGATTCTCCCCGGTCCTGCCCCAGTCCGGCAAGGCTGCCATGGAACAGTTCAAGCGGACCTACGAGCGCTATCGCGAATACGGCATGGATTACCAGGCGAGCTTCGCCTTCGGCGAACGCCACCTGATCAACGTCAATGCGGTCCTGCTGAACAAGGACGACCCGGCAATGATGAAGAAGGTCGATCCGTTCCTCAAGACGCTGATCGCCGACGCCCGGGCCCAGGGATACGGCGAGTATCGAACCCACCTCGACTACATGGATCTCGTCGCCTCGACATACGACTTCAACGGTAACGCCCTCGCGAAATTGAACCAGCGGGTGAAGGATGCGCTCGACCCGGTCGGCATCATTGCCCCTGGCAAGAGCGGCATCTGGCCGGGCAAGACCGGGGGAGCGCGCACATGAACTTCAAACCCCTGGCTTTGCTCAGCGGCCTCGCGCTGCTCAGCGGATGCAGCGTATCGGACGAAACTGCTTCGAACCAGGCGCCACCCGCCGGACCGCCGGCACCGGTAACCCTCAATGCGCGGCCCGATGCGAGTCCGGGCGAGCGTCTCTTCATCGAGAAATGCGCGATGTGCCACACCGCTGGAGGCATGGGCACTGGCCTGCTCGCCCGGCGATCCGAACAACCGCTGCTGGAAAAGCGTGAGGACCTGACGACAGAGTTCGTTATCCAGGCAGCCCGCATGGGGATCGGCAACATGCCGGCAGTTCCGCGAGGCGAGGTGAGCGACGAGGAGATGGACCAGATTGCCGCATACCTCGCACACGATCCCGCCACCCCCTCCAAGACGACATCGAAGGAGCAGCCATGACCTGGCTTTCGCGTCGGCAAGCCTTGAGCGCGGCAGCCTGCACGGCGCCTCTTGCGATGTTGAGCGGATCGCTGCCGCTTTTCTCCACGAACGGCAAGCATACTACGCATCTCGTTCATGACACGACGCTTCCGGCCGCCTGCTGCTTCGCTTCTCGCGCCATGGCTCTGGGCGCCCGGTCGATCCCCATAGAAGGCGACCGGGTGCGACTGTTCACGAAAATGCTGGACGCGGGACCTTCCCGGATATTCGGCGTGACCCGCCACGCCGAATATCTGCTTTTCGAGGAAGTCGCGCGCGAATACCGTTTTGCAGAGACTGTGCTGGTCCAACACAGCGCGTGCAGTGCCGCAACCGTGCATCATGACAGGGCCAATCTAAGCATGCCGTCGCTTGTTGCTGCGGCCGGGGCATTCTGGCCTGAAGCCTTTGCCGACCTCTCGCAAAATGAAACAACCGCACCGCCACCCGCAAGAAGAGCCAATCTCGCCGATGGCGCATTCAGCTGGGTGTTCGCGCGCGTTTCCTGAAGCGCTTGCGGGGCCGGACGCCAGACACGCCCAGCCCCATTGCTCACCGATCGATGACGAGCGATTCCGGGCGTTTGCGCGGCACCCATTCGCCCTTGCCCGGAAAGTTCTTCAGGATCTCTCCGTCCCACAAGCGGACCGTACGACGATGGAAGCGCCAGCGTTCGTCCTCGCACTTGACCGCATGATCGTCATACCAGCCGGTAAAGCGCAGCACATAGGGGGGCTCACCATCGCATTCGGTAACAAAGGCGAAAGCGCGCATCTTGACCGAGCCGTCGTCCTGCGGCCTGAACTGGATCTGCGTGACATGATGCTGCCGCCCCGGAAATCCGGGGGCATTGCGATAATGTTCAGCGATCCCGCGAATACCCTCGTGCCCTTCCCAGATATCGGGATCCTCAAACACTTCCTCGACCATGCGCGCATCGGGCGTGAAACAGGCGACAAGGGCATCGACGTCCCCGGTGTCGAGCGCCCAGCTGTAATCGGCAATCAGGTCCTGGAGGGCCAGGCGGTCTTCAAGCGGTAACAACAATGTCATCATCTCCTCAAATCGACAACTTGACCAAAACATAACATTCGTTACGTTTATCGGCAAGCAGCCTGATACATCCGGGCTCGTTGAAAGAGAGGACAAGTGGGCAAGATTATCGTCACCGGCGCTTCTGGCGCATTTGGCAATGCAGCCGCCGAACTTCTGCTCGACCGCTGCGCGGCGGAAGATCTCATCCTCCTGTCGCGCACACCGGACAAGCTCAAACACTTCGCGGAAGCCGGCGCGATCGTGCGCCAGGCCGACTTCGACGATCCGACCTCCCTGCCCCAGGCTATGGAAGGCGGCGAGCGCATGCTGCTGATCAGCACGGCGCGTGTGGGCACCCGGGTCTCGCAGCATCGCAATGCGGTCAAAGCCGCCGTCGCTGCCGGGGTTCGACACATCGCCTATACCTCGCTCATGTCCGCCGACGCCCCGGCCAATCCGGCGATCGTCAAGCTGGATCACCGCGCGACGGAAGAAATCATCGAGGGTTCGGGTGCTCAGTGGACCCACTTGCGCGACAGCCAGTATTCCGAAGCGGTGGCGCTGGCGATGGTGATCCCCGCCCTCGCCAGCGGCCGCAAGCCGGACAACTGCGGGGACGGCAAGGTCGCATTCGTGAGCCGGGACGACTGCGTTTCATCCGCAGTCGGTGTGCTGACCCAGGAAGGCCACGGCTGCAAGGCCTATACGCTGACCGGGCCCGAAGCGCTCTCCGTGCCCGAAGCTCTCGCCATGGCCAGCGAGATCGCCGGAAAGCCGATCGAAGTCGAACAGGTCGATGACGAGGGCATGTTCGCCTACTTCGATTCGCTCGGCGTCCCCCGCCACGCATCCGACATCATCCCCGATGGCCCCATTCCGTGGTCCAGCGACGACATGGTAACCTTCGGCACCGCCATACGCGAAGGGTACTTCGCGCAGGCCACGGATCACGTCGATCGCCTGACCGGTCACCCCCCGCGCTCCTTGCGTGAAGTCATGCTGCAGCATTGCGGAGCCTGGCCCAAATGAAGCATTTGACGGTGCGGCTGTGCGGCTTCGTCCTGCCCCTTGCACTTCTTGCGGGCTGCTCACCAAGCGCGCCGGATGAGGGAACGGGAGACGACTGGCCATCACCCAAGGGTGATAGCGATGCATCGCATTATTCGGCGCTGACCCAGATCGACAAAGGCAACGTTTCCCGGCTCGGCCTCGCCTGGTCCTATGACCTCGGCACCAACCGCGTGCAGGAAGCAACGCCCGTCGTCATCGACGGCATGATGTACACGAGCGGCAATCTGGGCCGCGTGTACGCACTCGACGCCGCATCCGGAAAACCGAAGTGGACCTTCGAGCCCGAAGTCGACATGCAGGTCAATCGCACGGCCTGCTGCGACCAGGCCAATCGCGGCGTCGCCGTGGCAGACGGCAAGGTCTTCGTCGGCACGCTGGACGGCCGGCTCTACGCTCTGGATGCCAAGACCGGCGAAGTCGCATGGAATGTCGACACCGTTGCCGACCATACGCGCGGCTACACCATTACCGGCGCCCCGGAAGTGGCCGGCGACCTCGTCGTGATCGGCAATGCCGGTGCTGAGTTCGATGCGCGCGGCTACGTCACCGCCTACGACCTGAAGACCGGTCGGCAGGTCTGGCGCTTCTTCACGGTACCGCACGATCCCAAGCTCGGCCCGCAAGAGAATCTGGAGCTGGAAGCGGCGGTCAGGACATGGGCAGCAGACAGCCGCTGGGACATCGGCGGCGGCGGCACCGTCTGGGATGCGATCAATTACGACCCGCGCTTCGACACCGTCATTATCGGCGTCGGCAATGGCGGCCCCTATAACATCACGCGGCGCTCGCCGGGCGGCGGCAGCAACCTCTACCTGTCATCGCTCGTCGCGCTCGACCGCAAGACCGGACGGGTCAAGTGGCATTACCAGGAAACACCCGGCGACGCCTGGGACTATACGGCCACGCAGCCGATGCTGTTCGCCGACCTCGAAGTGAACGGGAAGATGCGCCCCGTCCTGATCCATTCGCCCAAGAACGGCTTCCTTTTCGTGCTGGACCGGGAAACCGGAAAACCGCTGGCCATCAACGCGCTGGTTCGCACCAGTTGGGCGAAGGACTTCGATCTCAGCACCGGCCTCCCCAAGAAGACGCCCGCGGGCTCGGCCTACTGGCAAGGTCCCAAGATCGTCTTTCCCGCCTCGTCCGGCGCACGCAACTGGTATCCGGCAGCATTCGATCCGGATCGAGGCCTCTACTTCGCCTCGGTGCTCGACATGGGCAACCTCATGTTCACTACGCCCCCGCTCGAAAAAGGCGATCCCCGGCGCAAGAAGGGTCTGAACGTATCGGCGGCACTGATGTTCACTGCAGATCTGCAGACGGCCATGCCGTCCTTGCCGAAGCCGCTGCAGGATCAGGTCAGGGCCCTGCCGGAATGGCAGTGGGTCAAGGACAAGCCCTATAGCTCGCAGCTACGCGCGATCGATCCTCTGACGGGCAAGGCGAAATGGGCGGTCGAAACCGAAGGCTGGCAGGACCGGCCCGGTGTGCTCGCGACCAAGGCCGGCCTGATATTTCACGGCTCCGTCGGCGGGAAATTCATTGCCCGCGATGCCGACACTGGCAAGGTACTGAAGCAGATCGACACCGGCAGCTCGATCATGGCCGCACCCATGACCTACCGGATCGACGGCGTGCAATATGTCGCCGTGGCCGCCGGCTTCGGCGGTGGCGGCTGGGGCTCGGTTCCCGCCTATTCCGCCGCCTACACATACGGCAATGCGAACCGTTTGTTGGTCTTCAAGCTGGACGGAGGTGAAGTCCGCAAGCCCGAACCGCTGGGCCCGCTCGAAGTGGCCCCGGCTGCCCCGCCTCAAGCCCCGGGTGTCACGCCTGCCACCATTGCGCGCGGCCAAGCCTTATTCATGGGCACTTGCATTCTTTGCCACGCCAACCAGCCGCGGGCGGCCCTGCCCGACCTCAGACGCATGAGCCCGGAAACCCATGCGGCGTTTGACGATATCGTAATGGATGGCCTGTTTCTTCCGGCTGGAATGCCACGCTGGGACGATCTGCTTTCCAAGGACGACACGAAAGCCATCCATGCCTACCTGATCGATGAGCAGACGAAGCTGCGAGCCCGTGAACTGCGCCTCAAGGCGGATGGCAAGCCGCTTGGCGCGGGTCCCTCGGGCGCCCGGGCCGGATATTGATCGACCTGCCACCCGCCATCACCGACAACGAATCGCATTGACACATTCATAACGAACGTTATCTTTGTTGACAGCATGATATGCAGTCCTGTCGAAGCCTGTCTTCAGCGGCCTAGCAAAGCAGAATTGCATATCCATTGCGGCACAATGCCCCGCTAACCCGGGCGACAATGCAATCACGGCCCCGACACCGGACAGCGAATGTGCGCCTTGCCGCCTGCAGCAGGCCGGCCTGTCAGAGACTGCGGCGATCGGGTTCCGAAGGGAGGAAGCATCTATGAAACGCAAGTTAGGCGGCTATTCTTGTCATGGCGCAGCGCTGGCCGCGATCGCCCTGTCACTTTTTTCGAGCGAAGCATACGGACAGGACGTCGCATCCGGCGATGCGCCGCAAGAGAACGTCTCCGCGCCGGAAATCATCGTAACCGCGCAATTCCGTGCCCAGCGCCTTCAGGACACGCCAATTGCCATCACCGCAACGACCGGTTCGCAACTGGCGGCCAAGAACGTCGACAGCGTCACCGACCTCACGGCCATCGCGCCCAACGTCAATCTCTCCGAAGCGACGGGCCTGAACGGGAGTGCAGTGCAGGCCTATATTCGAGGTATCGGACAAAGCGATTCCAGCTTCGCGCTCGAACCGGGCGTAGGCATCTACATCGACGATGTCTATTACGGCACCACTTTCGGCGCGATCCTCGACCTCAATGACCTCGACCGCGTCGAAGTCCTGCGCGGACCGCAAGGCACTCTGTCCGGCAAGAACTCCATTGGCGGGTCGGTCAAGCTGTTCAGCCGCAAGCCGGATGAGGACACGGACGGCTTCGTCGAAGCGACCACGGGCAGTTTCGGCCGGATCGATTTGAGAGGCAGCGCCGGCTTCGTCATTGCCGACGGGTTCTATGCCAGGGTTTCCGGCGTCTCCAAGCATACCGACGGCTATTTCGATCTGCTCGACTATGGCTGCGTCTTCCCGGACTCCGGTATCGCGTCGACCGGTTCCGGCGGAGACTGCAAGGTCGGCACGGAAGGCGGCGTCGACGTCAAGGGAACGCGCCTGGCGCTTCGCTATGCACCGGTCGGCTCATCGCTCGAAGTGAACGTTGTTGCAGACTACGCACACAACACGTCCGACCAGGTCGCCACCAAACTGCTCTATGCCGACAATCCCAACACGCGCAGCTACGTGGCGGGCGACCCGACGGGCGGCATCCCACTGGATGATCGCTTCCTGACCGGCCGCCACGCCTATTCGAGTTACGCGAATTATGCAGCTGGCGGCAATTACACGACGGTCTTCGGAACAAACTATCAGGTCGAGCCGGGCAGCTTCAATTCCAGCCCCGACAGCTCCGCGAAAAGCTGGGGCGTGGCGGGAACCGTGGACTATGAGTTGACCGGCGACCTCAGCATGAAGTCGATTACCGCCTACCGGAAAGCGACAGGACGCACCGGCATCGATCTCGACGGCTCGCCCCTATCGATCCTCGTGCAGGAGTTCGACTACGAACACCGGCAATTCACGCAGGAACTGCGCATCTCGGGACGGATCGGCACACTCGTCGACTTCACCACCGGAGCCTACTACTACGATGCTCACGATCGCTTCTCGGGTCGCGTCCTCATTCCCAATGCATTCTTTAACTTCGTGCAGGACGATCCTGTCACCAACCGCAGCATTTCAGGCTTCCTGCACACTGAGTTGCACCTGAGCTCCAACCTCAACCTGATCGGCGGCCTGCGCTACACCGATGACCGCAAGACCTACGGATTCAGTCGAAGGAACGTCGATGGTTCCTTGCCAACCGGGGAATTCCTGACGGACAATTTCCTGATCGTTGGCCTCGATGGCCAGAGCGGAACTTTCAAGGGTGACCGCCTCGACTATCGCCTTGGCGTGAACTACCGGTTCAGTCCGTCCGTAATGGCCTATGCGCAAGTGGCTACGGGCTACAAGGGCGGCGGCATCAATCCGCGACCCTATACGCCCGACCAGATCGTGAGCTTCAAGCCGGAAACACTGACGACCTATGAAGCGGGATTCAAGTCGGATCTTTTCGAGAATCGCATTCGCCTGAACGGCACGGTGTTCTACAACGATTACCGGGACATCCAGATCAATCGCTATCTATGCCCGGAAAGCGCCAGCACAACCTGCTCGCAACCCGCGAATGCCGGCGATGCAAAGACGTGGGGTATCGAAGCGGAATTCTTCGCAGAACCTGTCTACGGCCTCACAATCGACGCTTCGACCGGCTACCTGCACTTCAAATACACGCGGGTCGATGCGACCACACTGGTCGAGAAAGACTTCAAGGCACCCTTCAATCCATCATGGCAGGCGAGTGCAGGCATCCAGTATGCGGCCAACCTGGGCGAGAATTGGGGCACGATTACTCCCCGGTTCGATTGGAACTACCAGTCGTCGTTCTACTTCGGATCGATCAACAACGAATACAACCGCGTTGCCGCGCGCAACCTGTTCAACTTGCGCGTAACCTATGATTCCCCGGACAAGTCCTGGCAATTGAGCGCCGGTGCAACGAACCTGTTCGACAAGTTCTACTACACCGGCGCAAGCGAAAACGTGGCCAACTACGGGGTCAGCTCCGGCACGGTCGGGAGGCCGCGTGAATGGTTCGTCTCGCTTCGAAGGAACTTCTGAAGCGAGACCGGCACCCGCTTGAGAGGAATGGCAGTGTACGGCGCCCCTTGCGCCGTACACACATCCTCAGGTCAGGGCGTAGTAACGCAGGACATTTCCATCGGCCCTTCGCTCGCCAACGCCGATGAAAACATGCTTGGTCAACCAGTCATGCTTGCCGACCGGACATTCGAACGTAGGATTTCCGCGCAGATAGTATTCCTGCTGGTCGACAGGCTCGCCCTCCTTGAAAGCCCAGTCGCGCAGCCGCTCCATCGTGTCGGGCCTGCGCCCCCACAGAAAGCCGCGGTTGTTGAGCAGGATCAGGGTCCCGTCGCATTCCTCGAGCATGTAGCGGGCATCGAAGACGGCAACGTCGTCCGGCCGAAAATAGGCGTAGTCGCCGCCCGATCCGGGCACGGCCGTTCCCTTGATATTGGGTCCTTCGAAAGTTCCTCCTTCGACGTACACCGCGCTGCGGTTACCGCCCATGGGTGTCCCGACAATCGTCTGCACCCGCGGAAACGTTAGACGCACTTCCATGGCGAATTCGAGACGCGGATTGTCGAGAGTGGAAAACGGGCCTTCATGCATATCTGGATCTATCCTCATCCGATTTCGACGGCACCGCCATCGACGAAAAGATTGGCGGCGGTAATGAAACTGGCCTCCCCGGATGCAAGGAAGAGCACGGCGGCGGCGACTTCTTCCGGGCGGCCCATCCGTTTCATCGGCACGGCGGCGACCATCTGCTTGCGCATGGCCGCCACCTCATCCTCGCTCATGCCCGGGTTGCGATAGAGCAAGGGCGTTTCGATCGGCCCGGGGCTCACCATGTTCACCCGAATTCCGCGCTCGACCAGCTCGCCGGCAAACTGCCTCATGGAGAACGCAAGTCCAGCCTTGGCCGAACCATAGGCCAGGTTGCCCGGAACGAAAGCGTGACCGCCGATCGAGCCGGTCACGACGATCGCGCCGCCCTCTCCCATGAGCCGCGCAGCCTGTTGCATCGCGAAAACGCAGCCGCGCAAATTGATGGCATGGACTTCATCCCAGTAGTCGACGGCAAGATCGTCGACGGTAGAAAAGCCGCCCATTCCTGCATTGACGACCAAAACATCCAAGTTGTCCCACTCGCGTTCGAGCACGCTGAAGTAATTCTTCATCGCGTTCATGTCGGATATATCGACGCTGTCGCCCCTGCTGCCGGGCAAGTCCCGCGTCGCCCGTGCAAGTGTCGCCGGATTGCGTCCGGTGATCCGCACTGCGCCACCTTCACGCGCGAAGGCATGCGCACAGGCAAGACCGATCCCGCTATTGCCTCCCAGGACCAGGACTTTCCTGTCTGCGAAACGCATCTTTATCCTCCTCAAAACGGGCCCAGGGGGTTTGGACTATCTTCCGGGACGTCCTGAACGACGTCCCAGTGCTCCACGATCATGCCGCCTGAGAGGCGGAAGATGTCGACCACGGCCCAACCTCGGTCCTGCGGCCAGCGCCGGACGTGATAGTGGACGATCACGTGGTCTGCGTCAGCGAAGATCCGTTTGATATCGTGCACGGCCTGCGGAGTTTCGCTGCGAATTCGACGAAGCAAGGCCTGGAGCGGCTCGAGTCCCTGGCCCACCGCCTGGTTGTGCTGGATATATTCACGGTCAATGAACTCATGCGCCGCTTCGGCATCAAGCGCATTGAGGACCTGGTCGAACATTGCGCGGACATGCCGGACATTGGCGTGCTCCTGCTCGGTCCATGTCTCCATTCGCATTGCCTGCCATTCCCATCCCATTCGTGCACCTGTCGTGCCGCTTACGCCCGGACAATCATCATAAGCTGCGTGAAGATCTTCTGGACACGCTAAGTTGATAACGATAGTTATTGATACAGTCATTGCAAGTGTAAAGATGGCTGAAGGAAACACCGCAATGGCGCGCTAATCCGTGCCTCAGGCCCTCAAGGTTCGATATAGCATTAATGCAAACCGTTACCGTCACAGCCGGCAGGAGCGTTGAAAGGGCGCGGGAGAACACAAGATGAAGAAGGCAACCACCACCAGCCCCCGCGCGAAGATCCTCCACCGAGTGCTCAAGCTGTCGAACCGGCTGCTGGCCCCGTTCTCCGCGCACCTTGAAGACCAGCACAGGATCAGCCTCAACGAATTCCGCGTGCTGATGCTCGTCGGCCACCTCGGGCGCGCTGCCAGTCATGAGATAGTCGAAAGAACCGGTGTGTCCGCCATGAGCGTTTCCAGGGCAGCCATCACGCTAGAGCGCCAGGACCGCATCCGCATCGAACGAGACCCCGCAAACCGCAGGCGCAAGCAGATCACTCTCACTAACGAAGGCCAGCGCCTCTACCGGGCTCTGCAACCGAACGCAGGAAGAGTGGCAGACTACATGTTGTGCAACCTGCAACCCCATGAAATTGCCATGCTCGATCACATCCTGGACACCCTCATCGCTGCACTCGAAGCGACGGACGAGAACGGACACTCCAGCTTCCTGGAGTTCACGAAGCCCGAGAACAAACAGGCGCCAACACCCTGAGCGAGGCGCCTCGCTTGCAACAGCGACCAATGTATAATAACGAACGTTATTATGATTCTGATAAACCGCAATGCATGCGCCACTCACGGCAGCGCGAAGTGACAACGGCCAAAGCCGGACCAACCACAAGAGAGCCCGGTCTCGGCCTTGGCATTGCCCTGGGATTTCTCTCCGCGCTCGGCCCCTTCGCCATCGATCTCTACTTGCCGGCCATGCCGGACATGACGGCGTCGATCGGAGCAGCCGAGGCCAATGTCCAGCGAACGCTCTCCGCATTCTTCCTGGGCCTGGCCATTGCCCAGATCCCTATTGGATCGCTGTCCGACCGCTTTGGCCGCAAGGCTCCTCTCTTGGGTGGCCTTTGCCTTTTCGTTGCAGCATCCATTGCCTGCATGCTGGCCACCGACCTGAACCAGCTGGTCGCTTTCCGTTTCCTTCAGGGCATGGGCGCGTGCGCCGGAACGTCAAGCGCACGCGCCATCATTCGTGATCTTCACCGCGGCCACAAGGCCGCGAGGCTGATGGCGTTTACCTTCCTGATCATCGGGATTTCCCCGATGGTCGCACCGCTGCTCGGCACCGGACTGCTTCAGCTCTTTTCCTGGCGCGGCCTCTTTGGCGTCCTTGCAGGCGCCGGTGCACTTGCCGCAATACTGGTGCTGTCTTTCCTGCCCGAGACACTCCCCCCAACCAACCGAACGAAGGACTGGTCCAATCTACCGCGACACCATGCAAGGCTGCTGCAATCGCCAAGGTTCGTCGGCTGGGCATTGGTCGCGGGACTGGCAACGACGATCCCCTTCGCTTTCATCACCGCAGCGCCATTCATCTATTCAGGACTCTACGCACTCACTCCGGCAACCTTCAGCCTGTTGCTCGCAGCCAATGCCGCAGCCTCGGTGCTGGCCACGCAATTCGCGCCCAACCTGCTGCAGCGCGTGGGAGCCCCGCGACTGGCCGGGAGCGCGGCTTTCGTCGCCCTGGCCGCAACGACTTCGCTTGCCCTTCTCGGCACCAGCGGCGTGTCGCTGGCCCTATTCCAGGCATTTTCGATGTTCCTTTTCATGATCGCCGGGCTGCTCCTCACTCCAGCGGCGACAAGCGCCCTCGATTCGGTGCGCTCAGGGATCGGTGCTGCAGCCGGGCTGCTCGGGACGATCCAGCTCGCCGTAACGGCTCTGGCCAGCGCAGCCGTCACCTTATGGCCGCCGACGTCACTGCGTCCGCTCACCTCGGTCCTGGGAACCGCATTCGCGGCCATGGTCGTGATCGTGGTTGTCCTTGGCAGGCTGCCTTTACCCGCGGAGGACACCCGGGCGAACTGATCCTGCGCCGCCCGGGTGCTTGCACCGGACAGGCTCAATCCTCTGCCGGTCCGGTGCGGCACTGCCCGCCCAAGAAAAAAGGGGCCGCGTTACCGCAGCCCCTTCTTCCGGATTTCGAATTGTCGAAAGCCTGTCAGTCTTCCTTGAGGAAGGCCGGCATGTGGTTGGGATCGCCACCGCCGTTGTCGTCACGATCGCGGCGCGGGCCACGGTCGCGGCCGCGGCCACCACCGCCTTCGCGACGCGGACCACGGCGATCGCCACCACGGCCGCCGCCTTCACGGTCGCCGCGCGGTTCGCGGGGCGGACGGGTGTCCTCCAGCTCTTCACCGGTTTCCTGGTCGACGACGCGCATCGACAGGCGGACCTTGCCGCGGTTGTCGATCTCGAGGACCTTGACCTTCACTTCCTGGCCTTCCGACACGACGTCGGTCGGCTTTTCCACGCGCTCGTTCTTCATTTCGGAAACGTGGACGAGGCCGTCCTTGCCACCCATGAAGTTCACGAAAGCGCCGAAGTCGACGATGTTGACGACCTTGCCGGTGTAGATCTTGCCGACTTCCGCTTCCTCGACGATGCCGAGGATCCAGTTCTTGGCGGCCTCGATCTGGTCGAGATCCGAGGACGAGATCTTGATCACGCCTTCGTCGTCGATGTCGACCTTGGCGCCGGTTTCGGCGACGATCTCGCGGATGACCTTGCCGCCGGTGCCGATGACATCGCGGATCTTCGACTTGTCGATCTGGATCGTCTCGATGCGCGGCGCGTGGGCCGACAGCTCGGTGCGGGCCGAGCCGAGAGCCTTGGTCATTTCACCCAGGATGTGCGCGCGGCCGGCCTTCGCCTGCTCCAGCGCCTTGCCCATGATTTCCTTGGTGATGCCGGCGATCTTGATGTCCATCTGCATCGTGGTGATGCCGTTCTCGGTGCCAGCCACCTTGAAGTCCATGTCGCCGAGGTGATCCTCGTCGCCCAGAATGTCCGAAAGGACAGCGAACTCGTCGCCTTCGAGGATGAGGCCCATCGCGATGCCCGAAACGGGGCGCTCGATCGGAACGCCTGCGTCCATCATCGAGAGACAGCCGCCACAGACGGTCGCCATCGAAGACGAGCCGTTCGACTCGGTCACGTCCGAAAGGACGCGGATGGTGTAGGGGAAGTCCTCCTTGGCGGGCAGGACCGGGTGCAGCGCACGCCACGCCAGCTTGCCGTGGCCGACTTCGCGGCGGCCCGGGGCGCCGAAGCGGCCGACTTCGCCGACCGAATAGGGCGGGAAGTTGTAGTGCAGCATGAACGCCGAGTACGACAGGCCTTCGAGGCCGTCGATCATCTGCTCGGAATCCTTGGTACCCAGGGTGGTGGTGCAGATGGTCTGCGTTTCACCGCGGGTGAACAGGGCCGAACCATGGGTGCGCGGCAGGAAGCCGACCATCGATTCGATCGGGCGGACCTGGTCGAGCTTGCGTCCGTCGATACGCTGGCCGTCCTTGAGGATGGCGCCGCGAACGATTTCGGCTTCGACCTTCTTCATGGTCTTGATCGCGACCATCTGGGTCTGCGGCTCGGCGTCGGCGAAAGCTTCCTTCGCCTTGGCGCGCGCTGCGTTGAGCGCGTTCGAGCGGGCCGACTTGTCGGTCAGCTTGTAGGCGGCGGCAACGTCCTTGCCGACGACTTCCTTGAGTTTCGCCTTGATGTCGGCCGTGTTGTCCGAC
The DNA here is from genome assembly GCF_017312445.1 of Novosphingobium sp. PY1. Classification (NCBI taxonomy): domain Bacteria; kingdom Pseudomonadati; phylum Pseudomonadota; class Alphaproteobacteria; order Sphingomonadales; family Sphingomonadaceae; genus Novosphingobium; species Novosphingobium sp. PY1. Next base: position 436,624 of record NZ_BLTI01000001.1, on the reverse strand, counting down.
AGGTCGATTTCCCAAGGCTCCTTGGCGGCCTGTTCGGCGAGGTCGATAATGAGGTTCACGACCTTCTTGCACTCATCATGCGCGAACATGACGGCGCCGAGCATTTCTTCCTCGGTCAGCTCCTTGGCTTCCGATTCCACCATCATCACGGCATCGCCGGTAGCGGCAACGACGAGGTCGAGGCGGCCATCGGCCAGCGCGGCTTCCTGCTTCGGGTTCAGCGTGTACTGGCCATCGACGAAGCCGACGCGGCAGGCGCCGATCGGACCCATGAAGGGCACGCCCGAAATGGTGAGCGCGGCCGAAGCGGCGATCATCGCAACGACGTCGGGCTCGGTCTCGCCATCATAGCTGAGGACCTGCGCGATGCAGTTGATCTCGTTGTAAAAGCCTTCGGGGAACAGCGGGCGAACCGGGCGGTCGATCAGACGGCTGGTCAGCGTTTCCTTTTCGGTCGCGCCGCGCTCACGCTTGAAGAAGCCGCCCGGGATACGACCGGCGGCGGAGAACTTTTCCTGGTAGTGCACGGTCAGCGGGAAGAAGTCCTGGCCTTCCTTCACCGACTTGGCGGCAGTAACCGCGCAGAGCACAACAGTTTCGCCATAAGTGGCGAGGACCGCGCCGTCGGCCTGACGGGCAATACGGCCGGTTTCCAGAGTGAGGGTCTTTCCGCCCCACTCCATCGATACGGTTTTGACGTCGAACATAGAGTTTTCCTCAACCCACCGGCCCTATTGCCTGGCGGGGTTTACTGCCGGGGATTCCGTCCCGGTCCGGTGCGGGGCCTTTCTCGGCCCCAAGGCCCCTCGCCGAATTGCGAGGATACCCAGAAAGGGTGGCCCAGATGCAAGAAGCGGCCCGCTCAGGGGCCGCCTCCGCGTCAGTCTTACTTGCGCAGACCGAGCTTCTGGATCAGTGCGTTGTACCGCGCGACATCCTTCTTCTTGAGGTAGTCGAGCAGCGAGCGGCGCTTGTTGACCATGGCCAGCAGACCGCGACGCGAATGGTTGTCCTTGTGGTGCGACTTGAAGTGTTCGGTCAGGTTGACGATGCGCTCGGTGAGGATCGCGACCTGAACTTCCGGGCTGCCCGTGTCGCCAGAGGCGCGAGCGTTGTCCGAAATAATTTCCTGCTTCTTCTCAGCGGTAACCGACATTCATTCTACTCCGCGACATCCGAAAGATTGAACCCCCTGACGACGCGGGCTTCACCGCCCGAAAGCTCCATCAACGCGACCGGAACAATTCCTTCTCGCGCCCAATGCAGCCCGTCTTCATGGGGCAGCCCGGTCAGAACGCGGCCCTGTCGGACCGCCCTTGCCTGCTCCGGACCGAGGTCGATGGCCGGGATGTCGTCCAGCCCCACCTCCAGTGGCAAGAGTATCTGTTCAAGAGGGGCGCCCTTACCGATTTCGTTCAATTTGTCCAGCGAAATCGCGTGAGACAGGTCGAACGGACCGGCCTTGACGCGGCGCAGCATGGTCACCGTACCGCAGCTACCCAGAGCCCGGGCGATGTCGCGCGCCAGCGACCGGATGTAGGTCCCCTTGGATACGTGGGCCAGAAATGTCGCCTCATTCGCCGCTTCACCCTCGGGATCGCACAGCGACAGCGCATGGATCGTCACTGCACGGGACTTGAGCGCGACGTCCTGCCCGGCACGGGCAAGGTCATAGGCGCGCTCACCGTCGACCTTCAGCGCCGAATAGGCCGGAGGCACCTGCTCGATCGGGCCGGTGAAGCGCGGCAGCACCGCTGCCACCAGATCGCGCGTGGGCACGACATCGCTGCGCGAGACGACTTCGCCTTCGAGATCGAGCGTCGTGGTCTCCTCACCGAAGCGGACGGTGAAGGCATATGTCTTGCTGGCGTCGAGCATGCGCCCGGTCAGCTTGGTCGCCTCGCCAACGGCGATCGGCAGGATGCCGGTCGCCAGCGGATCGAGGGTGCCGCCGTGGCCGACCTTGACCTTCTTGCCATAGCCTGCCTCGCGCAAGTTGCGCTTGACGGCGGCCACGCCCTGGGTCGAGCCGAGCCCATGCGGCTTGTCGAGAATGATCCAGCCGTGCGGCATCACGAAACGGTAACGGGAAGCTTCATTGCGCCTCCCAAGGCCGCCGGCATCGATTTGTCAATCGCACCGCCCCTTGGCACTACTTTGCGGGCTTCGCCTTGGGTGCGTCGATCCGGTGCTGTCCCTTGCCACTTTTCTTGGGCGGAGCATCGACCCGCTCGAACGAGGTGATCTGATAGCGCTGCCCCTTGACGACAACAGCGCCGAACTTGTCGAGCGTGCCGGTCGGACCCGCATCGATGCCGATATGCTCAACATAAGGCAGATCGAAAGCAGGCGACATCAACGTGGCACGATACCATTGCCGGTGACTGTCCCGAAAATAGATCGTCCGGCTGTCGCCCGCGCGCCAGTCATCGACTCCCCCGTGGTCGGCAAAGGGAATGGAGGCCTGGCCCTGCTGCTGGGCGGTCGCGGTTGGCGCCGGTTCGGCCATGGCCGGAACCGCGACAAGCAAACCGAGCGGGATGAGCAATGCGGACATCTTCATGGTGACTTCCTTTCGAACTCTCGAACGGTTTCACCCCCTTGCCTTCCCATTTCGGGCCCGGCGCGGGTCACTTCAAGGGCAACGACACTTTGTTACAAGCTCGCGCCGAAGCGGATCAGCCTCCCGCGACAGCTGCGGCCAGGGCATAGTAGTGATCGCTGGCCCAGATCACCGGCGGCAGCACCAGCCGGCGCACAATGCCCCAGTCCGGGAACAGGTAGGGGATCACCAGCAGGACAAGAAACAGCAGCGGCAGTCCGTAGGGTCGCATCCGCGCATAGACCCGCGCCGCATGGCGCGGCAGCGCGCCCTCGACGATGTGCGAACCGTCGAATGGCGGGATCGGCAGCAGGTTGAACAGCGCCAGGAAGACGTTGATCAGGATGAAGTTGTTGAAGTTCATCGCCGCGAACCTCTCAACCGGTCCCAGCTCCGCTCCGGCGAAGCGCACCAGCAAGCCCAGCATAACTGCGCCCACCGCGGCGAGCACGAGATTGGTTCCCGGCCCTGCCGCAGCCACGGCCATCATTCCCTTGCGCGGATCGCGCAGGCGGTGGTGGTTGACCGGCACCGGCTTGGCCCAACCGAATATCGGCATGCCGGTAAGCGCAAGAAAGCCCGGCAGAACGACCGTGCCGATCGGATCGACGTGGCGGAACGGGTTCAGGCTGAGGCGGCGCTGCTCATAGGCCGTCGGATCGCCCAGCGCCCTCGCGGTCCAGCCATGCGCCACTTCGTGGAACACGATGGCGAAAATGAGGGGGATGATGAGCGCTGCGGCCTGCAGCAGTGTATCGTTCATGCCTACCATCTAGGCACGGAGCGCCTGACCCGCAATCTCGGCCGGAAGATATGTCCGGCTGCGCGGGACCTGCGGGCATCACACCGGGTAGCCGAGTTCCTCCAGCGGCAGGTCGCGCAGCGCCATCAGCCGGCGATTGCTGTCAGGATAATGCTCGGCGATGCGGCTGCGCAGCCGGGGCGAGAGCTGCGCCGGCCTGCGGTTGATCACGGGAACCTGCCCGAGCAGCCACTTGGCACCGTGCCGCAGGGCCTGCCCTCCCGGCAGGTCGACAATGCGGTCCTTGTTGACCACCGACTGGCGCGTGAACAGGTTGACCGCGCGCATCGCCGTCAGCCCCGCCCCGCCCAGCGAGCGGTTGGAGCGCGATCCTTCCGGCGGCAGCGCCTCGAGCGAGAGGCCAAGGTCACCCTCCAGTCGGGCAATCAGGGCAGAGCGATCCTTGAGCCACTCATAAGGATAGACGTGTACCCGGTCGGCCCCGAAGAGACCGTCGTAGTGCGCCACGAGACGGTCGTACTCGAAATGCTCGAACTGGAAAACCGGGGCCTTCCAGGGACGGGTCAGCGCGCCGCGCACGAAGTTCGCCGTTTCGAAATAGCGCCGCTGCCCCCAGGTTCCGCCGCCCGAGACATATTGTGCATAAGTGGCGCGGCAGATGTCGAACTGGTTGCGGATGAAGATGACGATGCGGGCATCGGGCAGCACCGACTTGACCCGGCGCGCCACTTCGGGGGCGAGGAACCCGTGCAGGCCGCCATTGTGCAGATAGCCGGAGAGGTTTTCCTCGCTCAGCAGCACCGGTCGGTTGCGACCCTTGAGCGCAAGTACATCGCGCGCGCGATCCGGGCAGAAATGCATCCCGCAAGGCGCAAGGAAAGCCTCCTGGACCGTCTTGCGCGGCAGGAAGTCGTGACTGCTGGCCATCGGGAAGAGCTGCTTTTGCAGCCATGTCGTGGCGGTCTTGTGATAGCCCAGATGGACAATTGCGTTCTGCATGGCGGACCCGTTTTCTGCCGTCGTTGTCGCGGCGGAATATCGAATGCCCGTGTTGCATGAATTTTTCAGGTCCGTGCGCCCACTTTTGCAATCGAATGCGGGGGAGCGCCCCGGATATGCGGCAGCGCGAGTGCGCAGCCCGTTATCGCAGCCTCAGGCAGAACCCAGTGCCTCTCCGAAATGCCGGCGGCACAGCGCGACGTAGCGATCGTTGCCGCCGATCTCTGTCTGCGCACCATGGCTGACCGCCGCGCCTTCGGCATCAACGCGCAAGTTCATCGTCGCCTTCCGGCCGCAATGGCAGACTGCCTTGAGCTCGACGAGCGCATCGGCAATGCCCAGCAGCACCGCAGAGCCGGGGAACAACTCGCCCCTGAAATCGGTCCGCAAACCGTAACACAGAACCGGGATGTTCTCGCCATCGGCAAGGCGCGCCAGCTGCCAGACCTGCTCCGCACTGAGGAACTGCGCCTCGTCCACGAGGACGCAGGACAGCGGCCGCGCGCGGTGCAACGCCAGGACGCTTCCATGCAGATCGGTATCTGCAGCGAAGCGATGAGCATCGGCGTGCAGGCCTATGCGGCTCTCGATCGCGCCTGCCCCGCCGCGGTTGTCGATAGCCGCAGTCCAAAGCATCGTGCGCATCCCGCGTTCGATATAGTTGAAGTTCGCCTGCAATAGCGTCGCCGACTTACCGGCATTCATGCTGGCATAGTAGAAGTAGAGCTTGGCCATCGTGACAGTGGATAACACGGCCAATTCGGCCCCGCACGAGGACATCGACAGTTCTCCCCGCTTGAATGAATTCGTTTGAAGTACTCTAAGATGAACGACGCAGGCCGTGGGAGTTCGCAATGAAGAAATTGCTCGCCATGTTCGCTGTCTTCGGGTTGGTCGCACTCGTCGCCGCCTATGTGGCGCTGGCTCCGCTATCGACTTCCGGCCCCGGAGCCGTGCAGACCGCGCTCGCCTTTCTGGACGAAGGTGCAGCGCGCATTTCCGCCATTGCCGGGCGCAGCGAAGCCGTCCTTGCCCTGCTCGGCTCGGGCATGGTGCTTGGGCTCATTGCGGCCCTGGCCGTGGGCAAAAGCTCCGCCACCCCTCAAGACGAGGACGTAACGCCCGCGCCCGGCCCGGTCTGGCGTCCCGAACCGCATTCGCACGAAGACCGTATCGCCGGTCTGCGTCGGCGGGCAAGCGGCACGACTGCTTCCGAACCGGATTATGAAAGCCCCGTGATCACCGCGCTTGTCGACGAAACGGAGTATGGCCAGACGGCCGATGCGCAGGCCTGCGAAGCGGCAGAACCGGAAGTCATTACTGCAGAGCGTCCCCGGCCGGTTATACTCGTGCGCAAGGCGCGCGAACGCAATCGCGACTGGACCTGGGACCTGAGCTGGCTGGGCGGGTTGCCGCGGCTGGGCTCGGCGCCATGGCCGCGCGATTCCCACGGCACGCCCCTGCCCTTCGCAGCGCAGGTCAATCTTTCCGAGCTGGCCGGGGCCTGCGCTGAAAGCCCATTGCCCCATTCCGGGTCGCTGGCCTTCTTTCTGGGCGAAGGCGCGGTCGTCGCGGTCTCGCCGGGCGAACACGATTTCACCGATCCACCCGCCGACCTGCCGCCCGCCTACGAGGAAGACGGCACGCCGCTGCCGTCAACGCCGACACGGCTCAGCCGCTACCTGTTCCCGTTCTGGCCGGTCGAACCGGTGGCCGAGCCTGGCGACGAGGAGCCGGGCCCATCCACCCTGCAAGAACACGGCATGTCTTCGGCGGCGCTGGCCGAGGTCGGCGAGGACAACTTGTGGTGGTACGGCGTCTTCCATCTGACCGACCAGCTGCGTGAGGCACTGGACGGCGCGCAACGCGACTACGATGCCGAACTGTCGCAGGAAGGGAAAGCAAAGGACGCCCTGGCAGCCCTCGAAGCGCGCGGCGACGCGCTTCCTGAGGCGGTCGCCGGGGCGCGTCGGAAGATCCACGATATCGATGCCCGGCTGCGTGAAATCGAGGAGCAGGCAAGCGAGATGCCGGCCATGATCGAGGCGCTGGAGGGGTTCAGTTCAGGCCGCGGTCCCTGGGAACCGATGACCGAGGAAGAGCGCGGCCTCGTTACGGAGATCCTTGGAGAAATTCACGCCCGCCACGGCAAGCTGGTCGAAGCGCGCCTGCCGCACGCGCTGGCGCCGCTGCGGGCCCTGTGCATCCGCGCCATGGCGACCGGCGCGCCCAAGGCCTTTGCCGCCCTGCCCGACGACCTGCTGGAGAAAATCGCCGGAAACTGTGCGGTCCCGCCCCGCGACCATCACCGGATCTTCACCGGCCCGGCTCATGGATCGCAGGACGACGACCTGCTGCTGCTGCAACTGGCCAGCGACGACATGATGGAATGGCGCTGGGACAATCTCGGCCGCTACCAGTTCCGCATCGACCGCAAGGACGCGCTGGGCGGTAACTGGCAGAACGCAAGGCTGATCTTCGAACCGGCGTGATCCGGCTCGGCGGCGATCAATCTTCCTGGTCGAGATCGCGCTTCACGCGCGGATCGGACAGGAGCGCGTCGATGCGGCTTGCCTCGTCGAAAGTCTCGTCGGCGCGGAACCGGATCTTGGCCGCGAACTTGAGCTTCAGGCGCTGTGCCACTTCGCGCTGGAAATAGGCCGTGTTGGTCCGCAGCGCCTTGAGCACCGCTTCCTCGTCCATGCCGAGCAGTGGCTTCACATAAACGGTGGCCTGCCGCAGGTCCGGCGTCATGCGCACTTCGGTGACCGACACCGAATGCCCGCTCAAGGTGTCGTCGTGCACCTGCTGCCGGGTCAGAACTTCACTGATCACATGACGCACCTGTTCGCCCACCTTCAGGAGGCGGACAGAATGCTGTTCGGGGGTAACTTGCTGGCGTGCCATCGTCTGCGTCCATTTGGGTGCCCGGCGGCAATTTGCAACACGTGAGAACGGCCCGCAGCCGGTCCCCTGGCGGTGTCCCTCATGAGATTGCCTCACAAGGGAAATGGGGCAGCGATTCGCGATCGCCACCCCATCAATCCATCGATCCGACCGGTACCGCACCGCGGCACCGGGGAACGCGCGAAGGGCCTCAGCCGATCGTGCGCTCGCGCTCGCTGACCTCGAAGACTTCGAGGTGGTCGCCCGGCTTGATGTCGTTGGTATCGGCCAGAACCACGCCGCACTCGAGGCCGGTGCGCACTTCGTCGACGTCGTCCTTGAAGCGACGCAGCGAAGCGATGGTCGTTGCCGAAACGATGACGTCGTTGCGGGTAAGACGGGCATGGAGCCCCTTGCGGATGACGCCTTCGACGACCAGCAGGCCAGCCGCCTTGTCCTTCTTGCCGGCCGGGAAGACCTGCTTGACCTCGGCGCGACCGACGACTGTCTCGACCTTTTCCGGACCCCAGATGCCGGCCATCTGCTTGGCGACTTCCTCGGTGAGTTCGTAGATGACATCGTAGTACATCATCTCGGTCTTGGTCTTCTCGATCTGTTCGCGCGCCTTGGCGTTGGGACGGACGTTGAAGCCGACAATCGGCGCGCCCGAGGCCGAAGCCAGGGTCACGTCGCTCTCGGTGATCGCGCCCACGCCCGAATGCAGGATGCGGACCTTGATCTCGTCGTTCGAGAGCTTGTGGAGCGCGTTGTTGATCGCTTCCACCGAACCCTGGACGTCCGCCTTGATGACCACCGGATACTCGATGACGTTCTGCTTGGCGGCCAGCGCCGAGAACATCGTGTCGAGGCTCGCCGGCGCCGTCGCCGTGCGCTTGGCGGTCGCCTGCTCCTGACGATAGGACGAGACTTCGCGGGCACGCTGCTCGCTCTCGACCACGGTCAGCACATCGCCGGCCATCGGCACGCCGCCGAGACCGAGGACCTCGACCGGCATCGACGGTCCGGCTTCCTTGACCTGGCGCCCCTTGTCGTCGTTCATCGCGCGAACACGGCCGCTCTCGGTGCCGACCACGAAGATGTCGCCACGCTTGAGCGTGCCGCGGTTGACGAGGACGGTCGCGACCGGGCCCTTGCCCTTGTCGAGCTTGGCTTCGATGACGGTCGCTTCCGCGGCGCGGTCCGGATTGGACTTGAGTTCCATGAACTCGGCCTGGAGCAGGATCTTCTCGATCAGCTCGTCGAGACCCTTGCCGGTCTTCGCCGAGACTTCGACGTCCTGAACGTCACCCGACATTTGCTCGACGATGATCTCGTGCTCGAGCAGGCGCTCACGCACCTTCTGCGGGTTGGCGTCTTCCTTGTCGCACTTGTTGATCGCCACGATCATCGGAACGCCCGCGGCCTTCGTGTGATTGATGGCCTCGATCGTCTGCGGCATGATCCCGTCATCGGCCGCTACCACCAGGATGACGATGTCGGTGACATTGGCACCGCGCATGCGCATCTGGGTGAAGGCCGCGTGACCCGGCGTGTCGAGCACGGTGAGCTGGGCCCCGTTCTTGGTCTTGATCTGGTAGGCACCGATGTGCTGCGTGATGCCGCCGGCTTCGCCGCGCACCACGTCCGTGCCGCGCAGGGCGTCGAGCAGGCTGGTCTTGCCGTGGTCGACGTGACCCATGATCGCCACGACCGGAGGACGCGCCTTCAGCGTCTCATCGGCATCGACGTCGCCGGTGGTGTCGATGTCGACATCGCTTTCCGAAACGCGCTCGATGTTGTGGCCGAACTCGGTGACGAGCAGTTCTGCGGTATCCTGGTCGATCGTCTGGTTGACAGTGACCATCATGCCCATGTTGAACAGCGCCTTCACGAGGTCGGCACCCTTCTCGGCCATGCGGTTGGCCAGTTCCTGAACGGTGATCGCCTCGGGGACGATGACGTCGCGAACCTGCTTCTCACGCTGCTGGCTCTGGCCCGAGAAGTGCGCACGACGCTCCTTCTCGCGGGCGCGCTTGAGTGCTGCGAGCGAACGTGCACGTGCACCTTCGTCCTCGTTCAGCGCGCGGCTGACGGTCAGCTTGCCGGACTGGCGACGATGATCGGGAGCCTTGCGGTCGCCACCACGCGGAGCGGGCGCGCCCTTCTTGGCGCCCGCCGGACCCTTGCTGGCTCCGCCGCCGGCGGCACCGCCACCCGATGCGCCGCCTTCCGGCTTGCGGGCCGCAGGTTCGGGGCGCTTGACCGGAGTGAAGCGGCGCGGCGCGGGCGCCGGGGCTCCGGCTTCCCTGGTCTTGCCTGCGGGAGTTGGGGCAGCAGCAGCCTCGGGCGCGTCCTGCTCAGCTTCCTTGGCCTGCTCGGGTTCTGCTGCAGTTTCCGCTGCGGGTTCAGCCTTGGCTTCGGGCTGCGGCTCAGGAGCGGCCTTGGCCACTTCCTGTTCGGCTTCCTTGGCCTTGGCGGCCTCTTCCTCGGCGCGGCGATTCTCCTCGGCGCGGCGCTTTTCCTCCTCGATGGCGCGCAGCTTTTCTTCCTGCTCGCGACGATTGGCTTCCTCCAGCGCGGTGAGTCGGGCTTCCTCGGCTTCGCGCAGCAGGCGAGCCTGCATTTCCTGACGGGTCTCACCCGCAGGAGCAGCCGGCTTCTTGGGCGCGGGCGCCGGAGCCGGTGCAGGCTTCTGGGGCGCTGCCTTGGCTTCGGGCGCCGGAGTTTCCTCGGCCTTGGTTTCCACGACGTCGCCCGCCCCCGGCTTTCCGAGGATCTTGCGGCGCTTGACCTCGACCACCACCTTGTTGGTGCGGCCGTGGCTGAAGGTCTGCTTGACCTCACCCGCTTCCACCGAGCGCTTAAGCCCAAGCGGCTTGCGGCCCAGGGTCGGTTTGTTGTCGGTCTCGCTCATATCTCTCGTCGTGCCCTTCAATCTCAATTCGTCGTGACGGGCGCGGCGCCAGCCTGCCCGTTATCTTCATCCATACCGACCGCGTGCCCTTCGGACGCGGCCTGCCCCTGGAAATGCAGGAGGCGCTGCAGCAGCGATGCGACTCGATTAGCCGCGCCGCGATCGGTCAGCGCCAGGTGAACGACGTTGTCGCGGCCCAATGCCACAGACAGTGTCTCCCGGTCCAGTGGCAAGCGCGTCCCTTGCAGGCCGCTTCCCTCCGCCTCGCTACCGACCCTCCAGGCCTGATCGAGCTTTCGCGAGCCGTCCTGGCTCGCATCGGCGGAATGACCAAGCCACTCGACCCGGCCCTCACGCGCGTTCTGCGCAATGCGGTCCGAGCCCATGAGCAGCTTGCCCGATTTCAGTTCAAGGCCCAGCCTTTCGGTCAGCGCGCGAATCAGCGCCTGCTCGATCCGATCTGCCAGGTCGTCGGGAACGGACAGTGGCGCACCCTTGAAGGCGCGAGCCAACGCTCCCTTAAGTTTGCCCTTCGCGACCGCTTTTTCAAGAGCCTCGCGCGACACGCCGATCCACGCGCCGCGCCCGGGGGCACGCGCGTGGACGTCCGGAAGGACGAGGCCGTCGGGCGAGATCGCAAGGCGCAGGAGTTCGTCCCGCGCAGCCGTCCCGCCGGAAAGGATGCAGGTCCTTTCCGGGCTGGCACTATCGATGTCGGAGCTTAAGCGCTCATTGCGAGGATTCCGCATCGGCGGCCTCCTCGGTTACAGGCGCTTCGTCCGCCGGTTCGTCGTCGAACCAGTGGGCGCGAGCGGCCATGATGATTTCATTGCCCTGCTCTTCGGTCAGGCCGTACTCGCCGAGTACACCGCCCTTGTCCTCTTCGCGGGCGCGTCGGTTGACCGAGCCGTCGCGGCGACGCTGCTCGGAACGCTTCTTGGCGATGAGTTCGTCGGTGGCGAGGTCGGCAACGTCGTCGAGCGTCTTGATCCCGCCCTTGCCGAGCGTGACCAGCATCGCTTCGGTGAGGTGCGGCAGCTCGGCCACGGCATCCTCGACGCCCAGCGCGCGGCGTTCCTCGCGGGCGGCCTCCTCGCGGCGCTCGAGCGCTTCGTGGGCGCGGCTCTGGAGTTCTTCGGCAAGTTCCTCGTCGAAGCCCTCGATCGCGGCCAGCTCGGACAGTTCGATGTAGGCGACTTCTTCCAGCTCGGTGAAGCCTTCGGCAACCAGCAGCTGCGAGAGGGTCTCGTCGACATCGAGTTCATCCTCGAACATCTTGGAGCGCTCGGTGAATTCCTTCTGGCGCTTCTCCGAAGCCTCGGCCTCGGTCATGATGTCGATCTGCGAACCGGTGAGCTGCGAAGCGAGGCGCACGTTCTGGCCGCGGCGGCCGATCGCCAGCGAAAGCTGGTCATCGGGCACGACGACTTCGATGCGGCTCTCTTCCTCGTCGATGACGACGCGGCTGACGGTCGCGGGCTGCAGCGCGTTGACGACGAAAGTCGCGGTGTCCTCGCTCCAGGGAATGATGTCGATCTTCTCGCCCTGCAGTTCCTGCACGACGGCCTGGACGCGGCTGCCCTTCATGCCGACGCAGGCGCCGACCGGGTCGATCGAGTGATCGTGGCTGATCACGCCGATCTTGGCGCGCGACCCCGGGTCGCGGGCGGCCGCCTTGATCTCGATGATGCCGTCGTAGATCTCGGGCACTTCCTGCGCGAAGAGCTTCTTCATGAACTCGGGGTGCGCGCGAGACAGGAAGATCTGCGGACCGCGGTTCTGGCGCTCGACACGCAGGACCAGCGCACGCACGCGCTCGCCGACGCGGGCCGCTTCGCGCGGGATCTGCTGGTCGCGGCGGATAACGCCTTCGGCGCGGCCGAGGTTGACGATCACGTGGCCGAATTCGACCGACTTGATCACGCCGGTGATGACTTCACCCGCACGATCCTTGAATTCCTCGTACTGGCGGTCGCGTTCGGCATCGCGGACCTTCTGGAAGATCACCTGCTTGGCCGACTGCGCATCGATGCGGCCGAGATCGACCGGCGGCAGCGGATCGACGATGAAGTCACCGATCTTGGCGTCCTTCTGCAGCTTTTCGGCCTGCTTGAGATCAACCTGCTTGAAATAGTCTTCGACGTGCTCGACCACTTCGACGACGCGCCACAGGCGCAGGTCGCCGGTACGCGGATCGAGCTTCGCACGAATGTCGTTCTCTGCACCGTAACGGTTGCGGGCCGACTTCTGGATGGCTTCTTCCATCGCCTCGATGACGATCGACTTGTCGATCATCTTCTCCGATGCGACGGAGTTCGCGATCGCAAGCAGCTCGGCGCGGTTGGCGGAAATCGCACTGGCCATGGCTTAGTCTTCCTGTTCCTCGAGAATCTCGTCGGCGCCGCTCGTATCCAGCGGGCGGGTTGCAGCAATCAGCTTGTCGGTAAGGACCAGCCGCGCGGAATGAACGTCGGACAGCGGGAAAGTTACCCGGCCCGATTTCCTGTCTTCGAATTCGACCGTTTCACCGTCGAGGCCGACAAGTTCGCCATTCAGCGTCTTGCGATTGCCCTCAATGGGAGCGGTCAGATTGATTCGCGCCTCGTGACCGGCCCAGTTGACGTAATCCTTGGGACGCGTGAGCGGACGATCGATACCCGGCGAGCTGACTTCGAGGCGGTAGGCCTCTTCGATCAGGACTTCGCCCGCCTCTTCAAGAGCGTCCATGCGGTCGGAGATGCGATGCGAAAGCTTCACACAGTCGTCGAGGACGAGCTGCCCGGTCTTCGGGTTCTCGGCCATGATCTGCAGCGCATGCTCATCGTCGCCGACTTCCGAACGGCCGAACAGCTTCACGCGCACGAGATCGAATCCCAGGGCTTTGACCTCAGGTTCGATGACTTCGACAAGGCGCGCGATATCGACCAAACGAAACTCCACGTTAAATCACTGGTTTACCCGTAGCACATCGATGCAACGCGGTTCCGCGCCGGCCCCTTCCGGCGCCAGCCCGAACCTTGTTTCACCAATGTCGGGATGAGGCGCAGATAAGCGCATTGCCTTCAAAACGCAAGGCCCGATGAAAGCGGCGGCAATCTGGGCGAAGACCCGAGAAACCCGAAGCGCGACCTGCCGTACCGGACGCTGACCACACCGGTAACGACAGGCCGCTACTCCCCCATGCAGCTCTTGCCCCGAGACCCCGCGCCTGCCCGGCGCACGATTCGTATCCCGCGAAAGGCAGGGATGTCGGCTAAGTTTTGGACCGGCCGGGACGGCTGATCATCAATCCCGCCCTGCGCATGCTTACGGCCATGCGTCCGGCAATGACGAGATGATCGAAAAACTCGACTTCCACCGCTCGCGCGATCGCGGCTAGCTGGCGCGTGGCAGCAATGTCCGCCTCGCTCGGGCTCGGATCGCCGGAAGGATGGTTGTGGACGAGGACCAGCCCTGTCGCGTCAACATCGAAGATGCGCTTGAGCAGCGGACGATAGCGCCCGCGCACCGATGCGCTTGTCCCTTCACTACCGGACAGACAGGTTACCAGTATGCCGCGAACATCGAACAGGAGCGCAACCACGACTTCATGGCGCAAACCGCCGATCTGGCTCACCAGCGATTCGAGGGTCGCTCCGGATAGCGGCCTGACGACGCAGGCCCCCGGGACCAGTTCTGCCATGAGGGATCGGCTCCATTCCGCTTCAATCTGACCATGTGCAGGACCGTCCCCACCAGCAGGGCCGCCAGGGCCACGAAGGTCGGAGAGCCGCGCATCAGCGCGTAGACGAACGGCGGCACGCCGATGTCCGCCCACCGCGCGAAGTGCGCGCTCACGCTGAGGAGTTGTAGGGACGCTGCCCATATCGGCCAAATTCTCCGGGCTTGAACAGCCAGTATTCCAAAACCCGTAAGACCGACGAAATCGGTCACGAGTGCCGCCGGATCGACGCTGACGAAATGGCTGGGCACGAAGACGATGGCGATCCGCTGGATCACGGCCATCGCGACGATCACCAGTGCTCCGTAACGCTCCGGCGCCCCGCCCTTCCATGTCGCCAGAATGAGGGAGAGGGGCAGCAACAGGAAGAATGCCAATTGTTCACTTCCCAAACCTGCCCCTCCTCATTCCTCAGGCGACGGCGCGCTCCAGGTCGAGGTCGCGCAACTCGCCGCGATTATCCGGGCACTCGTAAGGAATGTCCATGCGTTCCGCGAGCTTGGACAGATCGGAGTGCGCACGAACCAGTTCCGAACGCGCTTCCATCAGATTGCGCTGCATGTTCGCGACCCGCATCATCGGGCGCTGACCTTCATAGGCATCTTCGGTCGTGGCGATGCGCCCCCGAGCGATTTCGGCAAGAAGTTCCCCGGCCTTGGCGAGCAGTTCGTCCATGCCCGTTTCCACCGACTTGATGCTGCGGGAAATCCGCATTCCAGCAATTTCAGGAGTCATGCTCTTCGTCTCCGCTGGCGCCCCCGGCGCTCATTCAGGTTCGAAGGCAATCGGTGCTCAACCGGGCCGGTTCGCCCCGTCAGGGCCGACCGTCAGATCAGCCTGCCCAGGGCATCGGCAATGGCCAGCGAAGACGCGAGCGTCATCGCCATGATCATGGCCAGAACGAGAATGGCCACCAGCCGCCCCGCCCTGCCGAATTTCGCATCGAAAGCCTCCAGGCCCGCCGGTCGCCGTCCCTTGTCCTCGTACCACTCGCGATGCATCGCCATCGGCCTTGCATCGGAGAGGACGAAGACCGGATCGACCGGCAAGTCCTGATCAGCGTCATCCCCGCCGCCGGGCTCATCGTCGACACGTGAAAAATCACATATGGTTTTGTCACATAGCTCAAGAAGCTGGACATAGCGCCGCGTGGTATCCTTGCGGTTGGTCGTCCCCCACTTGTCACGAACCGCGGAAATGCGCTGGTCGACCGTATTGGGCGCGATGTTCAGCTCACGCGCGATTTCCTTGGTGGTGCGGTGCATCGCGAGCAGGTCCAACACTTCGACCTGCTTGGCCGTCAGGCTGTCCAGCAGTGACCTGGCTTCATCTTCGTCGAACACCGGAATACGACTCGCCCGCCTATTGTATGCCTACCCTACACGACAAACCGGCACGCCATAAACGACCCCGGCCTTATCCTAAGCTGTCAGTTAATTGCATGGCAAAGCGACCCGCCCGTGACAAGGTCGCGCGCCAGTTATTCCGTCGCCATGATTCGGTGCTTGCGGATACAGTGCCTGATCTGATCATAAGTAAGCCCCAGCGCAGCAGCCGCTCGACGCTGGTTCCAGCGGTGCCCATCGAGCGCCGCGCGCACCAGGCTGCTTTCGTAGGCGTCGACCGCCGCGCGCAAGTCGTCGACCTGCTCCGGCTCCGGCGCCGACAAGGCCCGCTCCTGAGACGACGTCTCGTCTACCCGAATGCGGGCGCGTGGCTCTTGTAGCGAATCCGGTCGATGCCATGGGCTTTCGAAGGGATCGAACACGATTTCGGCAATCGGTTCGTCTTCCAGTCCCCAGCGATAGACCGCCCGCTCCACGACATTGCGCAACTCGCGAACGTTGCCCGGCCACTCATGACCTTCGAGCGCATCGCATGCGGCCGCGCTGAAACCGGGCCACCCCTGCCACTCCAGTTCGGCGGCCATACGTCTCCCATAATAGTCCGCCAGTTCGAAGACATCCCCTTCCCTCGCCCGCAGCGGAGGAAGATTGATGACTTCGAAACTCAACCGATCCAGCAGGTCGGCGCGGAACCTGCCTTCTTCGGCAAGGCGCGGGAGGTCGGCATTGGTGGCGGCCACGATGCGCACATCGACAAGTGAAGGTCGCGACGATCCGATCCGAGCGATTTCGCCATACTCGATCGCGCGCAGCAGCCGTTCCTGCGCGGCCATTGACAATGTTCCCAGCTCATCGAGGAAAAGGGTGCCGCGGTCCGCTTCCTCGAAGCGCCCGACCCTTGCCTTGACCGCCCCCGTGAAGGCGCCCGCCTCATGACCGAACAGCTCGGCCTCGATCAGTGTTTCGGGAAGTGCCGCGCAGTTCATGGTCACGAGCGCCTCGTCCCAGCGGGGGGACAGGCGATGAAGTCGCTGGGCAATCAGTTCCTTGCCGGTCCCGCGCTCCCCGATGACGAGAACCGGCCGGCTGACGGCGGCGGCCCGACTGGCCCGCTCCACCACATCAAGAAAGGCCGTCGACTGGCCGATGAACTGCACATCGCGATCCATGACCAATAATTAGCGAAATTTCCCATTAGTTGGCAATTCATCTTTTCCGTGGACCTTCAATCTTCGGATGAACCACAGGAATTCCGCCATTTCGGGCAATTGGCACGCCCTTTGCGTTCGATGGGGCGTAGTGAACGCAAGACCGGAAACTGAGGGAATTCACGTCATGTCGACCAGCATCGCAAGCACCGAACGCACCGACCGCCAGCCGGAAGGGCCCACCGTGCGCAGCAAGCTTGACTGGGCGATCATCGCCAGCGTCCTCGCCATGGGCACTCTCAATATCCTGGTCCTGTCCGACCAGGTCGGTCCGGCCAAGGCCTATGCCGCTTCGCCCGTCTGCGGAGTGCCGCTGCAATGAGCAGGCTCGACGCGGAAATCGAAATCCTCCAGAATCCGGTCAAGCACTCCTGCACCGGCGAGGCCCGCTTCGGCAGCGCCCCAACCGACGCCCAGACCCAGAACTTCGGCCCGACCTACATCAAAGGAAACATCAGGATGGGTATCTTCTCCCGCACGCGCGACATCATCGCCGCGAACTTCAACGACATGCTCGACAAGGCCGAAGATCCCGCCAAGATGATCCGGCTGATCATCCTCGAGATGGAGGAGACCCTCGTCGAGGTCCGCACTTCGAGCGCGCGCACGATCGCCGACCAGAAGGAACTGCGCCGCCATGTCGCCAAGCTGGAAAAGCTGCAGGACGACTGGGCGGACAAGGCCCAGCTGGCCCTCAGCAAGAACCGTGAGGACCTTGCCCGCGCCGCGCTGATCGAACGCAAGAAGGCAGCGGACATGGCGACTCAGCTGCGCGAGGAAGTCCTTGTCCTGGACGATGCGCTGCGTGCCTACGAGGAAGATATCGAAAAGCTGCAGAGCCGTCTTCGCGAGGCCCGCAGCCGCCAGAGCTCCATCGCCGCACGCTTGCAGAGCGCCGAAAATAGGGTCAAACTGCGCACCCTGCTTTCGAGCGAGCGCGTGGACGAGGCGATGGCACGCTTCGACCAGCTTGAGCGGCGCGTCGATTATGCCGAAGGTCGGGCCGAGGCGCTGGGCCTCGCCGACAGGCGCCAACCGACGCTCGCCGAGGAAATCGCCGCGCTTGCCGATGGCGACAAGATCGAGGCCGAGCTTGCCGAGATGAAGCGCAGCATGGGCCATGCCCCCGAGAAGTCGAGCGACGCATCGGGCAAGCGCGCCGAAGATCAACCGGAATAATTGCGGCGCGCGCCAGGCTCCCGGAAGCGCGCTCCGCCCGCGATGGGCCAGGACCGGGAAACAGGGACAGCGCACGCCCATTCGCAAACAGGGACGCGCGCAAACAAGGGAAGGAACACCAGTGTCACGCGGACAATTCTATCTCGACAAGTCGAATGCCAAGCTCGCAGGCGTATGCGCCGGCATCGCCGACTATACGGGCGTCGATGCGCTCTGGATCCGTCTGGCCGCCGTTCTGCTGACTTTCTTCGGCTTCTACCTTACCATTCCGATCTACATCGCGGTCATGGTGCTGGCCGACAAGCGCCCCAACTACCTCTACAGCAAGGAAGAGGAAGAGCGCCTGCTGCGCCGCATGGAGCGCCGCCGCTCCAGGCAGGGCCGCTCGACGCGACTGCGCTCGGAAATCTCCGACATCGACCGCCGCGTGGCGGACATGGAAGCCCACTACACCAGCAGCAATTCGCGGCTCGCCGCAGAGATCGAGAGCCTGCGCTGAGCGCAGGCCTCACGAAAGGACCGCTTCTTATGTTCAACTTTGCGGAACTCATCCCCATCGTGGCGCTGTCGATCCCGATCGTAGCGATCTGGACCCGGCACCAGCGCAAGATGGCGGAGCTCCAGGTTAAGGCGACCGCCGAAAAGGCCGCTCAGTACGCAACCAGCAACGCCGAACTCGAGGAACGCGTGCGGGTACTCGAGCGGATCATCACCGATGGCGGTTACGACACCGCCCTGCAGATCGAGGCCCTGCGCGATACGCGCGACGGCGACGCGCTGCGCAAGTCCGAAAGGGACACATCCGTCAACTGAGAGCCGCTTGCGGCCGGGTTACAGGGGCAGAATACGATGGGTTTCGGTGACGTCATCGCCTTTGCCGCGCTCATGGGCGCACTGATCGCCATGGTCGCGCTCGCATCGGGCGCCTACAAGCGCCGGCTTGACTTCCAGCAGCGGAAGCTGGAACTCCTTGCCGGCAAGGAAACGCAGCATGCAAAGCAGCTTGAGGTGCATTGCGCCGAGCTGGAGCAGCGCCTGCGCGTCCTGGAAAGAATTGTCACCGATGCCGAGAGCAAGAACCCGATCGCCATGCAGATCGAGGCCTTGCGCGACAGCGATGCACAAGAGGTTGTCACGCAATGAGTTTCTGGACTGCCGTCGTCGTTCTCTTCGCCATCGCGTCGATTACCTGGCTGCGCTCGCAAAAATACCGCGCCATGGGCGACCGTCGCGGGCCGGGCCACAGCGCCCGCGAGGAAGAACTCGAGCACGAGGTGGAAGCCCTGCGCAAACGCATCTCGGTGCTCGAACGCATTGCCACCGACGATCGGCGCAGCTCCGATCTCTCGCGCGAGATCGAATCGCTGCGCGACTGATCAGGGCAGCCGCGCTTCCAGTTCCGCCAGCCAGACCGCCGCGCTCGCATCGGACGGTGCACGCCAGTCCCCGCGCGGGCTCAGCGCCCCGCCAGAAGACACCTTGGGCCCGTTGGGGATCGCCGAGCGCTTGAACTGGCTGAAGGCGAAGAAGCGGCCCAGGAATTTCTCGAGCCAGCTGCGGATGGTCTCCAGGTCGTAGGCATTCTTGCGCTCGTCCGGGAACCCGGCCGGCCAGGTGCCCGCCGCCGTGTCATGCCAGGCATGCCAGGCAAGGAACGCCACTTTCGAAGGCTTCTGCCCGAACCGCATCACGTGGTGCAGGAAGAAATCGTTGAGTTCGTATGGCCCGATCTTGGCCTCTGTGCTCTGGATCGCGCCGTCGGCCCCGGCCGGGACCAGTTCGGGAGAGATCTCGGTAGCCAGAATCGCCAGCAGGATCTTCGCGGTCGGCTTGTCGAAGTCGCCAGTCGTCGCACACCAGCGGATCAGGTACTGGATCAGCGTCTTGGGCACGCCGGAATTGACCGCGTAATGGCTCATCTGGTCGCCCACACCATATGTGCACCAGCCCAGCGCCAGTTCGGACAGGTCGCCGGTCCCGATCACAAAGCCGCTGTTCTGGCTGGCCAGACGGAAGAGATAATCGGTGCGCAGGCCCGCCTGCACATTCTCGAACGTCACGTCGTAAACCGGCTCACCGTCGGCGAAGGCATGGCCGATGTCCTCCAGCATCCGGGTCGAGGCGGGAATGATGTCGATTTCGTCGGCAGTGATGCCCAGGGCCTTCATCAGCTTCCAGGCATTGGACTTGGTGCCCTCGCTCGTGCCGAAGCCGGGCATCGTATAGCCGCGGATGAAAGCGCGCGGCAGGCCCAGCCGGTCGCAGGCCCGGGCGGCGACGATCAGCGCATGGGTCGAATCGAGGCCGCCCGAAACGCCGATGACCATCGACTTCGCGCCGGTCGATTCGATGCGGCGCATGAGGCCGTCGACCTGGATGTTGAACGCCTCGTAGCAGTCCGCATCGAGCCGCTCTGCGCGGTCGGGAACGAAGGGAAAGCGGCTCACCTGCCGGATCAGGCCTATATCGCGCCCCGCGGGCGCGTGTCGGAACGACACGGTGCGGAACGTCTCGTCGGGCCGCCCGGCCACTTCGCCGGAATCGTTGAAGGTCGGCAGGCGCATCCGGTCGTTGAGGATACGGTCGCAGTCGACGTCGGCGATGCACAGCTCGGGATCGAGCGAAAATCGCTCGGATTCGGCGAGCAGGTCACCCAGTTCGTAGATGACGCCCTGCCCGTCCCAGGCAAGGTCGGTCGTGCTCTCGCCATGCCCGGCGGCGCAATAGACATAGGCCGCCGTCGCGCGGGCCGATTGCGAGCGGCAGAGCATGTGCCGCTCGTCCGACTTGCCGATCACGATGTTGGAAGCCGAAAGGTTGCACAAGATCGTCGCCCCGGCGAGCGCGCCAAGCGAACTGGGCGGGGTCGCGGCCCAGAAATCCTCGCAGATCTCGGCGAAGAAGCGGAAGCCCGGCAGGACTTCGGAGGCAAAGACGAGGTCCGTGCCGAAAGGCACATCGTGCCCGTTGACCCGGATCGACTGGCCGCGAATGTCCTTCCCGCTGGCGAACCAGCGCTTTTCGTAGAATTCGCGATAGTTGGGCAGGTAGGACTTGGGAACCGCGCCCAGAAGCTTGCCATGGGCGATTGCCAAAGCGCAGTTGTAGAGCCGGCCGTTCCTGCGCAGCGCAGCGCCGATCAGAAGCACAGGCGTCAATTGCGCGCTTGCCTTGACGATTTCGCCGATCGCCGCCTCGACTGCCTCGATCATGGCCTGCTGCAGGTGCAGGTCGTCGATCGCATAGGAGGACAGGCACAGTTCGGGATAGACCAGCAGATCGACATGCGCCTCGTGCGCGCGGCGCGCCTCGGCCAGAATCGCGTCGCGATTGAAGGCGACGTCAGCCGTGCGCACGTGCGGCGTGGAGGTCGCGACGCGCACGAAACCGTGCTCGTGCATGGCGTAGAACGGGTGGCTGTGCGTGGCGTTCAAGGTTGCGGGGCTCCGTACGTCTCTTGAGTGACTCCACTGACAGCAAGACGCTGGCGAGGCAAGGAATCCCCTTGCCCTTGCCCATTCGGCGCTTAAATGGCCTAGCATGCGCAGCCTCGACGATATCCGCGAAGAGTACGAATTCCTCGATGGCGACGAACGCTATCGCCTGCTGATCGAACTCGGCCGCGAACTGGACGCCATGCCCGATGCGCTCAAGACCGATGCGACCAGGGTGCGCGGCTGCTCGGCCAGCGTCTGGGTCTATCCGATGGCGCAGGACGACGGCAGACTGCACTTCCTTGCCGACAGCAACGCGGCCATCACCAAGGGCATCGTCGCGCTGGTGATCTCTGCCGTGCAGGACAGGCCCGCCGCCGATGTCGCTGCAACCGACATCGCCGCCGCGCTCGAACCTTTCGACCTGAAGAACCAGCTGTCGTCCAACCGCACTCAGGGCGTGCCCAACATGATCACCCTGATTCGCGAAACAGCAGCCCGGTATGCGGCAAGTTAAACGCGGGGTCTGGCTGGCGGCGGGGATCTTCTTCGTCGCGCTGGGGACCATCGGCATCTTCCTGCCGATCATGCCGACCGTGGTGTTCTACCTGCTGGCGGCCTGGTGCTTTTCCAAGAGCCATCCCAAATGGGCGGAGAAGCTTCACAACCATCCCATCCACGGCCATCACCTGCGCGCCTGGCGCGATCGCCGGGCGATCAGCCGCAAGGGCAAGGTCTCCGCGATCCTCGCGATGACCGCCTCGATACCCTTCACATGGCTGCTGACCGGCTGGCCCTGGTTCCTGATCCCGGTCGCGGTGCTGGCGATTCTGGGCCCCTGGATATGGACGCGGCCCGAATAGGGCCGGAAGCCTGGCTCAGTCCTCGACCGCCTCGCGCAGGACAGCGATGCCGGCCTGGCGCTGCTCGCGCAGTTCGCGCTTGAGCACTGCCGGATCGCGGGCGACCACGAAGCCGAAGCTCACCCCGCCTTCCTTGCCGATCGTTGCGTGGTGCAGCTTGTGCGCCTGCACCAGCCGCTTGGCATAGCCGCGCTTGGGCACCCAGCGGAAATAGCGCTGGTGGACGAGGCCATCGTGAATCAAGGTGTAGATCACACCATAGACGAGGATGCCGAGGCCGATCCACGTAGCCGGCGCCCAGGCGCTCTCTCCGAGGACAAGCGGAGAGCCGAGCGCGAACATCGAAATGCTCATCCCCGCGCCGACGAGCGCGAAGAGGTCGTTCTTCTCCAGCAGGTTGTCGTGCGGTTCGTGATGATCGCGGTGCCAGGCCCAGCCGAACCCGTGCATGACGTACTTGTGGCTCGACCAAGCGACGAATTCCATCGCGGCCACGGTGGCAAGGACGATCAGGCTGGCAACAACTGCGGACATGCGGATCGCTATAGCACTGCAATCGCGCCCTGCGACACTCTCTTACAAATGCGCATGGATTTGCGACGGGTCATATTCCTGCCGTTCATCTTCGCAGTCATATTTCTGAATGCACGGAACGCCGAGCAGCACCCCCGAGTTGCCCCGCCCTTTCCGGACAGATGCAAAGAAGGAAATGACATCATGCGCACCCTGACCAAGATCGTCGCCCCCGCCCTCGTCGCCGCACTGGGCATCGCCACCATCGCCCCTGCCTCGGCCCACGAAACCGCCCGCTACGACAATGTCCGTCATGACGCGGCGCGCCACATCCCGGCCCGCAATGCATCGATCCGCAGCGACATCAATGACCTGCGCCGCGACATTGACCGTGCAGCCGCCCGCCGCAAGATCAGCCAGCGCGAAGCCAAGGGCCTGCGCCGCGACGCTGCCGAAATCCAGCGCCTCTACGCCAGCTATGCCCGCAACGGCATCTCGGCCCGGGAGATGCAGATCCTCCAGCGCAAGGTCGATCGCGTCCACGTCGCCCTGCGCATGGAGCGCCGTGACCGAGACAACCGCCGCGGCTGACGCTGGGCACCCGGCACCGCCTCCAACATCCGCTCTACGATTAGGTCCGCTCGTTCCGCTTGAATTGCGGGGCGAGCGCGCCTAATCGCGCCTCATCATGAGCACGAAACCGCGTACACTCTACCAGAAGATCTGGGACGCCCACGTCGTTGACCAGCGCGACGACGGTACCAGCCTCGTCTACATCGACAGGCACATCATCCACGAG
Organism: Novosphingobium sp. PY1; assembly: GCF_017312445.1. Classification (NCBI taxonomy): domain Bacteria; kingdom Pseudomonadati; phylum Pseudomonadota; class Alphaproteobacteria; order Sphingomonadales; family Sphingomonadaceae; genus Novosphingobium; species Novosphingobium sp. PY1. The sequence continues at coordinate 413,397 of NZ_BLTI01000001.1, read as the reverse complement.
GTGACCAGCCCGCAGGCCTTCGAAAGCCTCCGCGCCGCAGGCCGCCCCGTGCGCCGCCCAGACCTTACGCTCGCGGTTCCCGACCACAACCTGCCGACTACGGCGCGCAAGGACGCTGCAGGCAATGTCCTGCCCATTGCCGACCCGCAGAGCGCCCAGCAGCTCGCCGCGCTTCAGAAGAATGCGCCCGAGTTCGGCATCCGCTACATCGATTCGACCGACCCGGAACAGGGCATCGTCCACGTCGTCGGCCCCGAACAGGGCTTCTCGCTGCCCGGCGCGACGATCGTGTGCGGCGACAGCCACACCGCCTGCCACGGCGGCCTGGGCGCACTGGCATTCGGCATCGGCACGAGCGAAGTCGAACACGTACTCGCTACGCAGACCCTGCTGCTCAAGCAGTCCAAGACCATGGAAGTGCGCGTCGAGGGCACGCTGGGCGCGGGCGTCACGCCCAAGGACGTGATCCTGCACATCATCGGCCTCATTGGCACCGCTGGTGGCACCGGCCACGTGATCGAGTATCGCGGCAACGTCTTCGAGGAAATGTCGATCGAGGGCCGCCTGACGGTCTGCAACATGTCGATCGAAGGCGGTGCGCGCGCAGGCCTGGTCGCGCCCGACGAAACCACATTCGCCTATATCAAGGGACGCCCCTACGCGCCCAAGGGCGAGGAATGGGACAAGGCCATCGCCTGGTGGAAGAGCCTTGCCACCGACGAAGGCGCGACTTTCGACAAGACCGTCTCGGTCCGCGCCGAAGACATCCAGCCGACCGTGACCTGGGGCACCAGCCCCGAGGATACCTCCGCGATCGGCGGCGTCATTCCGGCACCGGAAGACTTCGCCGACCCTTCGAAGCAAAGCGCAGTCAAGGTCAGCCTGGAATACATGGGCCTGACGCCCGGCACGAAGCTGACCGACATCGAAGTGCAGAACGTCTTCATCGGCTCATGCACCAACAGCCGCATCGAGGACATCCGCGCTGCCGCCGAAGTGCTCAAGGGCCGCCACAAGGCCGACAACGTCAAGTGGGCGATCATCGTCCCCGGCTCGGGCCTCGTCAAACAGCAGGCAGAGGCCGAAGGGCTCGACAAGATCATCATCGAGGCCGGTCTCGAATGGCGCGAACCGGGCTGCTCGGCCTGCCTTGCGATGAACCCGGACAAGGTTCCCGCCGGAGAGCGCTGCGCCTCGACCAGCAACCGCAATTTCACCGGGCGCCAGGGCCCCGGTGCCCGCACCCACCTGATGAGCCCGGCCATGGCCGCAGCGGCTGCCGTCACCGGCAAGCTGACAGACGTGCGCGATCTGGTAGGATAAGAAGATGTCCGAGGAATCCGAAAGCAATCTGGCCAGCAAGGCCGCCATTGCCGCCGGCGCCGCCATTGGCTCTGCCGCCATCGCCGCCGCCCTGCTCTTCGTGAAGCGCCGCAAGGCCCGCAACGAGGAAAAACCGCTCCACCCCGAAACCGCGCCCGAGACCGACTGATGGAATCCATTTCGCATGTATCCGGCCGCGCCATTCCGTTCGGCCGCAAGAACGTCGACACCGACGTGATCATCCCGGCCGCCTGGCTCAAGACGATCACCCGCGAAGGGCTTGGCCAGGGTGCCTTCGAGGCGGTCAAGCAGGAACCGGGCAACGTCTTCACCGACCCGGAATATGCCGGGGCGCCGATCCTGATCGCCGGCGACAACTTCGGCTGCGGCTCCAGCCGCGAACACGCCGCCTGGGCCCTGCTCGACATGGGCGTGACCTGCGTGATCGCGCCCAGCTTCTCCGACATCTTCTCCAGCAATGCCTTCAAGAACGGCATTCTCACCGTGGCGCTGCCGCAGGATGCCGTCGATCGCTTGCTGGAAGTCGCGAAGAGCGATGCCATCGACGTCGACCTCGAAGCGCAATCCGTGACCACGCCGTTTCAGGACCGCTTCACTTTCGAAATCGATCCGTTCCGCAAGCATTGCCTGCTTGAGGGTCTCGACGAAGTCGGGCTTACCATGGCGCAGGGCGCGGCCATCAAGGCTCACGAAACGCGCGCGAAAGAGGAAATGCCTTTCCTTGCCCGCACCATCGCGACGGTCGACTGAAAAAACCTTCGCCATGACGAAGGAATAAGGGCAATCGGCGAATCTGGATTGAACCAAGTCAATCCGGGCCTTATCCGCTTCTGGTAAGCAACAGGGGCCCTATTCCCGTGGGCATTATTTTCGAGGTTGTCATATGACGAGTTTTGAAGACCGCGAACGCGCAGAAGAAGCCAAGTTCGCACATGATGCCGATACGCAGTTCCGCATTCAGGCGCGCCGCAACCGGCTTGTCGGGGAATGGGCCGCAGAACGCATGGGCCTTTCGCAGGCCGAAACCGAAGCCTATGCCAAGGCCGTCGTCCAGGCCGACTTCGAGGAAGCCGGCGACGAAGACGTCATCCGCAAGCTGCTCGGCGACATCACCGCCGCCGGCGTAGAAACCACCGAGGCCGAAGTGCGCACCGCACTCGAAGCCAAGCAGGTCGAGGCCCGTCGCGCCTTTCTCGGCGAAGTCTGAGAAGCGCAGGGCACAGGAAACTCAGGGAACCCAACCATGGCAATGTCCGCAGAACAGATCGAAACCCTCATCCGGGCCTCGCTGCCCGATGCGCAAGTGACGATCACGGACCTTGCCGGTGACGGCGACCATTATTCCGCGCACGTGGTTTCCGCCGCATTCACCGGCAAGCCGCGCGTTGCGCAGCACAAGATGGTCTACGAAGCACTGGGCGGTCGCATGGGCGGCGAACTCCATGCCTTGCAACTGACGACCGCCGTTCCCAACTGAGCTTGCGTAGAAGATTAAAAGGTCAGCCTTCACCATGTCCGAAGTCAACGCCCGCATCGGCGAGATTGTAAACAAGAACGACATCGTCCTGTTCATGAAAGGGACGCCGCTATTCCCCCAGTGCGGCTTTTCCAGCCGTGCCGTGGCGATCCTCGAACACCTCGGCGCTCCCTATGAGAGCGTCGATGTGCTGCAGGACATGGAAATCCGCCAGGGAATCAAGGCCTACTCGGATTGGCCGACGATCCCCCAACTCTACGTGAAGGGCGAATTCGTCGGCGGCAGCGACATCATGATGGAAATGTACGAGGCCGGTGAACTGCACCAGCTCTTCATCGATTCCGGACTCGCCACGCAGGGCTGACCTGCGCAGGGTATCGCGTCGCATCGCAAGATCGGGACGCTCGGAAGGAAACTTCCGGGCGTTTTCTCTTGCACTCAAGGGATTGGCGGCGACGCAAACCTCTCGGCCTGTCGCAGTGCAAGATCGTCGATGCCGGGAAGTGTCTCGGGGAGACGGGGCCGTGGAGACTGGTCGGCCCCGTCTCTATTCGAGACTACTCGGGGGTACGGACCTATAAGCATATACCATGCCAATTTCGATTTTCGCCGGTTTTCCGCGTTTCCGGTCCGGCTCGCCCAAAGGCCACCGCAGGATAGTGTAAAGGCACCCGACACCATTCCAGTGCCGCGCGCGCCTCTCACATTTATGCCTTGCCTGCTTCGCCCCGTCGCGCGACAGCAAGGCCATGTTCGAATTCCCTCAGACCGATGAGCCCATTCCCGCAGATGGCCCGAATGTCATCCCCGCCGCGACGGTCGTCATCTTCCGCCAGTCGAGGACCGGAGGCGCGCCTGAACTGCTGATGCTGCAGCGGGCGAAAGAAATGCGCTTCGCTGGTAACGCGACCGTCTTTCCCGGCGGGCGGGTCGACCCTGCCGACCGCGATCTCGCCAAGGCCTTGCTTCCCGAGGTGCCAATCGAAAGGGCAGCGGCCAAGATCGCGGGAATTCGCGAAACGCTGGAGGAGACGGGGCTGATGATTGCCGTGCGCACTCCGGTCAGCCCGAAGGAAGCCGCTGCTGCCCGGGCCATGCTGCTCAAGGACGGCAGGCTCGCACCGGTTCTCGATCATTTCGGCTGGGAACTGGCCACCGACAGTCTCACGCTCTATGCCCACTGGTGCCCGATCTGGGAGCGCGCTTTCGACACGCGCTTCTTCATCCACGACCTCGGCACCGGCTCGGTCGATGTCGAAGTCGATGCGACGGAGAACACGCGCCTGTTCTGGACCAGCGCCGCCGATACCCTGGCCATGGCAGGCCGCGGTGAGATCAAGATCATCTTCCCGACCAGGCGCAACCTCGAAAGGCTCGCACAGTTCAATTCCTACGACGAGGTTCTGGACGACATTGCACGCCATCCCGTGCGTCGCATCAATGGGATTACCGTCGACCACGATGGCGAGAAGTGGCTGATGCTGCCTGAAGATGCGGGCTATCCGGTCCTCGGCGAACCCCTCTCAAGCGTCAGGCGCAGCTGACTTACCAGTCATCCCGGCAGGCAGGCACGTGCCCAAGCCTGCCTTCGCTCAAGGCTCGATGGCGTGCCTCTGCGCGAGGTGATCGACAACGGGAGCGTAGATCGGCCGATCGAACTCGATCCCGGCCACATCGTTCTTGTTCCAGCGCACGACGCCGGTCAGCGCTTCCATGCCCTCGGGCCGGATCATGACACGCGTGCCAACGCGGAAGAACAGGCTGCGCGGCCGGATGCAACATCCTTCGACCGAAATGTCGGAGATCTCACCCTCGTCGCGCATGCCCGCCTGCGTCCGGCACTGCACGGGCAGGGACACGGGCCGACGGATATAACGGCGAGGCAACAAGGGTCGGGTCATGGTCGCTCATCATGACCGAAACTGGTTGATCAACTTTTAAAGCGGCCTGCAGACATGTCGAAGCGAACCAGTAATCGTCCAGTAGACCGACGGCATTACTGAGATTTTAAAGGCACTTGGCAAGATAACGATCAAGCACAAGCACTCGCCTTTTCTCACGGAAAGACGTTCAGAATCGACCATTCACCTGCGCTGCAAAACAAAAATCGGCTCAAGCGAAGAGCCCGGCGAACTGTTCGCGCAAGAGCTTTTTCTGGATCTTGCCCATCGTGTTGCGCGGCAACGCATCCAGGGTCAGAATGGTTTTCGGCACCTTGAACGCCGCCAGATCCTTGCGCAGGTCCTCGCGCACCGCATCGGGATCGAATGCTCCCGCGGGCTGGACCACGGCGACGACCGCCTCGCCGAAGTCGGGATGGGGCACGCCGATCACGGCGGCTTCGGCCACGTCATCGCGGTCGTCCAGCAAGGCTTCCACTTCGGCCGGGTAGACGTTGAGGCCGCCGGAGATGATCAGGTCTTTCTCGCGCCCGACCAGCTGGACGTAGCCCTCGGCATCGATCACCCCCATGTCGCCGGTAATGAACCAGCCGTCGGGCCGAAACTCGGCCGCGGTCTTCTCGGGCATCTGCCAATATCCCTTGAAGATATTGCGCCCCTGGACTTCGACGATACCGACTTCCCCCTGGGGCAGCACCGTGCCGGTCTCGAAGTCGGCAATGCGCAGCGAAACGCCGGGAAGCGGCGGACCGACAAAGCCGGCGCGGCGCTCACCGTCATAGGGATTGGATGTGAGCATCCCGGTCTCGGTCATCCCGTAGCGCTCAAGGACGCGGTGGCCGCAGCGTGCCTCGAATGCGCGGTGGATGTCGGCAGAGAGCGGGGCCGAGCCGGAGATGAACAGGCGCATGTTCGACGCCGCCTCGCGCGTGAATGCAGGATCGGCAAGCAAACGAATGTAGAACGTGGGCACCCCCATCAGCACGGTCGAATGCGCCATCAGCTCGATCACCCGCCCGCTTTCGAACTTCGGCAGGAAAACCATCGAGGCGCCTGAGAAGAGTACACAGTGAACCGCCACGAACAGGCCGTGGACATGGAAGATCGGCAAGGCGTGAATGAGCCGGTCGTCAGGCGTGAAACGCCAGAATTCGATCAGCATTTCGCCGTTCGAAGCTAGGTTGTCTTGGGTCAGCATAGCTCCCTTGGGCTTGCCGGTCGTGCCCGAAGTGTACAGGATCGCCGCGATGTCGTCGCTCTGGCGCGGCACGGGCGCCGCCCCCTCTTGCGGCATGTCGGCGAAGAGCCGTTCGAGCGTCGTCACCTGCATCTTGCCGCCGCCGATGCGCTCGAAAAGCCCTGTGCTCGGATCGCGGCAGACGGCCAGGACAGGCGTTGCATCGCTGGCAAAATAGGTCAGCTCGGCTTCGGTATAGTCGACGTTGAGCGGCAGGTAGATCGCCCCGGCCCGGATCGCGGCGATGTAGAGGATCAGCGTCTCGACGTTCTTGTCGGTCTGCACCAACACCCGCTCGCCCGGCGCCACGCCCAGCGCCTGCAGCCGCGCGGCCAGTCGTCCAGACTCCTGTTCAACCTCGCGATAGGTCCAGCAACGCTGCCCGTCTTCGACCAGAATCCTGTCCGCGAACACACCGAAACTGCGCGCAAAGCGTGAATAGAGATCGCCCGACACGTATTGCCTCTTCCCTTGCGTCAATGCCTGAAGCCTCGAATGGGGGAGGCGCTGGGGATACGCAACCCCTGCGCCAGAAGCAGCCTTTCCCAATTTCCTCAAGTGAGCTGCAGAACCCACTGCAACTTAAGGAAATATATGACGAATATTACCGCAGCTCTTTCCCGGCGTGCAGCATTCCTTGCAATGCGATCCAATTGACGCGGCCATGAACGCATGGGTCATAAATTCAACTAACGCAATACATCCCCGGAATACTGCCGAAGCAGCCCACCGGACAAGAGTCCGGATGCAAGGAGCCGCCACGAGAATGCGTTGCAATAGTGCCACTACGGTCACTCTTACGCTTGCCCTGCAAGCACTCTCCTGCGAAACGAAGCAATCAGCACAACTCCGGACTTGACCGAAACCCATCGCAATTGACGTTTTCACATGCATTATCGAAAAAATAACCAAATATTTTCAATAGCGTAAAATCAGAGCACAAAAGTAATTCGGATCGCCGCGCTCAAGGAATTTCAGAAGATAATGCCCCCCATTCCACCGAATGATGCAGAGCGGGTCGCAGCGCTCAGGCAACTCGAATTGCTCGACGGTCCCGGACACCCATCGTTCGACGATGTCGTGCAGGTCATCAGCCGAACGCTCGATTCCTCGATCGCGATGATCTCGCTGATGGATGAGCAACGGCAGTGGTTTCTTGCCTCTCGAGGGATCGATGTCCGGGAAACGCCGCGCGAGATGGCGTTCTGCAATTATCCGGTTGCCTTTGGCGAACCTTTCCTGGTTCGGGACGCTCACAGCGACACGCGTCTCGCCGATAGCCTGCTTGCGCACGAGGGCCCGCAGATCCGCTCCTACATCGGTTATCCGGTGCGCGCCCCCGACGGCCATATCCTCGGCACGGTGTGCGCAGCTGACCCGGCCGCGGACAAGTTCGACACTTCGCACCTCGACCTGATGGGAAATCTATCGACACTGGTCGAACAGCTTGTCGCGGCCCATGCCCTCACGCTCGAGCTGGATCGCATGCATCGCGACCTGGCAGCGGAGAAGACGAGGCTAGAGCAGGTCAACATGACCTTCAGCCAGATGGAACGGATCGCCCGGATCGGGGCCTGGGAGTACGACATCGAGTCCGCCCGGCTCTCCTGGTCCGAGAGCATTCACACGATCCATGGACACCCCATCGATCAGCCCATCGATAGCAAGACCGCCATGGACTACATCGTCCCAATGCACAGGCCGATAGTGCGCGATGCCATTCGGGCCATGGTGGACGGTGCGAACGAGATCGACTTCGAGGCCGACATCATCACCCGTACCGGCAAGTCGAAGCGCATACACATCGTCGGCCAGAGGCATAAGGAAAGCGAACGCGCCCGACGCATCGTCGGTGTCCTCATGGATGTCACCGAACGATACAAAACGCACCTTGCGCTGAAGCGCGCGGCCGAAATCGACGAGCTGACCGGGCTGCTCAATCGCAATGCCTTTGCCGCACACCTGGATGACACGGTCCAGTTGAACGGCGCCGGCAATCGGCCGCCACACCTGCTCATGTTCGACCTCGACGGACTGAAGGATACAAACGAGATCTACGGCCACACCGTGGGCGATCAGGCTCTGCGCGAGGTCAGTGCGCGGATCGCCGCTCTGGCGACGGACCGGCTTTCCGTCTCGCGCTGGGGAGGCGACGAATTCGCCGTCACCATACCGGGCGACATGCCGGTCAATGCGATCCGTGAATTTGCCCGCAAGGTGATCGACGCCATCGCGGTCCCGATCGAGCAACCCCGCCGCACGATCTACCTGAGGGCCACTTGCGGCGTCGCGGAAAGCGAACCGCACATTTCGGGCAAGGAACTGGTGCGACGCGCCAACCAGGCGCTCCACCTCGGCAAGACCACCGGGATGGGCCTCGTCCATTTCTACGACCAGTCGTTCGAGCAAAGGAAGCAGGCGCGCAAGGCAATAGAGCTGGAAATCCGTTCGGCGCTCGAACAGGGGCGGATCTTTGCGCGCTACCAGCCCATCGTCGACCTGCATACCGGCCGCACCGAAGGCTATGAAGCGCTGCTGCGACTGACCAACGCAGCGGGCAAGGAACTCACGGCGGCACAGCTCCTGCCCGCTCTTGTCGATCCGGAACTGTCCAGACTCGTCGCCTCCCGGATGATGAACCTCGTCGCCGCGGACTTCGCGGAGATTTCACGCTCTGCCGGAATCCCGGGCTTCATCAGCATAAACGCCACCGAGGCAGACCTGCTGGGCTGCGACTATGTCGATATGCTGCTCTCCACCCTCGCCGCGCATGCCATTCCCACAGAGCACATCACGCTGGAAGTGACGGAAACGATGCTGCTGGTAAACGATCTGGACCGGATGCGCGCCGTGCTCGAACGCCTCAAGGCCGCGGGGATCTCGATCGCTCTCGACGATTTCGGGACCGGATTTTCCTCGCTGACCCATCTCAAGGTCTTCCCGATCGACAAGGTGAAGATCGATCGCAGTTTCGTGTGCGACATCACGCAGGACCGCTATGCGCATTCGATCGTGGCTGGCGTCATTGCCATGGCACGCAGCCTCTCGGTCGACATCATTGCCGAAGGTATCGAAACCCGGGAGCAGTTGGCGATGCTGCGCGAAATGGGCTGCGTGATGGGCCAGGGCTTCCTTCTGTCCAAGCCCGTCCATGCAAGCGACTGCCGGCCGCACGCCGCTTTCGTTGCAGCTACTGAAAACGGCTTATGACAAAACTAATCTTTTCAGATTAGGGATAAATGTGTCGCGCTGCCGGCACAAGCCGGCAAGCTGGGAGAGAAACAGGCGTGCCATTGAGTTCGACAGAGCCGCTCAACGACAGGGTTTATGTTGAGCTCGTCCGCAGCCTCTACGCCAACATCACGCCCGCCCTGATCATGATGCTGGCCTTCATGCTCGCGTTTGGCATCATCTGGCTGGAATCCCCGGGCGAGGATCCACTCCTGATCGTCCTCGGGACGGTGAGCACGCTGGCAAGCCTGGCCCGGTTCCTCGTAACGCTCGCCTATCGCAACACCGCGCTTACGGCAGCCCTTGGCCGCCGCCGGGCGCGCCGGCTCGAACTGGTCTTCGCGGTCCCCTACATCGGCTTTGCGGCTCTGCTCGGGCTTTATGGCGCATACGTCTTCTGGATGCCTTTGACCGAGGCCCATACCATGATCATCGCCCTGCTCGTCGGCTATTGCGCCGGCGTTGCCACAGGCACCGGGCTGCGTCCGAACATCGCCGTTCCCAGCATGTGCCTGGCAATCGGGCCGACGATCCTGATTTCCGCAATCCGCGCCGACCCGGTGCACATCGGCCTTGCCGTCATCACCCTCGCGTTCCTCTTCGCCGGTTCGCAGACAGTGCTGATGCGCCACGATACGACGCGCGCGGAGATCGCCAAACGGCTGGCATCGGTTTCGCTCGCCCGGCGCGACACGCTGACCGCCCTGCCCAACCGGCTGGCGCTTCAGGAATATTACGAGGAAAACGCCGCGACTATCTCTCCCAACGGATTGATCGCCGTGCATTATCTCGATCTCGATGGCTTCAAGCCGGTCAACGATACTTATGGCCACGGGGTCGGCGATGCCCTGCTAACGTCGGTGGCCAGCCGCCTGCGCGGCGCGATCCGCAGCGGCGATATCGTTGCGCGGCTGGGCGGAGACGAATTTGCCGTCATCCAGTTCGGTCTGCAGCGCGCGGACGAGGCTGACCTGCTTGCCCGCCGGATCGGCGCAAACATCGCGCAACCTTTCGAAATCGGCGATCACAGCGTCACGATCAGCACCTGCATCGGAACCGTGGTCAGCACCGACCGCGGCCAGCGACTCGACCTGTTGCTGCAGGAAGCGGACGAGAAACTCTACGCCCGAAAGCGGGCCCGCGGTGAAACCGCGGCACTGCGCGACATCGCCTGAATTGCAGCCCGGAAATCACCCGCGAGAGTCTTCGCGGTTGTCTTGGGGCCCTCTCCTGACCTAGGTGCGCGGCCTTCAATCATGGAGAGAGACGCATGTTGCTCAAGCTTGAGGGAGTGATGTCCCCCGATGACGTTGCCGCCTGCCGCGCCCTGATCGATCGCGGAGATTGGGTCGACGGCAACGAGACGTCCGGCCACCAGTCGCGTCTGGCCAAGAACAACCTGCAACTGCGCAGCGGCAGCGCCGAGGAGCGTCAGGCCGGGGAGATGGTCGCCGCCGCGCTGGGCCGCACGCCGCGGTTCGTTGCGGCCGCCCTGCCGCTCAAGGTCTTCCCCCCCCTGTTCAACCGCTACGGCGGCGGGCAGGCGTTCGGCGCCCATGTCGACAATGCGATCCGGCAGGTCCAGGGCACAGAATTCCGCATTCGCAGCGACTTGTCCTGCACCCTGTTCCTGACCGAGCCCGAGGACTACGACGGCGGCGAACTGGTGATCCAGGACCTCTACGGCGAACAGCGGGTCAAGCTGCGCGCCGGAGACATGGTGCTCTACCCCGCGTCGAGCCTGCACCGCGTGACGCCGGTCACGCGCGGTGAGCGCATCTCCAGCTTCTTCTGGCTGCAGAGCATGGTTCGCGACCACGGCGAGCGCGAACAGCTCTATCGCCTCGACTGTTCGATCCAGACGCTGTCGGCCGAGCGCGGCGGGCAGGATCCGGTCGTTCTGGAGCTGACCAACCTCTACCACAACCTGCTGCGCCGCTGGGCGGACACCTGATTGTTAATGAAAATAATTCTCATTAAGCATTGACTCGTTGCGACTGACTCGCAATAGCCCCTGTCGAGATTCAACAGGGGAGTTTTATGACGCGTACCCGCATTACTGGCGGCCAGGCGGCCGCCAGCTTCGTCGCTCTGAGCTGCGTTGGCTTCATTGCGACAGCACCGGTTCAGGTCTCGGCGCAGGAAGCCAAGGACCAGCCGGTCCGCCTCGAGGGCGTCTCCGTCACCGAAAGCGCCATTGAAGAAGATTACGGCGCCGATCGCGTCCAGAGCCCCAAGTCCACGGCTCCGCTGATCGACACCCCGCGTACCGTCAATGTCATCACCACCGACGTGCTAAAGGACACCGCGTCATTCGATTTCGCCGATGCCCTGCGCACGGTACCCGGCATCACGCTTGGCGCCGGCGAAGGCGGCGTCGCCAGCGCCGACATTCCACTGATCCGCGGCGTCGACGCCACCTCGGACACTTACGTCGACGGCGCCCGCGACGTCGGCTCGCAGACCCGCGAGACATTCGCGGTGGAGCGCATAGAGGTCTTCAAGGGGTCCACGGGAGCGTTCGGCGGCCGAGGCTCGGCCGGCGGCGCCATCAACATCGTCTCCAAGATGCCGCGCGACGGCAACTTCGCCAATGCTGACGTGACCGTAGGCACCGACGACTTCAAGCGCGTCGCCGTCGACGTAAACCAGAAGCTGGCCGAAAAGCTGGCCGTGCGCATCAACGGCATGTGGCACGATGCCGATGTCGCCGGGCGTGACGCGGTCTTCAACAAGCGCTGGGGCATCGCTCCTTCCGTCACCTGGGGGATCGGCACGGAGACCACCGCGACGCTCTCGTACTACCACTACGAAACCGACGACATGCCGGACTACGGCATTCCGATCACCTCGCGCGGCCAGCTCGACGGCGTGCTGCCCGAGGGATCGCGCCGGCCCGCCGACACCGACTACGACAACTTCTACGGCCTGACCGACCGCGACTTCCAGAAGACCAAGGTCGACTCCGTCACCTTTCAGTTCCAGTATGACTTCGGCCGCGGCTGGGTCCTGTCGAACACCGCCCGCTGGTCGCGCGTGCGCAACGACTACATCGTCACAAACCCTGATGACAGCAAGGGCAACGTCGCCAACGGCCTCGTCTGGCGCGGGGTCAAGAGCCGCAATTCGCTCAACCAGAGCCTCGTCAACAACCTGAACCTGGCAGGCCGGTTCAAGACCGGCGGCATTGAGCACAGCATCGCGATGGGCTTCGAGATGTCGGCTTCCGACACCGACCGCTACTCCTACTCGGTCGATACCGGCGACAGCACCTGCGCTTCGCTGGCGGACTACAACTGCACCACGCTCGACAATCCCAACCCCTCGGATCCGTGGGCCGGGACGATTGCTCTCAACACCGACAGCCCTGTCCTCACCCGCGCTGAAGACTACAGCTTCTACGCTTTCGACACGGTCACGATCATCCCGCAGCTTCTGGTCAACGGCGGCGTACGCTGGACCAGCTTCAATATCCGTGCGAGCGGTTCGAGCCGCGGCGTTCCTTACTCGGTCGACAAGCAGACCGACTTCTGGACCTGGCAGGGCGGCGTCGTCTTCAAGCCGGTCGAGAATGCCAGCATCTACTTCTCCTATGCGGACTCGGCCACGCCTCCGGGCGCGGACGTCGGCGAAGGCGCAAATGCCGTGAGCGGCACCAACGCCAATTACGAACCGCAAACCATGGAAAACTGGGAAGTGGGCGCCAAGGCCGATCTCTTCGGCGGTGCACTCAGCCTGACGGCAGCCGCTTTCCAGATCGACCGCAGCAACATTCGCGACTTCAATCCGGAAACCGGGGATCAGATGATCATCGCCAACAAGGCGCGCATCAAGGGCTTCGAAGTCGGTGCGTCGGGCCGCGTCGGGCCGGTCTCGCTGCTTGCCGGGTATAGCTACACCGACAGCTCGTTGCGCGACAGCAGTGCGGACAACGGCAACGCCCTGCCCAACACGCCCAAGCACAACGTGGCGCTCACCTCGAGTGTCGACGTGACCGACCGGTTCAGCATCGGCGGCGGCGCCTATCACGCTTCCAAGCGCTATGCCGACACGGCCAACCTCATCGAGGCGGACGGCTACTGGCGCTTCGATGCCAATGCCGGCTTCCGCTTCAACGAGAACTTCTCGGTCAAACTGAACCTGCGCAACCTGACCGACAAGCGCTACGTCACGAAGCTGCGCAATCCGCACTTCGCGGTGCCGTCCGCCGGTCGCCAGGCCCTCGTCACGCTCAGCGCGAGCTACTGAGGCCAGCCTGACGCCGCCCCTTCCCTGCCCCCCGAAATTGCATGTTGAGGACGACCATGGAACTATCCATTACCGATACCCTTGACCCGATCGCATCCGGGCAGGCGAAGGGCGCGGCGCGCCCGAAGGAACGCGCGCCGAAGGACGAGACGACATGGATCGTCCCTTCCGCGCCCCCCCCGGTCGCCCGGGAACCTGAAATTGACCGAGTCCTTGAACCGTCCGGTGCGCGCTATGCCCCGGGCGGCTTCAACTATCGGGCCTTCGCGATCGTCGCCGCGATCCATGTCCTCGCCATTGCCGCCCTGCTCGGCATGGGCGTGGTGAAGGTTGCGAAGGCGCCGCAAAAGCACCTGACGGTCTTCGCCGTCTCCCCGCCGGCACCCCCGCCCGAGCCCGCACCTCAGCCCGAGATCGACCCGCAACCGCTGGTCCAGGAAGCGCAGCCGACAGTCGTCAAGCCGATGATCGAGCTGCCCTCCAAGTCCCCGATGGTGATCGACGCGGCCCCGGTGCAGAACGCGGTTGCCGTCAAGGTCGATGCGCCGCCAGCGCCCAAGGCCCCGCCCGCACCGCCGGCCCCGGTGACCCCGCCCGATTTTTCCGCCGCCCAGCTCAACAATCCCGGTCCCACCTACCCCTACGCCGCCCGCCGCGCGCGGGAACAAGGCACGGTGATGCTCAAGGTCCTGGTAACGCCCGAAGGCCGTGCCGGTGACATCGAAATCAACGAGTCCAGCGGCTTCGACCGGCTCGACAAGGCCGCGATCCAGACCGTGCGCAAGTGGCGCTTCGTTCCGGCCAAGCAGGCCGGGAAGCCGGTTGCCGCCTGGGTGCTCGTGCCCGTCGGCTTCCACCTGAACTGATCCATGAACGAGACCGCCATGCCCGATACGACTACGACCATGCGCGTCGGCGCCAATGCCAACCCATCCGACCGGTCGGGCGGGACCGCGCGCCCGCGCAAGAAGCTGACCCGCGGTTTCTGGCTGCGCCACCTGCACACCTGGCACTGGATCAGCTCGGCCATCTCGCTCGTCGGCCTGACGCTCTTTGTGTTGACCGGGTTCACCCTCAACCACGCCGCCGACATCAGCTCCCAACCGCAGGTCGTCGAGGGATCGGCAAACCTTCCGGCCGAGATGCGCGAAAGCCTCTCCGGCCTCGCCACCGAGGGCAAGGCCCCGCTTCCCGGCGACCTGCGAACCACGCTGTCCAGCCAGACCGGCATGGCCGTTTCGCAGGCTCCCGCCGAACTGAGCGAGGACGAGGTCTATCTCGCCATGCCGCGTCCCGGCGGCGATGCCTGGATCGCGATCGATCGCACCAGCGGCAACGTCACCTGGGAAAGCACCGACCGCGGCTGGATCTCCTACCTCAACGACCTGCACAAGGGCCGCGACACCGGCAAGGCATGGCGCCTGTTCATCGACGTCTTCGTGCTGTCGGCCATGGTCTTCATCGGCACCGGCTTCGTGCTGCTCTGGCTCCATGGCCGAAACCGCCCGGCGACCTGGCCGCTCACCGGCCTCGGCTTCCTGGTGCCCTTCCTGCTCGCCCTTTTCTTCATTCACTGAGGACATCATGCGCAAGACTTCGCTTTTCGCCCTGACCGGCGCTGCCACCATCGCCAACCCGGCGATGGCCGACACGATGACCGTCGACATCACCATCCCGCGAATGTCGGTCGCCGAATACCACCGCCCCTACGTCGCCGTCTGGCTGGAAGGCGAAGGCGGCAAGGTGCGCACGCTGTCCGTCTGGTACGACAAGGACAAGCGCGGCGGCGAAGGCAAGAAGTGGCTCAACGAAATGCGCACCTGGTGGCGCAAGGCGGGCCGCAGCGCATCGATTGACGGCGTCTCGGGCGCAACGCGTGCCCCCGGCCCGCAGAAGCTTTCGATCCCGGCCGCCGCCCTGCGCGGCCTGCCCGCCGGGAATTACCAGCTCGTGGTCGAGGCCGCGCGCGAAGTCGGCGGCCGCGAAGTCGTCAAGCTGCCCGTCTCGCTGGGCGGCAAGAGCGCATCGACCGCCCGCGCCAGCGGCAAGAGCGAACTCGGCAGCGTTGCCGCCACCATCAAGCCCTGAAAGGACTGACCTCATGAAAATGCGCAGCCGTCTTGGCGCCCGCGCCGCCTTCCTTGCCATCTCGCTGGCCGTCGTCCTGCCCGGATCGGCCCAGGCGCACCGAGCCTGGTTCCTCCCCTCCGAGACGATCCTGTCCGGCGAAGATGCCTGGATCACAGTGGACGGAGCGGTTTCGAACGACCTGTTCTATCCCAACCACTTCCCGCTCGGCACCGACGGCGTGAAGGTCGAGAAGCCGGACGGCAGCGCCGGCTCGATCGAGAACGCGGCCAGCGGCAAGATCCGCTCCACCTTCGATCTGCACCTGGACCAACCAGGCACCTGGAAGATCGGCAACATGCGCAGCGGCGTGTTCGGCCGCTACAAGCTGAACGGCGAGCAGAAGCGCCTGCCGCGCGGCGCTCAGGCAAGCGAGATCGAGAAGCTGATCCCGGCCGGCGCGACCGATGTCGAAGTCCGCGAAAACCTGATGCGCAACGAGTTCTTCGTGACGCTCGGCGCACCGACCGACACCGTTTTCACGCCGAGCGGCAAGGGCTTGGAATTGGTACCCGTAACCCACCCCAACGATCTCGTCGCAAACGAGGAAGGCGTGTTCCGCTTCCTGATCGACGGCAAGCCTGCTGCCGGCATTGAACTGACCGCCATCCTCGGCGGCGGCCGCTATGCCAACCAGCCGGTCGAAGTGAAGGCGACCAGCGACGCCAAGGGTGAAGTCAGGCTCGCCTGGCCGCAGCCGGGCATGTACTGGCTCGAGGCCGAGACCAAGGACAAGAACACCAGCGTCCCCGGCGCGACCGAGCGCGGCCTCGGCTACGTCACGACGCTGGAAGTCATGGCGCCCTGATCCGGCTGCCCATGACCTGAAGGAGAGCCGCGATCCGCATCGCCATTCCGTCGGTCGACTGGCCTGACGCACTGCTGACCCCGCCTGTGGGAGAAGTCGTTTCGTTCGGCGGACGGTCCATGGCCACGACATGGTCGGTGCGGCTCGTGGCCGAACCCAGCCTGGAAGTCGGCAGGTTGCGCCGCGATTGCCAGTCCGCGCTGGACCGCGTCGTCGCGCAGATGAGCCAGTGGGAACCGGACTCCGATCTCAGCCGCTTCAACCGCGCCGGTGCGGGCGAATGGCTTCCGCTTCCGCCCGAATTCGCAGCGGTCATGGCTGAAGCGCTCGACGTCGCGCAATTGACGGGCGGGGCCTTCGATCCCACGGTCGGCGCGGCGAGCGAGGCCTGGGGCTTCGGCGCCAGCCCGGCCACGCAAGCGCCAACCTGCGACGCGCTCGATACCCTTGCCTCGCCCCAAGGCTGGAAGCGGCTGGACTTCGCACCCGATCCGGCACGCCTGCGCCAACCGGGAGGGATCGTCCTCGACTTGTGCGCCATCGCCAAGGGCTACGGGGTCGACCGGCTCGCCGAAACAGTAACCGCCGCCGGCGTCTCATCCTTCCTCGTCGAAGTCGGCGGCGAATTGCGCGCGCAGGGCATCAAACCCGATTTCCAGCCATGGTGGGTGGATCTCGAGGAGACTGGCGGCGAAGGGCTCACGCCCTTGCGCATTGCGCTGAGCGGCTGCGCGGTCGCTACCAGCGGCCACACGCACCGGTTCCATCAAGTGGACGGCATGCGGCTTGGCCATACCATCGACCCGGCAACCGGCGCGCCGCTGCGCAATGGCGCCCAAAGTGTGACGGTGCTGGCCGAGACCGCGATGCGCGCCGACGCGCTCGCGACGGCGCTGATGGTGATGGGTGAGGCCGCCGAGGACTTCGCAAGGCAGCACGGCATCGCAGCGCGCATCGTGGCCGAGACCGAGATACTCACCCCCGCACTGGCGGCAATGCTCGATTAGGCCATCGCCTCGCGGGTGGCCAGCGCGGCATAGCGACGCGCGAGAATGGCGCAGACCATCAGCTGGATCTGGTGAAAGAACATCAGCGGCAGGATGATCGCGCCCACTTGCGCCTGTGTGAACAGCACGCCCGCCAGGGGAACGCCGGTCGCAAGACTCTTCTTCGAACCGCAGAAGACCAGGACGATCAGGTCCTCTCGCGAAAAGCGCATCGCCCGCCCGAGCATGTTCGCCGCCAGCAAGACGAGGGCGAGGATGGCAATCGATATTCCCGCGATCAGCGCCAGTTCGCCGATGGTCACGCGGCTCCACAGCCCGTCGATGACGGCAGCCCCGAAAGCGGTGTAGACGACCAGCAGGATCGAGCCGCGATCGGTGTAGCCCAACACTTTCTTGTGCCGCGCCACGAACTCGCCGATCCAGGGGCGCAGGAAATGGCCGGCAAGGAACGGCAGCAGCAGTTGCACGGAAATCGTGATCACCGGATCGCTCGAGAAACCGCCCTGCTTCCCGGTGATCAGCACCGCAGTCAGCAAGGGTGTCACGAAGATGCCGGCAAGGTTGGAGAAGGAGGCACTGCACACCGCAGCGGCAACATTGCCCCCTGCAATCGCGGTAAAGGCGATAGAGGACTGCACCGTGGATGGCAGCAGGGTGAGGAACAGCACGCCGGTTGCCAATGCCGGGTCCAGACCGGGAATCGCCGAAACCGCCAGCCCGATCAGCGGGAAAAGGACGAAGGTGAGCGATGCCACCGAGACATGCAGCTTCCAGGCCCGCGCGCCGTCCACGATCGCCTCGCGCGAGAGCTTGGCCCCGTGCAGGAAGAACAGCAGCGCAATGCCCGCGTCGGCAACTCCTCCGGCAATGTCGGCAAAGACCCCGCGCGCCGGCAGGACCGAGGCAAACGCAACGGTCGAGACCAGCAGCAGCAGGTAGGGGTCGATATTGAAGCGGGCGAGCAATCGGTTCATCGGGTATCCTGTCCGGCGCGGCCGCCTAGCACGGGAAACCGAGCCAGGCGACGCTACTTTTGCTTGAAACTGTCTCCACCGGCCGCGCTCAACCGAATACCGGTCCCTCGCCCGCTCCGGCGCTGCGGATGGCCTGCGCGATCTGCCCCAGATCCGTCGCGTCGAGTTCGAGCCCGGCCGCTGCGACCCAGCCATCGACCTGCGCCGGACTGCGCGCGCCGACTATGGCCCCGGTCACGCCCGGCATTGCCAGCGCCCAGGCCACCGCGACTGCCGCCTGCGAAACTCCGTGGCGCTCGGCCACCGGCTTCATCGCCTCCGCCACGGCAAGATTGCGCGCCAGGGCACCGCCTGTGAAGTCCGGGTGGCTCGAACGCCAGTCGTCAGAGGGCAGTCCGGCCACCCGCTCGGCAGAAAAGCCGCCGGAAAGAAGTCCCGACTGCATCGGACTATAAACGATCACCCCGGTATCGCGGGCCAGGCACCATGGCAGTTCCCGCGCCAGCGCACCGCGCTTGATCGCCGACAGCGGCGGCTGGAGGGTGTCGACATGGCCAAGCGCTTCGGCTTGCTCGAGTTGGACGGCATCATGGTTCGAGAGGCCGACGGCCCGCACCTTGCCCTCGGCTTTCAGGTCCAGCAGAGCCTGCCAGTATTCATCCAGCTCGCTGCCGTCTTCCGCGGGCCAGTGCATCTGCAACAGGTCGATGACATCGACCCGAAGTCGGCGCAGCGAATCCTCGCATTCACGGCGGATGGAATCCTTGCGACCGACGCGCAGCTTGCTCTTGCGGTCCGCCGGATCCCAGACCTGCCCGCACTTGGTGAAGACATAAGGCCGCTCGGCCTGCGGAATTTCGGCAAGCGCGCGAGCGACCACTTCCTCGGAATGGCCGAGACCGTATATCGCCGCAGTATCGATCCAGTTTACCCCGCGCTCGGCCGCATGACGGATCGCCCGCACCGAATCCGCATCGTCCTGCGCCCCCCATCCGACTGCCCAGTCCGGACCGCCGATGGCCCAGGCCCCGAAGCCGACGCGACTGATCTCCATTCCCGTGCGGCCCAGCGTGGCCTTGCGTAGTGTTGTAGGCGAAGCGGTCGCAGTCATGTGGCCTCCCGGGCATGTCCATCCATTCACATGCATTGGCCTTTGGCAGACGCGGGCCGTGCGGTCTTGATGCTGGGTACGCCCGCGCTTTGACCTGAGACGCCATCCGCGCACTTCTTTCGCGGTGCAACCGCTAGCCGACCCTGCACCAGAGCCTCGTTCGCGACCTGAAATAAAGGGATATTCCCCCTCTTGCCGCATGGCTCCGGGGGGGCTCCAGTCAAGTACTTATTCGCAAGTGCACAAGACCCGTTGCCGCCGAACCGCCAGATTTCAGGACAAGCGGCCGACCCAGACAATGACGAGCCGCAGACCGGGAATGGGTTCTGTCGTCATGTTTCGGGGAGCTTTCATGAACACCAAATCTCACATCGCCTATGCCCTGGCCTGCAGCGTATCCATGCTCGCATTCGCATCGAATAGTGCCCATGCCGCCGAGGCCGAAGCCCAGGCACCGACGCCGGGGGAAACCGGCATCACCGACATCGTCGTCACGGCCGAGCGCCGCGAGGTGAGCCTTCAGGAGGCCCCGCTCTCGGTCAGCGCTGTCACTTCCGAAACGCTCAAGGCGGCAAACATCACCGACATCACCGGCCTCAACGGGTCGGTGCCCGGTCTCGTGGTCGCGCGCAGCGGTGGCGGCGAACGGATCATCACCATCCGCGGCATCGGATCCGAAACGCCGGAGAACACCAACACGCAGCCGGGCGTCTCCTACCACATCGACGGGGTCTACATTTTCAACTCGATCGCCGCGAGCGCAGCCTTCATCGACGTTGCCCAGGTCGAAGTCCTGCGCGGCCCGCAGGGGACCCTGTTCGGCCAGGGTTCGACCGGCGGCACGATCAACGTCGTCTCGATCGAACCGAGCACCGATGCGCTGTCCGGCAACGTCAGCGCCGGGATCGGCAACTACAAGTACATGGAAGGCTCCGGCGCGCTCAACGTACCGCTGAGCGACACGCTCGCGATCCGCGGCGCGATCCAGTACACCAAGCACGACGGCTACGCCTATGCGACCAAGGTCCCCGGCGTCGACAAGTACGACCTCGACGATCAGGACGAGACCGGCTGGCGCATCGGCGCCAAGTGGTCGCCCGCGCCGAACTTCTCGATCACGCTGAACACGGTGCAGTACGACAGCAAGACCAACGGCCCGGCACAGAAGAACATCCTCGATCCCGATACCGATCCGCGCGTCCTGACGCAGGACTATCCCGGCAGGTCGGAGGTGAAGACCGAGCTTTATACCGGCGTGATCAAGTGGGAGACCCCCTTCGCCACGATCAAGTCGATCACCGGCTACCAGAAGCTGCATTCCGAGCAGGCATGGGATGCCGACGGGCTCGATACCGAGCTCTTTTTTGCCAACACCTACAATCCGATCAGCTTCACCGGCGTCAGCTACGACCACGTTCCTCTCTGGGCTTCCGATACCGAGAGCTGGAGCCAGGAAATCAACATGACCTCGAACGGCAACGGTCCGTTCAATTGGGTCCTGGGCGGCGTCTACCTGCACTCGAAGAACAGCCAGTACATCAACGAGTATCGCAGCGACGACGACAACTTCCTGCAGCCCGCGCTGCCGGTCGATACAGCCTTCGACGATCCACTGGTCGGCAATCTCACATACGCCGAGCTATCGTCGATCAAGCGCGAGCTTTATGCCTTCTTCGCGCAGGGCACCTACGAAGTGACGAGCCAGCTCAAGCTCACGGCAGGCGTGCGCTACAACCACGACAAGGCCTCGGGAGCCTATGACAGCCTGTCGGGCGGGACGTCCAACCAGACTTCAGGCGCCTACATGCAGCCGGCATCCACTGGCAGCCGCAAGGCCGATGCCTGGACCGGCAAGGTTGCGCTGGATTACCAGATCACCCCGGAAAACATGGTCTATGCAAGCTGGACCCGCGGCTTCAAGCCGGGGGGCATCAACTCGGCTTCGGCTTCGGGCGGCAGCTTCTCGGTCCTGCCGACCTACAAGCAGGAGACCGTGGACTCCTTCGAGGCCGGCACCAAGAACCGCTTCATGGACGACACGCTGCAGATCAACGCTTCAGCCTTCCTCTACCAGTACAAGAACATGCAGTTCCTCGAGGAAGATCCGATCCTCTACGGCGAGGGCATCAGCAATGCGCCCAAGGCGCGGGTCTATGGCCTGGAACTGGAAAGCACTTACGTGCCGACCGACGGTCTGCGCTTCGACGCTTCGCTGTCCTGGCTGGAGGGCAAGTTCACCTCGCACTACGCAGCGCTCGATCCCACCGCGGCGACCGATGCGCAGAACGCGGCGGGCTATCCTGACTACCTGTTCTGGACCAACTTCTACGACGCGGTCCTTGCCCGCGATGCCGCGCGCGCCGACATCAAGGGCAACCGCATTCCCAAACTGCCGCGCTGGCAGGGCACCATTGCCGCAACCTACAATGCTGAGGTCGGCCCCGGAGAACTCACCACCCGAGCCCAGTTGATCTATCGCGGCAAGTACCAGTACCGCCTGTTCAACGACGGCGCCGTCGACCTCACACCGTCCTACACACAGGTCAACCTGATGGCGAAGTACGAGCCGGAGGGGACCAACACCGACATCACCCTGCGCGTGATCAACCTGTTCGACGAGGACGGCGTGAACTCGCGCTTCTCCGATCCCTATGGCAGCGCGCAGGTGTTCGACACCTACATCCCGCCACGGCAGGTGATCCTCTCGTTCGGGTATCGCTTCTGATCTGACTGGAAGCCCTCACCTCCAGCGCCGGGGCGCGTCGACCGAAAGGCCGGCGCGCCCCGCTTCGTCTCGGCACCTCTTCACCGGACGATCAAGTCTTCAGGCGCGCACCATCAAGAGTGTACGGCGGCACCGTGAGAGCTTCGAGCCTGTCGAATCCCGGAAAAGGTTTCCGGATCGCAAAGCCTGCAGGAGCCCCCATGCCGCGTAACGTACAGGTCATGTTTGCCGCTTCGCTTGCCTTCTTCTTCGTCACGGCAACGACCTTCACGTCGCTGGGATACGTCCTTTACACCATGGTTGCAGAACTGGGCTGGTCCAAGGCCGCGGCAGGCCTCAGCTTCTCTCTGCTGGGCCTGGCCTGCGGGATCGCCAGTCCCCTGCCGCCAGTGATGATGAAGACGGTCGGCACGCGCATGACCATGTTCCTGGGCTGCCTGGTGCTTGCCGCCGGTTTCCTGATCGCCTCGATGATCAGCGACCTGACCTACTTCTTCATCGCCACCTCGCTCATGGGCATCGGCTTCACCCTCGCCGCGCCTTCGCCCGCGGTGTACCTGCTGGCGACGTGGTTCCCGCGCACCTCGGCGCGGATGATCGGCTTCTACTTCATGATCGGATCGTCGGGCGGCATCGCCGGTCCGCTGATCGTCGGCACCATCGTCGGCCTGACCGGCGACTGGCGCCTGCACTGGATGGTCATGGCCATCTGCGCGGCACTCGTCGGCCTCGTCTGCCTGATATGCGTGCGCGACGCGGTGAAGGTCGAAAGCGTCGAACAGGTCAAAGGCCCGGGCGACAAGCGCGATGGCGCCGCCGCCCAACCCCGGAACTGGACTGTACGCGAGGCCCTGTTCAACCCGACCTTCGTGACCCTTGCGGTGATCATGACGGTCGTGCAACTGGTCGTTACTTCGACCCATTCGATCCTCGTCGCCCACATCGCCACCCTCGGCGACGGCGCCGCACCCGGCGCAATCGCCATGAGCCTGCTGGCCTTTGCCGGAACCGGGGCCAAGGGCGTGACAGGCGCCGTGTGCGAACGTTACGACCCGCGCCGCATCCTGATCGCCGGGCTCATCCTCCAGGCCGCGGCCATGGCGGTACTGTGGTCCTCGCCCCATGTCCTCATTGCTTGTGGAGCCGCCGCGCTGTTCGGCACCGGCTGGGGCATGACCTGGCTCTCCGCCCATGTGCTGATCCTGCGCTACTTCGGTGCGGCCATCGCCGGCGACATGACCGCGATGGCAACCACGGCGACCACGCTCGCGGTACTGGGCCCGGTCGGCGCAGGGACCATCGCCGACCTGACCGGCAGCTACGCCCCGGCCATGCTGGTCTTCTCGATCCTTCTAGTCGGCGCGACCGCCGTCGCCGTGCTGTTCCTGCGTGCGCCGCAGCAGCGCCCGCAAGGCGACGAGGCACAAGGCGGGACGGACGGCGTCGGAGAACTCGTTCCGGCCGAATGAGCCCGAGCGTGGCGGGGCCCAATGCCAAAAATCACTACGCCCAGCGCAAAGCCGCCCCCCTGCGAAGCGGCTAACCTCCCAATATCGTCGGAAAGCGCACGAAGCGCATTCCACCGGTTCGCCCAAAACGGAAACAGGCCAGAATGACTCTCCTCAACGACCAGTTTTTCGACAGTCTCGCGAGTTCCAAGCTCGACACGCTCGAGGCCGACACCCTGCCGCCGGCCTGCTATACGAGCGAGGAATTCTTCCACTTCGAGATGGACGCCATCTTCCAGCATGAATGGCTGTGCGTCGGCCGCGAGGAATGGCTAGGCGAGCCGGGCGACTTCTTCACGGTGACCCGCGCGGACGAGCCGATCATCGTATCGAAGACCCGCGACGGATCGATCAAGGCCCTGTCGGCCGTGTGCCAGCACCGCGCGATGCTGGTTGCCGAAGGACAAGGCAACGCACGTGCCTTCGTCTGCCCCTACCATCACTGGACATACGATCTCGACGGCACCCTCGTCGGCGCGCCGGCCATGAGCAGGACCTGCAACTTCGACAAGAAGGCCGCGGCCCTGCCCGAGATCCGTCACGAGACCTGGCACGGCTTCATCTTCGTCAACCTCGATCCCGAGGCAGAACCGCTGACCCCGCGCCTTGCCGCGTTGGAGCCAGTCGTCGCCAATTACGACTTCGCCTCGCTGCGCGGCCCGCGCCCTGAGGAGCCGACCGTGTTCCCGTGGAACTGGAAGGTCATGCTGGAGAACAACAACGACGGCTATCACGCCAGCCGTCTGCATGCCGGCCCGCTGCACGACTTCATTCCCAGCGGCCTCGCCAGCTTTCCGGAAGTTCCCGAGAACTCGGCGGGCTACTACCGGCTCAACGGAACGCTTCACAGGAACGCCGCATTCAACGCCACCCAGCGCGCGGTCTTCCCGGTCTTCCCGAAGCTGACCGAAGAAGAGCAGAACCGGCTGCTTTTCGTGAACCTGCCGCCGAGCCTCTCGCTCGTCGTGCTCAACGATACTGTCCTCTATCTCATCATGGACCCGCGCTCGGCCGGAGCGCACGCGCTGACGATCGGCACGCTCATGGTTCCCGAGGCAATGGACGATCCGCTATTCGACCTGAAAATGAAGATGAACGACCAGGCGGTCGAGGAAATCGTGGCGCAGGACTTCCACGTCGACGAACTCGTCCAGCAAGGGCTGCGATCCAAGCACGCCCCGCGCGGCCGCTATTCCTGGCAGGAAGGGGCCCAACGCCTTCTCAACGTCTGGCTCGTCGACCGCTACTGGGCCGAGTGGGACCGCCGTCGCGGCCCCTCGGCTCCGGTTACCGAGATCAAGCGCTCCGGCGCTGCCTGATCTCACTTATTGCACTGTCCATTCCCGACGGCTGCGGCGTCCGACTCCGGTCGGGCGCCGCCTTTTTGCATGGGCCGTCGCCGCGCCGAAAATCGTCGCGCGAGATCAAGGAATTGTGCGCGTGGCGCCGAGCAAAGTTCCCGCGCCACACTAGGCCTTGTTCCCAGCACAAGGGAGCTATCGATGACCAACAGCCTGATTTTCTTCGACTTCGCCACTGACAATCCGGACAAGGCCGGAAAATTCTACGCCGAAGTCTTCGGTTGGGAAGACGATGCGCGCATGGGCGGGCTCTATCACCGCATGGTCCCGGGCGGCTTCTTCAAGAACAAGGACGGGTCGGACAGCCAGATCGGCAATCTCCACTTCGGCGTATTCGACGCCAGGAACGCTCGCCCCAATCCCAATCCCGACGGCGCGGAGCCGCGCACGCTTTCGACTGAAGGGCGCAAGGCGCGGATCTGGGTACTTGTGAGCGATGACGACACCCCGGAGCGCATCCTCGACACCGCGGAAAAGCTCGGCGCCAAGATCCTGTGGCGGAACCACTACTGGAAGGAATTCAACGGGTTCAACCACTGCTTCGCCGACCCCTGGGGCAACGAGATCCTGCTCTGGGTGAAGGCCGGCGAAAACCCGCAGATCCCGGAGGGCTATACCTGCGAATAAGGCCCTCCCCTTCCCGGTCCTGCGGCAGCGCGACAAGTTCTTGTGCGCCGCGCCGCAAGACCGGGAACACGGCCCCGGCCTAGCCTTCCCCCAACAGCACAAGATCTACGGCGCCCATCGGGTCGGTCGCCGCGGGAACTCAACGGAGCACACGACAATGAGCCGCCTCCCCATCGTCTTCTTCGGACATGGCAGCCCCATGATCGCCCTGGAAAAGAGCGACGTGACGAAGACCTGGAACGAGATGGCCACGCGGATCGGCAAGCCCAGGGCGATCCTGTGCATTTCCGCGCACTGGCAGACCCGCGGCACGGCCGTGACAGCAATGGCCCAGCCGCGCACGATCCATGACTTCGGAGCCTTCCCGCAGGCGCTTTTCGATGTCCAGTACCCCGCCCCCGGCGATCCCGAGCTGGCCGCCCGCGTCAAGGAACTGCTGGCGCCCATGCCGGTCGGCCTCGATGCCAACTGGGGCCTCGACCATGGCACCTGGTCGGTCCTCGTCCACGCCTATCCCGAAGCCGATGTGCCGGTGATCCAACTCGGCATGGACATTGCCAAGACCCCGGCGGAGCACTGGCTGGTGGGGCGTATGCTGCGCCCCCTGCGCGATGAAGGCGTGCTGATCATGGGCACCGGCAACATCGTCCACAACCTGCCCGCGATGGACTGGGCCAATCCCGCCGCCGCGCCATACCCTTGGGCCGAGCAGTTCAACACCGCGATGTGCCAAGCCATTGCCGGCGACGATCCCAGGACCGTCATCGATTACGAGGCGCTTGGCGAGGCCGCGCGCCTGTCGGTGCCCACTTCGGACCACTTCCTGCCGCTGCTCTATGTCCTGGGCGCCAGGCACGAGGGCGAAAACGCCCGGTTCGACCCGCATTTCATCCAGCACAAGTCGCTCAGCATGACGAGCGTCCTGATCGACGAGGCCTGAGCCGCCCCTTTCCCGTTTCCACCTGTGTCACAGGAGTTTAGATGGCACTGATCGACCTGAAGCCCGAGTTCGCCAAGCAGACCGCCGCGCCCAGCGCCCTGCACCATCTCAAGGCCACGCCGGAGACGGTGCACTGGGGTTACTTCTCTCCCGAAATCAAGCCCGCCCTGACCGTCAGGAGCGGCGACCTGATCTCCGCGCAGGCCGTCACCCACCATGCCGGCGACGATCCCGAGCTGATGTTCGACGACGATATCCGCCGCATCTTTACCGAGATCGATCCCAGCACCCGCGCACCGGGCTGCCACATCATGACCGGCCCGATCTACGTCGAAGGCGCGGAGCCGGGCGACATGCTGGAAGTTCGCTATTTCCAGATGAAACCGCGCATGAACTACGGCTCGAACCTGCAGGCGAACTGGGGCCACCTCTACGAGGAATTCGGCGAGACCGAGCGCGTGACGATCTACAAGATCGATCCCAACGCCAATACCGCCAGCGCTCTCTATGCCTATGACGTGGCGGAAAAGTACGTCGAACCCGGTCGCATTACCCATTGCCCGGAATGCGACCGCTCGCCCGCCCTGCCCGGCATCACCCTCCCTGCCCGTCCGCACCTTGGCACTGCCGGCGTCGCGCCCGCCGTCAACGATCCGGTCAGCACGATCCCGCCCGGCCTGCACGGCGGAAACATCGACAACTGGCGCATCGGCGCGGGTTCGACGATGTACTACCCGGTGCAGGTCAAGGGCGGCCTGTTCTCGATCGGCGATCCCCACGTCAGCCAGGGCGACGGCGAGATAAGCGGCACTGCCATCGAAGCATCGCTCGATGTCCTGTTCCAGATCATCCTGCGCAAGGACTTCTCGTTCCCCTCGCCCCTGCTCGAGACGCCGGACTGCTGGATCGTCCACGGCTTCGGCGAGGATCTCGACCAGGCCATGAAGGGCGCGTCGCTGGATATGCTCCACCTGCTCACCGAGCATCAGGGCCTCTCGCGCCATGACGGCTATTCGCTGATGAGCGTCGCGGCAGACTTCGGCGTAACCCAGGTGGTCGATGGCACCCAGGGCATCCACTGCCGCATCGAACGGCGCATCTTCCCCGAGAAGGGCACCGTGATCGATCCCGAATGAACATGCCGATTACCGAGAGTGTGCCGGGCGTTCCCAACCGTCCGGCACACGCCTGTTGCTTCTGATGACGAAGGAAAGTGGACGATGGGGTATGAAATGATCGAGGTGCGCCCGATGACCAAGCGGATCGGCGCCGAGATCTTCGGCATCGACTTGCGAGAACCGCTGGGCAACCAGGCCTTCACGGAAATCCACGATGCCCTGATGAAGCATCAGGTCGTCTTCTTCCGCGACCAGCGGATCGACCACGAAGCGCACAAGGCCTTCGGCCGCGCCTTCGGCAAGCTGCACATGCATTCTGCCGTGAAGGGGCTGGACGATCACCCCGAAGTGGTCGCCATCCATGCCGACGAAAACAGCAAGTTCGTCGCCGGCGAGAAGTGGCATTCCGACCTCTCGTGCGATCCCGAACCGCCGATGGGCTCGATCCTCTACATGCACACCCTGCCCGAGACCGGGGGCGATACCCTTTTCGCCAGCATGTACGCCGCCTACGAAGGCCTGTCAGAACCGATGAAGGCGTTTCTCGAACCGCTGAGCGCGGTCCACGATGCGAACCCGGTCTACAAGGCGCTGTTTCCGGACATCCACAAAACCTACGAATGCAACAGCCACCCGGTCATCCGCACCCATCCCGTGACAGGGCGCAAGCTGCTCTTCGTGAACTCCTCCTACACCACGCGCATCAACGGGCTTTCACTGGAGGAAAGCGATGCGGTGCTCGGCTTCCTGTACGAGCACATCAAGAACGCCAACTTCCATGTGCGCTTCCGGTGGGAGCCTCACTCGATCGCGTTCTGGGATAACCGCTGCACCCAGCATTTCGCGGTGTGGGACTACTTTCCGGAAGTGCGCTCAGGCTTCCGCGTTACGGTCGCAGGCGACCGCCCCTTCTGATCCACTTCCGTCACTCCGTCGCCAATGCCGACGGGGTGACGAGCGACCTCAACTGGTGAACAGTGCCTTGCGGATCACCGCATGTACGCCGAAGTTTCCGTTTACCACCTGGCTCACACCGAAATCGACACCTACCGACAGCAGCGATATCGCCTCGTCCTCGCTGAGCTGCTTGGCCGTCATCAGGAAGCGGCGGGCCTTGCGGAATGCGTCGCGCATCGCGGAATCGATCGAGGACTGCTTGTACACCTCGCTCTGCGCGTCTTCGCCCAGTTCCTTGAGGTAATCTGGGTGGCTGAAGCCCATGACCACCCACTCGGTCTCGGTCTCGATCAGCGGGTAATCGACATCCTTCAACTGCTCGATCAGGCCCGAGGCCTTGTGGTGGACGACCTGGATCAATCCGGTCATCGAGCATTCGATAGCCGTGCCGCACAGTTCGCTATCGCCTTGCGAGGCATGCGGATCGCCAAGCGAGAGCAATGCCCCGGCTACCTGTACCGGCAGGAAGATGCGCGCCCCCGGGCCGGTGCGCCAGTTATCGAGATTACCGCCGAATGAAGCCGGAGGGACCGAATCCACCAGTCCACCATAGGCAGGTGCGACTGCGATCACGCCGAAGTGCGGGCGGATCGGGATCTCGACATTTCGCAGGACGTCATAATTGCGCTCGATCGTCGTGGGATCGACCGGGACGCCCGGATAGTCATAGCGGCTATGGGCAATGCCGGAGGGATCGACCTGTTCAGTCCAGCGATACTGGTAGACGGCGTGGGCCGTGGGCGTGCGCGCGCCGGTCGCCTCGACCTCGTAGATCGTGATGACTTCGCGCTTCTTCGGCTCGGTCAGCAGGTCCTGGTAGTGGAAGCCCCAGTAAGTCGCCGCATTGCTGCCGAAACATTTGCCTGCAAAGCGCGGGTTGCCGCTGGGACGGGGCTTGAGATCGAGGATGCGCACTTCCACGAGGTCGCCCGGCATAGCACCCTCGATCGCAATGGGACCGGTG
The DNA here is from genome assembly GCF_017312445.1 of Novosphingobium sp. PY1. Classification (NCBI taxonomy): domain Bacteria; kingdom Pseudomonadati; phylum Pseudomonadota; class Alphaproteobacteria; order Sphingomonadales; family Sphingomonadaceae; genus Novosphingobium; species Novosphingobium sp. PY1. The sequence continues at coordinate 383,732 of NZ_BLTI01000001.1, read as the reverse complement.
CAGATGTGAACGCCGAACCCCTCGCCCGGCCCGCGGCCGAAGGCGCTGGCATCCATCGGGCCTGCGCCGCGCCGGTCAACCGCCTTGCCGTGCTCATCCCAGTGGTAGACGCTTTCCGCGCCCGGATCGCCGTGAACCATGCGCTCGGGATCGTCGTTGGCGTGATGGGTCAACGTCTCGATGGTGATGAAATCGCCCGAGCGGACGTGAAGCGCTGGCTTCAGGTCCTTGCTGAGATAACCCCAATGCACTGTCTCGGGCGAGGCCGGAAGATGGTGATGGCGGACCGGCTGGCCGTCGGGCAGGAACTGCGCGGCATCGAGAGCGGGAGCTGACGCCCCCTCCTCCTCGCCGTCCGCGTCCTTGTCAGGCTCGCGTCGGGGGTCCGGCTCCTCGGCAGCATCGACCAGCTTTTCTTCGCCGGAACTGTCCTGCTTTGCCGCACTGCGTTCACCGCGGGCCGGACGGCCGCGCCGGAGCAGCTCTACCGCCTCCTGCTCCTGTGACTGGGCCTTGCGATATTCGCGCGGCGAGATGCCGTACTGTTCGCGAAAGGCGCGGCTGAACGAGGCGGAATCGTTGAAGCCCCACTCGAATAGAATGTCCGAAATCGACTTCTGCACATGAAGCGGGCTGCGCAAGTCGAGGCGGCAGCGCTCAAGGCGCCGCACCTTGACGTAATGGCCGAAGGAATCGCTGATCGATTCAAACAGCTTCTGGAGATAGCGCGGCGAAATCCCGTGCTCCGCGGCAACCTGCTGGTAATTGAGATCGGGGTCGGACAGGCGGATCTCGATCGTCTGGAAGATGCGTTCCAGCAGTGCCGCACGCATGCCTGCCGCGCCGCCCAATGCCTTTGCCGGCGCGTTGTCTAGCAGGCTGGTGACGAGGAATTCGGGGAACGCCAGTTCAATCGGCCGCGCCTGGTCGGTGGTGATGTCCGAGATCGTGTCCGCAAGCGAACGAAGCATCCCGGCAAAGACGCGCGCAGTGCCGGTATCCGTCGCGATCTTGCGCGGTGCGCCGCCGATTGGCGTCTTCAACCGCATTGACAACTCGCTGTGCGGCACCTGCACGATCAGGCTGCGGTTATCGCTCGCGAATGACAGATGCACCGGTGAATCGCCTTTGCCACAGATCATCTCGCCGTCGCCGAGCCGGATTTCCTGCTGCGCATCGCGCATCGTCGCACTACCGTCGAGAATAATCGCCAGCCAGTAGGTCTGCGGCTGCTCGCGAAAGTCGATCGACCAGGACTGCGGCGTGCCGGTGACACGAATGAAGTCGATATTGGTGCTGGAGCGGAATTGGATCAACTCACCATAGAGCGTCGCCTCATCCACCTCGTCGAGCGTGAGCGACAGGCGCTTGAGCGCAAATCGCCACGCGTCACGGCGCTGTTCCTTGGGATAGACGTTCGTTGTTATGCGCAAAGCGAGGACCACCCGATAAGCTGGTGGCACCCTGTCCCGGGCTATGAACGCTTCTTAACTCTGGCGACCTTTCTGCAAGGTTTATCCAGCGTTTAGGCTACCGGCAAGGGGCATTTCACCCGGTCAGAAGGGCGTATCGTTACCGTACACGCTGGATATCCCGGCAATCTGTCCAGGCGCATCGCCACGGCCGCAAACCGCCAGCATCGTCAGCGCATAAACGAGCGCGCTGGAGGCCATGTCCTCGCGCGTCGGCCGCCAGCGCGGCATGCCGGTGGTGACTGCCGGAACGCGGTGCATGTTGAACACATTGTGATCGCGCCACATGCTCGAATAGACCGGATGTGCGGGCTCCAGCGGCGCTCCGCGGGCCAGCCTGGTGGCGGCATCGACCGCACCGACAAGCGGAGCGACTTCGTCCGGGCGGGCCTCGAAACCATGGCGCACGACAACAGGCTCGACATCGAAGTCCTGGACCGCGACCCCGCGCATGGCCTCGACGATGCCGTGATAGGCGTCCGCCGCCTTCTGCCTGGGGTTGAGCGAGACGTCGATATAGAGCGCGCAGACTTCGGTGCCTGCCCCGAAGTCGATTGGCATTCCGCCGCGCACCGACGCGATCTGGACCTTGGGCGCGATGGCACCGCTATCGGTCTCCAACCGGCTCCTGCGTTCGAAGTCCAGCCCCCAAGCATGAAGCGCATCGATTACAGGGCCAAGGCGGTAGATCGGGTTGGGATGAGCCCGCGCATCCTCAGGCGCATCGAGAATCGGCGAGAACACACCCTGGCCGAATATGCGGACCCGGAACAGCGCATAGCCGCAGCCCTGCCAGGTCAGGCCGTAATCGGTGCCTTCAGCGGCAATCGCATAGTCGGGCGCCACGCCGCCATGATGGAACAGGTAATGCGCGCCGATGTCCTTTCCGTTCCAGTCGATGCCTGAGAATTCCTCGATCGGTTCAGGACCGATCTCACCCGGACAGGCCGTAAGCCAGGTCTTCCCGGCCAGCCCGATACCCGCCTTGCGCAGCGCCTTGGCGGCGATGAGGAAGCAGGACATCGGCCCGCGATCGTTGGAGATCGGATAACCGCGCAGCCGCCCTTCCTCATCGACCCAGCACTTCGTCCATTCCGGATCGGCCAGCGTACTCTCGCGGTAGCGGAACTTGTCGTGTTCGCGCATTCCGCTGGGACTCTCGGTATCGAGATGCGCCGTGAACAGCAGGTTCGCCCCGCGCCCGTTGCCGCCGTATTCACCGATGACGTTCGGCCGCTCAGGCGTTGCGCCGACCTTGCGCGGGCGAAAGCCCTCCTGCGCCATCCAGTCGTGCACGAATTCGGCTGCCGCCAGTTCCTCGCGCGAGCGACTGGGAATATTGCCGAGGGTCAGGGCTAGTTCGACGAGTTCGTCCGCATCGATGGCAGCGGCGATCGCGGCGCGCTCTTCTTCGCTCACCGCATAAGGCGCGCTGGCAGGATCGGCGAAGCCCCCTGCGGCGGCCAGTTCGTTCTCGCAATAGTCAGCCAAACCGGCCTCCCCAAATTCTGGTTTCGTGCATGATCAGTGGCCCGCGACCATCAGGCCCTCGGTCGATTGCCCCGAGCGGATGTAGCGTGGCAGCAGGGTGAGCAGCAGCGCGCCTGCGACGAGCGCGCCGCCGACCCCGATGAGCGCGATGCGATAGGAATGCTGTGCATCGTAAACGGCATCGAGCAGGATCGGCGTCGTCCCCTGCGCCGCAATCACCGCCGAATACATCGCTCCAATGATAGAGCCGAAATGCCGCACGCCGAAATACCGGGCGATGAAGTAGGGCAAGGCGCCAAACTGTCCGCCCAGCCCGACCCCCAGCAACGTCCCGCCCAGGATCAGCTGCGGCATCCCCTGCCCGGTTTCGAGCATGACAAGACCGACGACCGCCATGAGGTACATCGGCACCGCTACCCGCGGGGTCTGGATTCGATCCATGATGCGCCCAGTGGCGATCTGCCAGCCCGAGGTGACGAGCGCGAAAACGCTAACGACCGCGGTCCCGGTAGCAACCGAGAAGCCGCGATCGCTCAGGATCGGGACGACATGGCTGAATACGGCCGTTGTCCCGCCTGCCCCGGCCGCCAGAGCGATGAGGACCAGCCAGAACGACGGCGTCTGCGCAGCCTCGCCAAGCGTCAGTCCGTCACGCTCCGGCGCTTGCTCAAGATTCCCGCTCGCGTTGCGATCGCGCAGCAGCAACCATAGGAGCGGGAAGGCGATCACCAACATGAAACCGCTGATACCCAGATATCCGGCGCGCCAGCCCCAGGCCTGAACCAGCACGGCGGCAAGGACCGGAAGAACTACCGAACCGAGCCCGCATCCGCCGCCAGCGCTTACGCCCAGCGCCGTGCCCCGGTTCTGCTCGAACCAGTCGGCGATCACTTTCTGGAAAATCGGCGTACCAGCCATAGCGCCGAAAACGGCAAGGACCGCGAAGGTGGCATAGAACCGGACCAGACTGCCGCCCGTGAATGACAGCGCCGCGATCGAGATCGCAAGCCCGAAGATCCCGCTAAGCAGCGTGCGCCGCGCTCCGTGCCGGTCGACATAACGCCCGATCATCGGATAGCTCACTGCGCCGACCAGAGCGAGCACCCCAAGCACTCCGGATATGCTCGCGCGGGCCCAGCCGAACTCCTCTGACAGCGGCACCAAGAACAAGCCGAAGACGGCATGGACCGCAGGTGTGACGCTGACGGAATTTCCAAGGGTGCAAGCGGCCAGGACGCCGGCTGGCGAGCCTATCGCGAACCCCTGTCCGCGCTGGCCGCCGCGGTTCAAGACCAGGCCTCCATCAGGTCACCGCAGGTCGTCAGCAAGGCCAGGTTCTTCTGCATCACCTTGAGCGAGGCGATGTGCAGATCCGGCTCGTAGGCGGCGCAGGCGTCCGAAACGACGAAAACGTTGTAACCGCGATGAAATGCCCCCCGTGCAGTGGAATCGACGCAGCATTCGGTAGTGACGCCGGTCATCACCAGGGTTTCGATCCCTCGCACCTTGAGCTGGTCGTCAAAGTCGGTCCCGTGGAAACTGTCGAACAGCAATTTCTCGATCTCGATATCCCCGGCTTCGGGATACAACCGATAATAATCGGCGCCCGGGTGATCGGCGCGGCAGATCGCCTCGCCTCCGGCACTGCCCCGGCGGGCCATCAAGGTCTTCAAAGCGGTTGAATCGGTCTCGGGCCGGGTTACCACGCGCATGAAGGCGACCGTCACACCCGCCTTGCGCGCCGCAGCGATCAGGGCCTCGATCCGGTCGATAACCATTTCGATCGGTTCCAGGTCGACCCCGAACGTGCCGGCCAGTCCGTCAGCTGCGGCAAAGTCTTTCTGGATGTCCACCACGACGAGCGCCGTGCTCGCCGGGGGCAGCATCGCCTCGAGATTCCCCGCAGCGACATGCGGCAGGTCGAGCACTTCAGCCATGACTCCCGACCTTCACCTTGCCGGGAAATCGCTCACGCAGGACGGGCAGCACCTCCTGGCCGAATTTGGGAATGCCGGTCATGTAATCGGGGAAGATCAGCATCAGGCCATCGGTCTGCGACACTTCGAAAAGTTCGGTCAGCCGGTCGATCACGGTCTGCGACGAACCCGCGACATGCGCGGACATGAAACTGGAGCGGGCCTTTTTGGTGAAGGCGTTTTCCTTGCCGATCTCGGCATCGAGGAAGCCGTAAGCGCGCATCATGCCGTGCATTGCGCCCTCGTCGAAGCCCGCGGCATAATGCCTGGCGGTCGCTTCGGCTTCCTCATCGGTATCGGCTAGCAGGACCGTCATCATCGAATAGGTGCGCACATACCGACCCATCGCCGCTGCGTCCGCCTTGGCCGCGTGGCTCGCTTCGGCAAGTTCTTCCGGATTGCCGCCGCTCAGGAAGATCGCGTCCATCTCCTCGGACGTGAAATGCATGCCCTTTTTCGAAGAGCCGGCGCAGACGAGAAACGGCCGCTTTTCCGGCTTGGGCCAGGATTCGCAGTCATCGAGCTGGAAATACTTGCCGTCCATCGTCACCGAGTCCTCGCGCCAGAGGCGCTTGATCGCGGTGACCCATTCCTTGGCGAGATCGTAGCGACCGTCATGGTCGACACCTTCGGGCCATGCCCCCATCTGCGCGAACTCCCCCTTGTAGGAGCCGGTGACGACGTTGAGGCCGCTGCGGCCCTTCGACACCTGGTCGAGCGTGGCCATCATCTTGGCGACGACCGCCGGGTTCTGCAGGATCGTGTGGACCGTGGTCCAGACCTTTACCTTGCTTGTCACCTCCGCCAGCGCGGCCATTAGCACGACCGGATCGAGCGAGCTGTTCCAGTGATGCGTCTCACCGCCGTAACCGCGGAACTTCGACATCGACATGACGAAGTCCAGCCCCGCCTCCTCGGCGAGGATGGCGCAGTTGCGGTTGTAGGCATAGGAGCCATCGAGTTCGGGCTTGTTCTTAGAGAGGATCCACCCGCCATTCGCGATCGGCAGGAAAATGCCGAGGTCCTTGCCGCCGCTGTCGGATGGAATATCGAAGGGCGTGGGCTCGAACTGTGTCATACTCAAGGTCTCCCGATCCGCGTCTGGTCGATGTTGGATCAGCTTAGGGAAGCGGCCGCCGGGTTCTTGATTGGCAGCGCATGTTCTGTTGCCGAACCGGAAAGCAGGTCGAACACCGCCCCGCGCGCAGGCATCGAAGGGACCGCGCCCCGGCCGAGAGTGCACAGGGCCGCCGCCGCGCTGGCGATGGGCAAGGCTTCTTCGAGGCGCCTGCCTTCATCGAGCAGCGCCGCCAGTGCGCCGCAGAAGCAGTCGCCCGCGCCGATGGTGTCGACGGAAATGACCGGCACGGCCGGAATGTGGCAATACGAATCCCGCCGTATCGCAAGCGCGCCGTTGGCCCCCAGCGTAACGACGATCGCCTGATCTGCCCGCGCCAGCAAATCCCGGGCCCGCGCAACAATTCCTTCGTGCGAGGGCGGCTCTCCCGTCGACGGGACGTAGACACCCAGCTCATGCTCGTTAAGGACGAGAATATCGACAAGATCGAACAGGCAGCGCGCTTCGAGCAGGGCGGGTGCCGTGTTGAGAATGCGGACCGCCCGAGACTGCGCGAAGACCGGCGCCAGAGCGGCAACCGGCACTTCCAGTTGTGAAAGCAGGACACCTTCTTCCACCGGCGCAGGTGCCTTGAGCCTCGCATTGGCGCCCGAGACGACGATGATCTGGTTCTCGCCCTCGGCATCCACAGCGATATAGGCGGTTCCGGTCTCTTCGCCGGGAACGACTTCGACACCGGAAATATCGATGCCTTCCGCCGCCAGCCGGTCCTTCATCCAGCGCCCGGCATCGCCTTCACCCACAGCCCCGATCATGCGCGTGGCCGCACCCATGCGGGCGGCCGCCACGGCCTGGTTCGCGCCCTTTCCCCCGGGCAGGCGTGCGGTCGCCCCGGCCAGGACCGTCTCACCCGGCATGGGCAGGCGTTCGAGCGATGTAATGATGTCGATGTTGATCGAACCGACGATGTGAACAGCCAAGTCTGCGCCCCGTCTTTTTTGCATGTGCAGCGAAGGTGCAGCATGGGACCTGCCACCGGTCAAGCGCGAGGAGCCCGCGTGCGCCCAGGCACAAGATTTGCGGTCGCCAGCGCAAAGAGCGCGACTCCTGCGGGCCATTAGGTTCCTCATCTGCAACAGGAAGGTGACGACGATGACGAATTGGCTGATCACGGGAATCGGTGGCGGTCTGGGCCGGGAACTCGCCAGGGCGGCGCTTGCCCGCGGAGACACTGTAGTGGGCACCAGCCGCAGGGCCGAGGACGCTGAATTCACCAGCTTCGCTCCGGACCGCGCCCACCTGCTGTGCATCGACCTGCGCGAGGAGGCTTTGGTGCGTGAAGCCGTGGCCCGCGCCGAGGCGCTGACTGGCGGGATCGACCGTCTCGTGAACAACGCCGGCTATGGATTGATCGGCGCCATCGAGGAAGTGTCCATCGATGAAGCCCGCGACCTGTTCGAGATCAATGTCTTCGGCGCCATGCGCATGATCCAGGCCATGCTGCCGCACATGCGCGGCCGGCGCGCAGGGCATGTGGTCAACATCACATCGGTCAGCGGCCATGCGCCCTGGGCAGGCACGGCCATCTACGGCGCGAGCAAGTATGCGCTCGAATGCCTGGGCCAGACGCTGGCGCAGGAGGTCGCCCCGATGAACATTCGCGTCACCAATGTCGCCCCGGGCGGCATGCGCACCGAATTTGCCGCATCGGGCCTGCGCATCGCCGGCGCGGACATTGCCGACTACGACGAGGTTGCCCACTTCGCGCGGCGCAGCCTTACCGAGAATGCCGGCAAGGAAAAAGGCGATCCCCGGCGCGCGGCGGCGGCGATCCTCGAAGCGCTGGATGCGCCCGAGCCGCCGCTGCACCTGTTCCTGGGCGAAGACGCCTTGCACTATGCGACCGATCAGCACGCCTTCGTCGCCGCGCAGATCAGGGACTAGGAAAAGCTTTCGCTTTCGATCGCCTTCGAGGAAGCCTGATGCACAGGATAGAACTGCCCGACTGGGCAGTCGAGCGCGGGCGCGGGTACAATAGTTTCGACGCGATCGACCCGGAGCGCACGGCGCTTGTGGTGATCGACATGCAAACAGCTTTCGTTGCCGAGGAAGGTGTGTTCGGCAAGGAAAGCGCCCGCGCCATCGTCGAGCCGATCAATACCCTGGTGCGCGCCATGCGCGACGCCGGAGCCTGCGTAATCTGGACGCGCCAGACAGTGAGCGATGCACCGCACCTGGCCGTGCCCGCCTGGCAGTACGACCTCGCCGACCCGTTCGTCGCCCGGGCAGTGGCGTCGCTGCGCAGCGGTACCGCTGCTCATGAAATATATCCACCGATGGCCTGCGGACGCGACGACCTAGTCCTGGACAAGTTTCGTTACGGTGCCTTCTCATGCCCTGCCGGCGCCCTTGCCCGGGTTCTGCACATGCGCGGGATCGAACTCATCGTCCTTGTCGGCACGCTCACCAATGTCTGCGTCGAATCCACCGCCCGAGAGGCCAACATGCGCGGGCACAAGGTGATCGTGGTCGCGGATGCCTGCGCTGCCGCCACCGACGCCGAGCACAACGCCGCACTGCTCAACCTGCGTCTGAACTTCGCCGACGTGCAATGGACACGGGACATCCTGGCCTTGTTGCAGGAGCCCGATCGGCATCTCCCGCTCCTTGGGTAGGCGGCGCCGGTTCCGTGCCGAACCGACGCCGCCATCTCCCAATCCACAGGTGCCGTGCGCTCAGCAAAGCAGGCGCGGCACCGCCACGGAAAATATGTCGAAATGCCCGTCCGGGTGCTCCTCGGCTCCACCGCGAGGGGCTGCTCGGTGTTGGACGACGCCATTCTTGCCGAACCCTGGAACCACTGGCCGCCCGGCGTCGCGGCTCAGCCAGAGGCGCAGGAGGTGGCGCTTGCGCTGCGGCTCGGGCCAGTCCCGGAAGGTCGTCCGGGCGTGAAGCGCTGCATAGTTCGACAGCCACTGGATATCGCCTGGCCGGAAGTCCATCGCGATCGCCATGCCTTCCTCGTAAGTGATCTTGTCGAAGAGCTCGAGTACCTCGATCTGTTCGGGCGTCAGCTTGGGCACGCCATCGTATTCCTGCGCAGTGAGGATGTAGAGCGAGCCTGCGTACATGGAGAACACGCCATCGACGAGACTGACGATGGGCGAGGTATAGGTGTCCGCCGGCGCATTGTGGTCCTGCCGCCGCCAGTCCCAATGGAACGGCTCGAGCAGCAGAGGCGCAAGATCGGGTCGGCGCTCGAGAATCTCGTTGTAGATCTGCGCGCCCGAGACCAGACAGGACAGCCCGCCCTCCTTGGCCGGGCGCAGGCACATCAGCGCCACGATGTCCGAACTGTCGGAGTGATAGACGAGCTTGTCGCGCACCTTCGATGACAGCGCGGTCGGATCGTCCATGGTCTTGTCCGAAGTCGCATAGACATGGTCGATCAGGTCGCCCATCTCGTTCTGGCGTATCGGATCACCCATGTGCAGGCCGAGGATGTAGTAAATCGCGCTCGAAAGCGCGTCGGAATAGAGCTGGGTTCGCAGGCCACGCACCAGGACGAAGCCGCGGCCGTAATCGACATCGCTACCCCATTCCTTCACCGCGTCGGCGCAGGCTACAAGCGGGTAGTCCTCGGCCCTGACCGTGCGCAGGTCCGGATTTTCAGCCAGGAAGCGCGCACCGAGAATTTCCAGCTCGTCCACCTGCGCATCCGACAGCATGTAGATCCACTCGCCGCTCTGCTCCAGCGCATCGCCGCGCCAGGCCGCGGCGGTCGTGACCGGGGGGACGGCCTCCAGCGATGTGGTAGGGTTGCTGGCCATGCGCTATTCCTTTGCTCCGCACTTCATGACTGATCCGGCTAGCTTAGAGCGGCGCGGTTGCGTCGACTTGTCGCGTCATGTCCGAAAGGTTTTCCCGACACGTACAAGTCGGCTCAATCGCTTTCGAGGAATTCCAGCACGTTGTCCGCCCCGTCACGGATGAACAGGCCGCGCCCGAAGCGCTCGCCCACTTCCAGCACGATCTCGACGCCGCGCGCGACGAGATTGGCGCGAAATCCCTCGTAGTCGTCAACCGTGAACGCGACATGCTTGTTGCCCAGCGTCTGCAGGTCCTTGCGCGGATCGAGGCGGTCGGGAGACATAGGTTGGGGATCGGCAACCTGGAACAGCTCGATCCGCAAGCCGTCGCGTTCGAGGAACATGGCCTTCGTACCGCCCGGGATCGCAAAGCGCCTCTCCACGCGAAAGTCGAGAACTTCCACGTACCATCGCGCGGCCGCTTCGATGTCGGCCACCGACATCGCCCCGTGATGAAAGCCCAATCGCGCCATGCCCTGCCCAATCGTGTCCTGACCGCTCGCGCCCGGTCAGGCCAATGCGGCGCGAATGACGTCCAGCGCCGTCTCGGCGTCGATGACCTCACCGATCTTGGCGCGGATATCGAACAGGTTGCCTTCGTGCGGGCGCGGATCGCGGTCGGCGCAGGCATCGGCAACCACGAGCGGCACGAAACCGTGGCACAGCGCATCTAGAGCGCTGGCCCTCACGCACCCCGAAGTCGAATAGCCGCCGATCAGCAGGGTATCGATGCCCTCCGCCACCAGCATGGGCGCGAGTGCGGTGCCGAAGAAAGCGGAAGGATAGAACTTGGTGATCACGCGGTCGCCGGGCCTCGGAGTCAATTCCTCGGGAAAGGCGCCCAGCCGCGAGCCGGCCATGAAATTGCGCAGCCCCGGCACCTTGCGGAAGAACATGCCGCCTTCCTTGCCGTCGACATATTCGACATTGGTCAGGATCACCGGCACCCCGGCCGCTCGAGCGGCGTCAGCCAGACGAACCGCCTGCGCCAGCGCTACCTCGCCCTGCGCATAGAGCGGCGATTGCGGATCGAGATAGGCCATGACCATGTCGACCAGCAGCAGGGCTGGACGCTTGCCGGGTTCCAGGCCGCCGCCAAAACCGGCCCCCACGTAGTCGTTGTCGAGATCGGATTTCTCAGCAGCCATATTTCGCCCCTTGAGCCAGCAGCGATTGTGCGCCGGTCAGTTCGTTCAGATCATGAAGCATGCCGGTCTCCTCGCGCAAGCCAGTGCTGGAGCGTGCCGCGGCAAGTCCGGCGAGCCAACGCGGCGCGCCGGTCACGAGCCCGCCGAGCAACAGCATCGGATGCAAGGCGACGGCTATTCCAAGCCTTTCCAGGCACTCTTCGTCATCGGTCGGCGTTACCCCGCCCGCGACGAGATTGTGCACCAGCGGCACACGCCCAGCAAGGCGGGCGGCAATGTCCTCCAGTTCCTGCATGGTGCGGGGACCTTCGATGAAGACAGCATCCGCGCCTTCGGCCAGGAAACTCTCGGCGCGTTCCATTGCCGAGGCGAAGCCTTCGACGCCCAGTGCGTCGGTACGGGCAAAGACCAGCATGTCGACGCGCGCATCGAGTGCAGCGCGAATGCGGCCCAATGCCTCGTCATGGGGCACGACCTGTTTGCCCGCCATGTGCCCGCAGCGCTTGGGAAAGGTTTGGTCCTCGACTTGCACGGCGCTCGCCCCTGCCCGTTCCAGCATGCGCACGAAACGCTGCAGCGTCAGCGCATTGCCGAAACCGGTGTCGCCATCGACGAGCAGCGGCAGATCGCTGACATCGCGCATCAGCGCCACCGTATCGACGACCCTGTCGGCCGGAACGAGACCGAGGTCGGCACGACCCAGCGCCGCCATCGACAACGCTGCGCCGGAAAGAAAGCCGGCTTCGCAACCGGCCTTCTCGATCAGCAGCAGGGACAGCGCATCCCAGCATCCGGGCATCGAAACGAGCCCGCACTGCGCACGATCCGCAAGACGCTCGCGCAGCCGGACAACATGCCCGGGCGCACTCATCCCAGTTGGCCGGGAATGTGGCTTTCGTGGTTGGCGAGATACCACTCGGCGATTTCTTCGCGGGTCGCCCACCAGACGCCGGGCAGCGACTTCGCATGTTCGATGAATTCGCGCAGGGCCCGCACGCGATGCGCGCGCCCGGATACATGGGGATGCAGGCCGACGTTCATGATCCGCCCGGTCTTCTCACCCTCGGCATGGAGCACGTCGAGTTCCTCGATCAAGGCATCGCGGAACTGGTCGGTGGTGAAGTTCTTGCGGGTTATGAAGGTGAAGTCGTTGATTTCATTAGAATATGGAACCGAAACGATCGGCCCGTTGAGCGTGCGCAGCAGCGAAGGCTGATCGTCGTTCATGATGTCGCAGTAGAACGTGCAGCCTTCGCCGGCGAGGATATCGGCAGTCTGCATCGTGCCGCGCAGACTGGAGGAGAGCCAGCCCTTGGCCTTGCGACCGGTGAACTTCTCATACTGTTCGAGCGAGCGCAGGACGACCTGGCGCTCCTTCTCGGGATCGCTTGCAAAGCCGGTGAGCAGCTCTCCTTGTTCCCAGTTGTGCGCCAGCAGTTCCCAGCCACGCTCCAGCACCGCGTCGGTCATCGCCTTGCGGCGCTCGAAAGTCACGGCATTGGTCGTGCAGCTTGCCGGTACGCCAAGTTCGTCGAACAGCTCGAACAGGCGCCAGATGCCGACACGCTGACCGTATTCGCGCCACGTATAGTTGGGAAAGTCGGCGACATTGCCGGGCAGGATATCGGGCAGGATCGCCGGTCCGCCTGCATAATAGGGCTTGTCCGTATCCTTCACGAGATCCCAGGTTTCGAGATTGAAAGTGAGGATCAGGGCAACCCGCGCGCCGTTCGGCCACTTGAGTGGCTTGCGATGCGGCAGGGGGACGTAATCGTATTCCATTACAAGGATCTCCAGGCGTTCTTCTACGCGCCGAGCGAAGTGCGCTCCCACAAGCTCCGGACTAATTCGCCACCCCGCCCCCGGCCTAGCGCGATCGGGCAGGGTGATCGCCTGTCGAACAATGCGGGTCATCGGGGCGTTGCGACGGGTCCTTCACGCGTTATCTGCGGATCGCGGTGCCACCGGAACCACGAGCGCCGCAAGGAAGAAAGGCTAATCAATGGCTCGGCACGTTTCAATGGCATCGCATTTCCATGCAGCCCTGGCGCTTGCGACGGCACCGCTTGCCGCCACGAGCGCGACGGCGGCCGATATACCCTCGAATCCTACCGCGCAGATCGTGTCGCGAGATCCGGTGGCCATACCGCAGGGACCTGACGGACGCGCCCTCGTCATGCGGATTACCGTTCCGGAGAAAGGCAGCGACCTGCCCGTCCTCATCCTGAGCCACGGCAACCTGCTCAATCGGTCGGACTATCGTCCGCTCGTCGAATTCCTTGCGCGAGACGGCTGGATCGTCATCCAGCCCGACCACCCGGACGCGTCGCAGGACGGCTTCCCGCCTGCACCCTATCCTTCCGACACCTGGCGCATTCGGCTCGACCAGGTCGACTGGATCGCCACGCACCTGGGCGCAGTCCTTTCGCGCGTGCCCGGTCTTGCCGCGCGCGCCGACATGAAGCGGCTTGCACTGCTCGGCCACAGCTTCGGCGGGCACACGGCCGCACTGGCAATGGGCGCACGGGTAGAAGACGCCGGCCAGCCTTCACCGACCGGCAGATTCAAGGCTGCCGTCCTGCTGTCGGCTCCCGGAAACTGGGAGGGGCTGACGCCGCAGTGGCAGAAGCGCGGTCCTTATCTCAAGGTCGACTGGTCACAACTGCACGGCCCCGTCCTGTTGATCAACGGCACGAACGACATGGCCGCACTGACCGATCTTGGACCGCAATGGCACGATGACGGCTATCGCCTCTCTGCGCCGGATGCGGACTTGTGCCTGATGCATATCGAAGGTGCCGGGCACTATCTGGGGGGGATCGACTCAGTCCTGCGCCCACCCCAGGGCGACGCGACGCCCGAGCGACGCAAGACCGTCCTGACAGCAGTGGCCGCCTTCCTCGACAGCCGGACCGGCCGCAGAACCGACGCAGCCAGTCGCTGGCTGGCGATCCGGTCCGGCCTGACCTGCAAACTCCAGGCGGAATCGATCAGCCGGCCCTGAGCGCCACCAGGATATTGTCGACGACCTGCTGCCGGCGCCGGGCCAACCGCTCTTCAGTAGCCGCATCGGGTTGATAGGCGTCGATATCCTCTGAAGTGATGCCGTGACGGGCCAACAAGGCCTCGGTCACGATCTGGCGGTCGCACACGACCCATAGCTCGCGGGCGAGAGCGATTACCGCTTCGGCCACGTCATCGATGCGCTCGGGGGGTAGAATCTGTCGCTCTGCGGTCAGATCCCGACCGGTCGCTGCAGCGGCGGACTGCGTGGAAGTCTGCTTGGTCATGCGGGCTTGCGTCCATAGATGACGTAGGGGTCACGCCCCGGATTAGGCTGCCAGCCCCTGACGTCGACGAAGCCGGCCGCGCGGGCCATGGGCTCCATGTCCAGCTTGGCAGTGGAGCGCCAGAAGGGCTCGCCTCCCCAACGCGCCAGCCAGTCGAAACGCCAGGCGGTCATGCGGTCGAGACTCTGGGTCCGCGCGACGTCGGCCATGATCATGTCGCCGCCCGGTTCCAGCACGCGAAATGCCTCGGCAAAGATCGCCTCGATCGCCTTGACCGGCATCTCGTGGTGAATGGCATAGGCGGTCACGAGGTCGAAGCTGGCATCGGCGAACATCGGCATCGTCTCGCCAACGCCTGTGTGCAGGTCCCAGGAAAGGCCCTTTTCATTGGCAACGCGCTGCGCCTGCTCCAGCATCCGCAGCGAGGGATCGATTCCGGTCAATCGGGCATCCGGAAAGACCTCCGCAATCGCAACCGAATGATGGCCCGACGAGGTGCCGATCTCGAGAATACGGCGATAATCGGCGCGTGGCAGGCTTTTCAGAACGGCCCGGCGGTTACCGTAGATGTCGCCCGGAAAGATCTTCGATACGTACTTCTTGTGGACCAGCTCGCCGTGGATGAAACCGTTCCACGGCCCGGCATCCCAGCCTCCCCGCGTGCGGTGGAACCATGTCTGCGACCAGTAGCGCGGCGCGTCGACGTCGTGGACGGTGATCGTCGTCCCGCCTTCGCGAAGCTGCGCGAGCGCGGGCACGATGCTCTCGGAAATCTCCTCGAATGCCTGCTCCGCTGCGCGGCCGTGCTGCTTGGCGCACCATTCGCCCAGCAGCGCACGCGCCTGGTACGCCGTGGAACCGGCCAGCGCGCTGTCGATCACCCGGTGCCGTTCTTCCATGTCCTCGGGCAGACCCTGCGCGTCGAGGCCCGCATCGGCCAGTTCGCCTTCGACCGCCTGCTGCAGGCGCGAAGCCGCCAATCGGGTAGTCACTTCGAAATCCATCATGGCACGGCCGCGTTGGCCGAGGTCGAACTGCATGAGTCGCTTCTCCTTTGCGCCTGCATTTCAATGCCACGCCGTAAGCCCTTGTGCCATCTCGCGTTCCCGGCGCTATCCGCTCTGCGACAAGACTCGATCGAACCCGTATGGCGCGCCGCAGCCTTGTGACAGCAATGTCTGCAACGCGAACAACGCCGAGCCTTGCTGAGCATTCGGCCAATTTAGGGATGGAAACTTAGATGAAGAATTTCTGGCTTGCTGGTTCCTCGATCGGACTTGCCCTCATGGCCACCCTTGCCGCACCTGCCATGGCTCAGACCGCAGCATCGGCCGGGGCTTCCACGGGTGCCGACAACGACGTCATGGGAGGCGACATCGTCGTCACCGCCCGCAAGCGCGAGGAAACGATCCAGTCGATCCCCGCCGCGGTCAGCGCCGTCACGCAGGAAACCCTGACCCGCGCCGGCGCCCAGTCGCTCGACGATGTCGCCCGTCTCACACCGGGCCTGACCTTCAACTCGGGCAATGCCGGCGGCCTCGCCGCCCCGACGATGCGCGGCATCACCAACATCACCTCAACCACCTTCGACAACAACGTCGGCGTGTTTCTCGACGGCGTCTACATGTCGTCCAAGTCGAACCTCGACATCGACTTGTACAACCTTGCCCGGGTCGAGGTGATCAAGGGCCCGCAAAGTGCGCTTTACGGCAACAACGCCTTTGCCGGCGCGATCAACTACGTTCTCGACCGGCCCAAGGACTACCTGACCGGCCAGATCAAGGCATCGGTCGGCACCGACAGTCTCTATGAAGTGGCGGGCAAGATCTCCGTCCCGATCACCAGGTCGCTCAGCATCATGGGCGTCGGCACCTATTCGCACTTCGGCGGCACCATCAAGAACGTGCAAGGTTCGAACCTGGGTGGCTGGGACCACAAGATCTCGGCCTCGGGCATGATCGACTACCACCCGGAATCCGATTTTTCCGCCTCGCTGTTCTACTACCACTATGAGGACGAGCTCGACGGCGGCGCGAACTACATGTTCACCAACGACTGCGGCGGCACGATCTCTCCGACGATCCTGCCCAATCGCGGCGGCAGCACACTTCGCTTCAAGTGCGGCACGCTGCAGGCTCCCGACGAGGTCGACGTCGATTCCGCGTCCTACTCGAAGCGCAAGACCAACCTTGTGATCGGGCGCATGGCCTACGAATTCGGGCCGGTCACGCTGCGCTACACCGGATCCTATGCCAAGTACGATACGATCGCGCTGCAGGACCAGCACCTCAACAGCTACGGCGGCACGCTCTCTTCGGCGCAGCGCCGCTTTACCCGCCCCTTCGTCGGACCGGTTCGCGAATGGAGCAGCGAAGTCCGGCTCGAATCCTACGACAACGCATTCCTCGACTGGGCGGCAGGCGGCTACTACTATGACCGCGCGGCGAACCAGACCGTCGTCGTCGGCAACAGCCCCGGGCAAGTGAGCCGGTCGCTCGACCTCAACAACGACGAAAATGCGACGATGAAATCGGTCTTCGGGCTCGTGAACTTCAAGTTCACCCCGACCTTCAACATCGAAACGCAGGGACGGTGGACCTGGGAAGACAAGGACGCGGTCCTTACCAACAACCTGACCGGCCTTGTCCGCACCCCCAAGGCAGACTTCTCCTACGGCACCTACCGCGTAACCGCGAACTGGGAATGGAACCCCGACCGCATGCTCTACGCGGTCGTCGCCAGCGGCACCAAGTCCGGCGGGTTCAACAACACCTCGGTCTTGTCCGAACAGTCGTACGGCCCCGAGAAGAATACCTCCTTCGAAATCGGTTCCAAGAACACGTTCCTGGGCGGTCGCGTGATCATGAACGTTGCAGCCTACTACGTCGACTGGAACGATCTGCAGATCTCGGTCCCTTCGTCGGTCACCGGCCAGACCAACCCTGTCACCAACATCGGATCGGCTACCGTCAAGGGTTTCGAGTTCTCGACCGCGGTCAAGCCGTCTCCGAACTGGGACGTCAGCTTCGGCTACAACTACGCGGATTCCACCTGGGATGACGGCACGATCGATTACAGCTCCTCGCGAATCTGCCCGACCGCGGCGGACTGCGGCCTGACCCCGGCAGGGTCCGGCATCGACGTGGGCGGCTTCCAGATCCCGCGCACATCGAAGCACCAGTTCTCGGCGGCAACCAACTACACCATTCCGCTCGCGACCTCGGAGCTCTATCTGCACGCAGACATGTCCTATCGCTCGGAGCAGGCGACCAACGCGATCGCCTTGCAGAAGGTCCCGCAGCAGACCCTCGTCAATGCCCGCATCGGCTGGATCAAGGACGGATACGAGCTTTCGGTCTTTGCCAAGAACCTGTTCGACAAGAACTACATCGTTTCGTCGATCAACGAACCGGAGTTCTTCCCCTCGACCACCTTCACGACCGGATTCGTCGGCAATGGCCGCGTGATCGGCGCCACTGTCGAGGCCAAGTTCTGATCGCCATGCCCGGCGATCACGCGAATACGGGGGGGCAGGCGCAAGCTTGCCCCCTTCCCTTGCGAGGGGCAAGGTCCGGGGCGATGAGACACCTTCTGTCAACGCTCCTGACCTTGCCGCTTGCGGCATCGGCGCTGGCCGCCTGCACGGCAACGGGCGCGTCAACCGAACCTTTCCGACTTGCCGCGCAGGCAGCCGACAGCGACGCCGGTCCGCCGCCGGACTACGCCCTGGCATCCAGCTGGGCCGCACGGGAAACAAAGTCCGCCGCGCGCGATGCCGACGTCTTCTATATTCATCCCACGACGTTCCAGTCCCGGGACTGGAACCAGAAGATGGACGACAAGGCCACGCGCGCGTGGACTGTGCAAAGCGTGGCCCAGCGCCAACTCAATGCCTTTGCCGCCTGCTGCCGGCTTTTCATGCCGTTCTATCGGCAGGCTTCGAGCCGCGCCTTCATAGAGCGCGACGGGCGCGGGGCGCAGGCTTACGACTTTGCCTATCGTGACGTGCGCCAGGCATTCCGGAACTACATTGCAAAGCTGGGCCAGGGGCGCCCCTTCATCATCGCAGGACATAGCCAGGGCGCCCTGCTCGGCCTCAGGCTGCTCAAGGAAGAAATCGCCGGTACGCCTCTCGCGGATCGGCTGGTCGCCGCCTATCTGCCGGGCATCGGCATTCCCAAGGGCACGCTCCCATCCGATGTTCCCCCTTGTACCTCACCGGGACAGACAAGGTGCGTGGCATCATGGAACGGCTTCAGCGAAAGCGCCGAAACCACCGCGTGGAAACAGCGCTCCGTTGCCGACTATGGCGCCCCCGGACAGGACCCCGCTCTCGTCTGTACCAATCCCATGACTTTCGACGCAACCCTGCCCGCGGCCGGGTTTGCGGACGGCAAAGGCATGCTGCCGGTTGCACAAAAGGATCGGCCCGCCGCGGCCCTTGTTCATCGCGCCGTGGCGGCACGCTGCGTCGATGGGATACTGCGAGTCCGCACGGCATCGACTGTGGAAGCGCAGCCGCTACCCAACGGCAGCCTGCACATGCATGACATCGCCCTGTTCTGGGCCGACATTTCAGCGAACGCGGCACTACGCGCACAGCGCTGGCAAGAGGATCACCGATGACGTCTTTCGCCTCCCTGCCCCGCCGCGCCCTGCTCGGTGCCGCGGCCTCGTTGCCGCTGCTGACGGGAACCCTGCGCCCAGCCGCGGCAAGTGTAGCTCCACGCCCGATCGACGGTCCGTGGACCGAAAGCGGCACCCTCGCGCGTGCGGGAGGCGTGCTGGCCTGGCATGCGCTCGGCCCAAAGGACGGGGAGCCGGTAATCCTGCTGCACAAACTCGGGGGCTGGGCGGCGGACTGGCGCGGCGTCGCACCGCGGCTCGGCCCGGACAAGCGGGTCATTGCCTTCGATCTGCCAGGCCACGGCGATTCGGCCATGAACGGACTCCCCCCCTATGTTCAGACGGTCCCAGAAACGGCGACCATGCTGCTGGCCGCGCTCGATGAACTGGGCATCGCGCGGGCCAGCTTCGCCGGCAACTCGCTGGGTGGGGTCATCTCGACCGAAATTGCGGCGCTCTGGCCCGAGCGCGTGAACAAGCTGGTGCTGGCCAGCGTCAGCCTGTTTCCCGGCTACGATCGCGCCCGCCTTGCCGAACTGGAGGCCCATCGCGATCCGAAGGTCTATACTGCCGATTGGCGACCGGTAGCCCGCGCGACCGGCGGAGCGGGCGATTTTGCAACGCTCGACCCGCAAGTCGAGGTCGAGCAGGACGCAAGCCGCGCCCGGGCCGATCGCTGGATACGGCCGAGCGAGCGTGGGGTCGGCCTGTTCAACACCCAGGCGGCACTGGCCCGCACGATCGCGCCGCTGCTGTTCATCTACGGCGACCGCGGGCACTACGTGAAGTACATCGAGACCGGCATGAATCTGCGCGGCGATGCCGAAGTGATCGAGCTGCCGCAGACCGGTTCCTTCGTCCATCAGGAACGGCCCGTCGAGGTTGCCGCCGCCATGCGCAGCTTTCTCGACGCGCCGCTTTGAGAATCAGGCCACCAGCCTGATCGTGAAGTGCCCCGCCCGCTCGCGCATCGGCGCCAGAGCGCGATATTCCGGCGAGGCGATGTAGGCGCGCGCGGCTTCGGCATCAGCAAAGCCGAGTGCGACCACGATTTCGCCCTCGATGGCGTCGCCCTCCAGGACCTCGCGCACTCCTCCGCGTACCAGCATTTCGCCGCCGAGTCTGGCATTCACCTGGCCCACGGCCGCCCTGTATTCGCCAAATGACTGGCTGTCGGTGATAGTGACCGTCGTGAGAATAAAGGCGCCGTGCATTCGCTGTCTCCCGGGATTGTGATGACCGAGGGCTAGCAGCGAATTCAAGGCAGGCCGCCTGCCCGGCACGCCTCTGCTCACCCTGCGATAAGTCCCTCCTCGCGCCAGCGCTTGGACGACCGGCCCCGTGCTAGCGCGCTCGCGTCACCACCCAAAGGACCGGACGATGATGCAGGAAGCCGAAACGATCTACAGCGAAGTACCGCAGGACGTCCCGAGCTGGCTCGCCGGACTGGGCCTGGAGCAGACGATTGCCAATCGCGATGTTGCATCGCCGTACAGGGACGTGGTGCATCCGGCCAGTGGCACGATCATCGGCCAGTGCCCCGAAGCGCAAGTCAGCGATGTCGATGCGGCCGTCACCGCCGCCAGGGAAGCATTCCCCGGCTGGGCTGCTCTCGACTGGCAGGAACGCCGCACCCGGCTCGAAGCATTTGCCGATGCGCTGTGGGACAACCGCAAGTCGCTCGCCCTCATCGTCGCAGCGGAGACCGGGCGCCCGCTACGCCGCGCCTGGAGCGAAGTGTTCTTCTCTGTCGACTATGTACGCACGATCGCCGCACAGGACCTGCCCGAGATCGTCTACGACCGCGCGGGCCTGAAGGCACGCCTCGTCCATCGTCCGCTCGGCGTTGCCGGCGCTATCGCGCCGTGGAACGCACCGGTCATCCTTGCTGTCGCCAAGATCGCCAACGCCTTGCTGGCGGGCGATACGATCGTGCTGCGCCCTGCCCCGCAGACCCCGCTCTCGGCGCTCTACATGGGCCAGCTAGCGCGCGGGATCTTCCCGGCCGGCGTCTACAACACGATCACCGGCGATGCATCGGCAGGGGCGGCGATGACCTCGCACCCCGGCATCGCCAAGATCTCTTTCACCGGATCGACCACGACCGGGCGCGTAATCGCCGCAGCAGCCGCACCGACGCTCAAGAAGCTGACGCTCGAGCTGGGCGGCAACGACGCAGCGATCGTCCTGGACGATGCCGATGCCGACGAGCTGGCGGCTTGGACCTATCGCATCGCGCTGGAAAATGCCGGGCAGTTCTGCGCCGCGATCAAGCGCCTCTACGTGCACGAGAGTCTCTATGACGCGGTACGCGACAAGCTGCTCGCCTTGATGGCGGGCGCAAGCGCGGGAAGTCCCTTCGCTGCCGAGACGACGATGGCCCCCTTGCAGAGCCAGGCCCAGCTCGCCCGCGTCGAAGGATTCGCGCGCGATGCCGCGGAACGGGGCTGCACGGTCCACCAGACCGCATTCGCGCCCGGCACCGCCGGCTACTTCCTCGCCCCCACGCTGGTGGAGGGCTGCAGCGCCGGAATGCCGCTGGTCGACGAGGAGCAGTTCGGGCCGGTCCTGCCGATCATGCCCTTTACCGACGAAGATGCCGTACTGCGTGAAGCCAACGCGTGCGAATACGGCTTGGGGGGGTCGGTCTGGAGCCGGGACGTCGATCGCGCGCTGGCACTTGCGGCCCGGCTCGAATGCGGAACGGCGTGGGTCAACCAGCACGGCGCCTATTCGGCATCCCTGCCGCTCCCATTTGCGAAGCAATCGGGCATCGGCATGGACTATTCGCACTTCGGAGTTCTCGAGCACTCACGCGCTATGCTGCTCAACGCGCGGCTGTGAAGGCCGCGCAAACATTCTCACCAGACGAACAACCCGCCCACTTCACCTCGCCCGAAGCGAGGACTGAACATAATCTGAAACCATCGAACGCAGGAGCCGGGCTCGCAATGACCATGGAACAGACAGCAGTGACCAAGTCCGCGGAACGCGGGCCCGACAATTTAGGCTTTCGGCGCCTGTTCGGCGTTCTGGGCCCCTCCACCAACACGACCGTGCAGCCCGATTTCGACGCAATGCGTCCCTATGGCGTGACCAACCATTACAGCCGCATCATCGTCGATGATGCGCAGGCGGTATCCGATGAGACTTTCATGGCCGGGACCATGGAAATCGACGCCAACACCGCCGACGCGGTGCGCGGTGTGCTGACCTGCCACCCGGACTATCTGGTCATGGGCATGTCCGCGGTCACATTCTACGGCGGCGCCGAAGGCGGGCGCAAATGGCGCGAGCAGATCGAGGCCATCTCGGGCCTCGGCGTATCGACCGGTGCCGAGGCCGTCGTTGCCGCGCTGAAGGCCTATGGCAACATACGAAGGGTCGCGGTCATCTCCCCCTACTGGCCAAGCGCCAATGCGCAGGTGAAGACCTACCTTGCCGACCACGGTTACGAAGTGGTCCGCGACCTGCCGCTGCAATGCCGTTCCTGGACGCAGATCGCGCAGGTCACGCCGGAACGGCTGCGCGAAGGTTTCCATTCGCTGGAGGGCGACGATGTCGAAGCGCTGATCCAGGTCGGCACGAACCTCTC
This sequence comes from Novosphingobium sp. PY1, assembly GCF_017312445.1. Classification (NCBI taxonomy): domain Bacteria; kingdom Pseudomonadati; phylum Pseudomonadota; class Alphaproteobacteria; order Sphingomonadales; family Sphingomonadaceae; genus Novosphingobium; species Novosphingobium sp. PY1. The sequence continues at coordinate 361,187 of NZ_BLTI01000001.1, read as the reverse complement.
GACCGTCGCCTTCGCCGCCGCTGCCGAACTTTGGCTCGGCAAGCCGGTCATTGCCATCAACACGGCCACCTACTGGCACGCCCTGCGCGCCAACGCGATCGCCGACCGCATGCCCGGTTTCGGACGCCTGCTTACCGATTTCTGATCCATTGCCCACGCGTCCGCCAGATTCCGAACGGGCGCGGGAGCGAACCGCTTTCCCTCCCAACAACAGGAAAAACATGTCTTCCATTCGCAGGACCCAGGTTGTCGTCGCCGGTGGTGGCCCGGTCGGTAGCGTTGCTGCCGCCTACCTCGCCAAGCATGGCATCGACGTCGTTCTGGCCGAGACCGGCGCCGATTGCGCGCAAGACTTGCGCGCCAGTACCTTCCACCCGCCGACGCTGGAAATGCTCGACGAGCTGGACGTCACCCCCGCACTTATAGAGATGGGCCTGAAAGCACCCGTCTACCATTGGCGCGACCGACGCAGCGGTGAGATCCTGCCCTTCGACCTGAGCGAGATTTCCGACGTCACGCGCTACCCTTTCCGCATCCAGTGCGAGCAGTATCACCTCGCCCGGATGCTGACCGAACGACTGGCCAAACTCGATCGTGCGCAAGTCCTGTTCAACCACCGCGTCGTCCACTTCAAGCAGGACGAAACCGGCGTCGATGTCGACCTGGAAAGCCCTTTCGGGATCGAGACGATCCGCGCCGACTACCTGATCGGTGCCGACGGCGCGAGTTCGATCGTGCGCAAGTGGCTGGGCACCGAATTCGACGGTTTCACTTATCCCGAACGCTTCCTCACGCTCAGCACCACCTGGCCGATCGAAGAGGCGATGAAGGGTCTGGCCTACGTGAACTACGTGTCCGATCCAGAGGAATGGCTCGTCCTGCTGCGCGTTCCCTCGGTGTGGCGCGTGCTCGTTCCCGCGCATGAGGAAAGCGAGGACTACCTGCGTTCGGACGAGAAGAAGAACGCTGTATTCGACGGCATCATGGGCGACGGCGCGGCGGTGGAAACCCAGCACCGCACCATCTATCGGGTCCACCAGCGCGTCGCCAAGCAGTTCCGGCATGGCCGGGTATTGCTGATGGGCGATTCCGCGCACCTCAACAATCCACTGGGCGGCTTCGGCATGAACAGCGGCATCCACGATGCCTTCAACGCCTGCAGCAAGCTGGTCGAAATCATCAAGGACGGGGCGCCGGACAAGCTCCTCGATCTCTACGACCGCCAGCGCCGCAAGGTCACGTTCGACTTCACCCAGCGCCAGACCATGGACAACATGGAAGCCATGCGCGCAACGCAGGACGAGAACCATCGCAAGCGCGAGGCGGCGATGCGCGCCCTGCTCGAAGACGACGAGAAGCGACGCGCATACCTGCTGCGACAGGCGATGTTCGAAAGTCTCGATCAGGCCGCGGCGATCGTCTGATCCCGCATGCGATGATGCGGATGTCACAATGATTGAAAAGGGAGGGCCCGGTGCCCTCCCTTTTTTCGTTCCTGCACAATCCCCGCTAGATGGCGCCGCGATAGGCGGAAAGGATGTCGCGTGGTGGGACCTGCGCCTGCCTTCGCGCGATCTTGTCAGGGGTCAGCCATGAGAGAATCGCGCCGTTGTCCTGTCCGGCCTCGAGCGCCTCGCGCACCCACCGCGCAATGGTCTCCGGATGATCGCCGATAACATTGACCACCGCCTCGCGCGCAGCGCGGTTGGCTTGCGGTACGCGGGCGTGTTCCCGAAAGAAGCCCTCTGTCATCACGAGACCCGGGCTGAAGCCGCCGACGCCGTAGCACTGCCCCTCAGCTTCCGCCGCAAGCGCGCGGGTCATGAATGTAAGCGCCGCCTTGCTGGCAGCATATCCGTTCATGCCGGGCACGGGCTGGCCATCCCATCCCGCGCCCAGCATGTTCCAGATCTCGCCAAGGCCCTGCGCGCGCATGCCGGCGATCGCGACGCGGCAGGCGTTCATCGTGCCGAGCACGTTGATCTCGATCATCCGCGCGAAATCGTGGCCATCGATGTCGGACAATGGCCGGCCGGTCAGCGCGAGGCCGGCATTGTTGATCCACCAGTCGATCCTGCCCGCTTCGCCCGAAACCTTGTCCCACAGCGCCTGCACCTGCGCTTCCTGCGTGATGTCGCAGGCAATCATGCGCAATTGCCCCGAGCCGACGGCTTGTGCGCCTGTGTCGACGACACGGGGGCTGCAGCCGAAAACCCTGTGACCGGCTTCGGCAAGATCGAGGGCGATGGCTCGGCCCAGGCCCTGCCCTGCCCCGGTGACCACGGCGACGCGTCCCTGGCTTTCAGTCATGTCCTTGAAAACTCCTTTCGCGGCTCAGCGATAGATCCAGCCGCGATATTCCCGTCCTGCGACGCGCTGCGGCAGGAAACGATCCAGATCGGCCTCGCGGGCGATGGCGGACAGCGCCCGCGAGGCATTGGCGATCACTTCTTCTTCGTCCCAGCGGGTCGAACGGCCATTCTCGATCAGCTTCTCGCCGGCGACGAAGACTGAGTGGACCTGGCTCGCATGACCGCCCCAGACCAGCGAACCGAGCAGCCGGCGCCCCTCCCACGTCGGCGCGATATCGGCACGCGCGACATCGAGCATGACCGCATCGGCGGCCTTACCCACTTCAAGCGAGCCGCACTCGCTTTCCATCAGCAACGCCCTCGCGCTGCCCAGCGTGGCCATCTCGATGACGGTTTCTGCATTGAGCCAATGGCAATGCTCGGGTCTCTCGCGGCCCTGCGCGGCCTGCGCCTTCACGGCAATGTTCTGTCCAAGGATCGCATGGCGCATGTTCTCGAACGGGTCCTGACTGTCGCTCACCAGCGGCGCATCCGTGCCGAGGCCCGGCAGTATCCCGGCGCTGAGAAAGTCGTGCAGGGGAACGCCCTGCCCATCGAAGAAGCGCAGCGTCGGAACCACCGCAATCCGGGCATAATGCTCGGCGAGGATCGCATATTCGTGGGGCAGCAGGTTCACGCCCTTGCCGGCGTAGATCGGACCGTGATCGAGCAGGCCATGCCTGCGGTACCAATCGACCTGCCCGCCTTCGAACCCCTGACTGCGCAGCAAGGCGCCGCGGCTGTTGTCGGTCATGTCCACGCCGAAGGGTATGCCAAGCGCCAGCGCGCCCTCATGAATACGGCGCATGTCTTCAGGATCGGAACGGAAGCTGTAATTGACGAAGCTTGCGCCCACACTCACCCGGTCACTGGCGAAATGCCGCAGGCGTTCGACTTCGCAAAGCCCCTCCTCGACAGTCTCGCGACCTGACTCGGGGATGCGGTCGTCGACGATGCAGCGGAACAGAAGGCCGCGCATGCCGCTCTCGGCAATGGCCTGCCAGCTGCCCTCGACACTGTCCTTGCGGACATTGGTGAAATGCTCGTCATGCGTGGCCGTGTAGCCTGACTTGAGCATCTCCAGCGCGTGGAGGCGCACCAGCGCGTGAGTGCGCTCGGCATCCATGCGCCCGCTCGCAGCGAAAAGCTGTTCAAGCAGGCTGCGCACGGCCTTCGGGATATCGAGGACCGGCCAGCGATCGTCGTTGTAGCCGCGAAAGGCATTCTGGATCAGGTGATTATGGCCGTTGCCCATGCCGGGCATGACGACCATGCCCCCGGCGTCGATCGCCTCGCGCGCCTTCGGCATAGCCTCGCCCATCGCCCCGACCGCCACAATCCGACCATCGCGGAAAGCCAGGAATCCCCGTGTATAAACCGTGCGCTGCGGATCGAGCGTCACGAGGTAGGCATCACGGATTAGCGTATCCGCGATGCCTACCTGCGGCTGGGGGCCGGTAGTCTCGATCACCCGTCCTTCTCGGCCTGCGCGAACTTCTTCTCGTCAAGGTCGTAGAAGCTGAGCGCGAAGATGCTGCAGACAAGGAAGGCGAAGGGAATGAACGAAGCGAGCCAGTAGATCGCCGTAATCGCCGAGGCCGGCTGCGCCTGACCGGCGGCATTCTGGATGTAGCCGGTCTGGCCGAGCACGATCCCGGTCAGGGCCGCGCCCAGGGCATAGGCCAGCTTCTCGACGAGGGTATAGACGGCCGCGAGCATGCCTTCGCGGCGCATGCCGGTGCGGCGATAGTCCCATTCCATGGTATCGGGCAGCAGCGACTGGCCGAACAGCAGCACGGCGCCGCCCATGCCGCCCAGCGCCACCGCGCGCAGATAGACCATCGAAAGCGGCTCGTCCGCACCGACGAAATACCAGCTGAGATAGATCGCGCCGTATAGCAGCGTGCCGGCCATGTAGATGTTGCGTTTGCCGCGCAGCTTGGCGAGCCTGACCCAGATCGGCTGAACAAGGATCATCGTGCCGTAGAAGACCAGGAAGTAGATGCCCATCTTCGCATCGCCCAGCTTGAGCACGCGCTGGAAGAGGAAGGGCATGGCCGCCTGCGTGACGGCCAGCGCCATCAACTGCAACAGTTTCACCAGAAGCAGGATGATGAAGGGCCGGTTCCCCGCGAGAGAACGGATCTTCTCGCTCCAGCTCGCCTTCACTGCGGGGCTGAAGTGGAACGCCGCACTGCGGGTCCCGATGAAGCAAGCCAGCGATGCGCAGAGCACCACCACGGCGAGGAACACGGACAGGACAGTGTGACCCGGGCGCCCGCCTCCCGCGAGGCTCATCAGTTCCGGGCCGACGAACACGGCCAGCAGCGAGGCTACGGCAACGGCGGAGACGCGGAAGGATATCAGGCGCGAGCGTTCGTGGAACGAGGACGTCATTTCGGCCGGCATCGCCATGTATGGCACGCTGAACATGGCGTATCCGGTCGCATAGACCAGCAGGGCAATGACGAAGAAGCTGACCGAAAGCGTTCCACCGCCCGCCGGAATATTGAACAGTGCCAGCGCAGCGATAGCCAGCAGGATTCCGCCCGCCAGAAGGAACGGGCGACGGCGGCCCATGCTGGAACGGGTGCGGTCGCTAGCCGCGCCGACGACCGGATCGATAAAGGCATCATAAAGCTTGGACGCGGCGATCAGGCCTCCGGCGAGAGCGGCGCTGATCCCGGCATAGTCGACGACATAGCGAAGAAGCAGGACGTTGACCGAATTGAACAGCGCAGCGACTGCCACCGTCCCCAGTCCCCAGGCAATGCAGGTTTTGACCGGGAGAGTGGTCGGCAGGTCCGACGGGGCGGCCTCCGACGTGTCCGGGGCAGTTTGAACAGTGGCAGTCGATACGGTCACGCAATAAGTCTCCGAACCTGTCAGTTTGCCGCAGAGCGGACGGATACGGGCACTTCAAGGCCCGCTCGTTCTAGAATTTCCGGCACTGAACGATGCGTGGCCGCAATCGGTGCGCCGGCCACGAGCCGGGCGAAGCGCTCACGCTCGGCGGTGATGGCCGCGGCGAGTTCGCCGGTGGGGACGAATTCGTCGATGTCTTCACGCGTCACGGATCCCTTCGTCTCGAGCAGGTACTCGGTCACGATCTGGCGGTCGCGCATGACCCACACTTCGGAGAACAGCGCCATGAGCATGCGCGCGACGTCGGTCACGCTTTCCGGTCCCAGGTAGTCCTTGCCGGTCGGTTCCATCATGCTGCCTCCGCTTGTGCTTGTGCGCCGGGCTTCATCGCCCGCGTGATCCAGGGGTATTGATCCCGACCGATGGCATAGGATTCGACGTTCACGAAGCCGGCTTCGGCCAGCATCTCGTCAAGGCTGTCATGCAGCACGGCCGAAAAGAAGGGCTCCTCGCGATTGTCAGTATCCCAGTCGAGGATGACCGCATGGAAAATCGATACGGCGCGGAACGGCGGCGGATCGGAGATGACGATGTCCGCGCCCGGCTTCATGATGCGGAACATCTCGCGGAACATCTCGCGATTGGCCTTGGGCGGCAGTTCGTGATGCAGGGCGTAAGTGATCACGCCATCGTAGCTCTCGTCCGCCTCTCCGGTGTCACAGGCGCAGTCGGCCAGCTTGAGGTGCACCGGAAAGCCGAAGCGCGAGGCCATCTTCTGGCCATTCTTCAGCAGCAGCGGCGAGAGGTCCGCGCCGTGCAGTTCAGCCTCGGGGAATACCGAATTGACCGCCTTGAGCGTGGAGACACCCCCACAACCCGGTTCGAAGATGCGCCCGTAACTGTCCTTGGGGAACTGCTTGATCGTGTTGACGCGCTGGCTGGTGATGTCATCGCCAATACCCACGGCAGCATAACCGCCGAGGCTGAACACATAAGGGCCTACGCCATAGGCGAAAAGCGCGCCGTAGAGATCGTATCCATCCCAGCCGCCCGGCTCGAGGTGCCATTCGATACGGTCATAATACTTGGGAACCGGCACCGACGCATTGAGGTCGAGCGTTCCGAGCAATTCGGTCTCGGCCTGGGCAGCGTTGAACGCCTCGAACTTCTCGCGCCGTTCCTCGATCGCAGGGATACCGCGATTGAAGTTCTCTTCGGCCACGTAACGCTGGAAGAAGCGCTCGAGCCGATACACCGGATCGGACTCGCAGACCTTCCTCGCCTCGGCAATCCGCTCGCGCGGGGACAGTTCGGGTTCTTCCGCCTGATGATCCGCGGCCAGTTCCTTACCCCGCTGCGAGGCATCGAAATTCTCCGCCGCGATCGGCCGAAGCACGCCCGACGAAAATTTCTGCAGGGCGCCCAGCACCTGCATTCCCGCCCGGCCGCGCTGCGAGAGCGTGAAGGTCGGCACGGAGCCGGCCTTCAGCGTCTTGTCGTCGAGGTTGGTGAGAAAGGTCATGCGAGTTCTCTCCTGTCTTTCTTTTCCCGGCCCGCTCAGAAGCGTACCGAAAGGTCCGCACCGATGGTCCGGCGCTGGCCGGGATAGATGCGGGTGTAGCTCACACCCGAAGTCGGGCCGCCGTCGGCTGTCGAGGATACGACGGTCGTGCGGGCGATATACTTGTCCTGCAGCAGGTTCTTCGCCCAGATTGCGAGCTCATAGTTGCCGAACTTGAGGCCGGCGCGAGCGTTGAGCAACGAGATCGATCCCTGATTCTGCATGTTGAGGCTGGTCGAGTACTTACCTGCCTGCCAGCTGTAATCCGCCCGGACATAGCCGTCGAGGCCATCGACGATATCGGGGATGGTCCAGGCCCCGCCCAGCGCGAACTGCTTGTCCGAGGTGCGCGCGATCTGGTTGCCGCCGACCGACGAGGTGCACATGCTTTCGTCGACCGTCGAGTTCGCCAGTTCGCCGCAGATGAACGAGACTTCGCCGTCGATCACGCCATTCTTGTACTTCGGATCGAGCAGTGCGCCGCTGGCGGTGAGCTGGATGTTGCGGGTCAAATTGTAGGCGATCTGCCCCTCGATGCCCTTGACCTCGGCATTGCCGTTGTTGCCGACCACCGAGAGGGTCGAGAACGGCAACTGCTTCTGGGCATTGATGTCCTTCCAGTCGACGTAGAAGACGTCGGCATTGATGGTCAGCGCGCCGCCCAGCCAGCTGGTCTTCACGCCGGCCTCGTAGGTCCAGTTGGTTTCCGCGCCGTAGGTGAAGTATTCGGTGGCGGCCGCGTTGGCATTGAAGCCGCCGGTCTTCACGCCGCGGGCCGCCGTCGCATAGACAAGCAGGTCGGTGCTCGGCTTCCAGTTAACCGAGAGGCGCGGGGTCAGGTACTTGAAGGTCTGGTGCCCTTCGACGCCGAGCGCCGAGCCGGTTCCGCTGAAGTCCTGATCGTCGATGGTATAGCGCAGTTCGCCCTGGATGTTGAACTGGGGCGTGATCTCGAAACCGAGCATGCCATAGATGGCATGACCCTTGGTCTTGAGAATGCCGCCACGGCTCGAATAGACCGGCGGGAAGCTCGTGCCGGGCTCTGTACCGAGCGTCTGGAAGTTGAGCGTCAGGATGTCGGAGACCAGCGAGTCGTAGTAATTGACGCCGACCATCCACGATAGCGGCGCGCCAGGCTTCGATGCAAAACGCAGGTCGTAGTTCCAGTCGGTGGACTTATCCGTCGCCGCATTGGTGAAGAGCTGGCGCGACAAGCCGCCGAACAACGGCGAATTGATCGCATCTGGATTGCCGGTCGTGTCGATCAGAAGCGCGAACTTGGCAGTGGTGTAGCTCACCAGCGCAGTCGCATCGAGCACCTCACCCGAATAGGACAGCTTGCCATAGTAAACTTCGTTCGAACCGGTCAGGCCGAATGCGGTCTTGTCGTCGAGATTGAACTCGGTCGGATAGGGCACTTTGCCGCAGAAGAACGTGTAAAAGGGTTGTCCATTGACCGTTGTGGTCGAACCGCAGTTGTTCAGCGTGGTCGGCAGCGCATAAAGCGAAGGCTGGTCGTTCTTGGTTTCCGAACGCACGCCGAACAGGTCGAGCGTGAGATTGTCGGTAATCTCGGCCTTCACGGCGGCGCCTGCGCTCCAGCGGTCCTTCCAGCCGTCCAGGTATTCCCCGTCGAGGTCGTTCTTGATCGTTCCGTCGAACTCGGAGAAGCCGCCGAACACGCGCACGGCTACGCCGCTGGCGATCGGCAGGTTGATCGCGCCCTTGGCTTCGTGGCGATCGAAATTGCCCAGGGTGAAGGTGGCGTGACCCGAGAACTTCGTCGGGTCGGGCTGCTCGGTCACGTAGTTGATCGCACCGGCGAAGGTATTGCGACCGTAGAGCGCGCTCTGCGGGCCCTTGACTACTTCGATCCGGGCAAGGTCGTACTGGTCGAAGGCCAGCGCCGAACGGTTGTTGAGATAGACGCCATCGATGAAGATGCCGACATTGCCCTGCGGTCCGGTCTGGTCGATCTGCGCAACGCCGCGCAGTACCGGCGCGGCATAGGCGCCGTTGACGTCCTGGAAGGCCAGGCCCGGGGTCGAGGCGGCAAGATCGGCGAGCGAGGAGATGCCCTTCTCCGTCAGATCCTTGCCCGAATAGGCCGAAATCGCGAGCGGCACGTCCTGCAGCTTTTCCGAGCGCTTGCGGGTGGTGACAACGATGACGTTGCTCTCACCGGCTGACTCGGCCTCCGGGCCGGTGGCCGAATCCTGCGCCATGGCGGGAGCGGAAATGGCAGCCAGCGCCATGGCTCCGGAAAGCAGGGCGATGCGCAAGTGGGTCGTACGCGATGCAAAATTCTCGTTCATTCGATCCCTCATTCGTTTCTTGTTGATGCCTTGCCCCGCGAAGCGCGCCTCCCGCGCACCGAGGCGATTACTCGTCGTCAGTCAGGTACAAATGCGATGAGATCGAGCAGGGCATTAGCGCCCGGCACGACCAGTGGTCCCCCGATCTTCATGGTGGTGCTTGCAGGCTTCACGCCCGGGAACCACGACGCCCATTCCTCGATGGAATCGGCGAAGTGGGTGCCTTCGTCGTGGAAACAGGCCCGGCGCACGATGTTCTCGACGCGGGTGCCGCCGGCCTCGCAGATGGCCGCTACATTGCCCAGCATGTAGCGCATCTGGTTCTTGCCCGGCAGACCGTACCACGGGAAGTTCTCATGCCGCAGCATGCCTTCGGCAAGCACACCGCGCGAATCGCAGGCCATCTGCTGCGACAGGAACAGGAAGTTGCCGACCTTGACCGCCTGCGGCTCATGGCTGAACGGCTCGGGTGCGTCCGAAGTCTCGACCCGCTCGATCCTGAGTGCGGCATCGTCGGCCAACAGAGTCAGCGCTATCTCGACACGGCTGCCCCGCGTGCCCAGGCCCATGTAGGGGATGACGCAGCGCGCCGGCGGGTTGTCCTTGAACCAGCGCTTCCAGGCCCGGTCCAGGCCCGCATAGTCCGAAGGATCGCCGATATAGACATCCGCCTTGACCACATTCTTCAGCGAACCGCCCGCGGCCTCGGCAATCTTCTCCAGTTTCGACAAGGTGTAGTCGGTCTGCACCTCGATGTCCGAACCGTACCAGACGTGCGGATTGGTGCGCGCCTCGCGGGCCAGTGCACCGGCTTCGCCCATGCTGCGATATTCACCGTAGTCGCCTTGCCAGTCGGTCGGCACTTCACCGGCCAGGAATATCCAGTCGCCGCGGCGCAGCGCCGGAGAGTAGCCGGCAAGCGGGGCAGGTACGCCTTCGGGCGCGGCGAAGCCTTGCGGTTCGCTGCCGTCGACGATGGCAATGACGTCGATCTCTATGCGGGCATCGCGCACCGGCAGCGCGCGGATGCTGACCGCGGTCGATGCCGGGCGCGGATCGCGGATAAACTCGTTGCGCACATCGAGGTACGGCGTGATGCGCAGTCCTTCGGGATAGCAGTCACCCGAAGCGAAGGCTTCCATTGACGGCGTTTCCCAGGGGAGCCATTGCCAGATCCGGGCAACGTCCTTCGCGAGATCGGCGCCGCCCGCGGCGAGCGTGCGCTTCAGCGTTTCCATGACGAAGCGCGACTGCAGCGCCTGCTCGTCGACCAGATTGCCGTTCGCGGGGATCGCTTCAGGCGCAATCCCGGTCTTGAAATCGCTGGCCAGCTGGCCGGAAACAAAGATCCAGTCGGCGGCTTTTACCGCTGGCGAATAGGGCATCAGCGGCTGGGGAATGTCCGGCCAGATCGCCTGCGGCGCCTTGGGGTCAGTCACGTACCTTGGCTCCTTGGAAACGTAGTGAAGAGAAATCGAATGCGAATTTGTTCAAACCAGACCGCCATCGACCACCAGCGTGCGCCCGGTGACCCAGCCGGCATCGCCGGAAAGCAACATCGCCACGGCGCCGGCGATATCCTCGGGCTCGGCAACGCGCGAAAGCGGCGTCTGACCGGCAATGCCGTCCATCGTGTCGTCGTCGATCCATGCGGTCATCGCCGTGCGGGTTGCGCCCGGGGCGACGGCGTTCACGCGGATCTTGCGACCGCCCAGTTCCCGGGCGAAGCCTTGCGTCAGACTGGCCACCGCGGCCTTGGTCGCGCAGTAGAGCGTCAAGCCCGGAAGCGGCGCGACGGCGAGATTCGATCCCAGGTTCACGATTGCGCCCCCCTCTCCCATGTGCGGCAGGCAGGCCTGCGTCATCAGCACGACGCTGGCGACGTTGACCGACAATTCGCGGCTCACCGCAGCGGCCGACATTTCGCCGACAGCCATGGCCGTGCAGACACCGGCATTGTTTACCAACGCATCGACCGAACCGAACCGCTCGACCACCGCGCCGACCATGGCCTCCACCTGCGCGGCATCGGTAACGTCTGCGCTCACCGCCATGGCCTCGCCGCCTGCACCGACAATGTCATCGACGACGGCCTGGGCCGCTGCAGGATTGCTGTTGCCATGAACGACCACCCGGTGGCCCCTCGCCGCCAGCAGACGGGCAACGGCAGCACCGATTCCACCCGAACCACCGGTGACGATAGTTGCTCCCTTGCGCGCTTCAGGCATCAGCAAATGGCCTCGCTCAATTGATCTTTTGATATAGCTATAATACAAAATGAATAGCGTCCAGAACGTGTGTTCGCGTTGCGTGCAGGCAGACGCTGAAAACTTCCCGAGCAAAGGCATCAAGTTGTTGGAAAACAGTCATATTAACCTGGATAAAGGCAATTCCACCACTATCCGCAGTGCGGATATGGGGGCGCTCAGGACCTTCGTTTTCACTGTCGCCTGCGGTCTGCTGGCTGCGAACCTGTACTACGCGCAGCCCCTCATCAGTGCGATCGGCAGCTCCCTTCACGTGGCCGAGACGACTCTTGGCCTGATCGTGACCCTCACCCAGATCGGCTACTGCCTCGGCCTGCTTTTCGTGGTCCCGCTCGCGGATCGGATGGAGAACCGGAAGCTCGTCTGCATCCTGGTCGGGATTGCCGCGCTGGCCATGGCAAGCGCCGGGCTCGCCACGAGCGCGACGGTCTTCTTTGCATCGGTTGCGATTGCGGGGCTATCGTCTGTCGGCGCACAAGTGCTGGTGCCGCTCGCCGCCCACCTGTCGCCACCAAGCCAGCAGGGCCGGGTAATCGGGACGATCATGGCAGGCCTGCTGACCGGTGTCATGCTTGCCCGGCCGGTTTCCAGTGCCCTTGCCGGGATCGGTGACTGGCGCCTCGCGTTCCTGCTCCCCGCAGGTCTGCTCGGCATCCTGGCTGTCACGCTATGGATGATCGTACCCGACTATCGGGGCAGTCGGAATCTCGGCTACGGCGCGATGTTGCGCTCGATGTTCGGACTGCTCGCGCAGGAGCCCGTTCTGCGACGCCGCGCCTTCTACCAGGCTTGCCTGTTCTGCGCTTTCAACCTGTTCTGGACAGGGGTGCCGCTGCTGCTGAACCGGCACTTCGGTTTCGGGCATGAGGAAATCGCCCTATTTGCCCTCGCCGGCGCCGGCGGAGCACTCGCGGCCCCCCTCGCAGGCCGCATGGCCGATCGCGGCCTGACCCGGATCGGCTCGGGACTGGCCATGCTGACCCTTGCCGTCAGTTTCGCACTGATGATCCCGGCGACATTTGCCGGCATGGTGATCGTGCTGGCCCTGCTCGCCATTGCTCTCGACGCCGGGACCCAGGCTAATCAGGTGCTCAGCCAGAACGTGGTCTACAGCCTGCGTCCCGAGGCCCGCGGCCGGATCAATGCCATTTACATGGCCATCATGTTCGTGGGCGGCGCAATCGGTTCGGCGCTGGCCCCGCTGCTCTACATCAAGGGCGGCTGGAATGCCTGCGCCCTGGCAGGCACGATCCTCGCCCTTGTAGCGCTCGGCACCTTCGCCACGGAAAAGCGCCCGGCACGCGGCGTTCAATGACATCAAGGGCCGCCCGTGCATCTGCTCGGGCGGCCCCAGCGATAGGTATGGATCGCGGGCCCGTCAGTGAGGGTCGGGAAAGAGGCCCGCGTACCTATGGAATGCGATCAACGCTCGGGGCGGGCCCTTGCCATGCCGCCCAGCACCTTCCAGGTCCCGTCCTGCACGATCCAGGTATGCGTCACCTCGTAGTGCTGGTCGACAGGTGTACCGTCGGCAAGCATGGTCCGATGCGTCTTGTAGTAGACGACGGCAGTATCGCCGTTGAGCGCCATGTCGAGAAAAGTCATCTCGAGCCGCTCCTTGGTCTTACCGGCCATCGACGCACCGGTTGCGCGCAGCCCTTCGTTGCCCTTGGGCACCTCGTTGAACGGCGGCCAGGCGATGTAATCCGTGGCGGTACTGGCAAGATACAGGGACAGGTCGCCGCGACTGCGGCCCTCGTATATCGCCAGTTCCTTCGGCCAGATCTCGTCCTTCACCGCAGTCCAGCGCCCGGTGTGCGCATGCCGGACGACCGGGGGCACGGCACCCTCTTCCCGGGCCATGGCACAGCCGCCGCCTGTCAGCGCTACACAGGCCATGGCAATCTTCATGATTTTCACGCAGCGTTCTCCGGAAGCGAGGCAGCCAGTTCACTGGCTGTAACAAATCGGGTCTCGGCTTGCGCGGCGAGCCATTCCAGCAGGCCTTCGAAAGCACCCATCCGGAACGGCAGGCCCATGACGTAAGGCGTGAGGTGGAGCGGCAGCACACGCGGCCCGCTCTCCGCCGCCAGCCAGCCGAAGGCGTCCTGCATCTGCTGGACGTAGCTTTCAGCCGAATGCTGCTGGACGACGATGATCTGGCGGTCCGACAATTCGTGATTGTAGGGAACGCTGACCAGTGACCCGGCCTCGGTCGTCTGCAAGTAGGGCAAATCGTCGTTCACCCAGTCGAGGCAATAGCCGAAGCCTTCCTCGACAAGCAGGCGCGGCGTGTTCCAGCTTTGCTGGCGCGCGATCGACAGCCACCCCTTCGGCGCCTCGCCGATCGCGCCGGCAAGCGTGTCGCGCGCCTTGACGATCATCGCGCGTTCGTCCGCTTCCGGTACGGTGCTGTCGATGGTTGCATCCATGTCCGTAGCGTGCGCGACGATCTCGTGCCCGGCCGCGACTACGTCGGCGATGATCGAGGGATAGCGCTCGGCAATCGCGGCATTGACAGCGATCGTCGCCTTCACGCCGACTTTCGCAAATGCATCGAGCAGTCGGTAGAAGCCGACCCGCGTCCCGTATTCGCGCGCAGTGTAATGGCGATAGTCGGGATAGGCGGTCTGCATGTGCCCGGGTGCGGCGAACGGCGCCTTGCCCGGCACGATCGGAAACCATTCCAGGCTGACGAGCGGCGCCACCGCCATCTTCGCTCCACCGGGCAAGCGCAGCGGCTCGCGCTCATGAATGTTCGACCAGGCATAGAGATGGTGATCCATACCGCGGCGGCGCATCGGGTATTCGAGATAGGCCGGATCAAGTGTCATGCCCGGTCCTCCCCGCCCCTGACGGCATAGCGCGCCGCGTCTGTTTCAGCGGCCTCGTAGGCGCCGCTGGCAAGGAAATGGTCGGCAATATCGCCGCTGCGGGTAATCCAGGCCCGGCCGTCGGCGGCAATGTGCCTCAGGACTTCCGCAAATGGCCCGATGCGGTGCGGCTGGCCGATCAGATAGGCGTGAAGCGGAATGCACATCACCGTTCCCCCTTCGTCCGCCAGCCTGTCGTACTGGCGGATCAAGGTTTCCGCATATTCGCGCGGGCTCATGTTGTAGACGAAGAAGCCGTAGTGATCGTTGACCTCCAGGCTGTAGGGCATCGAGATCAGCTTGCCGCTTTTCACATGAACCGGATTGGGCCTATCGTCGTGATAGAGGTCGCAGGTATAGGTCAGCCCATATTCGGCTATCAGGTCGAGCGTGCGCGGCGTGTGCGTCAGTGCCGGCGCCAGCCAGCCCTTTATCGTCTGCCCCGTCGCCTCGCGGACGGTACGGATCGAATCCTCGATGATTGAACGTTCCTGCGCCTCATCCATGCCGTAGGAATACCGTGTGTTGTAAATGCCGTGGCTGAAGAACTCCCAACCGCGTGCATCCGCGTCCGCGACGATCTCTGGCATATGCTGGCACATCGAGACCGAAAGGCTTACCGAACCCGGGAAGCCATACCTCGTCATGACGTCGGCCATGCGCCAATGGGCAACGCGATTGCCGTAGTCGCGGTGGCCATAACCTACGACGTCCGGGTGCACGCGCGGCCAGGACTTGCGGTGCGGATTGGCCGGTGGGTCGATTTCGTAGAACTCGAGGTTTGGAGAAACCCAGACGGCTACTTGCTTGCCGCCGGGCCATTCGAGCGGCGGCCGGTCGCGCCAGGGACGAAAGTCGTAAAGCCCGGGATCGCGCTCGCCTTCCCTCATGCCGCGCCTCCCTGCCGCGCCTCCAGCCAATCGACCACTTCCTGCACCGGCACGACATCGGCGTACTTGAGCTGCAGGTCGGTAAGATTGGCGAAGTGGTAGGATTCGTGCTTGTCGGCGCAGGTCTCGATCGGGACAATTGTCCGATAACCCCGGCTCAGGCTATCCACCGCGGTGGCGCGAATGCAGCCCGAAGTGGAGCCCCCGGTTACGACCACGGTATCGACCTTGTGCCAGACGAGCAGGCTCTGCAGCGGCGTCTCGAAAAAGGCGCTGGGCATGCGCTTGGTGTAGATGGCATCGACCGAAGCATCGATTTCACAGCGATCGTCGAAAGCATGTCGGCGGCTTTCGTACTTGATGTTCTGCAGCGAGTCCGGCGTATCGGTCCGCGTCCCCCAAACTCCTGCATCCGCGGCGCTGTCCATGTAGGCGACATGGGTCCAGATCACCGGCATGCCGGCATTGCGCGCAAGCGCGGAGATCGTGTTCACGTATTCGATTTGCCGTGGATCGGTCTCGTAGGCCGTCTTGAATTCATCGATGCGCGTATAGGCGTTCTGGAAATCGACATTGACGATGGCCAGCTTCTCGCCGAACCCGAACCTCGCCCGAGCCGGATTGGCCATTACGTCCTCGAAGATCTGGCGTGCAGTGCGATCGTCGCGCACCATCCGGGTGCCGGGAATGGTCATGCGAAAGTCCTCAGCTTTTCGGTTGATTGGTCTGGAGCCGACCAGCCCTTGGGAAGACCGGCATCGGCGATGAAACCGTATAGCGGCTCGCCAGGCAGCGCGGCCGCGACGACCCGGCGCGATTCCATCAGTCGGTCAAGGTCGATCCCGGTGCGGCACCCTTGCGATTCCAGCATGAATACAAGGTCCTCGGTAACGATGTTCCCGCTGGCACCGGGTGCAAAGGGGCAGCCGCCCAACCCGCCGATCGAGGAGTCGAACGTGCCGATGCCGACTTCAAGACCGGCCAGGACATTGGCAAGACCCACGCCGCGCGTGTTGTGCAGGTGCAGCCCGGTCACGGCCGCGTCGCCCACCTCGCCGCGAACCAAGCGCACGACGCGCTGCACCTCGTGGGGCGTGGCATAGCCGGTGGTATCCGACAGGCCGACCTCGTCACAGCCGGCCTCCATCAATGCCGCGGCGAGCCGCAGGATCGTCGAATCCGAAATCGCTCCTTCCAACGTGCACCCGAAGACGGTCGACAGGCTGCCCTCGAAGTGTGGCCGCCGCTCTTTGGGAAGTTGAGCGAGCATCGCGCAGATTTGGCGCACTTCGCCCAGCACCTGTTCGTGGGTCTTGCGCAAGTTGGCGAGACTGTGCGTCTCGGACACCGAAAGCGGCAAGGTCAGTTTGTGGACGCCTGCAGAAATGGCATCGGCGGCACCGCGACGGTTTGGCACCAGGGCTGCAACCGTCACGCCTTCATGCCTGCGCGCATGAGCGACGATTTCGGGCGTATCGGCAAGCTGCGGGATCAACTTTGCCGGAACGAAACTGCCGACCTCGATCTCCCTGACCCCGGCGGCGACGAGTTCGTCGATCCAGACTTTCTTGGCTTCGGTAGGCATGACCCGCTTGACGTTCTGCAGACCGTCGCGGGGCCCCACTTCACTCACCAGAATGTCCATGACTATCGTGACCTCGTCCGAACCAGCTCAATAATTGTTCTATTTCTATATCAATTGAACCCGGATGCAAGGGCCTGCCGTCAGGCGAATGCTCGCCTGCCGATCAGACCGGCATCGAATCAGCCGTAAGTCGGCGAAAACTGTCCCTGCTCATGCATGTCGAGCGTGATGCGATAGCGGTCGGCGCGGTAATAGGCATTGGTCACCAGCACCGTCCGCCCCTTGTCGTCTTCGACCAGACGCTCGACGTGCAGGATCGCCGCCCGCGGTTCGGATTGCAGTTTCTCGGCAAGGTCGGGGTCTGCAACCATCGCCTCGATCGTCTGGACAGCACCGCCGATCCTGACCCCGGCATCGCGCAGCAGCGACAGTATCGGCAGTGCAGTGAGCCGCTCGGGCGTGACCGACACTCCCAGCCCCGAACGCATGTGGCTCACGATCAGACCCAGCGGGCCCGACTTGCCCGAACGCAGCCGCACTGCGCGGATCGCCGGTTCGCCTTCGGCGATGCCCAGCTTTTGGGCGGTCGCCGCAGAGGCCGGCTCGGTCGTCACTTCGATCACCTTCACCGCCGTATTCTGACCGAAGGCGATCAGCGATTCCACCGCCTGGTCGATATTGGCCTCGATCGGCTTCGACGGCCTGCGGAAAATCACATGGGTACCCAGCCTGCGACGCCTTTCGACGAACCCGCCCATCGCCAGTTCGTCCAGCGCCCGTCGCGCCGTGATGCGCGAGACGTTGTAGTTGTCGGCCAGTTCCATTTCCGTAGGCACTGAAGATCCGAAAGGCCTGTCGCCGCGCGTGATCTCGTCGCGCAAGGTGAGATAGATCTGGTGGTACAGCGGAATGGCCGCCCCGCGCGCGAGGTTGGAATTACCTGCGCGGCTTCCATTCGCAGCCGACCTGTTCATCACTACCATATCCGCTCCAAAACTTCGTGAGCCACCCTAGACCGCCCAGTACTGCTTCGCCAACACCCCCGGCGCATTGATCGCCACGCGAACATTTGCATCATCCATGTGACGTGCAGCCGATCAGCCGATTGCATTGCCTCCAACATTTGTACTATTTATATATCAATTTGAAGCTGAAGATTGCAATAGAGCGCAGGGGAAAGACACTTTGGACATAGCGCGCGAACCGGATTCGAGCGGTCCGGCACCGCTTTCGGGAATTACCGTCATTGAGTTCACGCACATGGTCATGGGGCCTTCGATCGGCGTGATCCTTGCCGATCTCGGTGCCGACGTGATCAAGGTCGAACCGCCCGAAGGCGATCGCACGCGCAATCTGCTGGGTTCGGGCGCCGGCTACTTCCCGATGTTCAACCGCAACAAGCGCAGCATCTGCCTCGACCTCAAGGCTCCGGAAGACCTCGCCCAGGCGGAGCGGCTTTGCGAGAAGGCCGACATCCTCATCGAGAACTTCCGCCCCGGCACGCTTGCCCGTCTCGGCCTCGGCTACGAAAAGCTGAGCGAGGCCAACCCGCGCCTGATCTATTGCTCCGCCAAAGGCTTCCTCAAGGGGCCTTATGAAAACCGTACGGCGCTGGACGAAGTCACCCAGATGATGGGCGGCCTCGCCTACATGACCGGGCCTCCGGGGCGCCCTCTTCGCGCAGGTTCCTCGGTCATCGACATCACCGGCGGCATGTTCGGCGTGATTGGCATTCTTGCCGCGCTCGAACAACGCCACCGCACGGGTCGCGGCTCACAGATCAAGTGCAGTCTCTACGAGACCACGGCTTTCCTCGTCGGCCAGCATATCGCGCAAAAGGCCGTGACCGGGGCGGCCGCGCAGCCGATGCCCGTGCGCATTTCGGCCTGGGCGATCTACGACGTGTTCGAAACCGCCAATGAAGGCGAGCAGCTCTTCGTTGGCGTCGTCAGCGACGGCCAGTGGAAGACGTTCTGCGAAGCCTTCGGACTGAGCGAATTCGCAGCCCGCACCGAATGGGAAACCAATAACGAACGGGTGAAGGCGCGCGATGAGATCATTCCGCAGGTCTCCGCGCTATTTCGTTCGATGCCGCGCCAAGAACTTGTGTCCCGCCTTGAAGCATGCGGCCTGCCCTTCGCCCCGATCGTTCGGCCCGACGAGCTCGTCGACGATGCGCACCTCAACGCAGCCAACGGCATGCTCGACGTGACGCTGTCCGACGGCACCGTGGCACGCCTGCCGGCACTGCCGCTGGAGATCGACGGCGCGCGGCCCGGCCTGTTTCGCGACCTGCCGCTTCCCGGCGAGCACGGCGAAGCCCTGCGCACGCAGTTTGCGGAAAAGCCGAAGGGGGGCTGAACGATGCCACGCACCCTGTTCGAGAAACTCTGGGACATCCACCAGGTCAGCGATCTCGGCGGCGGCACCGGCCTTGTCCAGATCGATCGGATCCTGCTGCACGAACGCACCGGCGGGATCGCGCTCAAGACGCTGGAGGAGAGCGGCCGCAAGGTACGCGATCCTTCGCGGGTGTTCGTGACAATGGACCACGTCGTAGACACCCTCCCCGGTCGTGGCGACCGCACGATCATGCCCACCGGCACGCAATTCATCCTCGCTACCCGCGAAGCGGCTCAGCGCGCCGGGGCGACGCTGTTCGACATCGGAGATCCGCGTCAGGGCATTGTCCATGTCATCTCGCCGGAGAATGCCATCGTCCTGCCCGGACTGACACTCGTGTGCCCCGACAGCCATACCTGCACGCAAGGCGCGCTGGGGGCGCTGGCATGGGGTATCGGCTCCAGCGAAGCCGAACATGCCCTTGCAACAGGAACCCTGCGCGTCGGCAAGCCGGCGCAGATGCGCGTGACGATCGAAGGCACGCTTCCCGCTGGCGTCGCCGCCAAGGACCTTGCGCTTCACGTCGTGGCCCGGCTCGGCTCTGGCGGCGGACGCGGCCATGCCATCGAATATGCCGGATCGACGATTGCCGCGCTCCCCGTCGAAGCGCGCATGACCTTGTGCAACATGGCCACCGAACTTGCCGCCTTTACCGCCGTCATCGCCCCCGATGCGACGACGGTCGACTGGCTGGAAGGCCGCGCCTACGCCCCAAAGGGTGAAGACTGGGACGCTGCCGTCGCGGCCTGGGCCGATCTCAGGAGCGACGCGGATGCCCGCTTCGATCGCGAGGTCTCGATCAATGCGGCAGATGTCTCACCGATGGTCAGCTGGGGCACGAGCCCGCAGCAATCGATCGCGGTCGACGCGATGGTTCCTGCAATTGGCGCCCCTGATCCCGATGCCGCCGCAACGACGGCAGATGCCCAGGCCCGCGCGCTCGAATACATGGGTCTGGTCGAAGGCGCGCCCCTGCTGGGCCTGCCGATCGATGCCGCCTTCATCGGCTCGTGTACCAATGCCCGGATGTCCGACCTGCGCAGCGCCGCGCGCTTGCTCAAAGGGCGCACGGTCGCCCCGGGCATCCGCGCCATCTGCGTGCCGGGCTCGAGCAGGGTCAAGGCACAGGCAGAAGCCGAGGGGCTCGACAGGATCTTCCTTTCCGCCGGGTTCGAGTGGCGTGAGGCCGGCTGCTCCATGTGCTTCTTCGCCGGCGGCGAGAGCTTTGGAGAAGAAGAGCGCGTGATCAGCACGACCAACCGCAACTTCGAGAGCCGACAGGGTCCGCGCACACGCACCCACATCGCCTCACCAGCAACGGTCGCGGCTTCTGCCATTGCCGGCAGGATCGCCGATCCGCGGACGCTGGAGGCGCACTGATGGAAAAGTTCCTGACCTTGCGTTCCACCGCAGCTCCGCTGATCCGCGACAACGTCGATACCGACGCGATCATCCCCTCGCGCGAGATGAAGTCGGTAAGCAAGAGCGGGCTTTGCGAAGGTCTTTTCGCAGGCTGGCGCTACAGCGATGTCGATGCACGTATTCCCAATCCCGCCTTCGTCCTGAACCAGCCGGAATACGCGGATGCCCGGATCCTGCTGGGCGGCGCCAACTTCGGTAGCGGTTCGAGCCGCGAGCACGCCGTATGGGCGCTGGCCGAATATGGATTTCGCGCCGTCATCGCCAAGGGGTTCAGTCCGATCTTCAGGGGCAACTGCATTCGCAACGGGATGCTGCCCATCGTGCTCGATCCCGAGCCGTTCGACCGACAGGGGCTCGTGCTGGAAATCGACTTGCCCGAACAGGAAATACGCGCCGGCGCAAAGACCTGGCGCTTCGACATTGACGAGGAAGCGAAACTCATGCTGACCGAAGGGCTCGACCCGATTGCGCTGACCCTGATCAATAGCGCCGACATAGAATCGCACGAGACCGCCGACCGCACAACGCGGCCCTGGGCCTGGTCGGTACTCCCAAAGGGAGACGAGGCATGAGCGAGACGATGCATGTCCCCGTCGTCGTGATCGGGGCCGGCGCCACCGGGCTTTGCGCAGCGCTCGCCGCGACCGATGCCGGCGTCGAGGTCCTCGTGATCGAGCGTGACGATACACCGCTGGGCTCGACGGCGATGTCGACAGGCCTTATTCCTGCCGCTGGAACACCCGAGCAAGCCGAGCAGGGCATCGTCGATTCCCCGGAAATCTTCGCGCAGGACATCGCAAGGAAAACCAAGGGTACAGCCGATCCGGACATGGCGCTGAATCTCTCGCGCGAGTCCGCGGAGACCGTCGGCTGGCTGCGTAAGAAGCACGGTATTCCGCTCGACCTGCTGGACGGCTTCACCTACCCGGGCCACAGCGCCCGGCGCATGTACGGCACCCCCAAGCGTTCTGGCGGAGAGCTCATGGGCTGCCTCCAGGGCGCCGCCGAAGACGCCGGCGTCATGCTGCTGACCAGCGCGACCGTCACCGAGCTCGTCGCCGAGAACGGCCGCGTCACGCTTGTCCGCTTCCAGCGCCCCGACGGCGCCCTTGAGGAAGTGTCCTGCGATGCCCTGATTCTCGCCTGCTCGGGCTTCGCCGGCAATGCCGAACTCGTCGCACGGCACATCCCCGAGATGGCCGAGGCGACGTTTCATGGGCATCCCGGCAACAAGGGCGATGCCTTGCGCTGGGGCGAGCAGCTGGGGGCAGCCATGGCCGACCTCACCGCCTATCAGGGGCATGGGGGACTTGCCGCCGGACACGGAATCCCGATCCTGTGGCCGCTGATCATGCAGGGCGGTTTTCAGGTCAATCTGCAAGGCGAGCGGTTCAGCAACGAGGCCGCCGGCTATTCCGAGCAGGCGGCCAAGGTAAATGCCCAGCCAGGCCATGTCGCCTGGTCCATATTCGATGCCCGCCTGCACGAACTGATGTGCGATTTCGAAGACTATCGCGATGCTCTCTCGGCCAATGCGGTGGTCAAGGCAGGCACGCTCGAAGAGCTTGCCAAGGCGACGAAATTACCCGCCGATGTGCTGGCGCGGACCACGGAAGACGTAGCTGCAATGACCCGCGGGGAAGCGCCCGATCCTTTCGGACGCGATTTTACCGGCAAGCCGCAACTGGCCGCTCCCTGGTACGCCGCCAAGGTGACCGGGGCACTGTTCCATACGCAAGGCGGCCTTGTGGTCGACGATCATGCCCGCGTGCTGCGCGCCGACGGCAGCCCGCTGCCCAACCTCTATGCCGGCGGAGGAGCTGCGCGGGGAATCTCCGGCGACGGAGCAGACGGCTATCTTGCCGGAAACGGCCTGCTTACGGCTACAACCCTCGGGAAACTGGCAGGAAGGGCTGCTGCAGCGCAAGTCGAGGTGAAATAGGGACGAAGCCGCGACCGGCGCCTGTCGCCAGTCCGGTCAAAGAATTTGCCATATATGTA
The DNA here is from genome assembly GCF_017312445.1 of Novosphingobium sp. PY1. Lineage (NCBI taxonomy): Bacteria > Pseudomonadati > Pseudomonadota > Alphaproteobacteria > Sphingomonadales > Sphingomonadaceae > Novosphingobium > Novosphingobium sp. PY1. The sequence continues at coordinate 338,654 of NZ_BLTI01000001.1, read as the reverse complement.
TTACATTTGTAGCATTGGTGATCTCCACTCCCCGCTCCCAACCGCAAGCAAATGGACATTCAGCGCATGGCTTCATCCGCGATTATCCCGCTCAATCGCAGATCGTACGAAATTCCAGAGACAGCCAACGATGCCGAAGACGGCGCGGCAGGCGGCCGCGGCATTCCCATTCGAGCCATAAGCCGCGCGATCAGCGTGCTGCAGGCCATCAACCGCGCCGGTTCGCTGAACATGATGGAAATTTCGCAGGCCTCGCAGGTTCCCTATCCCACGGCCTGCCGGATCGTGCAGACGCTGCTGCACGAAGGCCTGATCGAGCGCGAGGAACGTCGCAAGCGCTATCGCCCGACCGCGCTTGTCCAGACGCTCTCGCACGGTTTTCAGGGCCACGGCGATCTGGTGCGGGCCGTTCACCCGCACATCGCCCAGCTCACCCGCGAGATCGGCTGGCCCATTTCGCTCTCAACCCATGTCGGCAGCACCATGGTCCTGCGCGATTCCACCCATTCGCTGACTTCGCTGACTTTCAACGAATACCATCCCGGCTACACGATGCCGATTCTCGACTGCGCGGCAGGCCTCGTCCATCTGGCTTTCTGCTCGGCAGACGAACGCGAAACCATACTGGAGAACCTCGAACGCTTCGGCGACGAGGAAACGCGCAACCTGCTTCTACTCCTGCGCGAAGGTGGATTGATCGATTCGGTGCGCAGCAGCGGGTATGCGGCTCGCGGCTACAATCGCTTCACTCTCAACCCGGGCAAGACCTCATCGATCGCCGTGCCGCTTCTCGTCGACAAGGACATCAGGGGCTGCCTGACGGTCGCTTTCTTCGCCACGACGATCGACATGCGGGACGCCGTGCGCGAGTTGCTGCCCAAACTGCGCGCATGCGCCCAGACTATCGGCAATGAACTGGCCAAGGAGGCCCGCGAGGACTGAACACAACGCCAAGACCCGAATATCCGGTCTCCACTGCGCCCCTTGCCCGCGGCAAAGCGGAGACGCCTTGAGATACTTGACCCTGGACGGCGCAATTACTGGCCCTTTGGGGTAAGTCCGAGGGCTTACTTGTGTGCCTGTGTTCACAATGAGACGATAGGCGCATCGGGGGAGTACGAATCCTACCAGTGCGACAGTCTCCCGGCGCCGAGGGTCATTTGCATGGTCTATCCTTCTGAACTGTCAGACTGGCGAGCGGACGGACCGCTCGACAAGGAGGCAATTATGGATGACCGCGACGAGGGTGCCGGGGAACGGTTCAACAAGGTAGCCGCGTTGGCCTATGCCCGTTGGGAGGCCCTTCGCGAAGATGACCAGTTGCCCTCGATCGCCCACAGCGCGATCGAGGAAACCCGCCTGTTCACGCCAAACTGCGTACAGGTGGCATGGGATCCGGAAATCACCTTGCCGACGATTTCCTATCTCGGCGAAGATCTTGCGCCGCAATTGGCGGAGATCTCCGGCGATCCTTGGCCGAACCTCCCGATCGAGAACCCGATAGTCCTGCTTTTGCATCGTATTTCGCAGCAGGCAGTCGAAGAAGCCGATGCGACGGAGTTCAAGGAATGCGTCACGGACTGCAATGGCATGGTCAGGGAATGCCGGGGACTGGCCCTACCCTTTCTCGGGCGCGAGCGCGGGACATTTCTGGTCGACGTCATGTTTAATCTCGACCAGCCCATACAGCCGCTCGAACAGGCCGAGGAGCTTGGCGAACTTCTGCTCGAACAGGAGTTCAATCCACAAGAGATGCCGCGTCTGGCAACAGCGCCGCAGCAACCGCCGGTGCTTTTCGTCTGCGTGTCCGGGGATCGCGACCGCGTTGCCGCACCGCTGCCGCAGCGCCCCCACGATGCGACCATGAAGCCGTATCTCCTGCCGATCAGTGCCGAGATACCGGCCGAGGACGAGGTAAAGGCGAGCAAGCTCGAGGAGGATGAGCCGCTCCTCCTGACCGAGACGTTCGAGGCGCCATCGGCGGACGAAAACCTGCTGATCAACTACGACGAGTTCCTGATGTCGCTGGAAGAGGCGCGCCATCAGGTCGAAGCGGCCAGTTCAAGCGAGGAACGATCGCATGTCGCCCTCTATAAGGCGATCGGCGCGGCCTATGACTTTTCACTCTATGCTCTCGACGCGCCCGACCGGCTGGAACGCATGGTTCTGGAAGCGGGTCTGACGATGCAGGCGCGTGCGCCGATGACACCGATCGTAAAACTGGTCTTCGGCAGCCATTACGATCGCTCGCGGCTTGCCGAATATGCAACTGCGCTGGCCCATGGCCGGCGCAAGGGCGTGGCGGCCGGTGGCTTCGTCGCCTATCTGCTCACCTACGATGGCGGACTCAAGGGCATCGTCAAGACCGAGCGCGCACGCAAGCGCAAGGTCGGGGCGCCGCGCCAGTCGAGGATGGAAAGGATCGAGAGCAAGCTGCGGGAGCTTCCCGCAGTACCCGCCCAGGCGATTACACCTAAAGGCGAAGAGTTCGCCCTCGTCATCGCCCGTCGCATGCCCGACGGCACCATCGCGCTGCTCGGCGAAGTGCCGAACGACGAAAAGCTGCTCTGCACGGCCGCGCAAAAGCTTCTGAAGTCATAGGTTTTCATTCGGGCTGACCGCATTGGCTTAACATCGCTGACCGGCCATACCCATTTCGCGTGCGACCTACCGAATCCGGCCATGGCCGGTTGTGCGAGCCCAGCCGGCAACGCGGAATAAAGGGGCATTCCCAAGGAACTATCCCCAGTCCTGCGGTACTTATCGCCCTCTACTTCGAACGCTCCGTCGCCTACTCCAAAAGCTCGCTGGCAAGCCAATCCGATCAACAGCATCCTGCCTCCCGTGAAGTTTCCCGCCCCCCCAGGTTTCGCCCGTTCGCGCATGGCGGCAACGCCGGCCAAACACGTGAAGCAGATGCTCCTCGACCGTGAGACGAAGTACGCGGTCGCGGGGGTCGTTCCCGTCTTCGTGATGGTGATGATGCTGGCCCACAGCGCCAGCCCGGCACCCACGCGCCACGAGGCGATACCGCGCCTCGGCGATACAGTTCCCCCGGCATCGGTCAGATCCGCGAAATTGGTCCAGGCCGCACTGCCGGCTTCACACTGGGTCGGCTCGCCGCAACAACCGGCCATGCTGACTGTGACCTATGCCAAGCCTCGCAGTGCAGCGCCGTTTTTCTACAAGGGGACGACCAGCGACCGCGAACGTGCTGTCAATTGCCTGGCCGCCGCTGCGTGGTACGAAGCCGGAAACGATCCGGAAGGACAGAGGTCGGTTATGCAGGTCGTCCTCAACCGCGTCCGCCACCCCACCTTTCCCAGTTCCGTGTGCGGCGTCGTGTTCGAAGGCAGCGAACGCACGACCGGATGCCAGTTCACCTTCACTTGCGACGGATCGATGCAGCGCCGTTTCCCCTCGCCGCGGCAGTGGACGCTGGCGCAGGCACTGGCGGAGAAGGCGCTGACCGGCTCGGTCGACGATACCGTCGGACAGGCCACGCATTACCATGCAGACTATGTCTCGCCCTGGTGGAGCGGCGCGCTGCAGCAGGTCAGCCAGATCGGTGCCCATATCTTCTACCGCTGGCCAGGCGGCCGCGGCCATCTCGCCAGGAACCGGAATTCGGGAGGCGAAGCGAATGAGGCCGAATTGGCACAGGGCCGGCCGCGGCCGGAAACGCAGGGCGAGACCGCCGCGCTCATCCCTCCGCAAGCGGCCGCACTCGGTGCAGCTGCGGTCTCGCCGGTCATCCCGGTCGGCGTCAGCCAAGCCCATTTGATCGGGCTCGACCCGACCTCGCCGAGTGGACCTTGGGCCGTCACTGCCCTGACCCAGTGCCTGAAAAAGCCGGCCTGCATGGTCATGGGGTACGGGCAAGGCTCTGAGCTGAGCCGCAACACGAACCTCATACCGGCGCAGATGGAGCGCCCGCTGTTCCTGTTCGTGCGCGATCGCGCCTCGGGAATGGAAGTCATTCTATGGGATTGCGATCGGACCGCCCGGCCCAGGGAGGATCAGTGCCTACCCAGGGATCGCAAGGCGCTAGACCAGCTCATTCGCAATCGCTGACCGCAAGCACTGACTGAACGGCACTCGAAAAATCGACATGTTCCGCAGTCCGGCGCGGCATTTCACGAACAAGGACCGGCCCTTAACAGGAATAGGCGGGCCGGGGATGGCCCGCCTGTTCAAGATCCGGTGACGGGTCGCCCAGGACGCCCCCGACACCTGTCCTCAGGCATGCAGTTCCATGTCGGACAGCCCGCGTGAGCTGGCCCAGATCGCAGCCTGAGTCCGGTTATGGACATTGAGCTTGCGAAGGATGGCCTTCACATGGACCTTGACCGTCGCTTCGCAAACCATGAGTTCGCGAGCGATAACCTTGTTCGAATAGCCTGCCATCAGGCAGCACAGAACATCAAGTTCGCGCGGTGAAAGGCGGGCTCGGTTGACTTCCTCGTCCGGCTTTTCCGCGGTACGCAGTACCGGCGTGAATGTCTGCTGCTCGAACACATCGACAAGATCGGGCGGCAGTACGCGTTCACCCATGGCGGCGAGCCGCAAGGATGTCGTCAGCGGCAATGCCTTCATCGAACGCACAATATACCCCTGTGCGCCGGACTGGAAGCATTCCAGCATCGTGTTGAAGTCGAATCGCTCCGACAGGATAACAACGGGAACGGTATCGAACCGCGCCTTCACCTTTTGCACCGCATCAGACTGGTCATCCGCGGCAATTCCATCGAGAACGAAGAAGAACTCGGCTCCGAAATCCTGCTTTTCGAGGTCCTTTATGGCCCCATAGGATCCGATAATGTTGAAGCCCTCTGACTTCAGGATATTACCCAGACCTTCCCTGGTTATTTCGCATTCGCTTACTAGACAGACGTCGCTGTACATGTGCAGTCCCCCCGATTGACCCCGCAGGGTAGTGCGACGGTCCAGCAGCATGCCGGACCGATCGGAAGCGCGACTCCATTTTTCTTATGCTGAGACGATGCGGCAACCTGATATGGGAATCAACTATCAGCTAACATGCTTAGTCGTATTATGGGACAAGCATGCCAGATACCTCCAGTAAAGGTACGCTTTTACATGGAGTTAAGGCCGATATAACTCTTTCTGGGTATATCCGAACGAAGAGTGCCGGAGTCCAGCTTTGGATCAGTTTGCAGCCCTCGGTTAACGGGTACTTGTGATCAGAAGAAAGATTCCTGGATGATGATGGTGTCTCCCGGTGCGATCTTCAGGGGCGTTCCGTCCAGTTTGATTCGCGTCGCGACTTGCGCGCTCTGGCGCTGAAGCTTGATCACGCGCTTGTTTGCCCGGGCCGTGAAGCCTCCCGCCTTCGCCACGGCCTGGTTGAGCGTAAGCTCTCCGCTATAGGGATATTCGCCCGGCTTGGTCACTTCCCCGAGGATGTAGAAGGGACGGTGCTCGGTCACCTCGACGGCCACCTTCGGCACGAGAACATAGCCCCCTTTCTGCAAGCGGGTGGAAATCGCCTTGGCCAGTTCACTGGTGGTCAGCCCGTTCACATCGACCGGATCGATCAGCGGAAAGGCCACGGCGCCATCGTCACCCACTTCGTAGTCGCCGGTGAGGGTCGGTTCGTCGAACACGGTTATGCGCAGCTTGTCTCCGGTCGATACCTGGTAACCGGAAACGAGCCCGGCGTTGGCCTCCTGTGCCGACCTGAGCGGCAGGCCTGCCTGAGCTGGCGCTGTTGCGAGCAGGGTGCCCAGAACGATTCCCGAAAGAAGCAGGTGGGACCTTTTGCAAAGTCTGCGATCCTGGGGACGCATCAACGATCTCCTCAATCCCGAAATGCAACAAACGGGGACGCGGACTCACTTATCGAGCCTCGCGTATGGCTATCGTAACCGCCAATTAAACAGCCTGAAACGACCATTTAGAGCGAATGGGAACACCACTCGGACGACCGGTTTAGCCTCATTGGGTAGAAAGGCGCTACACCGGATGCCCGGTTGTGCGGCACCCCAATCTGGGAAATCGTCAGGGTGCGGTCTGCGATCATTTTTGAACGCAGGCGGGTGGCAGGAATGACTGGTCGAATAGATCGAGAGATGCACACAACAAGCACAGACATGTCACGCAAGGGGAGCGAGGGGGATGAAGCATATGGCTCCTGCATTGCCGTGTCATCGTCCAGCGCCGCCGAGGCGGCGCTGATCTCGAAACCTCGATTCGAAGCGGTGCGCAGCGCCGCCGGGACCGCAGACACTGCGGTCCGGTCGAGGTTGATCACCGCACAGAGCGGAGATCCTCCCCGCTTCGGGCTGTGCCGGATACGTGACATCGTCTGCGCCCTCGCCCTCATCATCGCGCTCTTGCCTGTATTCGTCGTATTGATCGCCGTCATCCTCATAAATGACCCGGGTCCGCCGATATTCGCGCATCAGCGGGTGGGCAAGAACGGCCGTGCCTTCAAATGCTTCAAGCTGCGTTCCATGTACTGCGACGCGCAGGAGCGCCTCGTCGTCCTGCTGGCCAACAACCCGCAGATGCGGCGCGAATGGGAAGCCATGCACAAGCTGGCCGAAGATCCGCGCGTGACACCGCTCGGCGACTTCCTGCGCCGGACCAGCCTGGATGAACTGCCGCAGTTGTTCAATGTGCTGATGGGATCGATGACGCTCGTCGGCCCGCGGCCCATCGTCTATGACGAACTGCGGCACTACGGGCGCCATGCCTCGTGCTACCTGACCTCGAAGCCGGGCCTCACGGGCCTGTGGCAGGTGACCGGACGCAGCGAGGTTTCCTATCGTCGGCGGGTCGCAACCGACCGTCTCTATGCGCGGCGCAAGTCTTTCAAGCTCGACCTGCGCATTCTGCTCGCGACGATTCCGGCCGTGCTGGCTCGGAAGGGCGCTTGTTGATGGGGGAACGAAATCAGGTGAGCAGGCAGAAGACCAGAGCCCACAGAACAACCGCAGCGGGCAATGCAATCGCAAGGCCCCGCGCGAAACTGCGCCGTGGGCCACGCGAAGGCGCTTGCGCGGCGGATCGCTTCTCCGTGGTCGGTTTGGTCATGGCAATTACGCTATCCATCACAAGTCGCGCTCTACTCCTTTTGGGCAGCTTGATCCAGCCAATCTTAATCATTCCGGCTATCAGGCACCGAGTCAACGCACAAAGCGGCTTCGGGTTGCGCAAATCCGCGGGTTTTGCGGCGAATCGGACGCGCCTCTCGACGTCTCGATGTGTCGGCCTGCTGGAGACGATCCCGCTGATCCTGCGCCTGGCCTTCTCGCAAGGGGAACAGCGTGAAAGGCTGGTCCAGCAGGTGATCTACGTGGGCACCCCGGGCAGCGACAGGTCCAGGCCCTCGCTCGCGGCACGCGGCGCCATTTTCCTGGCCCTGCTTGCGATGCCGCGCCTTGCCTCGGCGCAGGCGGTCGACGTTGTCGAGACGCCCACCGACATCTTCGAGCCGGAACGCGGCGCCGGCGTACCGCTTTCCGGAAGCGTGCTGCTCTACAACACCTCGGTCCTTCAGGGCGTGTACGATTCCAACATCTACAACGTCGATCGGAACCGGACCAATGACACCAGCGCCCTCATCCAGTCCGAATTCCACCTGACCACGAACCTCGCGCGTCACGAAGCAGGCGTGCGCGCCGGGGTTACGGCCCGCAAATATTCGGATACATCCGCCGAGAATTCCACGACCTATCATGTCGACGGGCACGCCCATCTCGACCTGGGCGATCGCATCGACGTCTATGCGCGAGGCGGATATCTGCGCGGAATCGAGATTCGCGGCACCGCCGGGGACCAGTTCCTGACCGACCGCCCGGTCCGCTTCGACGACAAGTACGTCGAAGGCAGCATCGAACGCACCGGCGGCATTCTGGAAGCCGGCCTCGCCGGCTCCTTTACCCGCCGCAAGTACCTCAACGCGAGCGTCAACGACACGAGCATAGACCTGAGCTTTCGCGACGCCGAGATCAAGAAGGCCACGCTCAAGGCCAGCTATCGCCTGTCGCCGGTCATGCGGCTGTACAGCGAATTCTCGGTCAACGATGTCACTTACGACCAGAACCCGGGCGTCTCACGCGATTCCAGCGGCTATTCGGCGCTTGCCGGCATCCACTACGAAGTCAGCAAGCTGGTCGATGTGATCGCCGCGGTTGGCTATATTCACCAGAAGTTCGACGCACCGGGCACCAAGGCCGCAACCGGCCTGAACTACCGCGTCGAGGCAACCTGGACGCCGACACCGAAATGGAAGCTTACGGCCAGCGGCGAGCGGTTCGTCGATTCCAGCCCTTTGAGCGACATTCCCGCGATCGTGCGCAGCGATTTCCGGCTCAAGGTGCAACGTGCACTGGGCGACCGGATGCTCGTCGAGGCAGGGGCCGTCTACACCGGCGAAGATTACCGCGGACTGTCCGGAACCGATCGCCGCTACACCGGCTACGGCAACGTCCAGTACCGCATCACGAGGAACATCTCCGCCGTGGTCGAAGGCGGCTACCGCAAGCAGACCGGCGGCGCGAGCGGCCGCAGCTACAGCGGCGCATCGGTTTCGGCCGGCATAAGGGTCGCATTGTGACGATCCAGCCCGGCCATACGCGTACGGACCGCAATCCGCGCGCTGGAGAATGACAATGAGCGGATCACGTGAAATTGTTGCGTCCGGGGCCGAATCGGGCTCGTCGGCGCTCGAGAGGACCACCGGACGATCGCTGGCTTCGGCTGACCGCCTCGATCTCAGCGGAAGCATCAGCTTCTTCCGCCGACGCCTGAAGATCATCATCGCCTTCGCGCTGCTCGGCCTGCTGGCAGGACTGGCAATCAGCCTGCTGTCGAAGAAAGTCTATCGCGCGGAAGCGACCGTCATGCTGGTCGAGCAAAGCAGCGGCTTGCCCAGCGCGGATGACACCCCGACCGCCCCGGTGCCCCTGACCAGCCAGCTGGTCGACACCCAGGTGGAGATCATCAAGTCCCGCCAGATGGCGCGCCGCGTCGCCGATGCGCTGAAAATCGACAAGGGCCTGGATGCAGAGGAGCAGCGCACGCTCTTCGATCTCATGCAGGAAAAGGTGAATGCCCAGCGCACCGGCACCAGCTTCGCGCTGACGATTTCCTATGATGCCGCCGTGCCCAGCGATGCGCGCCAGATCGTCAACGAATACGCCCACCAGTTCGCGAACTGGCAGACCTCGCAGGACGAAGAGCGCAATTCGCAGATCCGCAAGCAGGTCGAGGACCGCCTCGTCAGCCTGCGCGAACAGGCCCAGGCCGACACCAGTGCGCTGCAGCAATACCGTATCGCCAACAACCTGCTCAGCACTTCGGGCGCATCGCTGACCGAACAGGAAATCTCCAACTACAATCTCGAGATGACACGCGCCCGGGCAGAGGCTGCCGAGGCCAGTGCGCGCCTGCAGACCGCACTGGGGCAGTTGCGCTCGGGCTCCTCCGGCGACGACGTCGGCGAGGCGCTGGATTCGCCGGTCGTCTCCTCGCTGCGCACGCAGGAAGGCACGCTGGCCGGCGAAGTGGCAAGCCTCGAAGCTCGCTACGGCCCCAATCACCCGCAGCTCATCCGCACGCGCAACCAGCTCGCGCAGGTTCGCCAACAGATCCAGGACGAGATCGGCCGGGTCATCTCCAACTTGCGCGCCAAGAAGGACGTATCGGAAGATCGCCTCGCCTCGATCGCCGGCAGCCTGTCGAACGCGCGCTCCAAGCTTGCTTCGAACAATGCGGCGATGGTTGGCCTCAGCGAGCTTGAGCGTTCCGCCGAAGCGTCGCAGGGCATCTACGAGACCTATCTCAACAGCTACAAGCAATTGCTCGCGGCCGAGGGCACCTCGAAGCCGATGGCCCGGATCCTCTCACTTGCCAACGATCCGATGAAGCCGATCTCCCCGAACCTGAAGCTGAACCTCGCGCTCGCACTGGTCATCGGTCTCGGGCTTGGCGTGATTGCAGCCTATATCGCCGATGCGCTGTTCCACGGCATCAAGTCGGCGCATGAGGTCGAACACGATCTGGGCGAGAACTGCCTCGCCTCGATTCCGCTCCTGGCCTCGGTCCACGAAGGCAAGCCACATGCCATTTCGGCAATCCGCGACAATCCCAAGTCGGTATTCACAGAATCCTTCCGGGTCCTGAGCACGGCCATCGACCAGGCGACGATGAACCGGGCGCAGGTCATTGCCATAACTTCGGCGCTTCCTGGCGAAGGCAAGACGGTGTTGTCGTGCTGCCTGTCCCATGTGCTGGCAGCCGACGGCGAGCGCACGATGCTGATCGACTGCGACTTGCGCCGCCGCGGGATCAGCCGCCTGCTCGACGTCGGCCCCGATCAGCCAGGCCTGATCGAGGTACTCAACGGCACTTCGCCGCTCGATGTGGAAGAGCTTCTGCGAGACCGCGTGCTGTGCGTCCTTCCGCTCGGGCCCAAATCCGACGGACCGGACAAGCTGCTGACTGGACAGCCCTTCATCGACCTGCTGGAAAAGCTGCGGCCGCATTTCGATCGCATCATCCTTGACCTGCCGCCGATCCTGCCGATCGCCGCCACCCGCTCGATTGCCTGTCAGGCCGATGCGGTCGTCCTCGCCGCGCATTGGTGCAAGACATCCAGCTTCGCGATCCGCACCGCCCGCGCGCGCCTGCCCAAGAAGCTGGTCAACGTCGTGGGCGTCGCACTCAACCAGGTCGATCTGCGCAAGAAAGCCTACTTCGACCGCGAGGACGTCTCATTCTACTACAGCAAGTACAGCGAGTACTATTCATGAACGTCGTCGCCAGCCGCAGCGACTGGCGCGCGTCCGCGGACGCCGCGCCATTCTCGCAGCCCCGCGTGGCGATAGTCCATTACTGGCTGGTTTCCATGCGCGGCGGCGAGCGGGTGCTGGAGCAGATGCTGGACCTCTATCCACAGGCGGACATCTTCACCCACGTCTACGATCCCGATGCAGTCTCCGCGAAAATTCGCGCGGCCAAAGTAACGACCAGCTTCATCGACCGCATGCCGCTCTCGAAGAAGCTCTACCAATACTACCTGCCGCTGATGCCGATGGCCCTCGAGGAACTGAACCTGAGCGGCTACGACCTCGTCATCAGCAGCGAAGCGGGGCCGTCCAAGGGCGTCATCACCGCGCCGACCGCGCTTCACGCCTGCTACTGCCATTCGCCGATGCGCTATTTGTGGGACCATTACCATCGCTACAAGAAGGAGGCGAACTGGTTGGCCCGCGGCGCCATGCCGATGATGTACCACCGGTTGCGCGCCTGGGATGTCAGCTCCAGCGCGCGCGTGGACCGTTTCGCGGCCAATTCCCAGTTCATCCGTCAGCGCATCCGCAAGGTCTGGCGGCGCGAGGCCGAAGTCATCCACCCGCCGGTCGAAACCGGTCTGTTCACGCCTTCGACCGAGATCGACGACTACTACCTCTGGGTCGGCCAGATGGTGCCCTACAAGCGCCCCGATCTTGCGGTGGACGCCTTCAATGCGAACGGGTTGCCCCTGCTCATGGTCGGCACCGGCGGCATGTCGAAAGCGCTCAAGGCGCGGGCCCGGCACAACATCCGCATCGTCGACCGGCTCGATTTCGCTGGGCTTGTCAAAGCCTATGCCCGGTGCCGCGCGCTGGTGATGACCGCGGAGGAGGATTTCGGCCTCACTCCGGTCGAAACCATGGCATCGGGACGCCCTGTCGTCGGCTACGCGCGCGGAGGCCTGCTCGATACGGTCGAACACGGCCGGACCGGGATCTATTTCGAAAGCCAGGAAACCGATGCACTGGTCGACGCGGTCGCGGCAATGGAGGCGTTTCTGCCCGAGTTCGACCCCCGCCATGCGATCCAGCGTGCGGCACAATTCTCACCGCAGAGTTTCGGACAGAAATTCAGGCAGTTCACCGAGCTGGAGCGCGCATAGCACCCAACAATTGCAAGTTTCGCATGATATTGCGGGATCAGCCAATGAACGCGTGAACAACACATTGGGACACCGTACCGATAACGAGGTGCCTGGGATCACTTGCAGAAATAAATGGAGGGTCGGCCATGCAAGTTAATAAGAGAAGGATCAGCAAGTTAGTGCGCAAAACGGGACTTATCCACGAGTCTTAGCCCGTTTACCCGTTCCGCCGACGCGCCGGACAATGCTAAGAGTATTGCCTATAGAACCTAACGGGTGATTTCGGATAACGGGCGCGGAAGCCGCAGAGGCATCTATCTGCTGGTATTGCACATTTCCCGATTGTCCTGTGGAAGCCGACGTCGAGCTGGGGGCCTCGGCATAATGTGTACGCGCTGCAGCAATCGCTTGCAGCTTGGGTTGGATGAGCGCCGATGACATCGTCTGACGATCGATCTGCAAAAATAATGAGAGGACTACAACGCTTGCTCGCAGATCAAAGTTCCTCGAACTTCGTCGACTTCGTCGAGGTGGCGGAGTCCCTGATGGATGGCTATGCCAAACTCATAAAGAATGGCTCTCCGGCGTCCACGGTCGCACTCGCCATGCTGGGCGCCACGCTCAACATGTACGAAATGCTCGGGATGCGCTCGGAGCTACCCTCGCTGCTGCGTACGGTGGCAGACCAGATCGAGTCCGAAAACCGCATGAACTGAAAGCGGGCGCCGCTTGGACCGGGTTCGGGCGCACTAGCCCGCGTCCGCATGCTACGCCGCGCAACAACCCGACTGCCATCGCAGTTGACGGCCCGCCTCGCGCGCCGTCCTTTCAAAGCTCAATAGAGAACTGAAGTCAGTCTGGCGGAACAGTGCCGGAATTCGTTCCTGCGGCGCATGTCCCACGAGCGGAACCGATAGAGCGCCCGCCGCGCCAGCGAGATGCCCTTGCGAAACCGGCGTAGCTCCGGATACTTCCTGAGATAGTCGCGATAGACATCGTGCTCGCGCCGGCCCCAGGGAAAGAACACGCCGTCCCAGGGCTTGGGGTGCGACATGTAATGGATGATCGCCGGCGCCTCCTCGTCGACGAGGTGCATGAACTGACGCGGGAAGTTCCACTTGTTGGAAATCGGGATCCAGGCGTCCCCCTTTACGGCATTCAGCGCTCCCTGATCGTGATAGGCCCCGCCGTTCTCAACAAAGAAATCGAAGGCCCTGCGTCCGATCCAGCCGTTCCGGTTGAACTTTATGACACCGGAATTGAAATAGTCCTCATGGCTCGCTCCATTCAGGACAGCGAGCACCGGAACATAGTCCAGTGCGGCGAGAAACTTGCCCTCGGGCACTCTGTAGTTCTCGAGGTAATCGAGCGGTCCCACGACCTGCACGTCGCCATCCAGGTATATGATCTGCTCGTAGCTTTCGGGAAGCACCGCAGGCAACAGCAGGCGCCCCATGGCGGCAATGCTGATCCGGCCGGCGAATTTCGATTTGTCGAGCACCGACAACCGCTCGCTGAAGAAGGCGCTGGTATCCCGGAAGACGATATTCTCCTTCGCGCACAGGTCCTGTGCGACCTGGCGACCTGAAGAGGCTTCGGTGAAGGTGATCACGACGTCGGTGTCGGGCGAGCAGTGCTTGCGGGCCAGAATGGCCGCAACGAAAGTCGGCAGGAAGAAGTTCTGGTCGGTGACGAATGCAATGCACTGCGTGTTCAATGTATCACCCTTGATCCCGTGCTTGCGTTCGCAAGCTAGATTTTCGAGGCCTGGATCCAGTCGCATTCCGCCCTCGTCAGTTCGGGGTGCGGGAAATCGACCAGCAGCACGACCCGCGGTTGCGCGGAAGTGTTCTCCGCCTCGTGCGCATAGGACGAATCGAAGATCAGCGGCTCGCCGTAGCGCCACTCGCGCCGAATCCCGCCGACCTCGATGTGCCCGCCGAGGGGAACGATCAACGGCAGGTGCAAGGTGAGAAAGACGTTGGAGACGTCGCGATGCGGGCGAATGAAACCGCGGGGCCCGAGAATCGAGAACATCGCGTCGCGGAAGGCCGGATACCCGGGAATCGTCTTCAGCAAGCCGGCCACAACCGGGCACAAGGCAAGGTTCTCGGGCACTTCCTCGTGCCGTTTGATGAAGCTGAAGTTGCGCCAGAAATCACCGTCGAGGCCGACATAGTGATAATGTTCGATCTGCGTCTCGTGATCGAGCAGGACAGCCTCGGCCTCGGCCCGCACGTCATCCACCGCGTCGACGAAGGCGGGCAGCCAGGCAAAGTCCTTGGGATCGTGCCAGGGCCTGGAGGTGAGGCCGGCGAAAGTGAAGCCCTGCGGATTGGGTCGCACCGAGACCGCAGATGCACTGCCCTCCCAGTCGATCGAGGCCCTGACCCGGCCCAGTTCTGCCGGGGCCCCGTTGATTTCGAGGGCCTCGCGCATGATCGCTATGCCGGAATTGATCGCCTGCCAACGCCGCAATGCCGAAACCAGCAGCAACGCCGTCACCGCGGTCGGCACGAGCAGAAGGACGAAGGACACGATCGAGGATTCGACGCCCCCGGGCGATGCCCGGTGGGTCACCAGTACGATCACGGCCGTCGCGGCGAACATGCAGGCAATGGCCAGCAACACCGGCAGCATCCACTTGCGCATGCGTACCTTGGCGCTCGTGCCCCAATAGATCTCCACCGGCTCCAGCAGGGCGGACCACGCGAACCACAGAAGCGCGAGGATCGCGGAGACAAGCAACAGGTGCTCGGCCATCCCCATCGGCCCGGCGAATGAAAAGGCTTCACTGATGAACAGGCTGATGTCGGTCAGTTCGAGCAGCAGGAGCAGCAGGAACTGCAGCATCAGGAAGGCAAAGATGCCGTTGAAGGATTTAACCGTTCCCATCTTGCGATCTTTCTTCCTTGCGACCTTCCAGGATCCGGCTGATCCTCTTGCGTCCCATCGCGGCAGCATCCTTCGCGAGGGCTGCCGCACCCAGCAGGTTCCATGGGTAGTAATTGAGCTTCATCCGCGGGCGCTCGCTTGACGTCCAGAAGGCAGTCCAGCCCGCCGCCTTGCCGAGGAACTCGTAGCGCTTCAAACCCAGGGTCGCGGCGCGTTGTATGCTCTCGAGCATCAGGAGCTGGCCCGGGGAACAACGGGCGAAGCGCTCGTCGTAGCCGATCTTGAACAGCCAGAAGCTGCCGTCGCATTCAGCGCAGATCTGGGCTGCGGCGATCTCTGTCCCGATCTTCATGAAGGCAATGCGGAAAATGCCTTCCTGCGCGGCGAGCCGGGCATAGCGGCGAAAGAAGTCGAGCTGCACCTTGTTGTCGGCAATCGCGGTGCGGGTGCGCGATTTCCAGCTCTTCGCTTCCACCTCGATCGCCTGCTCGAGCAGCGCTTCAGCCTCGTCGGGGCCAGGCTCGTGAAACTCGAAAGTGACTTCGCCGCCTTCCTCGGCACGGCGGCGCATCCGGCGAAAATCCGCACGTCTGCGCGAATTGAAGCGCGCGAGGGCATCCTTCCAGCTCTCGTCAAGTTCGATGTAGGGCGACCCTTCGGTCGGCGCCGTCACCAGCAGGCCGCGCCGCTTTGCCTTTGCCACGAAGATCTCCGAAAAGATCGTTCCCGCAGGTGGCTGCCCCAGCTTCACCGGCAGGCGATGGTCCAGAATGGCATCGGCAAGCCGCTCCGCTGCTCCTGCATCGGCGTAGGCCGCCTCTGCCGGTTCGGCCAGTTCCTCGGCACCTGCCAGGAACAGGGTCGGCACCGCCCCCTTGCGGACGAAGGCGGCAATTCCCCCGTCGGTGGTAAGCAGAACGGCCTTGCGGTTGCGGTACATCGTCGCAAAGCAGGCTTCGTTCCAGATGAAATGCTTCATCGGAGTAGGATCGATCGCATCCAGTCCCGCCCAGATCGAACGTGGCAGCAAGGCCTCCAGAGAAGAGGCATCGCTTGCAGGCACGATGGAACCGATCTTCATATCGCAGTCAGCTTCTCTGATTTTGACCCAATCTGAATGCGTTGCGTGAGATACCGTCTCCCGGGACGCGCGCCGCCGTCATGGCGCATACACGTAAACCAACGGTCTGCATGATGGCTCAGCGCCATCCACCGGGCACTTGCTGATAAGGATTAGTCCGCTTTTTCAGCGCGCTTCCGGGCGGGAAGAAGCCCTTGCAGGCGCTGGTCGCCGCCCCCCGCCCTTCCGTCTGCAAAAGCCAGTTCGACGCCAAGGCTAACTCGAATGCGCATTGGCGGCACGCTCGTTCGCGGTGTTAGGTTCCTGCTCATGTTCGGCTGCCTGAAGGCATGGAACGCAACGTGCCTAACGAGGTCCAGACAGGCTTCGGACCAGTGCGTACAGATTGGGCAAGGCCCTCTTCGTCCAATCGCATGGCTGCCGAACGGCGCGGGATCATGGGGAATTCTCTTTGGAACTCACCTTCATCGGATTGATCCAGATAGTGGTCGGCGGAGCGATTGTGCTTTTCGGCACCCCCGGCAGCGCTTTCATCTTCCTCATTCTGAGCGGCCTGTTCGACGGATCGGCGGCGATCCTCCTGCCCTCGCTCGGTGGGTCCTCGATCCCGCCCGTCCAGTTCGCCCTGCTATTCGTCTACCTGCGTATCGTTGCGCCAAAAGGCGGCCTCTACGGTTACTTTCCCGACGCCGTGCGTGCGAATGCCTGGCTCGTGCTGTTCTGCTTCTACGGCATCGCCAACGCGTACATCGGCCCGCGCCTGTTCGGCGGTGCGATCGAGGTCTACCCAATGCGCCCGATACCGGGGTCGGGCCTGTTCGACGTCATTCCCCTCGGCCCGACTTCCCAGAACCTGACTGCAGCCACCTACCTTGTCGGAACGCTGCTGCTAGCCATTGCCGCCTACATCTTCTGCCAGGCACGTGGATCGAAGAAGGTCCTCATCGACACCGCGATCTGGAGCGGCTGGTTCTTCATCATCACCGGCCTGCTCGATCTGTTGGCACGCGGAACGCCCCTGGAGGATGCCCTCGCGATCTTCCGCAACGGCGACTATGTGCAGATGAACGTCGAAGTCGACGGTTTCGTGCGCATACGCGGTCTTCTGCCCGAAGCCTCGTCCTACGCGGGCTCTTGCTTCATCGCCCTCGTAGTCAATGCCGAGCTTTGGTACCGCTCGATCCGCCCCCGGCAGACGGGCCTGCTGGCAACGATCCTGACCGTCATGCTGGTGATCAGCACCTCGTCAACTGCTTATGTCGCGCTTGCCGGTTATGCCCTGATCTTTCTGGTGCGCGCCCTCGCCTTCCCCCATCTCGCGCCGCAGGGAAAGATCCAGCGCCTTGCGCTCGTCGGGTTCATGATCGTGTTCCTGGTTGCGATCCTGATGGCGCTGATCCCTGAAGTGGCGACGGCGATCTGGAACCTCGTGCTGGAAATGACCGTGGCGAAATCCTCTACCGATTCCGGTCAGCAGCGCCTGTTCTGGGCCATGCAGGGGATCCACGGCCTCATCGATTCCTTCGGACTTGGCATCGGCCCGGGCAGCTTCCGCTCATCCAGCATGCTGACCGCAATCATCGGAGCCATGGGGGTTATCGGCATCGTCTCCTTCGTCATGTACCTGCTGACGATCTTCCAACCTTCCCGTCGCTCCAGCTGGGGCATCGGCGCCGATTCGTCGCAGACGCTGGGCGGTGCCTTCGCCAGCGCGGCGGTATTCAGCCTCATTCCGGCAGCCATCGCCTCGCCGCTCGCCAATCCGGTGGCGATCTTCTCCATCCTGTCAGGCGCTGCGCTGGCCCTGCGGCCGGGCCGCGAGACAGCGCAGGCCGACCGCGATTCCGACCGCGATTCTTCGCAAATGGCAAGGACCGGAGCGCGCAAGCGCACGGCACTGGACCACCCATGACCCGATCCCCACCTCTTCGCCGCTGCCCGAACCGGCTACCCACTTCCGTCCGGGAGAGGGCTGCATGAAGGCAAAAGTTCTCCCGCCGTCGCAGCTCGACCGCGATCTTCTCGCCTGCTGGAGCTGGCTTTGCGACGCCAATCCTCTTTACCAGAGCCCCTTCTATCGCCCTCAGTTCACCTTGGCGGTGGCCGCGGCGCGACCGGATGCACGCGTCGCAGTACTGGAACGGGGCGGCAATGTGGTCGGCTTCTTTCCCTTCCACCTGACACGCGGTGATGTCGCCAAGCCGGTCGGCGGACACATCAACGATTATCACGGCCCGATCCTGGCGCCCGGGATAAGCGTCACCGGCCCCGCCCTTCTGCGCGCCGCGGGCCTTTCTGCCTACGATTACAACCACCTGCCGACCGCGTTCTCGACGCTGGCAGAAGGCGCGCATACGTTCTCCTACTCGCCTCGTATGGATCTGTCGGATGGCTACGATGCCTACGTCGCGCGCAAGGATTCGCGCTGGACCAAGGCGCAGCGCGAAGTCCGCCGCCGCCAACGCAAGACCGAGACGGAGATCGGCCCGCTGCGCTTCGCCTTCCACGATCCTTCCGAGGCCGTTCACGAACGGCACGTCGAGATGAAGAACGCCCAGTACGCACGCATGGGTCTCAGGGCCATGCTGGGCAGCGGCTGGGTCGGCGATGTCCTCGACAGGCTCAGGACCGTAGACGAGCCCGACTTCGCCGGCGTCATGAGCACACTGCACGCAGGCGACCGCCTGATCGCCGCCCACTTCGGCATCCGTGCAAAAGGCGTGCTGCACTGGTGGTTCCCGTCTTACGACCTTGCGCTCTACAAGCTGGGTCCGGGGATCAACCTCATCAACCAGTGCGCGATGACGGCCAACGAACACGGCGTGACCCTGATCGATTTCGGCAAGGGCGACGAGGACTTCAAGCTCCACTTCGCCGACCACCGGGTCGACTTGTGCGAGGGATCGATCTGCCGGGCCCGCAGCATGGCAGCCACCCTGCGCCAGGGCACGCAGGCACTGGTGGGTCTCGCCGAACGACTACCGCTGGGCCAGTACCGCACCGTCCCGCGCCGTGCCGTCGCCCGGTTGATTTCAGGTGTCACGCTGCCCGAACAGGCCGGATAGGAGACCAGCCGATGAGGCAATGTCCATATTCACCGGCCGATTTCGGGGTAGGCCGAATTATTCACCCTTCGCACGGCCCGCCCGGACCGTGACTAAGGCGGGTTACCGCGATTACGAGGTCGCTCAAGTGCCTGAAATCGGCAAGAGTTTAGTGAACCACAAGCGCAAAAGGATCGGCATTCGAAGGACCGCGAAGACCGAATACCGGGTACCCTCAAGCCAGCCGATCGGCATAAATTGTAATGGTGACGTAGGTTTATGACAGCTGCCAACCTCAACATCGCTAGACAGAATTGCAGCTCCCCGCTTCGGATTCATGTCATCATCGCCACTTATGGCCGGCCCGATTCCGTGCGCAAGCTGCTCAAGCATCTCGAAAACCAGACCCGACCAGCGGACGGTATCGTCGTCATCGGCACTTGTCCCGCGGACATAGCCGGTCTCGACAATGTCTCCGCGAACACGCGGGTGATTGTCGGTCCCCGCGGCACGTGCTGCCAGCGCAATTCTGGCATCGAGATGATCAAGGACGAAGCAGACGTCGTGATCTTCTTCGATGACGATTTCGTCCCGGCCAACGATTACCTCGCTGCGACCGAAGCCCTCATGGTCGCCGATCCGGAAATTGCCGGGTTGACCGGGATGCTGGTTGACGACGGCGTCTCGCACGAGCCCATTCCCTTCGACGTGGCAGTGCGCCGCCTCGAAATCGATGGTGAGCGCCCCCCGCAGACGGAGCATCTACCGCGACAGGCGCTTTATGGCTGCAACATGGCGATGCGTCTCGCCGTGCTGGGCGACTTGCGCTTCGACGAAAACCTGCCGCTCTACGGCTGGCTGGAAGACGTCGACCTGACGTATCAACTCGGCAAGCGCGGCAAGCTGATTTCCGGCCCGGAGATCACCGGCATTCACCTCGGCGACCGTGGCGGAAGGCAGCCGGGCAAGCGCCTGGGCTATTCGCAGGTCGCCAACGTGATCTACCTCTATCGCAAGGGAACGATGCAGCCCGATATCGGCTGGCGCCAGCTACTGAAAAACATCTCGGCCAACCTGGTGCACAGCATCTCTCCCGAACCGCACATCGACCGGCGCGGCCGGTTGGCCGGCAACCTGCTGGCGATTGCCGATTTCCTGCGCGGAAAGCTGGATCCGCGCAAGATCGTCTCACTTTGAAGACTCGTGTGATCGCGGCGGGCCCCGCACCACTTTCACGCCGGGCACGCGCAACCCGGCAGTCGGGATAGGATCATGAACCTCAGGCTCGGCATGATGCACGGGGTCATCTCGCTCGGCAGCGCGCGCCTGACCGGCAACCTGCTGGGCGCGGTCGCCCTTGTCGTGCTGGCGCATCTGCTGACGCCCGAAGACTTCGGCATAGTCGCTATCGCCAGCTCGGTGCTCAGCGTCGTCCAGTCCTGCACCGAACTCTCACTGTCGAATGCCCTGATCCGCAAGGACAAGATCAATGCGAGCCATGTCGACACGGCATGGACGATGGCGCTGCTGCGATCGCTTGCCCTTTGCGTCTTCTTCGTGCTGCTCGCCTGGCCGTTGTCGCTCGTCTATTCGGTTCCGGGCCTGATCCCGGTCCTGCTGGTCTCCGGACTGACCGGCGCCCTGATGGGCCTCCAGAACCCGATGGTGACCGTCGTCACCAAGGAAATGCGTTTCTGGCCCCTCGCCATTTCGCAGCTCAGTCTCAAGCTGATGAGCCTGGGCGTGGCCATTGGCCTGGCCATCCTGCTCCAGTCCTATTGGGCGATCATCGCGGGCAACGCCATCGGTGCCCTCGTCGCCACTGTCCTCACTTACGCGCTGGTGCCCTATCGCCCTCGCTTTTCGCTGGTTCACCTTCGGGAGATCTGGTCCTTCTCGGGCTGGATGTTCTTCAAGCAGCTTTGCGAAACGCTCAACTGGCGGGTCGACCAGCTGATCATCGGCGCGCTGGTCCCGAGGGCGCAATTGGGCATCTATGCCATGGCGGACAGCCTTGCCGTCGTGCCCGCGCGCGAGATGGTCCAGCCGATCCGCATGGCGCTGTTTCCGGGCCTCGCCAACCTCAACGGAGACCTCAACCGGCTGCGCAATGCCTGCCTGCGCGCACAGTCCACCCTGGCCATGATCACCGCACCGCTCGGCATCGGCCTCGCACTCGTGGCGGAACCGGCCGTAAAAGTGGCACTGGGGCCGCAATGGATCGCGGCAGTACCGTTCGTCCAGATCAGTGCGGTCTTCTACACCATCAGCCTGTTCAGCACCGGTCTGCAGCCGGTGGCCATGGCGCTCGGCAGGACGAAGATCCTGTTCGTGCAGCAGGCCCTCGTCCTGGTGCTCAAGGTCCCCCTGGTGGTGATCGGCTTCCTGCTTGGCGGCATGATCGGCGCGGCGCTGGGCCGATGCGTGTGCGAGTTCATCTCTATGGTCTTCGAACTGATCGTCGCCCGGATGCTGACCGGCGTGACCGTCGCCGCGCAGGCCGCATCCCATTCGGTCACTCTCGTGGGGCTCGGGGCCATGGCTGTCGGCACATACTTCGTGCATGGCGCGCTTTCGCCGCTGCAGGCCAGCAACCTCGTCCAGCTGGCCATCGAGATCTGCGCCGGCGGCGCAGTCTATGTCGTCGCGGTGGCAGCCAGCTGGCTGGTGATGGGCCGCCCGGACGGCCCCGTGCGCGAGATCGTTCAGCTCGTCCGGCGCCCGGGCGCGGCCGTCTGGCAGATGCCCACCGCGCAACCGAATTCCGGGCCGGTCGTCCCCTGAGGACGGGGACGCGCCGATGTACATGACGAATTCAGGTGCGGTGCGCCACTGCGCGCGAACCGTGGATGATTGAGGCAACCTTGCGACGTCTGACCCGAGCCAACTATTTCTGCCTGCTGCTCGCTTCCTCGTTCGGCTTTCTGATCGCGGGCATGTTCACGCGCCTGCACCTGCGACACATCGAGAGCCGGCTGCAGATCGCCGCCTTCTGGATCATCGCCATCACCTTTCAGATCATCGTCCACAGGACGCTGAAAGTGCGCTCGGGCAAGTTCGCAATTCTTGTGAGCGGCGTTTCCGCAACCATCGGCATCGTCGCCATCAAGTGGCTGATCGAAGGCCCGCCCCCACTGTCACGTTGGGCCGAGATTCTCCTCTAGGCGCGCTTGGCCGGATTACCGGGAATAAGCAGCACCGGAAGGCGATGGCGTATTGGGCCGTGCATGGAAGCCGTTCAGACCGATCGGCGAACCGCTGCCGTATCCATCGAGAACCGCTTCGGGCGGACGGATCTCTCCACGCTCGCCCCGCGCTTCGGCGACGAGAGCCATCGCCATGTCCTCAACGTCCTTGCTGTTGCGCGGCGCCCAGGGCAGTTCCTCTTCGTCGGTCCGCTGGCGCGGCACGTGCAGCGCATCGAGGACGAAAGGCGCATGAACCGCAAGGGCATCGCGAATCTTCGGATTGTAGCGGAACTTGAGAAAGTCGATCCGGGCATTGAGCCTGTCGACGCTCGACTGTTCGGGAATGAAATCGGCCCAGACCGTGTCCGCCAGCTCGCTGCGGTACCAGCGCGCAGCATCCTGCCAGCGCGCGGGCCGCCGCTTCGACCACGGCTTGGTCGAGGTATAGTGTTCCAGATTGGGTGTCAGCGCGCCGCCGAACTCCAGATAAGTCTCGTGCAGGTTCCAGCGCGGATCGAGGGGCAGCCACTGCCCCTCCAGCGCAAAGTTTAGCGCATCCTGGTCCGGGGCTTCCTGGCAGCTTTCCGGGTGATCGACGAGGAACTGGCGGGCCCGGTCAAGCACCCCTTCCGACAGCATGCGCGGCCAGTCGAAGACCATGACGCCGGACTGCAGGTAAGGCGCATCGTCGGCAAGGAACAGGTCCTTGCGCCGACGGCGAATATTGCCGGTCAGGTAATAGACGAAATCGTGCACAGCGCCGGCGATCCTGCCCTTGAGATCGAGCGACAGCAGCGGAGCGAGCGAAGTCATGATCCGCGTGTCCGCATCGAAATAGATCAGTCGTTCGATGTCCGAACCGAAGATCCGGTCGAAATACAGGCGCAGATAGGCGGCACGCGGCCAACGGGTATTGATCGGCCGTATCGCCTGCTCGACCTCTTTCGATGCGAAGATCCGCACGCTCATCTGTCTCGCCGCGAAGAACTTGCGCGCGGCCTCGAGTTCCGCTTCGTCGACGTCGCAGCACACCAGATTGAGCTCGACGTCACACCCCGGCGGAAGATGGTCCAATACCGACTTCAATTGGCAACAAGCCGCGGGCAGATACCCGCGATCGGAGGCCGTTGTAATTGAAGTCTTCATAATGCCAAATTCCACGACTTGAACCTGAGACGCACGAACCGGCGCGCCGAATACGGATTTTCAGAGGAAAGTCACCTCGCACGATATGCCGAGGCTGCTGACGTAGTCCTCGATTTCGTCCTTGTAGATCCTGTTCATGATCACGATCAGGCCCGGCTTGATCTTGGCCAGTTCCTCCGGCGCGACGATCGGATGGCCGGTGCCGGGCATGAAGTGACCGTGACGGTTGGGATTGATGTCCGTGACGCATGTCACTTCCTCGTCGAGATCGAGCGAGGTCAGGAACGACACCGCCTTGGAGCCCGACCCCCACAGCACCACCGACTTGCCTTCCGCCGCGGCGGCCTTGACCCTGTCTCGCCAGTGCGCCTTGTGGGCCGCCACCCGCTCGGGGAAGCTGGCGACAAGCTGCGCGAGATCCGCCAGCGAGCATCCGTCATCGCCTTCCTGCTTGCCCGAAGCCGTGGCCTCGATCGTCAGGTACTGGTCGTCGTATTCGATGGCAGTACGCGAAACCGCGAAGTCGCAGTCCTCGAACAGGCGGCGCAGCGAAGTCTCGGTGAAGTACGAGCAATGCTCGTGATAAATGTCCTCGAACGCGCAATGCTCCAGGATGCGGTAGGTCTCGGGCACCTGGAAGAAGACGACGGTGCCCTTGTCCTCGGTCAGTCCGGCCCGGATCGTCGAAATGAAGCTCGCCGTGTCCGGGATGTGCTCCAGGGTCATCTTGCAGCACAGGAAGTCCGGCTCGCTGGCGCAGTGATCGGGCCGGAAGTATTCCGGGATCAAGGTCACCCGCTCGGCGCCCTCGACGCCTTCAAGCCGTTCCGGCAGCGCGCCGGGATCGACTCCGACGCCGGAATTTTCCCCCAGTTGCGAGAGCAGGACGAGGAATTCGCCCTTGCCGCAGCCGATCTCCATGACCTCGCGCCCACGCAAGCCGTGCCGCTCGATCAGTTCCGCCGCAAGATTGCGGTGGAAGCGCGAAAACGTCGGAGAGAACCCTTGCGTCTCCTCGTAGCGTCCCGAGTATTCGGTTAGGAACTGGTCGAAGCTCGCATTGAATATGAAGCCGCAGTTGCTGCAGAAATGCAGCGCAACTTCACCGCGCAGACACCCAAGCGCTTCCTCGCGCGTTGCGAACAGGATGCAGGAGTTCGTCGGGACGTTCTCCACCTTGTAAAACAGCTGCGTCTGAGCCGCCGCGCAACTGGGGCAAGCCACCGGCGTCCCTTCACGCGCGAGCGCGTCTTGGGTCCGCGCCGAAAGGGCTGGATCGACCAGGTTCATTCGACAATCCTCGGTTCGGGGACGGGGACAATGAAGCGGCCGCCGGCATCGCGGTATTCCTGCTGCTGGGCGAGGATCTCGTCCGCGAAATTCCAGGCCAGCATGAGCACGAAATCGGGCTTGCGGGCGACCAGTTCCTCGGGCGCCAGAATGGGCAGGTGTGCGCCGGGCATCAGCATGCCCTGCTTGTTCACATTGCGGTCCACCACGAAATCGAGCTGACGGGTGTCGAGGCCGCAGTAATTGAGCATCGTCGCGCCTTTGGCCGCCGCGCCGTAGGCGGCGATCGAGTGGCCTTCACCTTTCAACTTGTAGACGAGGCCGAGCAGCTTTTCCTTGAGGGTATCCACCCGCGCCGAAAACTCGGCGAAAAAGTCCAGCGTATCGAGCCCGATGGCCTTTTCGTGGGCCATGAGCTTTTCGACGCTCTCGCCGGTAGCCTCGAAGGGTTCGACGAAGATGCGCAGCGAGCCGCCGTGGATCGCCAGTTCCTCGACCCGGTTGAGGAACAGCCCGTGCCGCCGGAACAGGTTGTCCAGCGCCGTGACCGAGAAATAGCACAAGTGTTCGTGATAGATCGTGTCGAATTCGACATGCTCGATCAGTCGCAGCAGATAGGGCATCTCGATCACGGCCACGCCATTGGGCTTGAGCAGGTTGCGGATGCCGGCGACGAAGCCGTTGGTATCCGCCACGTGGGCCAGCACGTTGTTGGCGTGGACGATGTCGGCCTTGCCGTGCTCGCCCACGAACTTGCTTGCGAATTCCTCGGTGAAGAAGTCGCAGAGCGTTGGGACGCCCACCTTGCGGGCGGCGGCGGCGGGACCGTCGGCCGGATCGATGCCGCAGACCGGCACGCCGTGCTCGACATAGTTCTTGAGCAGGTAGCCGTCATTGCTGGCCAGTTCCACGACCAGGCTCGATGGACCGAGTTCCCGCTCGTCCAGCCGCTGCAGGACGTTCGCGCGCGAATGCTCGAGCAGCGCCGGCGAGAAGGACGAGTAGTAGGGATAAGCGTCTGCGAAAAGGATTTCGGGCGCGACCGTTTCCAGGATCTGGACCAGCGCACAATCGGGGCAGAACGCGACCACGAGCGGGAAGGTCAGCTCGGGCGTATCGCCATCCTCGGGCCGGATCAGCCGGTCGGCCAGCGGCGTGAAGCCGAGGTCGAGAAACGGATGGAGCGACTGGCCGCCGCAACAGCGGCAGGCGGTTTCGGTCTGCGATGCAACGCCGGGTTGATGCAGGAGAATCTGGTTCATGTAGTCCCCCTCAGGCTACGGCAAACTGTTGGACCGGGAAGAGGTCTTCGTTGAGCGACCCTTCACGGATACGCTGCTGGATGTGCGCGATACGCTTGAAGCGCGGCCCTTCGAACTGCTCGACGGTCAACCCGCTGGACGTGAAGGCCGCGAACAGCTGCTCGACGCCGCGCCGGCAGGTCCATTGCGGCTTGAAGGCGTGGAGCCGGCGCGCGATGTAATTGCAGTCCACGCGGTAATTGCGCAGGTCCGGGCTGGCATCGTCGGCGAAAGCGATCTTCGATCCCGGCACGACATCGCGCACGATCTCGGCAATCTCGCGGATCTGGTAGTTCTCGCTCGTCTGCCCGACGTTGAACACCTCGCAGTGGACGTCTTCGCGCGGGGCTTCGACCGAGGCGATGTAGGCGAGCGCAATGTCCTCTACATGGACGATGGGCCGCCACGGCGATCCGTCGCTCTTGAGATGGACATCGCCGGTCGTCGTCGCCCACGCCGTCAGGTTGTTGACCACGAGGTCGAAACGCAACCTGGGCGAGAGCCCATAGGCCGTCGAAGCGCGCAGGAAGGTGGGGCTGAAGGTTTCGTCGGCAAGAGCGAGGATGCCCTTCTCCGATTCCACCTTCGACACGCCATAGGGCGTTACCGGATTTAGCGCGCCGTCCTCGGTGATGAAATTGTCGTCCGAGGCCCCGTAATTGGAACAGGACGAGGCATAGACGAAGCGCGAAACTCCTGCCGCCTTGGCAAGGCGTGCGAGGTCCACCGAGGCCCCGGTATTGATTTCCTGCGTCAGTCCGGGGCGATAGTCGCCAAGCGGATCGTTCGACAATCCGGCAAGGTGAATGACCGCGTCGAAACCGCGCAGCCGGTCGATGGCATCGGGTTCGAGAACGAAGCTGCGAACGTCCTGACCGATCGAGGCGATGTTCGGAATCGCACCTGAAAAGGTGCACTCGGCGAAGAGATCGCTGTCGAGACCGACTACTTCATGCGCTCGCTCTAGCAAGCGGGGAGCCAGCACTGTCCCGATGTACCCCAGATGCCCAGTCAGCAGGACTTTCATGAACCGTATCCCTCCAGAGTTTCCAGGGCGCCTGGCCCGACATCCAGTAATCGTTGAGAATCTGCTTTTCACGCATGGTATCCATGCACTGCCAGAACGAGGTGTGGCGGTAGGCCATGAGCTGGCCGTCCTGCGCCAGACGGGAGAGCGGGTTCTGCTCGAACATCTCCTCCTCGCTGTCGATGTAATCCATCACGCCCGGCTCCAGCACGAAGAACGCGCCGTTGATCCAGCCTTCGCCAAGCTGCGGCTTCTCGGCAAAGCAGGTGATCCTGTCGCCGTCGAATTCGAGGTGGCCGTAGCGTGCCGGCGGGCGGACCGCGGTCAGCGTGGCGAGCTTGCCGTGCGACTTGTGGAACGCCAGCAGCTTGGGAATGTCGATATCGGCCACGCCGTCGCCCCATGTGACCATCATCGTGTTGTCGCCCAGCCAGGGCGCCAGCTTCTTGATGCGTCCGCCGGTGCCGGCCTTCATGCCGGTTTCAACGAGATCGACGTTCCAGTTGGGCGCGCAGTCGGGCGAATGGCGCACCAGTTCACCAGTCCGCGTGCTCAACGAGACCGATCCGGAGACCGAGAAATGCTCGTGGAACCAGCGCTTGATGAATTCGCCCTTGTAGCCCAGCGCAACGCTAAAGTCGTTGAAGCCATAGTGGCTGTAGATCATCATGATGTGCCAGAGCATCGGCATGCCGCCGATCTCGACCATCGGCTTGGGCCGGGTTTCGGTCTCTTCCGACAGTCGCGAACCCAGGCCGCCGGCCAGGATGCCTACTCTCACCTTGGAGAAATCATGCATAGTCATTTGAACACCACCTGTTTGAGCTGGCGGGGGCCGATCTGCCCGGCGAAATTGCGCTTGAGGAATGCGGCCATCTTCGGCGAGATCATGCCGGCCAGTTCCAGCGAATAACGGCCCAGTTCCACCGGCGTCAGGCTGCGGCGGATCAGGCCCGCCCAGAGCCGATAGGGCGCCACGACATCGCCGTGCCGCGATGCGATCCGGAACAGATGGGACGCCAGCTGGATGTGCTCGGCCGCGGCGCTGCGGCTCTTGCGCCCTGTCTGCCAGAGACTGCGCTGCAGCTTGTCGTCGATGTTGATCGAGCGTTCTTCGTGTTCGCGGTTGTAGAACACCGCATCCTCGACCAGCAGGAACTTGCCCAGGATTGCCATTTCGGCCAGCAACGCGCGGTCCGATCCGTAGTAGGAGCGATGAAGCATCGAACGCTCCAGCAGCTCGGGCCGAAACACCCCGAAGATCGGGAAGCAGGTCTTCGACAGGGCTATCGTCTGCCTGAAGCGCTGCGCCGGATCGTCATTGTCGATCGAGGGCGTCTCGTATTCCGGAATCTCGAAAATCTCGTCCTTGGGGCTGATCTGCAGGGTCCTGCCGTAAGCCAGGCCTACGTCGGCGCGCGCTTCCAGTGCATCCACGCAGGCTTCGAGATAGTTGGGGCTGAGGCGATCGTCGTGCGCGCACCACTTGAAGTACTTCCCGGCCCGGTAGGTGAAACCCAAGTTGTAGTTCGCGGCGGCGCCGATGTTTTCCTTATTCCTCACCAGAACGACGCGGCTGTCCTTGCGGGCGTAGGACGAGACAATATCCGGTGTGTCGTCATGGGAGGCGTTGTCTGTAACGTACAACCTGAAATCGGTGAGCGTCTGACCGAGAATAGATTCTATAGCGTCGGCTATGTAATCTGAACCATTAAATACTGGCAGAGATAATGTTACTTTTTCAGCTCTATCAGTCATGCTTTCACCAAATCGGAATAAAATAAAACGGAAACGACGCCCTCAAGCAAAGTTGAACTTCAGGACCGGAAATCGCATCCAATTCACGACTCATATTGGCATGTTAGGTCTGGGGCAGGAATCACGCACTGTGGTTAGACCGAAGGAGCAGAACCCTAGCCCAAAGGGGCAAAGGGATCGGAAAATCGTTGCGATTGCGTGATTTACCTGGAGACGTGCGGCAGCCCAGAAATCCAAGTGCAGCGCTTTGCAAGCTGCGGAAACGCCCCGCGAGGAGCGCCCTGCGGCAGATCGTGCGATCACGCAAAGGATTGCCGCAGGGCCGGTTCGCGCACGCGCCCTGACTGTTGCAACTTTTCCTCGAAGATATCGATGAACGCGCCGATCCAGCTGTCGGGCGTGTGACAGAGCGAATGGGCATCTGCAAAGCCCGCCCGGCTCATGCTTTCGACCAGTTCGTCGTCGGTCGCCAGCTCTCCCATCAGGTTCGCCAGCTTGTCGAAGCGATCGATGTTGAAGGTCCTGGCAAAGCCCAGCCGGACCGCATCGTCGGCGAGGTAGGCATGCGATGCCAGAATGACCGGAAGCCCGCTCATCGCCGCCTCGAGAATCACGAGCCCGAAAGGTTCGGTGACCCTGCTCGGTACGATGATCGCGCGGCATTGCCTGGCTATTTCGGCGATGCCTTCCCGGTCCTGCCAGCCGATGACACGCGCGTACTTGCTCTTGCGCGCTTCTGTGGTCCCGAGTTGGCCGCTGCCGATCAGGGTGATCTTTTGCCCGGCAGCAACGGCCGCCTTGATCGCAAGGTCGGCGCCCTTGTCGTGGCCAAGCCGGCCGACGAAGAGAAAGCCCTCGTTGCGCTCCGCCGCCACCCGCTGCTCGGTCCAGGCCTGCGCGGGATTGGGGATCGCGACCCTGTTCGGGGCCCGAAATCCACTGCTGGCGAATTTCTCCAGCATCCGGTCATGCAGGAAAGTGAAGGTCGCGCGATTTTCGGCAAAACGCGCAACACTGTTCAAACGCATGTGCCGCAATGCGCGCCAATACTTGCGCGCGCTGCTGATCCGGTCGCACTGGCTCGCGAGGCATTGCGCCGAGAGCGAGCGGTGCTGGCACGGCGTAGCGCTCGGGAAATGGCTAAATCCGCCATTGGGACAGATGTTGAAGAAGTCGTGACAGGTCACGATCAGCCGGTCCTCCACCTCGCGCAGTGCGCGGAAGATGGAAGGGGACAGGATCTGCGACCAGTTGTTCAGGTGATAGACCGTGCCATGGGTATCGTTGTCGCGGATCCAATCGGCAACCATGCGCTCGGCAGCGGGATTGTGCAGCCCCTGCATCAGCGCACGGCGCGCCGGGAGGTCGAGCAATGCGTCCGATCCCAAGGTCACCTGCGTCACGCCCATGTCGCTCAGCCGCGATGTCGGCGCATCGCCGCAGATATAGGTTACCGGGTATCCCAGCCGGCGATAGAGCCTGACCGCCTCCAGCGCGATAACGGTTGCGCCTCCGCGCGATGCAGAGGCAAAGTCGTTGATGACGACCACTTGATCGATCGCAGTCATCGGGTCATTCGCTCCCCCTGAGATATTGCGAGCGGGCCGACCGCATGCCGAGCGCCGCAGACACCTTGCCCTCGGCCGTGCCCACGCGCGGTACGGCGCCTGTCGCAGATCGTGAGGCCGAACGGCCGCGCGCAAGGCCAGCAAAGCCGCCGACGCGCCTGCGCACGTCCATCACTACCCTCCCGGCCCGCACGTCGAAGTGATGGCAGCCGGTTATGCCGGGCTCGAAATCCGGCTCGATCGCATAGGCGAGGCTTTCCCGGTAGTTGTCGAGGGACAGGTCCTCGATTTCCATAAGCCGCACGCCGTAGCCGTACGTGCCGTGCGAATTGTCCTGCGCGGGGCGATAGAGCCTGCCGTCCAGATCCAGGATACGCCCGGCATTGCGTGCCTCGCGCGCGTCGACGACGACGGGATTGAGGGCGTGGGGTTCCAGCTTCGCAAGATCGGGCCCGTCGGCGCGGAAGATGTGCAACTGCGTGTTCATGTCGAGAAAAGCGTCGTCGGAGATATTGGTGAAAAGCCACCAGTTGCCGTCGATCAGGTTCAGCGTCGAATCGGCCGCCACAACGCCCTCCAGCGCAGTGGCGTGCAGTTCCCAGTCATGCGGAAACGCGCGACACTTCCAAACTTCGAGCCGCCGAACCTCGCAGCATTCGGGCATCATGTAGAGCTCGCCCTCGTGCTCGAAGAGATGGGGAAATGACAGGTGGTAATCCCGGCGCAGCGCGACCTGAATGTCGGTGAGCTGTCCGTCCTCGAAACGCCCCACGCTGATGTGCCCGCGCCCGGTGCGGTAGTCGAACTCCTCGAAGAAGCAGTACAGCGCCCCCGCCCGCTCCCACAGGAAGGGATCCGCGAAATAGCTGTTCCTCGCCGAGACATGCGGCGTTGCCCTCGCGGGATCGAACTCGGACCACGCTGCGGCGTAGGACTTGAGAAAGAACATGCCCGGGCGTGCGCCCAGCTTCTCACCGACTTTCTCAACCACTTTGGCCACCCCGTCACCCCCAAGACGAGCCAGATAGGTACAAAGACCAGCTCCTCCCGGCTGCAGCGGCTCTGCGGACCTGGGCAAGGAAGGCAGTTCGGATGCTTGCGACTGATGCGCCCGCTTCAAGGCGTTGACGATCAGCGGCACCGCCTTTTCGAGCATGAAGTCCTCGTTGCGCGTGGCCAAGAACTTGGTGTTGAGCCGCCCCGTCGCGATCGTGGTCTCCTCCTTGTCCGCAGCGCCGCGCAGTAGCGAAATCGCTATGACCGGATCACGCGCGAGAATCGCGGCCATCGCCGTAGTCCCGGCAGGGCGCCGCAGGAAATCGGGGTACCAGATCCCCAGCCGTGCAGCCTCTGACGGAAAGATCCCGACGGCCCGGCCTGACAGATCGACGATCACGTCGAGGTCCATGCCCACAATCGCAAGGTGATCGTCACTGGCAAGGATCGGGAATTTGCCAGGCCGGTCAGCCCCATCGAGAGGGTCTGAGCCCTGCAGCTTGCCCACGACCCTGCGTTCGAACGCGTACCATGTGCGGATCAGGCCGGTACCCGATGATAGCTCCATGCCCGAAGGACAGGCGATGAGGGCCCGCAGGTCGAAACGCGGCTCGGCCTCGATCTGCTCCACCAGACGCGTGCACCATCCGGCGGGCCGATCGGGCGTTGGCAGAACGATCGCAATGCGCAGAGCTTGCATCCTCATCAACCGGCTGCGTGTGGGGGCGCGTCGAAAGGCAATCGGGGCCCACCCCGACAGCGCCTGATACCTAACGATAGGTCGCGACCGCGATGCTTCCCATGCCCTATTAGGCGGTAGCTACAATGGGCTGCGCGCACGAAACGGGCAGCAGCGCTAATCCATTCGGATTGTTCGGAATCCCTCGCCCGAGACTGGACCGGTCAGTTCGCGACCGGCGTTGCGGGCATCTGCGCCGGGTCCAGCGACGGCAGCACGAAGTTCCTGCCGCCGATCAGGTCACGGCCCAGCCAGTAAAGCGTCTTCGGGCTCTTGATCGCGCGCTTGAGCGAATAGGGCAGCCAGGCTTCGCCATAGGGAATGTACAGCCGTGCCCCGGCCCCGTAAGGCGCGCCTTCGCACAGGGCAGCCTCGATAGGCAGCGGATAGACGAACTCCTGCTCGAACGGCGTTCCCGCCTCGGCAAGGATGCGCATGGCCTCTCGCGCAAGCGGCGCATCGTGGGTGGCGACGCCCACGAAGGCGGCCTTTCCGGCAAGACGCCTGATGATGCCGAGATACCCTTCGCGCAAGTCGATACCGGGATGGTCGGGATCGATCCACTCGCCCTTGACCACCCGCACGCGCACGCCCAGCTCGATAGCACGGTCGGCATCGCGCAGACTGCGCTTCCAGCGACCGGGAATGGCAAGGCCGACACCCTCGCGCGGATAGCGCTCGAGAGCCTTGAGCGTGTCGTCCGTCTGCGGCGGCGCGTGGGCATCGAATATGACCGGAGCACCGACCTTGCGGGCCTGCGCGACGACTTGTTCGACCAAGTCCTCCCGCTCCTTGAGCGCGGGCAGTTTGGCGGCGAGCGCGCCATTGATGCGACCCTCGCCGACCAGCGAGAGGATCCTCGAATATTCGCGCACGACAATTTCGGGGTCTTCGGTTCCGTCGTTCCAGTAACACAAGGTGCAGCGCAGGTTCTGCTGGCCGGCACGCAAGGCCAGGTCGGCAGCATCTTCCAGAGTTTCGCCGGCCACGTACTTGCTGGTTGCCCGCTTCAGAACCGGACCGAGAATGGACTTGAGAGCTTCGCGCATCGTTCCCCGCAAATGCATTTTCTCAATCGTTTCACGACGACCCTTTCAGGATTTCGGCGTGACTTCGCGAGACTTCCCCTATGCCCTGACAATAGTCGGACATGCGCGGGTGCCGGTATCGTCCATTGGCATTTAACCCGGAAGAGTAGTTCGCAGGGGCCCGGTCTATACTCTTGCGCGGCAGCTTGCCTTGCAGTCGCCGGTGCGGCGTGCAAACTGCAGGCAGTGGCCCGCCTGGTCTTCAGGCGCCTCCATCCCTTTCCTGTCGGCGACGCTGCGATGAAACCGTTCGGATACTCGATCCTGTCACTGGTGGCGGTGATTGCCTGCCACGGCCCGGCGCTTGAAGGCGCAAGCCACAAGCAGGCCGACGTGACCGAAGGCGCAATCACCGAAGCGCAATTCGTCGACTCCATGGGGGTCAATGTCCACCTCAACTTCACCGACGGCGCCTATGCCCGGCTCGACCGGGTTCGCGACGACATGCGCTATCTGGGACTGGTCCACGTGCGGACCCACGACGGCGGCGACACCGTACCGCTCTCCGACTATGCCCGCCTCGCCTCCGAAGGCCTGCGCTTCAACCTGATCGCGACGGCGGACCAGATGGACCGGAACGTCGATTTCGCGGCAAACCTCATGGCCCAGGTCCCCGGAGCGGTCGTGAGTATCGAGGGCTTCAACGAGATCAACAACTGGCCCGTCAGCTATCGCGGCCTGCACAAGGACGAAGCGGGGCGCGCGGCGCAGCGCGATCTCTATGCCAAGGTCAAGGCGCATGCCGACCTTTCGCACCTGCCCGTGCTCTATTTCACGGGCGGAGAAGCGGTTTCGGACCTGTCGGGAATGGCGGACTGGGCGAATGTCCATGCCTATAGCAACAATGCGCAGCAGCCCGGACCGGCGATTCGAAGCGCGTTCGACAAATACACCGGCAAGGCAGCAAAGGCACCGCGCGCCAATACCGAATTCGGCAATTTCACGCTTCCCGAAGGCTGGCCCGAGGGCAAGCCGTACTGGGCCAACTACACGCAGCTCGGCATCGATGAAGTCGCCCAGGCCAAGCTGGTCCTCACCGCCTATTTCGAGGGCGCCGAGAGCGGCATCAGGCGTAGCTACATCTATGAACTGCTGGACGAGAAGCGCGATCCCAAGGGAACGGAGCCGGAATTTCACTTCGGCCTCTTCACTTTCGAACATCGGCCCAAGGCCGCGGCAAAGGCGCTTCACCGCCTGACCGGGTTCCTGGCCAAGACCCGCTCCGACAGGAACGAAGGCCCGATCGGGGCCAGGCTGAAGACGGCGGACGGATCGATCGGCATACTTCCGCTCCAGCGCGAAGATGGCAGCCTGATCGTTGCGCTGTGGAGCCGGGCTCCGTTCTGGCGCTGGGACCAGACTTACGCGGGTCCGGCCCAGATGCCTACGAAGCAGGTGGATCTGGTTTCATGGTTCGGCAGCGGGAAGATCAAGGCCGTCGCTTTCGACCCGCTGGAGGATACGACCGTAAAGATCAAGGTTCGGGGTGGACGCAACATCAGCGTCGCGGTGCCGAACTACCCGATCCTCATCTATCTCCAGAAGGGGTAGCAGGCTCCTTGCAGAATCGGGCGACCCAGCGCCCCGCGGTCTGATTGACCTTCGGGACGCTGGGCCGCGGGACCTGAAAGAGCGGGGGGACGGGTTTCAGGCCCGTTTCGGTTCAGGCGCCGTCGGTCGTGCTGACGTTCACGCCCAAGCTGGCCGAACCGCTGGCGCCTTCCTTCGAGGCCGAGCCACTGCCCGAACCCGATGCGCTGGAGCTGGCATTACCGGCCGAAGCATTGGCCGAACCGCTGCCGTTACCGCTTGCCTGGGTGCTGGCAGCCGTGCTGGCGGCGTTGCCGGCCGCGCCGCGAACCTGCGAACCCAGTGCGGTGGCCCGATCGCGCACGGCGCCAGCCGCGCTACCGGCGGCGTCGGTCAGCTGCGAAGCCGATGGCGCCGAGCCGACCGGCAGGTCCGCAGCACCGGTCAGGGCCGAGTTCGCCGAACCGGAAGCCGAGCCGCTCGCGCCCGAGCCATTGGCGGAGCCCGAAGCCGCGCCGGTCGCCGACCCCATGGCGCTGCCGCTGGCCGAACCGAGCGCACCCTTGGCGCTGCCCACCGCGTTGCCGGCGGTATCACGCGCGGTACCGACGAGGCCGGTGGCGCGGTCGCGGGCATTGGCGGCGGCACTAGTGGCCTTGCCGGTCAATGCGGAAGCATCCGGCGCGGAAACCTCGGGAGCCGTGACCGACTTGGAGGCCGACGCCTCGCCCGAGCCGTTGACGGTGGACGTTACTGTGCGGCCGGCGCGCGAAACCCCGATGTCGCCCATAGCGCTACCGGCGCCGCCAATGGTGCTGCCGACGCTCCCGACGCTCCCGCCAAGGGTTCCGCCGATCGAGCCGCCGAGGCCGCCCCCAAGGCTGCCCCCGCCAAGCAACTGGGCATTGGCTGCGCCCGGCAGGGCGACGAGTGCCAGGGTAGCGATTGCAGTTGCGAATGTGAGCTTCTTCATGATCTTGCTCCTTCCTTTGCTTTCCTTCCCTTCGGCGTGAACCTTGCCTCGGGGGTCTCTGGTGGAAGGAACGGATGGCACTTTGCCTTTCATCCGCGCGGGGGCCGATTTTTTTGAAAGTTTTTTGACTTTGTCGGTCAGGCGCCCTTGCGGCAGGCCCCGCAGAGCACCCCGCGCCCGGTCCGGCCCGATCCATCGATCGCCTCTGAATCGACCGCTTTGAGCGCCGTTACGGAGCTGCCGAGGC
This sequence comes from Novosphingobium sp. PY1, assembly GCF_017312445.1. Taxonomy (NCBI): domain Bacteria; kingdom Pseudomonadati; phylum Pseudomonadota; class Alphaproteobacteria; order Sphingomonadales; family Sphingomonadaceae; genus Novosphingobium; species Novosphingobium sp. PY1. The sequence goes on along the minus strand of NZ_BLTI01000001.1, from coordinate 302,875 downwards.
GCGGATACCGGGCCGCAATGCGGGCCGCGGCAAGCGGCGCGGCAAAGGAGGTCCCGCGCAAGGGTATGCGCCCCCGGCCGGGCACGAGCGCGGACATGTCCGCTCCCGGAGCCGCGTAATCGAGATGCAGCGCCTTGCCGGCCTCGATCAGGACGCGGCCCTTGCCATCGACCCCGGTCACGGCAACGACGCCCGGGTAACTGGCCGGGTAGGCCGGGGGCGCCGCGGCGCCGTCATTGCCCACGGCCGCGACCACGACCATGCCGTGCGCACGCGCTGCGGCAATGGCTTTGGCGAGCAGCAGGTTTTTTGGGCCGACCAGGCTGATCGAGACCACCGGCACGGCGTTCTGGCGCATCCAGCCGATTGCCTTGGCAATCGCCAGCGCATTGCCGCCAGCCGGGTCGTCTCCATAGACGTCCGCGCCATAGAGCCTTGCCGTTCCGGCACCGGCAAGGAGCGAGGCGATCGCCGAAGCATGTTCGCTGGCCTTGGGCGCCCCTTCGGCAAACCCGCGCTGGCTGGCCAACCGGTCGGACCCGGCGATCCCGCCGTCGATCACACCAACGGTCCCGCCCAGTGGCAGGTCTGCCCTCGCGGCGGACGATGCGGCCACGCTCAACGCGCTGCCGGACGGAAAATGTATCTGGTCAGCCGTGATCTCGCGCTCGGGAAGCAGCTTGCGCAGGGACCGGATCGCCTTGCCCAGCGGGCGGCCGCCCGGCACCGACAACCGTGCATAGGCAAGGCCGAGACCTTCGATAGTTCCCTGTTCGATCACTCCATAACCCGCGCCTTCGGCCCGGGCGACGTCCTCGCCGGCCGGATCGATCAGGAGCACTTCCCCGCGCCGCGCGGGCGCGCCGGTGTCGTCGAGTTCCACCGTCTCCCGGTTGCTGCGGGCAAAGCGGGTCAGGCGCTGCACCCGTTCGCGCGCGAGGCCGCGGGCACTTCGCGCCACATCGCGCACCGGCTCCAGCGCGTCGCGGGCGGTATCGCCCAGATCCTGCGTCACCTGCCCCAGGGTGCCCAGCGGATCGCCGGGCAACGGCAGGCCCAGTTGCGCGCGCGCCGGACCTGCGATCAGCAGGATCACGGCCGATACAAGGGCGCATCGCTTGAGGTTCCGGGTCTTCATGGTCTTGTCCGATAACAAAAAAGATAGCACTCAGGGATGAAACGTTCCCGTCCATCCGTTTCATCCCCAGGCAAGGCAATTCGATGAGCACGACACGCTTCTGCGAGGAACTGACAGCGCTGCTGCCGCGATTGCGGCGGTTTGCGCGCGGATTGACGCAGGACAGTGCCGATGCCGACGACTTGTGCCAACAGACGATCGAACGGGCGCTGAAGGCCCGCCAGCAGTGGCAGGAAGGCACGCGGCTCGATGCTTGGGTATACAGGATCATGCGGAACCAGTGGATAGACGAAGTCAGGGCAAGAACGCGCCGGTCGCAGACTTTCGTCCATGAGGACGAAGGCGCGAACGTGGGCGTGGCCGGCGACAGGGACGCGGAGAACCGCGTGGAACTCGGCAATGTCGACCGGGCCCTGCAGCGCCTGCCCGAAGAACAGCGCGAGGCGGTCGTTCTCGTGATGGTCGAAGGCTTCGGCTACAAGGAAGCTGCGCAGATTCTCGGCATTCCGCAAGGAACGCTGACCTCGCGGCTGGGACGCGGGCGCGAAGCCCTTTTGCGCGAACTGGGAGAAGCGGCATGAAGGTGACCGACGAAGAGCTGATGGCCTATGCCGACGGCGAGCTTTCGCCGGTCGACGCTGCGCGGATCGAAGCCGCGATCGCTTCCGATCCCGACCTCGCCTTGCGACTCGATGCCGAACGCAAGCTACGGGCTGCCTTGCGCGGCCATCTCGATCCCGTTGCCGAGGAGCCCGTTCCGGACGCCTGGAAGGCAATGATCGCCGCCGCGGCCGAAGAGGACGCGCAGGCCGAGGAACGCAAGGTCGTGAGCCTTGCCGCCGCGAGGGCCGAAAAGGCGAAGAAAGCCGCGCAGGAAGCCAGGGAGACGGCCCGGGCGCGCCCGTTCATGCAGCGCTGGGGCACCGGCGTCGCCATTGCCGCTTCGCTGGCCCTGGGGGTGTTCATGGGCACCCAGCTTACGCTCAAGGGCTCGGTAACCGACCGCGATGGCACACTTGTGGCCTCGGGCGCGCTGGAACGTGGGCTGGACACCCAACTGGCCGCTGCGAGCGACAAGGGATCGCTCCAGATCCTGACGAGCTTTCGGCGCGGCGACGGCGACTACTGCCGCGTCTTCGCTTCCGGTGGCACCTCCGGTATCGCCTGCAAGGACGATCGCGGCTGGGTGCTCGAACGCACGATCGACGGCGGGGCGCGGCAGGGGACCGAATACCGGCAGGCGGGCTCGGCCAATTCCGAACTCATGGCCGCCGCGCAGGACATGGCCAAGGGCGCCCCGCTCGACGCGGAGCAGGAGAAGGCTGCGAAAGCGAATGGGTGGAAGGACTGAAGGCCGCAAGCTGCGCGTGCCCCTTCGGCGGGCTCAGGATGATCGGGCTTATCTCGTCACCCCCGCGCAGGCTGGGATGACGGTGTCTGAGAAAATGACGCTCTCTGGGTAAACCTTCAGATTGCCGTTCCGGCCTCCAGTAATGCCACCGCGGCGTCCGCGTCTTCGGGTCGGGCCATGGCCCGACCGATCAGCAGCAGCGCGGGCCCGTCTCCCAGCGCGGTGCGGGCGGCGAGGGGGAGCAGGTCGAGGCGGGTATGGAAATGGCGTTCCTGCGGCAGGCTGGCGCTTTCGACCAGGGCAACCGGTGTATCGGCGGGAAGACCGGCCTCGATCAGTCTGGCCGAGACTTGCGGGGCCGCCGCCTTGCCCATGTAGACAGCGAGCGTGCCTTCCGGATCGGCAAGTCGCGACCAGTCGAGCTGCAGCTCCTCTCCGGCGCGCGCATGAGCGGTCACGAAAGTCAGCTTGCGGGCAAGACCGCGCAAGGTCAGCGAGGCGCCAAGGCTGGCCGCCGCTGCGCTGGCGGCGGTCACGCCCGGGCAAATTCCCACGATAACGCCCGCTTCGCGGCAGGCTTCGAGTTCCTCGGTGGCGCGGCCGAAGATCGCCGGGTCGCCGCCTTTGAGACGCACGACTTTCTCTCCCTGCAGCGCGGCTTCGACAATCAGCCTGTCGATCGTGCCCTGGTCTTTCGAGTGGCGACCGGATCGCTTGCCGACATGGACGAGGCGTGCCGAGCGCGCGGCCATCTCGAGAATCTCGGGACCGACCAGCGCGTCATAGAAGACCACGCTGGCCTCGCCGATCAGGCGTTCGGCCTTGCGCGTCAGCAATTCGGCATCGCCCGGACCGGCACCGACCAGCCATACCGATCCGGCCGGGAAGTCCCCTTTGAACACATCGGTCATTCTGCAGCTTCCCTTTCAAGCGTCGAACAGACTTCCAGCAACCGGGCAATCGCCGGCCGGCACGATCCGCAGTTGGTGCCTGCGCGGGTGCAACCGCCCACTTCGGCCACTGTCGCCGCGCCCTCGTTGACCGCCAGTTCGATGTCCTTCTCGCCCACGCCGTGGCAGACGCAGACGATCGGACCGCGATCCGGCAAGGGCGCGCTCGGGCGTCCGGCAAGCAGTTCTGCCGTGCTCGCCTCGTCAAGGCCGAGCTGGTCGGCCACCCAGCCGCGCGAGGGAAGTTCGCCCGAGCGGGTGAGGTAGGCTGCGGCAACGAGCGAGCCCCCTTCCCCGCGCACCGCGATGCGGCGCATGCCGCGCGCAATGTCGGCGACTTCCAGCCGTTCGCCGTCGGGCAGCAACGCGCTGATGTCGATCGCCCCTTCGCCCGCGAGTTCATAGAGCCAGCCCGCCTTGATGCGCGAACGGGTCCAGTACAGCAGTCCCTCGGGCGCGATGACGTCACCGCGCACGACGAAGGCCCGCCACGCGGGCGAAAGGGCGACGACACGCGCGGCGCCGTTCTTGAATCCGGGTTGGCCGGAAACGGGATCCACCGCCTGTGAGGGCAAACGGTTGGAGCGCCCTTCCCCGGCCATGGCGTCGGTCCAGTGCATCGGCACGCAGACTTCGCCGCGGCGTTGCCCCGTGGACACCTGAACCCGATAGACCGCCGATCCGCTTGCCGTCTCGACCCTGCCGAGGCCGCCATCGACAAGGCCGAAGGTTTCGGCATCGGCGGGATGCACTTCCAGCAGCGGCTCGGGACGGTGCTGCGAAAGCGTGGCCGACAGACCGGTGCGCGTCATCGTGTGCCATTGGTCGCGATAGCGCGCGGTGTTGAGGCGCAGCGGGAATTCGGCGCTCGTCACCGGCGCCGGTGGCCGCACCGACACGAGCCGGGCCTTGCCGCTCTCCGTAGGGAAGCGCCAGGCCAGCGGCCGCTCGCCGCCCCACTGGAACGGCTCCATCGCTTCGTATTCATCGTCGCTCAGCCGGGCATGATGCGTCAGGTCGAGGACCTTTCCGCGCGCCTTGGAAAGCGACGTCATGAGCGCGTATTCACGGAAGATCTGCGCAGGCTTGTCCCAGGCGAAACTCTCCGCCCAGCCCATCCGCGCCGCGACGTCGGCCATGATCTTCCAGTCGGCGCGGGCCTCTCCCGGCGCAGCGAATAGGGCACGCTGGCGGCTGACGCAGCGTTCGGAATTGGTGACGGTGCCGTCCTTCTCTCCCCAGCCATGCGCAGGCAAGCGGACGTGGGCGAACCTGGCCGTGTCGGTATCGGCAATGATGTCGGAGACGACCACGGTCGGGCAACGCGAAAGCGCTTCGCGCACGAATTGGCTATCGGGCAGCGAGACGGCCGGATTGGTGGCCATGACCCAGAGGAACCTGATCTTGCCCTGATGAATGGCGCGGAACATGTCGACCGCCTTGAGGCCGGGCCCGGCGCATATGTTGGGCGCGTCCCAGAAGGCCGAGACATCGGCGCGTTCCTGCTCGGAAAATCCGAGATGGCACGCGAGCGTGTTAGCCAGTCCCCCCACCTCGCGACCACCCATTGCATTGGGCTGGCCGGTGATGCTGAACGGCCCCGCGCCAATCCGGTTGATCCGGCCTGTCGCGAGGTGGAAGTTGATGATCGCATTGCCCTTGTCGGTGCCGCCTACCGACTGGTTCGCCCCCTGGCTGAACAGGGTGACCATGCGCGGATGCTCGGCAACGATATTGCACAGCTTGGCAAAGAGTCCCGGGGTCACGCCGGGATCGCAGTCAAGCCCATCCCAGAAGCCGGCGTCGGCTTCGACCCGATCGCGCAGGAATGCCTGGTCCAGCTTGCCGCGCCGGTTCATCTCGGCCAGCAGGGCGTTGAACAGCGCGGTATCGCCATCGGGGGCGATCGGCACGTGCAGGTCGGCCTGCTCCGCCGTCTCGGTACGGCGCGGATCGATGACCACGATCTTGGTGCCGCGCCGCTCGCGCGTCTTCTCGATGCGCTGCCAGACGACCGGGTGGCACCAGGCGGTGTTCGAGCCGACCAGCAGGACAAGGTCGGTCGCGTCCAGATCCTCGTAAGAGCACGGCACGACATCCTCGCCGAAGGCGCGGTTATGGGCGGCCACTGCGCTCGCCATGCAAAGCCGCGAATTGGTGTCGATATTGCCGCTGCCGACGAAGCCCTTCATCAGCTTGTTGGCGACGTAATAGTCTTCGGTGAGCAATTGTCCCGAGACATAGAAGGCGACGCTGTCGGGCCCGTGCCGGGCGATGCAGTCGCTCATCCGGTCGGCGACGAGATCGAGCGCGTCGTCCCAGCTCGCCTCGCCCTGGCCGATCATCGGCCTGAGCAGGCGGCCCTCCAGCCCTACCGTCTCGGCAAGGTGGGTGCCCTTGGAGCATAGCCGGCCGTTGTTCGCCGGATGCTGCCGATCCCCGACGATGGCGACCCCCCGATCACCATCGCCGGAAACCTCGGCAGTGATGCCGCAGCCTACTCCGCAATAGGCGCAAGTCGTGCGGATCACCTTCATGGCGATCAGGCCGCCGCCCGGGTCTGGGCGGTATCCGTCTCGCCTGTGCCGATAACGGCGGAACGCAGCAGGTAGATGCGCCCAGCATCGACCTTGAGCGGAATGGTCGGGACGCAGCCCTCGTCATCGCCCAGCGCCTTGCCGCTGCGCAGCGAGATGTTCCAGTTGTGCAGCGGGCAGGTCACGACGTCGCCGTGGACGATGCCCTGGCTGAGCGGCCCCTGCTTGTGCGGGCACTTGTTGCGCAGCGCGAAGAATTCGTTGCGCATCGTGTGGAACACCGCGATTTCCTCGCCCCCTTCCACCGGAAGGGTGCGCGCGGTGCCGGCTTCGATCTGCGAAATCGGTCCGATATCAAGCCAGTCGCCGATCATTATGCCTTCTCCAGTTCCAGGGCCATGTCCAGCGGACGCACGGTGGCGATGTGGGCGTGCAGGTCCTTTCGGTCTCCCGCGGCCCGCTTGGCCCAGGGATCGTCCTGCATGAATTGCTGCGAATAGAGGAACCGGGCAGCGTAGGTCCGGACCGCGCCATCTTCAGCCAGCTTGTCCTTCACGTATTCCAGCCCGACCCGTTCGACCCAGGGAGCTGTGCGCTCGAGATAATGTGCTTCCTCCCGGTAGAGCTGAATGAAGGCAGCGCACATCTCGAGCGCATCTTCCTCGCTATCGACCTTGCAGAGCAGGTCGGTCGCGCGGACCTTGATGCCGCCGTTGCCGGCGATGTGCAGTTCGTAGCCGGAGTCGACGCAGACGACCCCGAAGTCCTTGATCGTCGCCTCGGCGCAATTGCGCGGGCAACCGCTGACGGCGATCTTGAACTTGTGGGGCATCCACGAGCCCCAGGTCATCCTCTCGATCTTGACGCCAAGCCCGGTCGAATCCTGCGTGCCGAAGCGGCACCATTCGGAGCCGACGCAGGTCTTCACCGTGCGCAGCGACTTGCCGTAGGCGTGGCCCGAGACCATGCCGGCGGCATTGAGGTCGGCCCAGACGGCAGGCAGGTCTTCCTTCTTGATGCCGAAAATGTCGAGGCGCTGTCCGCCGGTCACCTTGACCATCGGCGCGTTGTACTTCTCGACGACATCGGCAATCGCACGCAGTTCGGTGGGGTTGGTAAGCCCGCCCCACATGCGCGGGACGACCGAGTAAGTGCCGTCCTTCTGGATATTGGCGTGAAGGCGTTCATTGACGAAGCGGCTCTTCTGGTCGTCTTCGTATTCGCCCGGCCACGCGCAGAGCAGATAGTAATTGAGCGCGGGGCGACACGAGGCGCAGCCGTCCGGCGTGGTCCAGTGCAGTTCCTGCATGACCTCGGGAATGACCTTGAGCTGCTTCTCCACGATCAGCTTGCGTACGTCGTCATGGGTAAAGCTGGTGCACTTGCACATCGTCTTCGGGCCGCTCTCGACTTCGCCGCCCAGCGTCACCGCCAGCAGGCTTTCGACGAGGCCCGTGCACGAACCGCAGGAGGCCGAGGCCTTGCAGCCGCTGCGCACGGCATCGAGCGAGTGTGCCCCGCCGGTGATGCACTGGACGACGGCGCCCTTGGAAACGCCGTTGCAGCCGCAGATCTCGGCATCGTCCGAGAGGGCAGCAACGGCGGCGTTAGGGTCCGCGAGCGCACCCCCGGACGCGAAGGCCTGGCCGAAGATCAGGGCCTCACGGATTTCGGAAACGTCCTCGCCCTTCTTCATCAGGTCGAAGTACCAGGAGCCGTCGGCAGTATCGCCGTAAAGCACTGCGCCCAGGACCTTGTTGTCCTTGACGATGACGCGCTTGTACACCCCGCGCGAAGCATCGCGCATGACGATGTCCTCGCAGTCCTCGCCGCCGGAGAAATCCCCGGCCGAGAACAGGTCGATCCCCGAGACTTTCAGCTTGGTCGACGTGACCGAGCCTTCATAGCCGGTCGGGCTCTCGGTAACGAAGTCGGCCAGGGCACGGCACATGTCCCAGAGCGGCGCGACGAGGCCGTAGCACATGCCGCGGTGCTGGACGCATTCGCCCACGGAGAGGATCGCCGGATCGGACGTGACCATGTGGTCGTCGACCATGATGCCGCGCTCGACCTCGAGGCCGGCGGCGCGGGCAAGGCCGGTGGCCGGGCGGATGCCGACGGCCATGACGACGATGTCGGCCGGGATCTCGGTGCCGTCATCCAGCATGACCCCGGCGACCTTGCCGTCCTTGCCGAGGATTTCCCTGGTATTCGCACCGGTCAGGATGGTCTGGCCACGGCGTTCCAGCTCGGTCTTGAGCAGCCAGCCGGCTGCCTCGTCGAGCTGGCGTTCCATCAGCGTGGGCATGAGGTGGATGACCGTGACCTTCATCCCGCGCAGCGAGAGGCCGTGGGCCGCTTCGAGGCCGAGCAGGCCGCCGCCGATGACGACGGCATTGCCGCCGCCCCTGGCGTTGCCGGCTTCGGCCGCACCGAGCATCTTGTCGACGTCATCGAGGTCGCGGAAAGTAACGACGCCATCGAGGTCCTTGCCCGGCACGGGAATGATGAAGGGATCGGAGCCGGTGGCGATCAGCAGCCGGTCGTAGGGTTCGGCGCGGCCGGACGCGGAAATCACCGTCATCGCCTCGCGGTCGATGTGATCGACCTTGTCGCCCGAGATCAGCGTGATGCCGTTATCATCGTACCATTGCTGGGTATTGATGACGATTTCGTCGAAGGTCTTCTCACCGGCCAGAACCGGAGAAAGCATGATGCGATTGTAGTTCACCCGCGGCTCGGCGCCGAAAATGGTGATGTCGAAGCGCTTCGGATCGCGCGCCAGGATTTCCTCGACGGCGCGGCAACCCGCCATGCCGTTGCCGATCACCACGAGCCTTTCCCGGCCTTGGCCGGGAAGGTCGCCCTTCTCGAAGTTCATCGGTGCATTCACGTCACGTCTCCGTTCGCAACGCGCACACAAAAAAACCGCCTCGTGCCTGTTCCCAATCGGGAAAGGTACGGGCGGCGTCGTTGCCACGCGTCTGTAAATCTGAAGGCGAGGCGCTCAATTCGTCCAACGGTGGACGGACGCTTTCTCGCTTGGGCTTGTTTAACCGATTCGCCGTGTGCGGCGCAAGACGGTTTTTTGCAGTGCAGCAGGAAAAGGTTGATTATTCATACAAATCAGATGTTTATGATTACAGATCGACCTTACCCCGGATGGAATGGCGGTGGAAAGGCGAACAGTCTGAACCTGGCGACCGTCACCCTGAAACGAATTCAGCATGACGGTCGACCAGTGGTACTTCCCCTTACCAGCTCTTGTAGGGAAGGAACTTGCCCGACATCTTCACTTCGATGCGATCGCCCTTCTCGTTGGGGATCTTCTCGACGGTCATGTCGAAGTCGATGGCGCTCATGATGCCATCGCCACCCTTTTCCTGAATCAGTTCCTTCAGCGTTTCGCCATAGACGCCGACAATCTCGTAGAAGCGGTAGATGCACGGATCGGTGGGGACGGTCGCCTCGAACATCTTCTTGGGATATTCGGCCAGCACGACCGCTGCCTCCTGCGGCAGGCCCAGGCCTTTAGCAACCTTGTCGGCGCTCTCGCGCGGAAGCGAATTCATGCCGAGGCATGCCGACGTCACGAAGACTTCCTGCATCCCGGCCATCTCGGCGATCTGGGCCCAAGTCACGCCGCCAGCGCGCTTCTTTTCATAGATCATGTCGGTGACATCGGCCTTGGTCATCATTCCGGGATCTCCTCGGTTCTGGGGGTGGAAACTCTATTGGCGCTACCATGACTAGCGCCAGGCTCGCGCTCGTTGCCGCGTGTCGCGATGGACAGGGCAAGGGCCAGCGCCAGGGCGGCGCTGATCGCCTGCCACAAGCGTTCCGGTCGCCGAGCCAGCCAGGGACGCGGCGGCGGCGCGGCAAGCGCGGTATTGGGATGGGCAAAGTCGTACGTGAATTCGGACAGTTCTTCGTAGCGATCCGCCGGATCGAGCGCGAGTGCCCGTGCCAGTGCGGCATCCATCCAGTCGGGCACTTCGGGGTTGATCTCGCTCGCCGGGATATAGGCCAGCTTCCTCTGCGCCGACCGTGTACGCGCGGCGCTGAGACGCACACCGTAGGGAAGGCTGCGGGTCAGCATGAAATAGGCGATTGCGCCAAGCGACCACAGGTCGGACTTCCGGCTTGCGCCAGCGCCCAGCCATATTTCCGGCGCGGTGAACTGCATGGTCCCGGCGAACATCGCATCCTCCGCCCGCGGCGCCAGCTCGTCGAGCCCGGCTACGAGTGCGGAGCCGAAGTCGATGATCCGGGCTGTCCCCTCACTGTCGACTATGACGTTGGCGGGTCGCAGGTCGCGATGGAGGATCTCTAGCCGATGAAGCGCCTGCAGGCCGGAGGCGACCTGCTTCACGATCGAACGTATGGCCACAAGGTCGGTGGGCCCGGACTGGAACCCGACCCAGTCCTCCAGGGTCGCGCCTTCGAGAAATTCGGTAACCGCATAGGCGTGTCGGCGAGACGCTCGCGCAGCGGGCGCGCCCAGAACGTGCGTATTCCTGACGCGCCGCGCGATCCATTCCTCCAGCATCAGGCGGCGCAGCTCTGCCGGATCCGCACCATTTTCGGTGGAGGGCACCTTGATCGCCACCCGCTGCCCGGTCTCATCATCGCGCGCGAGATAGACGTGGCTGCGATGCCCGGCATGCAGCTCGCGCAGGACCGTGAAGCCTTCGAAATCCTGCCCGGCAATCAGATGCGGCGCAGGCGGCAGCGCCGCTTCTTCCCCCGCAAGATCGTCCAGGTCGCTTTGCGGCAAGTCCTCCACGCGAAGGATCTGGACCGTGAGATTGTCCTCGCTGCCTGCCGCCAGCGCGGCATCGGCGAGGAAGCGCGCCGCCGCGTCGAGGTCCTCTCCCCTCGCCGCCTCGAGGAAGGCAGTGTCGGGCAGCACGTCGTGGACGCCGTCGCTCGTCAGGATGAAGATGTCGCCCCTCGCCACCGGCACCTTGCGGCGGTCGATCTCGACGCGCCTGTCGATCCCGAGCGCGCGGGCAAGATAGCTTTCCCCCCCGCCCAGATAGACGCGGTGCGGTTCGGTCAGCGGCTCGAAGACCGAGCCGCTGACCCGCGCCACGCGCGCATCGCCGACATGAAAGACGTAGGCCGAGCGCGACTTGAGGACCAGCGCCGAGAGCGTGCAGACCATGCCCCGCTCGCGCTCCTCGTCGGACAGGTTCGTGCCGCGCCCCTTGAGGTTCTGCGCGTGCATCCAGGAATTCGTCGCAGAGATCACGCGGGCCGCGCTGGTCTGGACCGACCAGGCTTCGGAGGTCGCGAAATAGTCTGTAAGGAAGGACTTTACCGCGGTCTCCGCCGCTGCCGCGCCCAGCGCGCTCGTGCTGATTCCGTCGGCCAGGGCAAGGGCCACGCCCTTGGTCCACAGTTCCTCGCCATCGGGAACCAAGGCGCCATGGAAGTCCTGGTTCGCCTCCTTGGTTCCGGCCGTCGAATACTGGCCGATGGTTACGGCAAGCTGGTTTCGCAAGGATCCGTCCTCGCCTGCGGCAGGCTCAGGTAATCGGGAAAGGGATCGGGAGGGTTTGCTGGGCCCCTCCCGATCGAATGCAGCCAGCAGGATAGCTCAGGCTGCCATCTTGACCACGCGCTTCGCGCCGGTACGGGCGTGCGTGGTGTAGAGCATGAGACCGGTAAAGGTCAGGCCGCCGACCAGGTTGCCCAGGACGGTCGGGATCTCGTTCCACCAGAAGTAATCGCCGATGGTGAAGTTACCGCCGAGCATCAGCGCGGTCGGGAACAGGAACATGTTCACGATCGAGTGCTCGAAGACCATGTAGAAGAACAGCATGATCGGCATCCACATCGCGATCACCTTGCCCGATACGGTGGTCGAGATCTGGGCACCCACGACGCCGGTCGAGACCATCCAGTTGCACAGCATGCCGCGCACGAAGATCGTCAGCCAGCCGGCCATGCCGTATTCGGCATAGCCCACCGTGCGGGCGACACCGGTGCCCGCGAGTTTAACACCCACTTCGCTTGGCTCGGCGGCAAAACCATATGTGAAGTAGATGGCCATGAGCACGGCTGTCGTCAGGGCCCCGGCGAAGTTGCCGGTGAAGACGAGCCCCCAGTTGCGCAGGACACCGGACCAGTTGCAGCCCGGCCGCTTGTCCCATACCGCAAGCGGGGCCAGCACGAATACACCGGTCAGGAGGTCGTAGCCGAGCAGGTAGAGCATGCAGAAGCCGACCGGGAACAGGACGGCGCCCGCCAGCGGCTGACCGGTCTGGACGTTGATGGTAACGGCAAAAGCCGCAGCAAGGGCCAGCGTGGCACCGGCCATGTAGGCGCGAACCAGCGTGTCCTTGGTCGACATCATGATCTTCGATTCACCAGCATCGATCAGCTTGGTGACAAATTCTGAAGGCGCAAGATATGCCATCTACGAATACTCCCCGTTGCCAGATAAAAGGTTCAATGCGTACGCTAGACTTTTCCCTCGTTTGAAAGCGTTCGGTTCCGGCTGCAGCCCGGGCATTGCTTCGGCATTCGCTCGACCATGCCTGAACTGCAGCCAGTTCCCCTCCTCAAGTCGGTCAGTACTTGAATGCCAGTTGCAGCCAGAACTTCTCGGTATCGGTACCGAAGTTCTTGGCATCGTAATTCGCGTATTTGAGCAGAACGGCGTAGTTCCTGATCGAGAAGCCCAGGCTGGCATCCCATTCCTGGCCGTAGTTCACGCTGCCGAAATCGCTTTCGAACTTGTGATAGACAACCGCGCCGTTCAGGCCCTTGAGCGGACCGGCGTCGCCGATCTTCTTGGTGAAGCCGCCGTAATAGTCACGCAGACCTGCCGCCGGCGTGGTCAGGAACAGGTCGGCCCAGCCGTTGAAGGCATGGGCGGTGGCCAGAGGGGTCTGGAAGGCGGCCACGCCGTCATCGCTGCCCAGTTCCTCGTATCCGGCCTTGAGCCCGAAGCCCATGATCGATGCGCCCAGTTCGGCATTGATGTAATCCGCGGCATAGTTGACCGGATTGAGCTTGTAATCGCTCTGGCGTGCATAAGTCGCCGAGAAGTTCAGCTTGAACGCATCGCCGAGCGGAATGGCGCCATTGGCGAGCACGCCGTAAGTCTGGCTCGAATAGGCGAGACGGCTGTCGTAGTCGAGCAGGTAGGCGAAGCCCTTCACCTTGGCGACTTTCAGGTCCAGCCCGCCCTGGACGAGGAACATGTCGCCATCGAAGTATTCGTTCGGGCTGTCCGCACCGAAGATCGTGCGCTGGGAAATGGCGTAAGTGCCATCGAACATCACCGGACCGATCTTGGTCTCGGCGCGAATTGCATCGAAAGTCTGCTCGTTCTGGCGCCAGCCGACATTACCGACGAAACGGGCATTGTCGAGAATGATGCGCTGGCGACCGATGGTCACCTTGCTGCCCTTGGCCGCATAAGCCACCTGCAGACGGTTGAGTTCGATGTTCTGCGGATCGGCCACGACCGAATAGGGCTCTGCGCCCAGATATCCGTTATTGCCGGGAATAGTGTCGTTGTAATGGTCGACGATCGCCAGGGTGCCCTCGCCTTCGGCCAGCAGCGACAGGCCGTGGGTGGACACTTCGGCGCCCGCGCGCAGGCGCACGGTCACGGCATCTGCATCGAGATTGATATCGTCCTGGTCGACGTGTTCATAACGCAGGACACCGTCGATGATGGGGTCGATGGTTACATCGTCACTGACCTTGACCGGGTCCCCGACCTTGGCCTGTGCTGGCGCAGACAGGCCAAGCGTGGCGACAGTGGCGGCCAGAGCGGCAAGCGAGAGAGTCATTTTCATATGCGTAAGCCTCCACGGGCGCCATCCCCCGGCGCCCCTTCCGAACAGGAACGAAGGCAGACACCGTTGCCCGCCGCTATGACCCTCTCCCGGTGCGAACCGTGCGATCCGCTTGTGCGCGTCGGACGAACGGACTCCATTGCCCGTCGCCGCCCCTCATGAGCGCGCGCGTTCGCGGCCGCCGCGCTTTGCGCGCGTGCGGCCATCTTTGTATCAGGCGGCCTTGGCCGCCGGTCCGTGATCGTATTCGGCCAGGAAGTGCAGCACTTCCTGCCGGTATTGGTAGAACTTGGGATGATCGAGCAGCGCCTTGCGATCGCGCGGGCGCGGCAGGTCGACCTTCAGAACCTTGCCGATGGTGGCCTGCGGGCCATTGGTCATCATCACCACGCGGTCGGCCAGCAGGATCGCCTCGTCGACGTCGTGGGTGACCATGATCGCGGTGACCTTGGTGCGGTTCCAGGTCTCGACCAGCACGTCCTGCAGGTCCCAGCGCGTCAGGCTGTCGAGCATGCCGAAGGGCTCGTCGAGCAGCAGCAAGCGCGGCGAAAGCGCGAAGGCGCGGGCAATGCCGACGCGCTGGCGCATGCCGTTGGACATCTCCGCCGCCATCTTCTCCTTGGCATCGGCGAGGCCCACTCGGTCGAGGTAATAGTCGACGATGTCGCGGCGCTCGGCCTTGGACGCATGCGGATAGACCCGCTCGACCCCCAGCGCGACGTTCTGGCGCGCGGTAAGCCAGGGCATCAGGCTCGGCGCCTGGAAAACCACCGCCTTGTCCGGCCCCGCAACGTCCACCTCGCGGTTATCGAGGATGATGCCGCCCTTGCTGATCTCGTTGAGGCCGGCCGCCATCGTCAGCACGGTCGACTTGCCGCAGCCAGAGTGTCCGATGAGCGAGATGAATTCGCCCTTGTCCATCAGGAGATTGAAGTCCTCGACGACGGTCAGCGGCCCCTTGGGCGTCGGGTAGACCTTGTGGAGCTTGTAGAACTCCATGTAGCGCCGCTCCACCGCGGTCTTCGCGGCTTCCGTATAGGCTGCGGGAAGCTCGGCTTCCTTGCCCGCGAACAGGTCCAGCGGCACCACTTCGGGCAGTTCGACAGAGCTTTCGCCCACGCTTGACCCCTGCTCGTTGAGCATGCCGAGGTAGGCGACGATCTGCTTGCGCAGCGACTGGAAGTGGTGATCGTCGTTCACCGCTTCGCGGTCGCGCGGGCGCGGCACGTCGACTTCGAAGATCCGCCCGATCGTGGCGGCAGGCGCAGGCGTCAGGATCGCGACCCGATCGGCCAGCAGGAGTGCCTCGTCGACATCGTTGGTGACGAGAATAATGGTGCGCTTTTCTTCCTTGCGGATACGCTCGATCTCATCCTGGAGCTTGGAGCGGGTCAGTGCGTCGAGCGCGGAAAGCGGTTCGTCGAGAAGCAGGATCTCCGGCTCCATCGCCAGCGCGCGGGCCACCGAGACGCGCTGGCGCATGCCGCCGGAAAGCTGGGCGGGCTTGCGGTCCATCGCGTGACCCAGACCGACCAGTTCGATCTTCTGCTTCACAAGTGCCGCACGGTCCTGCTTGCTGCGGTCCTTGTGGACGGCATCGACGGCCAGCGCGACATTCTTTTCGACCGTCAGCCAGGGGAACAGCGAATAGGACTGGAAAACGAGGCCACGGTCCTTGTCGGGCCCCTCGATCTGCTTGCCGTGCAGCAGGATCTCGCCCGCGTCGGGCTCGATCAGTCCGGCGATCGAGGAGATCAGCGTCGTCTTGCCCGCGCCCGAGAAGCCGAGGATGGCGATGAATTCGCCCTCCTCGACATCGAGGTCGATACCCTCGAGCACTTGCGTGACGCCGCCATTCTGTCCGCCCTTCGCCTTGGACGAGTAGGACTTGGAGACACCCTTGAGCGAAAGGATCGTGGCCATTGTCTGTTTCCTTCGGCTGGTGGGGTTGACGATCAGATCGTGTGGTTACGGTTGGCGAGCGACTGGAGCATCATCATGATCCGGTCGAGCAGGAAGCCGATCAGGCCGATCACGATCACCGCGAACATGATCCGGGCAAGCGACTGGCTGGAACCGTTCTGGAACTCATCCCACACGAACTTGCCGAGGCCAGGGTTCTGGGCGAGCATTTCCGCGGCGATCAGCACCATCCAGCCCACGCCCAGCGAGAGGCGCATGCCGGTGAAGATGTAGGGAAGCGAGCTGGGCAGGACGAGGCGGGTCAGCTTCGCGAACCAGCCGAGCTTGAGCACGCGGCCGACGTTGAGCAGGTCCTTGTCGATCGAGGCAGTGCCGATGGCGGTATTGATCAGCGTCGGCCACAGCGAGCAGAGCATAACGACGATGGCCGAGATGACGAAGCTCTTGGCCAGCATCGGGTCGGCGCTGGAAACCGTCGCCGAGACGACCATGGTCACGATCGGCAGCCAGGCGAGCGGGCTGACCGGCTTCATGATCTGCACCAGCGGATTGATCGCGGCGTTGAACATCGGCGAAAGGCCCGCGGCAAGGCCGATGGGCACGGCGAACACCGTGGCCAGGATGAACCCGAGCGCGACCGTCTTGAGCGAGGTCAGCACCTGGTCGAGAAAGGTCGGCGGGCCGGCATAGTTGAAGGCCACCGCCTGGGTTCCCGCCGCGATGCGGCCGTCCTGCGCCTCGTAGAACTCGGCCTTGGCGACATTCGCTGCCTGCCATTCATCGTACAGGGCAACACCCTGCTCGGCGACTTCCAAGGGGCCAGGAAGCGCGCCGAGCGAGGTGTCGACCTGCGGGGCGAGAGCCGCCCAGATGGCAAGGAATGCCGCGATTCCGAGGATCGGGGCAATCAGCCCCTTGCCGAATTTCGCAATGACGTCCTGCACCTTGGCCAGGACTGCCGGCGGCGCGGCCTTTTCGGCCTTGCTTTCGGACGCAGCCGGCTCGGTTGCAGCTTGGGTCACGGGGTTCTCCGACTGGGCCAGAGCCATTCCCTTCGGCTCTACATCGGCAAAGGCGGTTGCCATCGAAATTCTCCTCGGATTAGCTTGGGTGTCAGCCGCCGGTCACGCCGGAAGCCGTCACCTTCTGGCCCTTCTTCAGACCGATCTTGAGCGACTGGATATAGGCATTCGGCTTGTGGCCATCGTAGGGGATGTGATCCATGAAGCCGTTGTCGACCGGCTTGAAACCGTCGGTTTCGGGGATCGCATCGGCAGGGATCACGCCCTTTTCGGCAAGGCCCTTGGCAGCTGCCAGATAGAGGTCGGGACGATAGACGGCCTTGGCCTGGTCGATGTACCACTGGTCATCGTGATCCTCGGGGATCTGGCCCCAGCGGCGCATCTGCGTCAGATACCAGATCGCGTCCGAATAGAACGGATAGCCGGCGTTCTTGTCGAAGAAGATGTTGAAGCCGGGCGCATCGCGGGTATCGCCCGGCTCGAACGTGAACTTGCCGGTCATCGATGCGGCGATCACCTTCTCGTCAGCGCCCACATAGTTGGGCTGCGAGAGGATCTTCACCGCCTCGGCGCGGTTCTTGCCGCCATCGGCATCGAGCCACTGCTGCGCCTTGATGATCGCACGCAGCATGGCTGCGGTCGTGCCCGGATACTTCTCGGCGAAGTCCTTGCGCAGGCCGAAGACCTTCTCGGGGTTGTCATGCCAGACTTCGTTGTCGGTGATGATCGGCACGCCGATCTTCTTCTGCACCGCCGCCTGGTTCCACGGCTCGCCCACGCAATAGCCTTCGATGGTGCCGGCCTCGAGCGTGGCAGGCATCTGCGGCGGCGGGGTAACCGAGAGCTGGACGTCCGCGTCGACCGTGCCGCCGACATCGCCGGGCGTGTAAAAGCCCGGGTTCAGGCCGCCGGCGGCAAGCCAGTAGCGCAGCTCGTAGTTGTGGGTCGAAACCGGAAAGACCATGCCCATGTTGAAGGGCTTGCCCTGCTGCTTGAAGCTGGCGACGACCGGCTGGAGGACCGAAGCCGAAATCGGGTGCTTGGGCTTGCCGCCTTCCATCGGAAGGCTTGGCTTGACCATGTCCCAGACCTTGTTGGAAACGGTAATGGCATTGCCGTTGAGATCGAGGCTGAGGGGGGCGATCAGGTCGGCCTTGGTGCCATATCCGATGGTGGCGGCGATAGGCTGACCGGCCAGCATGTGGGCGCCGTCAAGCTGTCCGCCGATCACACCGTCGAGCAGAACCTTCCAGTTCGCCTGCGGCTCGAGCGTGACGTTGAGGCCTTCCTCGGCGAAGAAGCCCTTCTCCTTGGCGATGGCGAGCGGGGCCATGTCCGTGAGCTTGATGAAACCGAGCTTGAGCACCGGCTTCTCGATGCCGCCCGGTGCCGCTGCAGCTTTCACCGCATCACCCGACGGAGCCTCGCTCTTGCTGCCGCACCCGGCCAGCGCCACGCTGGCCATCAGCGCGATAACTGCAGCGCGACGTGTAAACCCGAACCCCCGCTTCATGCTCATCCGAACAAATCCCCAAGTACATCAGGCAAACGCAAAAAAACCGCCTCGACGCGAACCCAAGCAGGGTTACATCGGGCGGCTGCGTTGCCACTGATTTCTGATACCCGCAGTCCGATCTTGCGATGCTCCCGTCCTTGGGAGCTGACCGTTCTGCGTGACTTGATGTTTAAGCGATTCGCCCCGCTCGCGTAAAGGCCTTTTTGCACCGCACAACGAATTTCCGCTCAGGGAAGCCGGGACAGATAGCCCTCGATGTCGCTCGGATCGAACACTTCGCCATCAAAAAACCTGTTCGGTTCCAACTGGATAGCGCCCTGCTGGGTACCAACCACCATGGACGTCTCGATGCTGCCCTCGACCTTCGAACTGGCTCCTGGCAGCGGCTCACCCGTACCCAGGAGTGCACTGCGGTAAACGTCGGGGCGGAACACGCGGGCCGCCCTTTGCGCATCCTGCGCATCGAAAGGCACGTTATCCCAGCGTACCATCTGGGTGTAGAGCCACTCCGCCTGGCTGACCCAGGGGAAGTTCGCCGCCTCGCGGTACTGGAACATGAAATTGGGATAGTGGATCAGGGCGCCCCCGCGCGCGATCAGCAACTGGTCCGAGATCGCGCGGCGGATCAGTTCGGCCGATCCGTCGAGATATTCCGGACGCGCGAGAATCTCGGCATTGAGCTCCCAGTTGACCGGATCGACGAAGTGCGCACCGGCCTTGCACAAGGCGCGGATCAGGCGCTGCACGCCCTCGCGCTTCTCGTCGAGAACCTGCTCGCGCAGGGCCAGCACCTTCTCCACGCCCCGCCGCCAGATCTGCGCGGTGGATAGCACGATCTCGCCGGCGCCCTGTTCGACCGCAACCGAATTCCACGGCTCGCCGACGCAAATTCCGTCGACCTCCCCCTGCTTGAGCGCATCGGCGCAGAAGGGCGGCGGAACCGTTGTGATGTCGACGTCGATGTCGGGCCGGATGCCGCAGCCCGCCAGCCAGTAACGCAGCATGTAGTTATGGCTGGAATAGCGATGGACGACACCGAAAGTCAGCGGCTTGCCGGCGGCCTTGCGTTCCTGGGCGATTGTCTTGAGCGCCGCGCCCACTTCGGCCGCATCGCCGATCTGCCCTTCAGGCCGGACCATCCGGGCGATCTCGGGCCGCAAGGTCACGGCATTGCCGTTAAGGCCGAGGACAAAGGGCACCGAAAGCGATTGCGCCGGACGCCCGCGGCCCAGCGTCGCGGCAATCGCCAGCGGAGCGACGAGATGCGCGGCATCGCTGTGGCCATAAAGCAGACGATCGAGCACGGTCGCCCAGCTCATGTCCTTCACCAGCGAAAGCGTGACGCCCTCTTCCTCGGCAAAGCCATGTTCCTTCGCCAGAATCGGCAGACACGCATCCACCAGAGGCAGGAAGCCGACGGTCAGCTCGGTACTCACGTCAATGATCCCCCATCAGCCGGTCGGCCGTCACAATGGCCTCGGCGATATCGACTATGCGCTTGCCCTGGTTCATCGCCGCCTTGCGCAGTTCTGCATAGGCCTTCGGTTCGGGCAAGCCCCTGCTGTTCATCAGGATGCGCTTGGCCGCATCGATGGTTTCGCGTTCGGCCAGCTTGCCCTTTGCCGCGGCGAGGTCGTTCTGAAGGCGCGAAAAGGCATTGAAGCGCGTGATTGCCAGATCGAGGATCGGCCGAATACGGTTGGGCGCCAGGCCGTCGACGACGTAGGACGAGACGCCTGCCTCCACCGAAGCGGCAATGGATTCGTCGTCCGACTCGTCGACGAACATCGCGATCGGCCGGTCGAGCGCCCTGCTCACCGAGAAATACTCTTCCAGCACGTCGCGCGAGGGGTTGCCGAGGTCCATGAGGACGATGTCGGGATTGATCTCGCCGATCCGCGCAAGCAGGCCCCGGCGCTCCGTCAGGACAAAGATCTCGCAATCATCCAGGGCGACCAGCCCCTCCTGGATGATCGAGGCGCGCGCGGCGCTTTCGTCGATGACGGCAATTCGCATGATCACCCCATTGTGCAGCGCAGCAGCGCCGTTTGGCAAGTAGCCAGATGCTCGATGCCCCCCCCGGGCGGATGCGGCTCATTGCGGCAAAGCGCCCGAATGGCAAGCGTAGAGTGCCGATCAGGCCGATTCAGATCGCGGCGAAGCGCACTTCGCGATCATGGCGGCGCACTTCCACGCGAATGCCGCCGTCCTGTTCGCGCGCTTCGTAGACAAACCCTTCGCTATGCGGGTTCTCCCAGTCGGCCACGGACTTGGGCTCGCCGTCGAGCCTGTGCCATGCGACCGTATCGGGAAAGCGCGCAAACCACGCGCGCCGCTTCGCCCGGACCAGCGAGAGCCGGGCGACATGATCCTCCAGAGCGAGATCGCGGCTTTCCCAGTCGATCCAGCCGATTTCGTTGTCCTGGCAATAGGCGTTGTTGTTGCCCTGCTGGGTGCGGCCGAATTCGTCGCCCGCCGTCAGCATGATCGTCCCGGTCGAGGCGAACAGCGTACCGAGAAGCGCGCGCAGGTCATGGGCGCGCCTTGCCAGCACGTGGGGATCGTCCGTCGGACCTTCGGCGCCGTTGTTCCAGCTGTAGTTCTCGCCATGCCCGTCCCGGTTCTCCTCGCCGTTGGCCTCGTTGTGGCGGTGCGCGTAGGAAACCGTGTCCGCCAGCGTGAAGCCGTCGTGCGCGGCAAGAAAGTTGACCGAGCGGCAATCGGCATGGGGCCAGTGCGGCCCGAAGATGTCGGAAGACCCTGCCAGCCGGGTGGCCAGCTTGCCCACGCCCTCCTCCTCGCGCCAGAACCGGCGGACGTCGTCGCGGAAACGGTCGTTCCATTCCAGCCAATGCGCCGGAAAATTGGCGAGCTGGTAGCCGCCCGGGCCGATATCCCAGGGTTCGGCGATCAGCACCCGGCTCGACAGCAGCGGATCGTCCTCGATCTCGGCGAAGATCGGCGCGGCGGGATCGAAGCCCGGCCCGCGCGCAAGGATGGGAGCGAGATCGAAGCGAAAACCGTCGACGCCGCACTGACTGACGAAATGGCGCATGGCATCGAGCGCGATCCGGCGCACTGCCGGATTGGCGAAGTCGAGCGTATTGCCGCAGCCGGAATCGTTGATCAGCGCGCCGTCCGGTGCGCGGCCATAGACCGCATCGTCGAGACCGCGCAGCGAGATCACCCCGCCCTCGACATCGCTTTCGCCGGTATGGTTGAAGACCAGATCGAGCAGGACGCCGATCCCCTCGGCATGAAGCGCCGCGACTGTCTTACGCAGTTCGGCGACGCCGCCGGGACACAGGCCGGGATCGAGCGCCATCATGGCTACGGGGTTGTAGCCCCAGGCGTTCACGAGGCCGAGCGTCGGCAAGTGCCGCTCGTCGATCCACGCCACTACGGGCATCAGTTCGACAGCCGTGACATGGAGCTTTTTCAGGTGTGCCACTACCGCCGGATGCGCCAGCGCCGCCACGGTCCCGCGCAGGCGCCGGGGTACGTCGGGATGGCGCATCGTGAAGGCGCGCACATTGATTTCGTAAACCAGTCCGCCGGCGGCGAAGCGCGGCGTCTCGACCGGCACGGATGGCTGGCTCGCGGGAACGCGCGCTTTGGGAACGATGGCGGCGGTATCCTTGCCGAAAGCAGCCAGACGCGGATCCTGACGGAAACGGCGGTCCAGTTCCACGGCATAAGGATCGACCAGCAGCTTGGCAGGATCGAACCAGCAGCCCTGCTCCGGCGCCCACTTTCCTGCGGCACGGTAGCCATAGCGCGCGCCGGACAGGTCTTCCGGCAATTCGAGCGTCCAGACTTCGCCATCGCGCGCCATTTCATGGCGGGTTTCCCTGCGGCCTGTGAACAGGCACAGCCAGACACGTTCGGCCCTCGGAGAGCGCACCGCAAAACGCGTGGTGCCTTCCCGAACCCTCGCGCCGAGCGGGATCATGCGATCAGCGAACGATAGAGGTCGGCATAGGCCTTGCCGCTTGCCTTCCAGGAAAAGTCGCACTTCATCGCATTCTTCTGGATCTTCTGCCAGACCTCGGGCTGGCGATAGAGATCGACCGTTCGGGTCAGCGCGGCGGCCAGGGCATCGTAGGTCACGCCGTCATGCTGGATGCCGGTGGCGCAGCCCGCGGCAAGCGCGGCCGGGTTGGCGTCGATCACCGTGTCGGCCAGACCGCCGGTGCGCGAGACAACCGGGATGCAGCCATAAGCCAGGCCATAAAGCTGGGTCAGCCCGCAAGGCTCGAAGCGCGAAGGCACAAGGATTGCATCGCCCCCGCCCTGCATCCGGTGCGACAGGTCCTCGTCGTAACCGATGCGGATGCCGATCCGGCCGGGGTGACGCGCGGCGCCTTCGAACAGCTGATGTTCGATATGGGGATCGGCCGAGCCGAGCAGCGCCAACCTGCCGCCGATGCCGACGAGGTGGTCGAGCACTTCGGGCAGGACGTCCATGCCCTTCTGCCAGGTCAGGCGACTGACGACGATGAACAGCGGGCCATCGTCCTCGTCGAGATCGAAATCGGCTTCCAGCGCGCGCTTGTTCGCCATGCGCCGCTCCAGCGTACGCGCCGTGAAGGTAGAGGCCAGCGCCTTGTCGGTGGCGGGATTCCACACATCGGTGTCGATGCCGTTGAGGATGCCCGAAACCGCATTGCCGCGCGCGATGATCAGGCCCTCCAGCCCCATGCCGAACGTCCCGGAGCGGATCTCACGCGCGTAAGTGGGGCTGACCGTGGTCACTGCATCGGCCGAGGCGAGCCCCGCCTTCAACATGCCGACGCCGCCGTGATACTCCACGCCGTCCATCGTCCAGGCCTTGGGCGGCAGGCCGAGCTGCGCGAAGATCTCCCGGCCGAACCAGCCCTGGAAGGCCATGTTGTGGATCGTCACCACCGATGGGATGCGCGCAACGCCATAGGGCGCGAAACGCAGGTAGGCGCAGGCCATCGCAGCCTGCCAGTCGTGCGCATGGACGAGGTCAAAGCCCTGCGGCTTGCCGCGCCTTATCATGGCGCCCCCGGCAATATCGGCTGCAGCGCGGCCAAGCGCTGCAAATCGCCGCCAGTTGTCGTTCCAGTCCTTGCCCGAAACGTCGCTGTACGGTGCCCCGTCCCGCGTGAAGAGTTCGGGCGCATCGAGCACCAGCAGCGGATGCTCTGCGCCCTTGGCGCCGATCTTGCCCGACAACAGCCGCGCCGGCGAACCGAGCAGCGAATCCCACTGGTGCACCGCCCTGGCCCGGGCCATGGCCTTGAGCACGGAAGGATAACCGGGAAGCAGGGTCGTCATCGCCACGTCGTGATCGGCCACGGCACCCGGAAGCGCCCCGGCCACGTCGGCCAGACCGCCCGTCTTGATCAACGGAACCGCTTCGGAAGCGACGCTCAGGACTTTCAACGTCACGCCCTTACTGCTCCAGTCGATCGATCATCGGCTTGGTGATGAGGCACACCCCGTTCTCGGTACGGCGAAAGCGTCGGCCATCGAGAACCGGGTCCTCGCCCACGACGAGACCCTCAGGGATACGCACGCCGGAATCGATGATGACCCGGCTTAGCCGCGCCTTGCGGCCGATATTGCAGTACGGCAGGATCACCGCTTCATCGACGCTGGAATAGCTGCCCATCTTGACCCCGGTGAACAGCAGAGACCGGCGCGCGGTGGCGCCCGAGACGATGCAGTCGTTGGAGATCAGCGAGGAGATCGCCATGCCGCGCCGCCCTTCCTCGTCATGGACGAACTTGGCCGGCGCGGCGACCACCGCATCCGACCAGATCGGCCAGTCGCGATCGTACATGTCGAGCTTTGGCACGGTGTCCGTCAGGTCGAGGTTGGCCTCGAAATAGGCATCCACCGTACCGACGTCGCGCCAGTACTCCTCGATCTCCTCGGCCGCGCGAATGCACGAATTCGTGAAACGGTGGGCCTGCGCCTTCCCGTGCTTGACGATGTAGGGAATGATGTCCCCGCCGAAATCGCGCTTGGAATTGGGATCGTCGGCATCGCGGCGCAGCTGGTCGAACAGGAATTCGGTCTCGAAGACGTAGATGCCCATCGAAGCGAGCGCCATGTCCTCCTGCCCGGGAATGCCCGGCGGGTCGGCCGGTTTCTCGACGAAGGCAGTGATGCAATCGTCCTTGTCCACGTGCATGACGCCGAAACCGGTCGCCTCCATGCGCGGCACGACAAGACAGCCGACAGTGACGTCCGCGCCCGAGTTGACGTGCTGCTGCAGCATCAGCTCATAGTCCATCTTGTAGACGTGGTCCCCGGCGAGGATGACCATGTACTTCGGACCGTGGGCGGCAATGATGTCGATGTTCTGGAACACCGCATCGGCCGTGCCTTCGTACCACAGCATTTCGGAAATGCGCTGGCTGGCTGGCAGGATGTCGAAACTCTCGTTGCGTTCGGGGCGCATGAAGTTCCACGCCCGCTGCATGTGGCGGATCAGGCTATGCGCCTTGTACTGCGTGGCGACACCGATGCGGCGAATGCCCGAATTGATCGCATTGGAAAGGGCGAAGTCGATGATCCGCGTCTTCCCGCCGAAATAGACCGCAGGCTTGGCGCGATTGTCTGTCAGTTCCGCCAGACGGCTGCCCCGCCCACCGGCAAGGACATAGGCCATGGCATCGCGCGCAAGCGGCTGACCGATCGGACTTCTCATCACCCCTCTCCTGCTTCAGCCCGCATATTCGAGCATGATAGTACCCAGCGGCGGCAAGGTCACCGTCGCCGCACCGCCTTCGGACTTCACCTGCCCCAGGTTACCCTTGCCCGATCCGCCGTAATGCGCGGAATCGCTGTTGAGGATCTCGTTCCACTTGCCCTCGTGCGGCAGCGGCACGCGGTATCCGCTGCGCAGCGCCGGGGTCATGTTCGATATCACCGCAACCGGCTTCGCGCCCGGCGCCTTGCGCAGCCACGCGAAGACCGAATTCTGGGAATCGTCGACGATGAGCCATTCAAAGCACCCCGCGTCGCAATCGCCTGCATGAAGCGCGGGCTTCTGGCGGTAGAGGCGATTGAGATCCTTCACCAGATTGCGGATGCCTTCGTGCGCGGGGGCGTCGCACAGTTCCCAGTCCAGCGCGCGCTCCTCGCTCCATTCGCGGCGCTGGGCGAATTCCTGCCCCATGAACAGCAGCTTCTTGCCGGGATACCCCCACATGAGCGCATAGTAGGCACGCAGATTGGCGAACTTCTGCCAGTCGTCGCCGCTCATCTTGTTGAGCAGCGAGCCTTTGCCGTGGACGACCTCGTCATGGCTGAGCGGCAGGACGAAGTTCTCGCTGAAGGCGTACATCAGGCCAAAAGTGATGTCCTGATGGTGATAGCGCCGGTGCACGGCATCGCGGCTCATGTACTGCAACGTGTCGTGCATGAAGCCCATGTTCCACTTGAAGCCGAAACCCAGCGCGGTCGGCCGTTCCCCTTCTGCGGAGTCGTAGGCAGGCTGGGTGACGCCGGGCCATGCAGTGGATTCCTCGGCGAATGTCATAAAGCCGGGATGCGTGCCGTAAAGCGCGCGGTTGGTGGCGCGCAGGAAATCCACCGCTTCCCAGTTCTCTCGCCCGCCCTGCGGGTTGGGTATCCATTCGCCGGCCTTGCGCGAGTAGTCGCGGTAGAGCATCGAGGCGACGGCATCCACGCGCAGCCCGTCGACATGGTAGCGTTCGGCCCAGAACAGCGCATTGTTGACAAGGAAGCTCGACACCTCGCGCCGGCCGAAATTGTAGATCAGCGTGTTCCAGTCCGGATGATAGCCGAGCCTGGGGTCCTCGTGCTCGTAAAGCGCGGTGCCGTCGAAGCGGACAAGTCCATGTTCGTCGGTGGGAAAGTGCGCCGGAACCCAGTCGAGGAGCACGCCGATGCCGGCGCGGTGCGCCCCGTCGACAAACCGCGCAAAGCCTGCCGGTTCGCCGAAGCGCGCGGTCGGCGCGAACAGGCCGGTCGTCTGGTAGCCCCACGAGGGATCGTAGGGATGCTCGCTGATCGGCAGGAACTCGATATGGGTAAAGCCCATGTCGACAACATAGGGGATGAGACGATCGGCCAGTTCATCCCAATTCAGAAACCAGTTCCACTGGTCGCGCTGCCACGAGCCGGCATGGACCTCGTAGATCGAGATCGGCACCTTGCGCGGATCGACCGAAGCCCAGTGCGCACGATGCGCCTCGTCGCCCCAGTCCAGCTTGGCCGGGTGCGCCGTCATCGAGGCGCTCTTGGGGCGGATCTCGGCCATGAAGGCGAAGGGATCGGCCTTGAGCGGCTGCACCGCGCCGTCGGCCCCGACGATGCGGTATTTATAGGCGCGGTAGTCGCCGATGTCGGGAATGAAGATCTCCCAGACGCCGATGTCCTTGCGATGGCGCATGACATGGCGCGCAGGGTCCCAATCGTTGAAATCGCCTACCACGCTGACGAGGCGGGCATTGGGCGCCCAGACCGCAAAGTGGACGCCGCTCGCCCCCTGGTGATCGATGATGTGAGCGCCCAGCTTGTCGAACAGGCGCTGGTGCGTTCCTTCCGCGATCAGCAGGTCATCGAGCGGGCCGAGCACAGGCCCGAAGCTGTAGGGGTCTGTGACGAGCCAGTCGTGCTCGCCGGCGCTGCAGCGGTAGCGCACCGGCTGCGGTTTGCCTGCCAGTTCCCCTTCGAACAGGCAGCGGTCATCGACCTTGTCGAGCGTGCCGAGAGCCTTGCCGTCGAGACTGAAGGCCTCGACCGTATCGGCCCCGGGCAGGATCGCCCGCGCGAAACTGCCAGTGGGACCGGAATACAGACCAAGCAACGAAAATGGATCGGCGTGAGAACCTAGAAGAAGGGATTCAAGGGCGCTCTTCGTTGGCTTCACATCACCTTCCAGATGTCTTTGGCATATTCCGAGATGGTCCGGTCAGAGGAAAACCAGCCGACATTGGCGATGTTGCGGATCGCCGCCGCACGCCAGCCGGCCTTGTCCTCCCAGCGCGCGTCGACCGAACGCTGGGCCGCAGCATAACTATCGAAGTCGGCCGCGCACATAAACCAGTCGTGGTCGTAGATGCCGCCGACAAGGCCTGTGTAGCGGTTCGGATCGTCGGGCGAAAACACGCCGGAGGCGATGGCGGAAAGCGCCTGCCCCAGTTCGCGCGACCCTTCGATGACTTCGCGCGGATTGTACCCATCGGCACGCTTTTCCGCCACCTCTTCGGCAGTGAGGCCGAAGATCACAATGTTTTCGTCGCCGACGTGGTCCCTGATCTCGACATTGGCGCCGTCGAGCGTGCCGATGGTCAGCGCGCCGTTGAGCGCGAACTTCATGTTGCCGGTGCCCGAGGCTTCCATGCCCGCAGTCGAGATCTGTTCCGACAGGTCGGCCGCGGGGATGATCCGTTCGGCCAGGCTGACGTTGTAGTTGGGCACGAACACAACCTTGAGCAGCCCGCCTACGGACGGGTCGGCGTTGACCCTGCGCGCGATGTCGTTGGCCAGTTTGATGACGAGCTTGGCGTTGTGATAGCTCGGCGCGGCCTTGCCGCCGAAGATCTTCACGCGCGGAATCCAGTCGCGCTCGGGATGGCTGCGAATCTGGTCGTAGAGCGCCACCGTCTCGATCAGGTTCAGGAGCTGGCGCTTGTATTCGTGGATGCGCTTAATCTGGACGTCGAACAGGGCATCGGGATCGAGGCGGATACCCATGGTGCGCTTGATGTAGTCGGACAGCGCAACCTTGTTCGAGCGCTTTACTTCGGCGATCCGCTCACCCAGCGCGGCATCGCCGGCCAGGGCATTGAGGGCCGTCAGCTTCGCGGCATCGTCGAGGAATTCGTCGCCGATCGCGTCGCGAATGACCTTGGTCAGCCCGGGATTGCACTGCTGCAACCAGCGCCGCGGAGTGACGCCGTTGGTCTTGTTGTTGATCCGATCCGGATAAAGGCGGTGCAGGTCGGCAAAGACCGTCTCCTTCATCAGTTCGGTATGCAGTGCGGCCACGCCGTTGATCGAATGGGCCCCGGCAAAGGCGAGGTTGGCCATGCGCACGCGCCGCTCTCCGCCTTCGTCGATAAGCGAGATCGCCGCGATCTGCGCGTCGTCGCAGCCCGCCTTGCGCGCCTCGCGCAGGACCCGGCTGTTGATCGCATAGATGATCTGCATGTGGCGCGGCAGCAGCCGTTCGAACAGCGGCAGCGGCCAGGATTCCAGCGCTTCGGGTAAAAGGGTGTGATTGGTGTAGGAAACGGTCTTCTGGCACAGCGCCCAGGCCTCGTTGAACTCCAGCCCGTGTTCGTCGACGAACAGGCGCATCAGTTCGGCCACCGCGACCGAAGGGTGCGTATCGTTGAGCTGGATCGCGGCTTTTTCCGGCAGGGTCCGGATGTCGTTCTCGTATTGCATGTGCCGGCGCACGATGTCCTGCACCGATGCCGCAGTGAAGAAGTACTCCTGCCGCAGCCGCAGTTCCTGCCCGGCCGGGGTCTGATCAGCCGGATAGAGCACGCGCACGAGGCTGTCGGCCCGCACCTGCTCTTCCAGCGCGCCGAAGTGGTCGCCCGCATTGAAGGCATCGAGCCGGATCGGATCGAGCGGACTCGCGGTCCACAGGCGCAGGGTGTTCACCCGCTTGCCGCGCCAGCCCACAACCGGGGTATCGACGGCCGTTGCCTCGACCGCCTCGGCCGGATTCCAGGTCACGTGGTCGCCCTTGGCCACGACCTCGCCGCCGAAGCCGATCCGGTAGGAACATTCCATCCGGTCGAATTCCCAGGGGTTGCCGTGGGCCAGCCAGGTCTCGGGCAATTCGACCTGCCAGCCATCGCTGATGCGCTGGCGGAACATGCCGTTCACGTAACGGATGCCATAGCCGTAAGCGGGAATGTCGAGCGTCGCGAGGCTTTCCATGAAGCAGGCGGCAAGGCGCCCGAGCCCTCCGTTGCCGAGCGCCGCGTCGGGTTCCAGCTCTTCCAGCTCGGCAAGGTCGAGGCCGTGGGCCCGCAGTGCCTGCTCCATCTGGCGGGTCATGCCCATGTTGGACAGCGCATCGCGCAGCAGCCGCCCGATCAGGAACTCCATCGAGAGGTAGTACACCCGCTTGTCGCCGGCATCGTAGGTGCGGCGCGTCGATTCGATCCAGCGGTCGATAATGGCATCGCGCAGGGCATAGATCGACGCATTGTACCAGTCGTGCTTCTTGGCCGCCTTTTCGTCCTTGCCGATGCGGTGACGCAGGACCCGGACGATATGTTCGTCGAACTCCGACTGGAATGCGGACTTGGAAGCGAGGACAGGATCAGTAGCCACGGGCGCACTCCTGAACATGCCGTCCGGGCCGCCCGTTCAGGCGCCAGGATGCGGCACCGATTATCGCCGATACGGGGGCGACACCCTCCTCTCGATCCCAATCTTCCGATACATGGCTAGCACAGCCCCACCGCTCTACAAGAGCCATTGTGCAGTGCCGCAAAAAATTTGCGCGCAGCGTCAATCGGTGATCTATGTTCGCGCTGAGCCCCCAGCCGCGAAAGGTGCGCATGAGCCTGCCCGAGACCGCCCATTCGACGCCCTGGTGGAAGGGCGCCGTGATCTACCAGATCTACCCGCGCAGCTTTCAGGATTCGAATGGCGACGGCATCGGCGACCTGCCGGGAATCACCCGGCGGCTTGACCATGTCGCTGCGCTGGGCGT
Organism: Novosphingobium sp. PY1; assembly: GCF_017312445.1. Lineage (NCBI taxonomy): Bacteria > Pseudomonadati > Pseudomonadota > Alphaproteobacteria > Sphingomonadales > Sphingomonadaceae > Novosphingobium > Novosphingobium sp. PY1. The sequence goes on along the minus strand of NZ_BLTI01000001.1, from coordinate 272,935 downwards.
CGATGCCATCTGGATCTCGCCCTTCTTCACCTCGCCAATGCGCGATTTCGGCTACGACGTGGCCGACTATTGCGATGTCGACCCGATCTTCGGCACCCTCGCCGACTTCGACGCACTGGTCGCACGCGCGCACGAACTGGGCCTCAAGGTCATCATCGACCAGGTCTATGCCCATACCTCGGACCTGCACCCGTGGTTCACCGAGAGCCGCGCCTCGCGCGAAGGCGACAAGGCCGACTGGTACGTCTGGCACGATCCCCGGCCCGACGGGGGACCGCCGAGCAACTGGCAATCCGTGTTCGGCGGCCCGGCATGGACCTGGGACGCCCGCCGCCGCCAGTACTACATGCACACGTTCCTCAAGGAGCAGCCGCAGCTCAACATGCATGAACCGGCGGTGCAGCAGGCCGTGCTGGACGTTGCGCGGTTCTGGCTGGACCGCGGAGTCGACGGATTCCGCCTCGATGCGCTGAACCACGCGATGCACGACCCGCTGCTGCGCGACAATCCGCCTGCGCCGGAGGATGGCCGCGTCCGGACCCGGCCCTTCGATTTCCAGCTCAAGACCTACAGCCAGTCGCACCCAGACATGGTCCATTTCGTGCACAGGCTGCGCGCGCTTTGCGACGAATATGGCGCGGGCGCGATCCATACCGTGGCCGAGATCGGCGGCGACGAACCGCAGGCCGACCGGCGCGCCTATACCGCGGGCGAGAATCGCCTCAACAGCGCCTACGGCTTCGACTTCCTCTATGCCCCGCTGCTGAGCGCCGATGTCGTTGCCGCGACGCTCGAGCGCTGGACCGAAGGACCGGATGACGCGGGCGGCTGGCCGAGCTGGGCTTTCGAGAACCACGACGCACCGCGCGCCGTCTCGCGCTGGTGCGGCGGAGGCGACATGGCCCGTTTCGCCCGTACCAAGCTGGCCCTGCTACTCGCCCTGCGCGGCAATGCAATCATCTACGAAGGCGAGGAACTGGGCCTTGAACAGGACACCATCCCCTACGATCTGCTGCAGGACCCGGAGGCAATCGCCAACTGGCCGCTGACACTGTCACGCGACGGGGCCCGCACGCCGATGCCCTGGGACGAAAGCGCGCAAGGCGGGTTCACCACCGGCACGCCCTGGCTGCCCCTCTCGCCGCAGAACCTCTCACGCGCGGTCTCGCGGCAGGAAGACGATCCGCAATCGCTCCTGCAGTTCACCCGCAGGCTTCTTGCCTTGCGCAAGGCCCATCCCGCACTGCGGCTTGGCGATCTCACCGATTGCCGGGCGCAAGGCAACCTGCTGTCGTTCATCCGCAGCTTGGGCGAAACGCGCATCCTGTGCCTCTTCAACCTTGGCGAAGAGCCGGTCGCAGTGCCCGAAGCGGCGCAGGGCGAAGTGCTGCTGCTGGTGAACGGGGGCGGCGACGGCGCCCTTCCCGGCTTCGGCTCGATCTGGCTGGAACTGGGCTGACGCGGCGGCGCGTGAACGCTGGTGCCCGCCGATTCTGTCCGGGCGAGCTAGGAAATCGTTCCAGGTCAGGCTAATGTCCCACCCATGCATGACCTGACCGCGTTCGACGCCGCCGCGATCCTCATCGTCCTTGCTGCCGGGCTCGGTTACTTCAACTACCGCGTTCTCAAGCTCCCTTCGACCGTCGGACTGACGGTCATGGGCACGCTCGCCTCGCTGCTGATCGTCGCTTACGACAAGCTGGTGCCCAGCAGCAGCATGGCCGAGAAATTCGGACGCTTCCTCAACGACATCGACTTCAGCACCACGCTGATGGAGGGGATGCTCTCGTTCCTGCTGTTCGCCGGTGCGATGCACGTGAGCTGGTCGAACATGCGCAAGGGCCGCTGGCCGATCCTGGTCTTCAGTACCGTGGGCGTAGTCCTGTCGACGGCAATCGTCGGCTTTGCCTTCCACTACCTGACCATGCTGCTCGGCCTCACCGTGCCCCTGATGTGGAGCCTCGTCTTCGGCGCACTGATATCGCCGACCGACCCGGTTTCGGTCATGGCGGTGATGAAGCGCGCGGCCATGCCCGATACCCTGCAGGCGACGGTTGCGGGCGAGAGCCTGTTCAACGACGGCATCGGCGTCGTTGTCTTCACCATCCTCGTCTCGCTGGCGACCGGCGCAGAGACCTTCAGCTGGTCCTTTGCCATCGGACATTTCGTGCAGGAAGCGCTGGGCGGCGCAGTGCTGGGCCTCGTGGTCGGCTGGATCGGTTACGTCGCGATGAAATCCATCGACGAGTACAACATCGAGGCGATGATCAGCCTTGCCGTCGTGATGGGCGGCTACAGTCTTGCCATGGCGCTCCATGTCAGCGGACCGGTAGCGATGGCGGTCGCCGGCCTGATCATCGGCAATGCCGGTGTCGCCCATGCCATGAGCGACGTGACGCGCGACTACATCATCAAGTTCTGGGCGCTGATCGACGAGATTCTCAACGCCGTCCTGTTCCTGCTGATCGGCCTCGAAGTCATCGCCCTCGAATTCGAAAACACGTATATCCTCGCCGGGCTCGGCGCGATCGTGATCGTGCTCATCGCCCGGATGATCGCGGTCGGCGTGCCGCTGGCAGCCATGAAGAGGATGATCGACATGGGCCCGCTCGCCTTTCCCACGCTGGTCTGGGGCGGACTGCGCGGCGGCATTTCGGTGGCGCTCGCGCTGGCCCTGCCCGCCTCGGTCATTCGTGACGAACTGCTGGTCGTCACCTACATCGTCGTTCTCTTCGCGGTCGTCGCGCAGGGCAGCACCATCTCCGGCCTGATCGCCCGCATCAGGAGCCGCCAGGCAACGGCCCCGGCACAGAAAGCCTGACCATGAACGACACCCCGACGGCCATGCCCGACGACCCATTGCCGGGTCAGTCGAACCCATCCGGCGCTGGCCGGTCTTCCCCGCACGACGCACGCGAACCCAACGCCGCATTCGCCAGCCGGGTCGAAGCCGCCTGGAAGAAGCGGCCCATGTGGATACGCCGCGCCGAGGCATTCGTGCACCTCATGCGCCTGCGCCTGGCCCACGCTGTGCTGTTGCCGCAATTGACGCCGGATCAGGCCTACGACTTGCGCCAGCACGTGCGCAAGGACGGGGAACTGACCAACGGTTATATCCTGATGTCCGCCCTCGCCGCAGGCATCGCCACGCTCGGCCTGCTGCAATCCTCGACGGCTGTCGTGATCGGCGCGATGCTCGTCTCGCCGCTGATGGCGCCGATCGCCTCGATGGGCTTCGGCTTCGCCTCGCTCGACGGCCATCGCATCCGCGACGCGGCCAAGGTGGTGGCGGTGGGCGCGGCCATCGGCATCCTTACCGGAATGCTGCTGACATGGCTTTCGCCGATCCGCAACGCCACGCCCGAGATCCTCGCGCGCACCGAACCCAACCTGCTCGACCTCGCCATTGCGCTGTTTTCGGGGATTGCCGGCGGCTACTCGACGGTGATCGGCAAGGGGGGTACTGCCATCGGCGTTGCCATCGCCACTGCGCTGATGCCGCCGCTGACCGTCATCGGCTACGGCATCGGCGTGTTCCAGCCGATGTTCGCGATGGGCGCGCTGCTCCTCTTCCTGACCAACCTTGCCGCGATCACTTTCGCCTTCGCGCTCATCGCGCGGCTATCCGGGGCTGCCCGTCCCTTCGGCAAGGTCGAATGGACGCCGCGTTACGTGACCATCCTTGTCGCGGCCTTCCTCGCCCTCGGCACGCCGCTGTCGATGACGCTGATGAAGCTGTCGACCGAGGCCAAGATCCGCACCGCCGCGCGGGCCGCGATCCTGCAGGCTTGCGGCACCAAGGGCGTCACCATTGCCCAGCTCGACGTCAAATCCGGCGTGTTCAGCGCGCCCTCGGTCGACGCCCTCGTGATCGCCCGCAGCTATACGACCAATGCCGAAGCCTCCGCCGAGGAGCTGATCCGCAAGGCCCTGGGCGACGAGGTGACCATCAACCTGCAGCAGGTTCTGGCCGCCGACGTGCAGGCCCAGACCCGAGCCATGGTCGATGCGGCGATGGAGCGCACGGCGGCCGGCATCGCGGCAGACGTCCCGCCGTTCAATGCCATCCGCCAGAGCGTGGGCCTGCCCACGCGCTCGGTATGGAGCGACCGCGCCCAGCGGATGGTCTATGTCGAACCGATCCCCGCGCCCGGCTGGACCCTGGCGGACTATCGCACGACCGAACAGGCTGCGAGCAAGGAGACGCAGGGCTGGACAGTCCGGATCGTGCCGCCGGCACAGGCCGTCATGAACGTTGCCCTGTCAGGCGAGAACGGCAGGAAGCACCCGGAAGGCGCGATTTCCGCCGATCTGGCGCTATGGGCGCTCCAGCGCTGGGGCATGGCCAGGGTTTCGGTTTCAAGCGAAGACGAGGAACACCTCGGCGCCCTGGTGAAGTTCTTCTCGGACGCCGGGATCGAAGTGCAGGTCCAGCATCCGGTGCCTGCCCCGGGCGCCTCGCCAAAGCCGAAGGACACGGCCAGGCCGGGACAGGCGACGGACGAGGAAAGCGAAATGCTGGTGCCCACGGCGACAGTCAGTGTCTATGGGCAAAGCCCTTCGCAACAGGCTGCCGAAGCTGCACGCGCCACCGCTCAGAAGGCGGCAGCGGACAAGGCCGCGGCGCAGGAGGCCGCGGGGCAGCAGACTTCGGGGCGATAGACGCTATCAGGCAATCATCCGAAGCGGCGGCGAAGCCGAATTGCGCACCGAAGTCAGGAACGTGCGGTGGTTGCGGTGCAAGTGCTCGACGACCGGCGCATACAGTGGCTGGACGAAGCGGATGCCAGCCTCGCGGCCAATGACCCAGCGCACTTCACCGCCCAGTCCTTCGAGCATTTCGGGGCGGACCACGACGATGTCGCCGACCCGCAAGGTCACCGCGCAGCTCTTGATCCGGCAACCGCCGGTGGAAATGTCATATACCATCACCTGGTCGCGAAACCCGTTGCGCAGGCGGCAGACGGCAGGGACCATGACGGACAACCTCTCTGCCTGGCGCGATGCGCGATCACCCTGATCCATTCCTGAAACTCCGACCCGATTTTATCTGCCGGGCAGATGCGACCCTTCGCCCGGCTCATGATCGGATAGGACGGCGACGGCGAAACAAGGTTAATAGGGGCAGGCCCTGAGTTCACCCTTAGGATTGCAGGAATACTGAGGGTCCGGCGGGCTGGCCGCCGGTTCCTGTCAGCCAATCGCGAAAAGCGCGATCGCGACGGCAAGGCCGATCGTCGGCACCACGACGGTGAGCAGGCCCACTGCAGGATAGGCGTCGCGGTGGGTCTCCCCGCAGATCGCCCGGATCGTCGTTACCACGTAGCCGTTGTGCGGCAGACTATCGAGCGCGCCGCTGGCAATGGCCACGGTCCGGTGGAGTTGCGAAGGGTCCGCGCCCATGGCCAGATAGCCGGGTGCCAGCAAGGGCAGCGCGATCGACTGGCCGCCCGAAGCGGAGCCGGTAAGCCCCGCGATCACTGTTACCGCAATGGCTGCGCCGATAAGCGGATCGCCCGGCAGGTGCTGGACGGCATCGAGCGCCGCCTGAAATGCGGGTGACAGCGATGCCACGGCCCCGAAGCCGACGACCGCGCAAGTGTTGGTGATCGCGACGACTGCGCCGGTCGCCCCGCGCGAAAATGCGGCGGGCATCGCCCCGCGCGAGCGCAGCCCGATCAGGACCGCGATAGCCGTACCTGCGCCCAGCGCGACGACCAGCGCCCATTTGCCCAGCGACGCGCCGGGCAGCAGCGCCGCCAGACCGGCTATCGCCTGCGGATACTGGAAAAGCATGAAGACGCCGAGCACGGCGACAAGCGGCAGGATGCACAATAGCGGATGGGGCAAGTGCCGGTCGGCGGAACTGGTATCGTCGCCCGGCCTGCTCTCGAAGCGCTCACCGCGCGCCACGGCCCGCTTCACCATGCGGTCGAGCAGGAAATAGCCCAGGCCCGCCATCAGCAACGCGACGACGAGGCTGACCTGCCAGCCGGCGTAGGCGTCGGTACCCAGATACTGCATCGGGATCAGGTTCTGTATCTCGGGAGAACCCGCGCTCGTCATCGTGAAGGTCACCGAACCGAAGCAAAGCGCGCCAGGGATGAAGCGGCGCGGCATGTCTGCCTCGCGGAAAAGGTGGACGGCCAGGGGATAGACCGCGAAGCCGACGATAAAAACCGACACGCCCCCGTAAGTGAGGATGGCACAGGCCGCGACGACCGCGAGCACGGAGTGACGGATGCCGATCTTCCTGACAACCCAGTGCGCCACGCTGGCAGCCGCACCGCTTGCACCCATGACTTCGCCGAAGATTGCGCCCAGCAGGAACATCAGGAACCAGTCGCCGAAGAAACCGGTGAAGCCTTTCATGTAGGCAGTCGCGAAATCCGGCGCGCCTTGGGCAGCGAGCGGGGGCAACCACGCCAGCCCGCTCGTCCACGCGACGATCGCGGCGGCAATGGGCCCGGCAAGAAGGATGTTCACGCCCCGCACCGTCATCCAGATCAGCAGGATCAGGGCTCCTGCAAGACCGATGGCACTGATCAAGACCTCATTCTCCCTCAAGCATTGCCCGTCTTCGGCGAACGCGCGCATCCCTTGCGGATTTATCGCGTGTTGTCCTCATGTTGCAGTGACGGGCGCGGCTTGTCCATGAAGCAATGTGTCAGTTGGTTAAACGACCGTTACCCAAAGAAACCATAACCTCTTTTAACGCTATGACCCGTAACCTGCGGCTACTGACAAAACTTGGCGGTCGCATGGCGTTAAAGAAAATTTCCACGTCCCAGGTCGAACTGGGCATGTTCATTCACGGTTTTCAGGGAAATTGGCTGAGTCATCCCTTCTGGAAGGCCCGCTTCGTCTTGAGCGATGAAGACAAGCTCGAGACCTTGCGGTCAAGCAAGCTGGACGCCATCATCATCGACACCGATCGCGGCATCGACCTGCCCGCAAACGAGGACAGGGCTGCAGCGACCGTGGTTTCGGCGCCGCGCCCGAACGGCACCATGCAGTCCCGCCAGTTCGAAAGCCGCACGATGCCCCGCCCAGCCCCCGTCATCGCGCGTCCGACCGGCGGCGATTCAGCCGCGTTCAGGTCGGGGCCCGTTCCCATGGCGCGCGAATTCGGCAAGGCCCGGCAAACTGCAGGCAAGGCACGCAAGGTCATCTCCAAGGTCTTCCTCGAGGCACGCCTCGGCAAGGCGCCGCGGGTTGCCGAAGTGACTCCTGTAGTCGAGGACATCTACGCCTCGATCCAACGCAATCCTTATGCCTTTTCCGGCCTGATGCGCTGCAAGGCGGAAAGCGAGACGATCTACCAGCACATGCTCTCGGTCAGTGCGCTGATGATCTCACTGGCCCGGCAGATGAAGCTGTCGCCCAACGACACGCGCAATGCCGGGATGGCCGGGCTGCTGCTCGACGTCGGCGTGAGCCGGCTCTACGTCAACATCGATCCCCACGCGGGCGGCATCAGCGCGATCCCCAGCGATGTCTGGCATCGCCATCCCTACATCGGCAAGGACCTGCTCGAAGCGGCAGGAGAAGTTCCAGAGGACGTACTGAACGCGGTGATGCGCCATCACGAACGGCTGGATGGAACCGGCTTTCCGCAAAACCTCTCCGGCTCGCAGGTCGACCTTCTCTCACGCATGGCTGCGGTCTGCGACACGTACGACCACATCGTCTCGGGCATGCTCAACGGGCATGCGGCGGACCCTGCCAATGCCATGCAGGAACTGATCGAGATGCGCGACGTGTTCGACGGCGAAGTGCTGGACCGCTTCGTCGAGGCGCTGGGCGTCTATCCGGTCGGCTCGTTCGTGCTGCTGCGTTCTGAACGGATCGCCATGGTCATCGACCAGAACCCCGAAGAGCCCGCCGCGCCGACGGTACGCACTTTCTACTCGCTGGCGAACCGCAAGCGCATTGTGCCCAAGACGATCGTCCTGTCCAACTGCTTCGGCGAGGACGCGATCATCGGCGTGGAATCGCTGGACGGTCTGGGCCTGCCCCCGGTGGAGGAACTGCGCGAGCAGATCCTGACCGGAAAGTCCGCTCAGGACTAGGGATGCAGGCGCCGCAATTGCGCAACTGCCCGTCGCCCCGGCCCCGATCCGGGATAACAGGTAGTTCCGGGATGACTGGCAGTCAGGCGGTGTCTGGCGCCTAGATTCCGTACCAGTAAACCAGCGTGGTCGAAAGCGCGGCGACCATGATCAGCACCAGCGGGATGCCCGAGCGCAAGTAGTCCGCGAAACGGTAGTCACCCTCGGTCAGGATCATCATGTTGGTCTGGTAGGCGACCGGGGTCGCGTAGCACAGGTTGCAGCCGAACAGCACCGCCAGCACCAGCGGCTCGGGCGGCAGGTTGAGCTGGCTGGCGATGTTGAAGGCGATAGGGGTGCCCACCGCCGCTGCCGCGGTGTTCGAGGCGAAGTTGGTGAGCATGGTGACGAAGACCATGATCGCGGCCAGCACGCCTGCGGGCGGCAGGTACTGCAGGCCGCTTGCCAGCAGTCCGCCCATCCATGCCGCGGCGCCCGAGACGAGGATGAACTTGCCGAGCGCAATCGAGGCGGCGACAAGGACGATGACCTGCGCCGACAGCGCCCGCCCCACCCTCTCGAAGCGTACGCACCCCGTCACGAACATCAGGATCGCACCGGCCAGCGAGGAAATCGCGATCGGCACGAGACCGACGCTGGCAAGGCCGACGGCGCCGGCCATGATCGCAAGCGCGACCGGAGCCTTGGTGGAACGCGTCACTTCCTGCCCGCCTTCCAGCTGCAACAAGCCGTCGCTCTCCGCAAAGCGGCGCAGATCGCCGGCCATACCCATGACCAGCATCACGTCGCCTTCCATCATGGGTGCATCGGGCGAATGCAGGCGGGTATCGCGGAACGGCTGGCGGGCGTGGTGGATGCCCAGCAGCGCCACGCCGACGAAGCCTGCCGTCTTGGGCGTCAGGCCGATCAGGCGGCTGTCGGGAGCAATGATCATCTCGGCGACCATCAGATCGTCGCCGGTGCGGCTGGAATTGGCGCGAATGCGCTCCAGCAGCCAGGTCGGCGCGAGCTTCGCGGAGAGCTTGCGGGCGGCCTCCTGCAGGTCTTCCAGCGTGCCCGAGGCCATGACCCGGCGGTCAACCGAGCCGTTCGCGCCGACCGGCAGCCAGACGCTCACCCCGGCAGGTACGTTGCCGCGCACTTCCTCGATGGTCTTGCCGCGCATCGGCGAATCGCCCTCGACCCGCAGCTTGGCAAGAAACGTGCGGCTCTCGACCGCCACGGCCTTGGTATTGTCGGGGAGCAGCCGCGGCATGACCAGCCAGATGTAGGGCAGCGCGAAGACCATTGCGCACAGAACAATCGGGGTGAAGTGGAAGACCGTGAGCGTCTTCATGCCCAGGTCCTGCGCGATCGAGACGACCAGCAGGTTCGTCGAGGTGCCGATGGTCGTCGCCATGCCGCCGATCAGGATCGCGGCATTGACCGGGATCAGCGTCTTCGATGCCGGCATGCCCCCGCGCCCCGCCAATTGAGCCAGAATCGGGATCATCAGCACCAGCACCGGAGTGTCGTTGATGATCATCGAGAGGAACATGCACATGACCACTGTCAACAGCAGGCCAATCGACCGGTTGTATTGCCATACCCTGGCCAGTGCCCGCGCCGCCGGGTCCAGTGAGCCGGTCACGACCAGCCCTCGACCGAGGATCATGAGCGAACAGATCGTCACCAGCGCGTAGTGCCCGAACCCCTCGAAGGCGAGCGCCAGTCCTGCATACTTGTCCTGCCCCGGCATCGGCAGGACGTAGAGCAGGAGCGCGATCGAACCGATCGTCAGCAGCGAGACGATTTCCACGCGCAGGGTGCCGTTGGCAAAGCCGTAGAACATCCCCAGCGCGATGAACATCGCGCCGAAGGCGTGGAGGTCTGGCAAGGCCATTGCGGGTTCCCCGGCCTCAGGCCTGCTGCTGCGTCCACTCGACCCGGTAAAGGTCGAAGCGGCGGTCGCGCAGGTTCTGGACGGTTCCCGACTGACGCGCGGTCAGCAGGGAATCGAGCGATAGATCGGCAATGGCGATGGTCTCGGTGTTGGCGGGAGCATGGGCCGCCACGCCATCGCGCGAGAAAGGAAAGTCCGAAGGCGTCAGGATCGCGCTCTCGGCATAGTGGACGTCCATGTTCTCGACGTTCGGCAGGTTGCCGACGACGCCCGAGGTCACGACGTAGACCTGGTTCTCGACCGCGCGGGCCTGGCAGCAGTAGTGCGCGCGCAGGAAGCCGCGCCGCTCGTCGGTGCAGAACGGCACAAAGAGCATGAGCGCGCCCTGATTGACGAGATGCCGCGCCAGTTCCGGGAACTCGCTGTCATAGCAGATCATGACCCCGATCGGGCCACAGTCGGTGGGAATGACATTGGCGCCGTAGCCGCCCTGGATGTTCCACCACCTGCGCTCCGAGGGCGTGGGATGGAGCTTTTCCGATTCGTGCACTGCACCGTCCCGCAGGAAGGTGTAGCCGATATTGCGGATCTCGCTGCCGCCGCCTTCGCGCTTCACCTTGGTCGGGTGCGAGCCGCCGACAATGTTGACGTTGTAGCTTACCGCCATGCGCGACATGAACTCGACGAAACGGTCCGTATAAGTAGCGACTTTCTCGATCGCCTGGGCCGGCTGCAGCTTCTTCTCCTCAATGGAGAGAAGTTCGAGCGTGAACAGCTCGGGGAAGACCACGAAGTCGGACTCGTAATCCGAAGCGACGTCGACCCAGTACTCGACCTGTTCCTCGAACTGGTCGATCGTCTCGATCTTGCGCATCATGAACTGGACGGTGGCAACCCGCACCGAACTGGGCACGCGTTCCTTCAGGCCAGGCACGGCCTTGCCGGTATCGCGCGGTGCCAGCGGGTTGGTCCAGTACATCAGGACCGCGTAGCCACCCGATTCCTTGTCGTTGGGAATGTAGTCCGGCATGATTCCGCGCGGCTCGTACCCTTCGTTCATCTGGAACAGGATAACCTGGTCGCGGACTTTCTTCTCCCGCACGGCGTGCACGTAATCGGCCGGGTTGGGATACTGGCGGCGGCGGCGCGCGTAGCCGGGCATGCGCCCGGCAAAGGCGATGCCTTTGAGCTCGAAATGCTGACACAGTTCCTTGCGCTTGCGGTACAGGCGCTGGCCGATGCGCAGGCGGCGGAAGTCGGGATCGACGCAGACCTCGAAACCGTAGAGGACATCGCCGTCCACGGCCGGCGGGCGGCCATAGCCGCCGTTGCTGATCTCTTCCCAGGTATGCGGCTTGAACGCGAGATCGGCACTGACGATCATCGTCGCGCAGTGGCCGACGATCTTGCCTTCGTACTCGGCGACGAACTGGCCTTCGGGAAAGTTGATGAGCTGGCCGCGGATTTCGGCGCGGGTGAAGGAGTCGGCCTTGCCATAGACCTTGATGGACAACCGCGCGATGGCCGGAGCATCGGCAACCGTCGCTGGGCGAATGATGAGTCTTGCTTTGGTATGATCCATGTGCCGCCTTCTTACGCGCAGCCGCGCGCCGGGTTCCAGTGTCTATTGCATCGAAAGGAAAAAATCCGCGGACCGCGCCATCGAGGCTCCCGCGGCACGATGCCGTTGCGAGGTGTGGCATTTCTCACGCGCGACCATGGGGCATTGCCCACATCGCGACCCGCAGTTCCCGCCTACAAATAGGATGCGCGTTGCAAGTTGCAATGCGCGCCCGGAACCAACGCCCTGAACGGCAATGCTTTTTCGTGGATCGCAATTTTCTTGCCCGGATCGGGATACTTTTACGCATCCGCTCCGTTACTTCTGATGAAAGGAGACATAGGCATGAGTGCTACACTGATCGCCCTCGCCCTGTTCGGCTGCAGCGACGACGGCAGCGCCTGCGAACGCCTCCGCATGCCGGTGGAAACCTATCAGACCCGCGCGCAATGCACGGCCAGGCTCGACGAAGCGCTGGGCAGCGACGCCGCCATGCGCGCCGAATATCCCACCGTCTACGCCCAGTGCCTGTCGAGCAGGCAGCTCTCGATGCTGGGTGGCGGCAAGGTTGACCTGCGCCGCGTCAACGGCGTGAATTTCGCCGCTGCGGGGCTTTAACCGCGCCCGCGGTAGCTCTGCACGCCCTGATCGGGAACCCAGAGCCCATCGGGTACCGCGCCCGACTGCCAGAAGACGTCGATGGGTATGCCGCCGCGCGGATACCAGTATCCGCCGATACGCAGCCAGCGCGGTTTCATCTCATCGAACAGGCGCTGGCCGATCCCAACCGTGACGTCTTCGTGAAAGCCGCTGTGATTGCGGAAGGAGCCGAGAAAGAGCTTCAGGCTCTTCGATTCCACGATGGTCTCGCCAGGCGCATAGTCGATCACGAGATGCGCGAAATCGGGCTGACCGGTGACCGGACACAAGGAAGTGAATTCCGGCGCGGCAAAGCGGACCATGTACAGGGAACCGGCGCGCGGGTTGGGCACATAGTCCAGCACCGCTTCGGTCGGAGACGCGGGAAGCGCGCTCTGCTGGCCAAGGTGAAGGGGGTTCGCGGGTGTATCGCTCATGCCCCGGCCATGACGCGAACGCGCCGCGATGACAAGCCTGATATGGCAGCGACGGAAGCAAGCAAGCGCCGGTTTGGCGGCAGGCCGCAACGGCTCGGCGCGGAGAGCCCGCGCATTAACTTTCGGTTCAGCGAGAATCCTGTGATGGCTCGCGCATGAGGGGCTTGAACGGGACTCACACTCGCATCACTCTTGCGCTGCTGCTGGCGGGCACACCGGTCATCGGCCATGCGCAGCCGGTCGGCTCGTGGAGCTTGCCCGAACCGGACTCGGCCTCCAGCGCACCTGCGCCGCAAGGGCCGGTCGACGCCCAGCACCCGATCCTTCGCCCGGAAACCGTTGAGACCGCTCCGTCGGCCAAACCTGCCGCCAGTCCGACGCCGGCTCCACTGGTCACCGCGCCGCCGCCTCCGCCTGCCGAGCCCACCGCACGCGCGGCGGCCAAGCCCGCCACGCCCAAGACGACCACGCCCTCCCAGCCCTCAGCCTCACAGCGCCCAGCAGCGCAGGTCCCCGCCCCGGAGCCGACCGCAAGCGAAAGCCCCGCGCCCGTCGAGCCCTCTGCGCAGCCTGAACACCCCCCTGCCCCGCAGACAATCGAGCCCCAAGCCTTCGGCGCCGAGCCCCCGTCGTGGCCCGCATGGTGGTGGGCGCTTCCCGCAGGCATCGCCGCGATTACCCTGGCGCTGTTCCTCCTGCGCCGACGTCGTCCGCAGGACCTGGAGTGGGAAGAAACCGGCGAGACCGCTGCCGAGGCGCAGCCGGAGAGCCCCCCTGCCACACCCCCGCTCGATGCCGCGCCGACGCCCGATTCCGCACCGAGGCGTCCGCTGCCCGAACCCGCCTTCACGCCGGCTCCGCGCAAACCGGTCGTACCGCCACGCCCGGCCCCTGCCGCGGGCAGCCCAGCGCAAGTTGGCGTCGATCTCGAACCGGTCACAATGCGCCTCTCGCTGTTCTACGCCACGCTGCAGTACCGCCTCACGCTCACTGCCGAGGAAGCGCGCGGGCCGGTCACGGTGTCGGGAGACATGATTTCCGCCCACGCCTCGCTCTCGCAGGATCAGCAGCTGGCCCCGCAAGTGCAGGACATGGCCCGGCTTCATGACCTGCAGGGCCTTGAAGCCGGCGGGACAGCGCAGCTCAAGGGCGAGATCCAGCTGCCGCTGGCCGAGATCCGCGCCATGCGCCAGGGCGGCGCGGCGCTTTTCGTGCCGCTGGTGCGCCTGTGCCTGACCGGTGCCGATGGACTGGCGCTGCGCCGTGTCTTCACACTTGGTATTCGGGGCAGCGGCACCGGCCTGTCACCCTTGCGCACCGACACCGGCCCGCGCACCTTCGAGCCGCTTGCCGCCCGCGAAATCGAGGCCGCACGGCAAATACCCTTGCAAACGGGGACCTTGCCTCTCGACCCTCAACGCGCAGCGGGCTAGGCTTCTCCGCGCGACAGCGGAGATGATCTTGAGCGATTCAACGGGGCTGAAAAACAAGGCACATGCCACGAAGCTGGTCGGAGCCGGCCGGCGCAGGGAATGGACCGGAGCGGTCGTCAACCCGCCGGTCTGGCGTGCCAGCACGCACTTGTACGATAGCACGAAGGACCTCGCGGAAGGACCGCGCCGCAACGAGGACGGTCGGTTTTTCTACGGCAGGCGCGGCGCGCCCACGCAGTGGGCCCTGTGCGATGCGCTGACCGAAATCGAACCGGGGGCCGCCGGTACGGTGCTCTACCCCTCCGGCGTGGCGGCCATCGCCGGCGTTCTCTTGACCCTGCTGCGGCCCGGAGACGTGCTGCTGATGACCGACAACGCCTACGACCCGAGCCGGGCCATGGGCAGGGGCCTGCTCCACGACCTTGGCGTCGAGACCCGCTTTTTCGACCCGCTCGACCTGTCCGCCTACGAGGCCCTGTTCTGCGAGAAGACGCGCGCAGTCCTGCTGGAGGCGCCGGGCAGCCTCTCGATGGAAGTGTGCGACGTGCCCGCGCTCGCCCGCATCGCCCGCGAGAAGGGCGCGGTATCGGTGCTCGACAACACCTGGGCCGGACCGCTGGGCTTCGCCGCTCTCGACAAGGGCGTGGACATTAGCCTGATGGCCCTCACCAAGCATGTCGGCGGGCACTCGGACCTGATGATGGGCTGTGCCAGCGCGGGGCCGGAACTCTATGCGAAACTGCGCCAACGCGCGCAGCAGCTGGGCACCGTCGTCTCGCCCGACGACGCATCGCTGGCCCTGCGCGGCCTGCGCACGCTCAACTTGCGGCTCGGTCAGGAAACCGCCTCGGCTCTCGCCATTGCCGAATGGCTCTCGCGGCGGCCCGAAATCGCGCAGGTCCTGTGCCCGATGCTGCCCGGATCGACCGGCCATGAGTTCTGGAAGCGCGACTTCACCGGCGGCTGCGGCCTGTTCAGCTTCACCTTCAAGGGCGGCGACGGGGCAAGCCGCAACCGCTTCATCGATGCGCTGGAGCTGTTCGGGATCGGCTATTCCTGGGGCGGCTACGAAAGCCTTGCCCTGCCGATAGAGCCTTCGCACTATCGCACATGCATGGCCTGGCCGCCGCACGGCGGCGATCCGCAGGACTGCCACGGCGTGCGCATGTCGATCGGGCTGGAAGACCCGAACGACCTTATCGCCGACATCGAACAGGCGCTCTTGCGGATGCAGTGGGCGTGAGCGCCCCGCTCGATCCCGCGGCGTCCGGCACGCCACTGTCCGATTCGACCAGCGCGGTCGATCCCGGCGTGCTGGTCCCGGCCCCCTCGCCCACCCCGATTGACGATCAGGCGATCTCAGGGGCAGAAGGGCTCAAGAACGCCGTCGCTTCGAAAAGCGGCACCGTCGGCGACATCATCAACTCGCTCGACAGCCTGGCGGTACAGGTCGGCGGGACGCGCATATCGGTGTGGGACCTGATCGTCGTCATGCTGGTCTTGGCCCTCGTGATCACGGTCGCCTGGGCTGCCAGCAAGTTCGCCGCAAGGGTGATCGGCCGCATGAGCCGGCTCGACACGACCCAGCATCTCCTGGCCGAGAAGATGGTCAGCCTCGTCATCTGGGGCATCGCGATCCTCGTGGGCATCGATGTCCTGGGCATAGACCTGACAGCCTTCGCGGTCTTTTCCGGCGCCTTCGGTCTGGCCATCGGTTTCGGCCTGCAGAAGACCTTCGG
Organism: Novosphingobium sp. PY1; assembly: GCF_017312445.1. NCBI lineage: Bacteria > Pseudomonadati > Pseudomonadota > Alphaproteobacteria > Sphingomonadales > Sphingomonadaceae > Novosphingobium > Novosphingobium sp. PY1. The sequence continues at coordinate 257,172 of NZ_BLTI01000001.1, read as the reverse complement.
CAACCTGATCGCGGGAATCATCCTGCTGATGGACAAGTCGATCAAGCCCGGAGACGTCATCGCCATCACCGACCAGGCGGGCAATTCCACCTTCGGCCAGATCCGCCGCATCGGCATTCGCGCGGTTTCGCTTACGACCCGCGACCAGAAGGAATACCTGATTCCCAATGAAAACCTGATGATCAATCAGGTGGAGAACTGGTCCTACTCATCCAAGAACGTGCGCATCCAGGTGCCGGTCGGCATCTCCTACAATGCCGATATCGTGAAGGCCGAGGAACTGATGCTGGAAGCGGCGCGCGGCGTGAAGCGCATTCTGGCAGCGCCGCCGCCCACCGCATGGCTGGAATCCTATGGCGACAGCTCGGTGAATTTCATCGTCCACTGCTGGATCACCGATCCCGAAGAAGGCACCGGAAACGTGCGCTCGGCGGTGCTCAAGAACCTGTGGCACCTGTTCCACGAGCACGGCATCGAGATCCCGTTCCCGCAGCGCGACATCAACTTGCGCCAGAACGAGGCGCTTCGCGACCTGATCGAGGCCATCCGCGAGAGCAAGGCAAGCAGCGGGAAGAACGCAGGACCCGGGCCCGAAGCCTGATTCGTCCGCCCCGAACGCGCAGCCCGAACGCTCAGTGCGTGGCTACGGGACGTTCCTTTTCCAGCTCGAGGCGGTTACGCCCCTTTGCCTTGGCGCAGAACAGCGCAAGCTCGGCCCGCTCGATGGTCCGGTCGAGATTGTCGCCGATGTGGGCGATGCTGGCACTGGCGGTGATGGCAAAGCGGCTCTCGCCCACCTTCTGGCGCAGTTCGGCCAGCGTCGTCACCACGCGGTGGCAGATCGCCTGCGCCTGCTCGGTAGAGGTCCGCGGCAGCAGCACCGCAAAGCGCTCGGAACCGATCCGCGAAATGATGTCCTCGGCCCGCAGCATCTCGCGAAGCAGATCGGCGAAGACCTGCAGGACCTCGTCCCCGGTCGACTGGCCGTACTTCATGTTGATCGTGCGGAAGAAATCGATGCTGAACAGCGCCAGGCAGCCGTCCATGTTCGATTCGATCATGTGTTCGAGCATCGAGATAAAGGCGGCGCGGTTGGTCAGGCCGGTCAGTGGATCGGTATAAGTCGCGGCGAAGAGCTGGTCCTTGAGCTGGCGGCGCTCGTCGATGCTGCGCATGATGCTGAGCGCGCCGTAGATTTCGCCCTCGTCGTCGCGCAGGGCGCGCGCCTGGATCTCGAACCAGTGCTGGCGTTCGTCGGCGGTGACAGCCGGGAATTCGACCCATCGGCCCACTTCACGCCCTTCTAGCGCATCGGATAGCGCACGGCTGACCATGTCGCGGTGCGAGCTTTCGACGATGTCCAGCAGGTTGGGCGATATCAACGATCCGGGGATGCGGAAGCCAAGCCGCTCGAACGCCGGCGAGGCATGGACGATGAAACCTTCACGGTCCGTCTTCAGGATCACATCGGAACTGCTGTCGGCCAGCAACCCGTAAAGTGCCGAAGTCTCCTGTACCGTGAAATTCATGCCCATCGTCATAAGCCCCGGACTCTCGCTTCCCTACTGGACCGGAGAGCACCCGGGGCCCTGCCCCGGCGCACACATCCGTCCGATAACTGACGGAAACATCCGTCGCGTTAGTCCTGTTACCTAACGAAACTAAATATTTCCTTAATATTCAGTTATTTAACATCGAAAAACGGAACGGAAAAGCGGGATTCTCAGGGGTTGGGCCGGTTAACCATCTTTTATGCACAAGGCTTACGGGGCCGATCCCTCCAAGCCCCCGAATCTTGGGAAAGATGGAGCTTCACAGCTCGATCATGATCTTGATCTTCTCCGGAGTCGTTTCGACCGCTTCGGCAATCTGGCTGCGGCAGCGGGCGATCAGTTCGGGCAGGCCGACGATCGTGCGAGTCGGCTTGAGATCGGACGCAGTGACGCCCAGAGCCTGCGCAATCGGCTCGATGCGATCCTCGATCGGCCGCGCACGGTCCTGTTCCCAGGCCCATACGGTCGGTTTGCTGACGCCCAGCTTCTCGGCGAGTTCGCCCTGGGTCATGCCGCGCAACTTGCGCAGGCGGTGCAGTCGCTCGCCCAGCGTTTCGCCGCCGATCGCGGCAACGCCCTGGACCTTGGCCGAACCGTCCGGCTCGACACCCGGTTCGACCGCGCCGCGCAATTGTGCCGCGCTCAGTGCGAAAGCGGACAGCGCCTTGTCGAAGCTGCAGCCGTAGAGCGTGCCGCTTGCCCATTCGACCGTCGCGTGGACCTGGCCCGCCTCGGGGAAATCGAGGTCGATGGCCTCGCCGATCTCCAGTTCGGTCTTGCTCTCCATGAGCATGCCCGATTCGGAGAGGTTATGAATGACGACGGAGGTCTCGGTGCCGGACTCCAACGCACCGCGCGCTTCCAGCCGCAGCTTGCGCCTGTGCGCGCGCGGTCGGGCCGCATCGACCGGTAGTTCATCGAATTGAGCGGCAATGGCCATGCACGTAACCTCCTGAAAGATCCCCAAATCGTCACCCCTTACGGTTAAGATTTGGTTAGGAGGGCCTCCGCAGTCCGCCCCGGCATGTTTCGGACCACTGGCGAAACATGCGAAACTGGCGGAATTGCGCGCGCCGGAAGCCTCAACGGTTCGTCGCAACCGTGGCCTAAAGCTCCCCTTACCCCCTCGAAAGCCATTATGGCTGGCAATGGCGGGCCATCGCGGCCAAATGGCGCACCATGCAAGCGAATCCCGCCACTACCGGTCAGGAAGGCCGCATCGGCACCGTCTATCTCGTCGGCGCAGGCCCGGGCGATCCGGACCTGCTGACGCTGCGCGCCGCGCGGCTGCTGATGTCGGCCGGCCTCGTCGTGCACGATGGCCTTGTCGATCCGGCGATCCTCTCCATGGCCCGCTCGTCGGCGCGACTGATCTCCGTCGCCAAGAGCCGCTCGCGCCACACCATGGAGCAGGAGGCGATCTGCGACCTGCTGGTGAAGGAAGCGCTTGCCGGCAACGACGTCGTGCGCCTCAAGGGCGGCGATCCCTTCGTCTTCGGGCGTGGCGGCGAAGAAGCCGAAGCCTGCCGCGCTGCCGGGGTCCCGGTAGAGGTCGTGCCCGGCATCTCCTCGGCGCTGGGCGCATCGGCGGCGGCGCAGATCCCGCTGACCCACCGCGACCACGCCTCGATCGTCTCGTTCGTCGCCGGTCAGTGCAAGGGCCTTACCGATCAGGACTGGTCGGGCCTTGCCGGCAAGGGCCGCACCCTGGTGATCTTCATGGGTCTGGCCACCGCCGCCCAGATCTCGGAAAAGCTGATCGCCGACGGCCTGACGCCGGAGGTTCCGATCGCCGTCATCGAGAACGCGACCCGCAAGCAGATGCGCGTGCTGCGCGCCTCGCTGGCCGGCCTTGCCGATCTTGTTCGCGATGAGAGGGTGCAAAGTCCCGCCCTCATCGTTATCGGCGACGTCGCACGCGCCGAATCCGGCGATACCGACAATTCCATTCGCGCCCTGGCGCTTGAGGCCCAGAACATGGAGATAGGGCAGTGAAAATTCTTACGGGCAATGACCTGAAGACCGGAGCGGTCATCTGGTGGACCGGCGTGGGCTGGTCGCTGGACGTCAACGAATCGGCCGATGTCGGCGAGCATGGCGCGGCGGTCATCGCCCGCGAGGAAGGCGCGCAGAACGTCTTCGCCGCCTATATCATCGACGGCCAGAAGGACGCCGAGGGCGTTCGCCCCGCCCATATCAAGGACCGCATCCGCGCCCTGGGCCCCACCGTGCGCCCCGACCTGACGCTCAAGCCGTCCGAACCCGAAGCCGTGAACTGGGTGATCTGATGTACAAGTACGACCAATACGACCAGCAGATGGTCGACACGCGCGTCGCGGAATTCCGCGACCAGGTGAAGCGCCGCCTCGCCGGCGACCTGACCGAGGACCAGTTCCGGCCGCTGCGCCTGCAGAACGGCCTGTACCTCCAGCTGCACGCCTACATGCTGCGCGTTGCGGTGCCCTACGGGACCCTCAACTCGACGCAGATGAAGATGCTGGGCGACATCGCGGACAAGTACGACCGCGGCTACGGCCACTTCACCACCCGCCAGAACATCCAGTACAACTGGATCAAGCTGGAAGACACGCCCGACATCCTCGCCGATCTCGCCTCGGTCGAGATGCATGCCATCCAGACCAGCGGCAACTGCATCCGCAACATCAGTTCGGACCAGTACGCCGGTGCGGCCGCGGACGAAGTGATCGACCCGCGCCCCTATGCCGAGCTGCTGCGCCAGTGGTCGAGCTTCCACCCGGAATTCCTCACCCTGCCGCGCAAGTTCAAGATCGCCGTCATTGCCAGCGAGACCGACCGCGCGGCGATGAAGCTGCACGACATCGGCATCAGGATGGTCAGGAACGACGCCGGCGAGATCGGCGCGCGCTTCTACGTCGGCGGCGGCATGGGCCGCACCCCGATGATCGCGCCGGTCATCCGCGAATTCGTGCCGCTCGACCAGCTGATCACGTACTCCGAGGCGTGCCTGCGCGTGTACAACCGCTATGGCCGCCGCGACAACAAGTACAAGGCGCGCATCAAGATCCTCGTCCATGAACTGGGCAAGGAAGAATACACGCGTCAGGTCGAGGAAGAGTTCGCGCACCTGATGTCGCAGGGCATCGAGCCGCCGCTGGCCGAACTTGAGCGCATCAAGCAGTACTTCGTCGACCCCGCCTACGAGACCGGCCTGTCCGACGAACTCGACCTGACCGATCCCGACTTCCGCCTCTGGGTGGAGCGCAACTGCCAGGAACACAAGCAGGCCGGCTACATCATCGCCACTGTCTCGCTGAAGCCGGTGGGCGGCATTCCGGGCGACGCTTCGGCCGACCAGATCCGCCTGATGGCCCAGCTCGCCAAGGACTACAGCTTCGACGAACTGCGCGTCACCCACGCCCAGAACATCGTCTTCCCGCACGTGAAGAAGGCCGACCTCTACACGCTGTGGCAGAAGCTCGACGAGGCCGGTCTCTCGACCGCCAACCTCGACACCGTGGGCGACATCATCGCCTGCCCGGGCCTCGACTACTGCAGCCTTGCAAATGCCCGCTCGATCCCGGTGGCGCAGAAGATTTCTGAGCGCTTCGGCAGCGCCGAGAAGCAGGCCGAGATCGGCGAGCTGAAGCTGAAGATCTCCGGCTGCATCAACGCCTGCGGCCACCACCACGCGGGCCACATCGGCATCCTCGGCGTCGACCGCAAGGGCGTGGAGAACTACCAGCTCCTGCTCGGCGGCTCGGAAGGCGCCGACACGTCGCTGGGCAAGATCACCGGCCCGGGCTTCGATGAGGACGGTATCGTCGATGCCGTCGAAAAGGCCACGCAAGTCTATCTCTCCAACCGCGAGGACGGGGAACGCTTCCTCGACACGTACCGCCGGATCGGCATGGATCCGTTCAAGGAGGCTATCTATGGTTGATGTCCAGTTCCGCTTCCGTGACGATGAAGCGGTCAACGATCCCGCCGTCACGGTCGATGCTTTCACCGAGCAGAGCAATGCCTCGGCCGTGCGCATCGAGCCGGGCGACGACGCCCGCGACCTGCTGCCCCACCTCGACCGCATTGCGCTGGTCGAAGTGAATTTCCCGGCATGGACCGACGGGCGCGGCTATTCCTCGGCCCGGGTCCTGCGCGAAGCGGGATTCACCGGCGAGATCCGCGCCGTGGGCGATGTCGTGATCGACATGCTCAGCCATCTCAAGCGCTGCGGCTTCGACGCTTTCGCGCCCGACAAGCCGCTCAACCCGACCGACGCACAGAACGCGTTCGAGCGTTGGGACAATGTCTATCAGGCGACGGCTGACGGCCGCCAGCCGATCTGGGCGCTACGGCGCCCGGCCTGAGGCCGGCGCCAGCCCCCGGAACTTCACCGAGGATTTCCGATATGACCGAAGCGACACGCATCCGCGACCGCATTGACACCGGCCCCCGCTTTGCCGAGGCCGATGCCGTGCGCCTCAACCGCCTCTTCCGCGGTACCGACACGATCGAAATGCTCGAGACGGTGCTCAAGGAAGGCATGGCGGGCGATGTCGGGATCGTGTCCAGCTTCGGTGCGGAATCCGCGGTGCTGCTCCACCTCGTCTCGCAGGTCGACCCCGGCGTGCCGGTCCTGTTCCTGGAAACCGGCAAGCACTTCCCCGAGACACTCGCCTACCGTGACCTGCTGATCGAGCGCCTTGGCCTCAAGGACCTGCGCAGCCTGACCCCGGATGCCGAGGAACTGGCCAAGAAGGACGAATCCGGCCTGCGCTGGTCCTACGATCCGGACGGCTGCTGCGACATCCGCAAGGTGAAGCCGCTGGCCAAGGCCCTGCTCGGCCTGGATGCCTCGATCACGGGACGCAAGGCTTTTCAGGCCTCGACCCGCGCGACGCTGCCGCGTTTCGAGATCGACACGACCGACGAACAGGGCCGCCTCAAGATCAATCCGTTGATCGACTGGTCGCCCGAACGGATTGCCGCCTATATCGAGAAGCACGACCTGCCGCCGCACCCGCTGGTGGCCGAAGGCTATCCCTCGATCGGATGCATGCCGTGCACCAGCAAGGTCGCACCGGGCGAAGACCCGCGTTCGGGCCGCTGGCGCGGTTGGGACAAGACCGAGTGCGGCATCCACGTCGCGCATCACACCCCCGACCATACCGAGCAGGTTGCACCGGAATTCGACCCGGGCCTCTAAGGGCTCCCTAGCGACCCCACTACCAACCCGGCTGCGTAACCGCGCCCTTGTGGTTCCGCCCAAGGAAGGGGGCTTACCCGCCTGACGTCGGGTCCGGCTCAGCTTGTCGCGGGCGCGGTGCCGCCGGGGTGCCTCCCTGCCCTTTGCGGCAGAACTGCAACCAGCAGGACGATGCCGAGGACCAGCACCGCCGTTGCAATCGGGCGGCTGAAATCGAGCCCGCCCTGCGCCAGCGGCTTGTCGAGGAAATCGCCAACGGTGGCGCCCAGCGGGCGAGTGAGCACGAATGCCACCCAGAACAGCGCCACGCGGTTCGCCCGGGTAAAAGCCCAAAGCGCAACGAGCCCCAGCAGCAGGCCGCCGAAAAGGGCCGCGCCTCCCAGATAGCCCAGACCGCCGTCATCGGCGGCCCAGTCTCCCAGCGCGGTTCCAAGGGTCTGCGAAAATGTGATGGTCAGCCAGTAAAAGGCCTCCGTACGCGCCGAAACGACCGTATCGACCGACACCGAGCCATTCACGGCTTTCCAGACGAGCAGCGAGCCGATCACCAAGGCTCCCAGAACAAGCGTTCCGCCGGGATAACCGATACCAAGCGAGCGGGTGGCGAAGTCGGCCATTGTCGTGCCGGCCGTGGTCGAGGCCACGATCGTCGCCCAATAAAGCCAGGGGCGAAACTGCGCAGCCCGCACCTGGGCCAGGATCAGGAGGACGAGCGGCACGAAAAATACCAGGGTGCTCAGCCAATAGCCAAGGTCGTAAGTCATCGACAGCGTATCGCCGCCGGTTTCGCCCAACGTCGTCGCCAGAATCTTGATGATCCAGAAACCCAGCGTAATCGCCGGCACTTTCGTCGCTTTATGTCCCATCATGCCTCGCCGCATCGAATTGCACGTCTCTGCATGATGCCGCGGGACGGCCCATTCCTCAGTGCCTGCCCAGATTTTTCAAGGGTCGCTTGCGGTTGCATGGAAAGAACCGGGGCGTGAGATAAACGCAAGGCCGCTGCCCTTACCCTCGCTGGCGCAGGGCATTACATCGCGAACATGTCCATACCGCAGTGCAGCATCAACGAGTCGAGCGGCGCCTCCGCCCGCGCGGTCCACCCCTTTCTCGTCACACTGGCGCTGGCAATGGGTGCCTTCGCGATCGGCACGACCGAATTCGCGGCGATGAGCCTGGTGCCCTATTTCTCCCGCGATCTGGGGATTACCGAGCCCCAGGCCGGCCATGCGATCAGCGCCTATGCCTTGGGCGTGGTGGTGGGCGCTCCGGTCATCGCGGTACTGGCCGCGAAGCTGCCGCGCCGCGCGCTGCTGATCGGGCTCATGGCCATGTTCGCGCTGGGCAACGGCCTGTCCGCCATGGCCCCAAGCTATGACCTGCTATTGCTCTTCCGGTTCCTAAGCGGCCTGCCGCATGGGGCCTATTTCGGGGTCGCCGCGCTCGTCGCAGCCTCGCTGGTGCCATCGAACAGGCGCGCGCAGTCCGTTGCGCTGGTCATGTCCGGCTTGACGGTCGCGACGATCATCGGCGTGCCGCTGGCGAACTGGCTCGGACAGGCAATGGGCTGGCGCAGCGGCTTTGCCGTCGTATCGGGCCTTGCGCTGCTGACGATGGCTCTCGTCGCGCTGTTCGCGCCGCACCAGACTGCCGCGAAAGGCGCCAGCCCGATGCGCGAGTTGGGCGCACTGCGCCGCCCGCAAGTCCTGCTGACGCTGCTGACCGGCGCCATCGGCTTCGGCGGCCTCTTTGCCGTCTATACTTACGTCGCCTCGACCCTGATCGAGGTCACCCACGTCTCGGAAAGCATGGTGCCGGTGATCCTGGCCGTGTTCGGCGTCGGCATGACGGTGGGCAACCTGTTCTGGGCCTGGGCCGCCGACCGCGCCCAGAACCGCGCGGCCATAGGTGCCCTGCTGTGGAGCGCGGTCGCCCTTGCGCTGTTCCCGCTGGGGGCGGGCAATATCTGGAGCCTCACTGCGGTCATCCTCCTGATCGGTTTCGGCGGCGGGCTCGGCACGATCCTCCAGACCCGGCTGATGGACGTTGCCGGCGAGGCGCAGGCGCTGGCCGCCGCAGCGCACCACAGCGCCTTCAACATCGCCAATGCCCTTGGTCCATGGCTGGGCGGGCTGGCGATCACGGCGGGCTATGGCCTCACGTCGACCGGTTGGATCGGCGCCGCGCTTTCACTGGCCGGTCTCGGCATCTTCATCGTGACGATAACGCAGCATCGCAAGCAGGTGGACCTGCAGCCCGCCCTGGCCTGATGCTTGCGGAAGGCTAATGCTCGACGCGGCGTTCGAGTTTCATGTGCACGGCGCCCGGTGTCGTTTCCACGGCGCTGACGAAGAATTCCTTGCCCGGCTTGCCAGGCCCGAACAGGGGCGTGCCGCCGCCGGTTTCCTTGGCAATGACGCGCAGCCACATCTCGTCGGCCATGCCCGACAGCAAAGCGGCCTGCACCGTGCTCGCCTCGCCGATGGCAAGGACGGCTTTCTCTCCGGCTGCCTGCTCCGCCCGCTCGAACGCTTCGGTGAAAGTGTCGAGGAAATGGAACCGCAAGCGTTCGTTTTCCTTGGGGTAGCGTGCTGGCGGCGGATCGTCGGAAACGACGAAAATCGGCACCTGCAGCTCGTAATTGTCGGCAAACCAATCCGGGTCCGTCACCGTATCGAAGCTGCGGCGGCTCATCACCACCGCCCCGCAGGCGGATACCAGCGGCTGACGCAAGTCCGCACGGTTGAGGGCCTCGATGGGAATGATGCTTTGGCCGCGAGCATCGGCACAGAACCCGTCCATGCTGGTGGCGGCATCGATAATCATCCTGCCCATTCCACTCACTCCCGACTTTGTGCCACGCCGCATGCAGTGGCACACTAGCGGTAACAATCCGCCCAACCCCGTCAGAGTTCCCATAGGTCGGTCAGGCGGTGCTGCGACTAAACGACCACAAGGGGCATAGTCTACCATGCTCCTATCCAACCGGGCTACGTCTTTATGCGAGGGTCCCTGCCCCATCGCCGCCATGTCATCCGCAGTATGGAAATTGCGTCGCAATAAGGATTAGCCAATTGTCCTTTTGACGCACGGCCTCAATGATCGCCAACTGTTCCTTCGGTCAGGCAGCAATCGGGCCGGTTTCGACAATAGACCATCCAAAGCAGCAGCTTAACCGATCATCATCAGGCTGGCATTGCCGCCTGCCGCAGTCGTGTTGATAGAGATGGAGACTTCCTCCAGCAGGAAATCGAGCGGCCACTCCAGATCCTTGCCCGGCAGAGAAGCGTGGACCGTGACGATCGCGCCGGGGCGTCTTGCGACTGCCTCGCAAGCCTTGCGAACGTCCTCGCTACCCCCTTCGACAAGCACGGCACCGAACGATTCGTCCGAGTCGCTTTCGAAGAAGGACGCCACTTGTCGCGGCAAGTCGGCGGGAAGCGCCATGCCTTCCACCACCGCGCGGTTGCCCGTTGCCAGTGCTGCGGCGATCTGTGCGAAGAGCCCTTCGCGCGTCTTCGGGAACAGCAGGATCCGGCCGCGCGGATGCAGCGCATAGAGATTACGTTCTCCGACCGGGCCCGGCAGCGCAAGCTCGGTGCCGAGCGCGCTGGCCGCACCCATCGCGCGGGCGCGATCGGCGGCCGCAGTCTCGCCTTGCCTCTCCAGCCACTCGATAAAAGCACCAAGCGCATCGAAAGGTGTTCCCGAGGGCGGGAGGACCTGCGGCGGAACCGTGACCAACCGCCCCTGGTAGAGCGGCCCGCCGGCCTTGGGGCCGGTCCCCGAAAGGCCGCGCCCACCGAAAGGCTGCACCCCGACGATGGCACCGATGATGTTGCGATTGACATAGAGATTGCCTGCCTTCGCGCGCGAAGTGACTTGTGCCACCGTACCGTCCAGTCGCGTATGCAGGCCGAAAGTCAGGCCGTAGCCGGTAGCGTTGATCGCATCGACCAGCTTGCCGAGGTCCGCCCTGCGGAAACGCAGCACGTGCAGGACCGGGCCGAAGACCTCGCGGCCGAGATCCGCAATGCTGTCGATCTCGATGATCGTCGGGGCCACGAAAGTGCCATGGGCTGTCTCGTCAGCGGGGACCGCGACCTGCTCGACCTTGTGCCCGCGCTTGCGCATCGCTTCGATGTGCGCGTTGATGTTGTCCCGGGCCTCGGCCGTAATGACCGGGCCGATGTCGACGGCCAGTTGCTGCGTGTTGCCGATGCGCAATTCGGCCAGCGCCCCCTTGAGCATGGTCAGGGTCCGCTCGGCGATATCTTCCTGCAGGCACAGCACGCGCAATGCCGAGCAGCGCTGGCCCGCACTGTCGAAGGCCGAAGCGATGACGTCGCCCACGACCTGTTCGGCCAGTGCCGAGGAATCGACGATCATTGCGTTCTGTCCGCCGGTTTCGGCGATCAGCGGGATCGGCTTGCCGGCCGGCGACAACCGCGAGGAAAGCTGCCGCTGGATCAGGCGCGCCACTTCGGTGGACCCGGTGAACATCACCGCTGCAACCTTGGAGGCGGCCACCAGCGCCGCGCCGACCTTGCCGTCTCCCGGAACGAGTTGGAGCGCATCCCTGGGAACGCCGGCCTCGTGCAGGATACGCACGGCTTCGGCAGCAATCAGCGGGGTTTCCTCGGCGGGTTTGGCCAGCACCGGATTGCCCGAGACAAGCGCGGCGGTGACCTGCCCGATGAAGATTGCCAGAGGGAAGTTCCACGGGCTGATGCAGACCACAGGGCCAAGCGGCGCCTGATCCTCGCCCAGCGTATCGCGGGCCTGCGTGGCGTAGTAACGCAGGAAATCGATCGCCTCGCGCACTTCGGCAATGGCATTTGCGGCCGACTTGCCCGCCTCGCGCATGACGAGACCCATGAGCACCCCGATCCGGTCCTGAAGGACGTCGGCGGCGGTTTCCAGCATCGCCGCGCGCTCGGCTACCGGCACATGCTTCCAGCGGCTGAGCGCCGCGCGTGAGACTGCCATTTCCGACACTTGGGGCGCGGCTTCGAAGACGCAGCCCACGACGTCACGATGATCGGCCGGGTTCAGGACCGGGCGCTCCTCTCCCTGCCCATAGTCGGGCATGGCATACCAATCGATACTTGCAGATTTGCGCAATTGACCGGCCAGGTCCGCCAGCTCGGTTTCGCTGGACAGGTCGATACCGTCCGAATTGCGGCGATGAGGATAGAGGTCGCGCGGCAGGGCGATCAGCGGATGTCGCGCACCCGGCTCGGGCATCGCGCGCACGACGTCGACCGGGTCGGCGGCCAGTTCCGAAACGGGCACCGACGGATCTGCGATGCGGTTCACGAAGGACGAATTCGCGCCGTTCTCCAGCAGGCGCCGCACCAGATAGGCCAGCAGCGTCTCGTGAGTCCCGACCGGCGCATAGATGCGGCAGGGCCGATCGAGGTTATCCTTGCCGACGACTTGCTTGTAAAGCGGTTCGCCCATGCCGTGCAGGCACTGGAATTCGTATTGGCCCACGCTGAAATCCGGCCCCGCAAGGTGGTAGATCGTCGCCAGCGACTGCGCATTGTGGGTCGCGAACTGGGGGAACACCGCGTCCGGCGCGGCCAGCAGCTTGCGCGCGCAGGCGATGTAGGCAACGTCGGTATGGACCTTGCGGGTATAGACCGGGAAGTCCTCCAGCCCGTCGACCTGAGCGCGCTTGATCTCCGCATCCCAATAGGCGCCCTTGACGAGGCGGACCATGATCCGCCGCTGCGCCCGGCGGGAAAGATCGACGATCCAGTCGATGACGGCGGGACAGCGCTTGCCATAGGCCTGGACCACGAAGCCAAGGCCGTTCCAGCCAGTAAGTTCGGGATCGAGCGCAAGGCTCTCGAGCAGGTCCAGCGACAGCTCGAGCCGGTCGGCTTCCTCGGCATCGATGTTGAAGCCAATGTCATACCGCTTCGAAAGTACCGCCAGCGCCTTCACCCGCGGCAGCAGTTCGTCCATCACCCGCCCTGCCTGCGCCCGACTGTAGCGCGGATGTAACGCGGAGAGCTTGATCGAGATGCCGGGGCCTTCATAGACGCCCTTGCCGCCCGCAGCCTGGCCGATGGCGTGGATAGCGTTCTCGTAGTCCGCATAGTAGCGAGAGGCATCGGCCGCCGTCGTCGCAGCCTCGCCGAGCATGTCGTAGCTGTAGCGGAAGCCCTTGGCTTCCAGCTCGCGTGCTCGCTTCACGGCTTCCTCGATAGTCTCGCCGGTGACGAACTGCTCACCCATCATGCGCATCGCCAGATCGACGCCGCGGCGGATGACCGGCTCACCGGCACGCGCGATCAGCCGGGTGAGTGCAGCGGACAGACCCTTGTCATCGACGCTGCCGACAAGCTTGCCGGTCACCACCAGCCCCCAGGTCGCGGCATTGACGAAAAGCGACTTGCCATTGCCGAGGTGGCCGCTCCAGTTGCCCTCGGCGATCTTGTCGCGGATCAGCGCGTCGCGGGTATCGTCATCGGGGATACGCAGCAGCGCCTCTGCAAGGCACATGAGCGCGACGCCTTCCTGGCTGGAGAGCGAGTATTCCTGCACGAGCCCTTCGACACCGCTGCCCCTGGGACCGCTGCGCAGTGCAATCACGAGACGGCTGGTGGTATCGCGGATATCCGAACGCAGCTTGTCGTTCAGGCTCGCCGCACCGAGCAGAGGAGCCATGCACTCGGCTTCGTCCCGGCGATAGGCGGCCGTTATCGTCTCGCGCAGCGCGGAAGCGGGGCGGACTGGCGGGGCGAAGTCAGAAAAGGGCTCGATCTGGGTCATGCCGTCATGATAATCCAAGGCAATGCGGCAATCTGCCTTTTCAGATGCCATCGGAAGATCTATTTTCCCAATTATCAGGACAATTTTAGGCCATATGAATGACTTTGACCGACAAAGAGGTCGATCTGGATAGAACGGATCGAAAAATCATCGCAGCACTGCGGGAGGACGGGCGCATGACCGTGACGGACCTCGCGCGGGAAGTCGGAATCAGCAAGACGCCCTGCCAGGTGCGCCTGCGCCGCCTGCTGGAATCCGGGGTCATCCGGGGCTTTCGTGCCGTCGTCGACCCGGCCAGCCTCGGCCTCGATCACGTCGCCTATACCGAGGTGAAACTGTCGGACACGCGCGAGCAGGCGCTGAGCGAATTCAACGCGGCAGTACGGCGCCTGCCGGAAGTCGAGGAATGCCACATGATCGCCAGCAGCTTCGACTACCTGCTCAAGGTCCGCACGGCTGACATCCGTCGCTACCGCATCGTGCTGGGCGAAAAGATCTCCAGCCTGCCCCACGTGTCTAGCACATCGACTTTCGTGGCGATGGAAACGGTCAAGGACGCCAACAGCTGACCGGGAAATTGCCCGAACGACGGTAAAATAATACCCATGCGCTGCACGGCCGCGCGATACATTCCGCTGGCCAGAACCGACAGTCGGCAAGGCTGCCTCAGGTCATCGCAACAGAGCAATGAATCGTCGATGTGACAAGCATGAAAGTCACGGTTTCGGAGACATGCACGAATTTCTGGCCGTCGGTGGTTCAGTTATATATTTCGATCTGATAAGCACCCCATATTACTAGGAGTAACCAGCACGAGCACCGGCAGTGCGGCCGGCAGGACGGTAAAAGAACAATCCCTACGCGAAAGTCCCTAGACCGGAGGCCCCGACTGACCTCCGCAAGTCGATCGCTTTCCCCTCGTGCAATCCGGCGCGAAACCCCGCGCAAGCCGCGTCACCTGCGGCTGTCCGGCACCCTGATCGCGGCAGCCATGGCCGTGTCGGCCATCCCTGCTGCCGCAATCGCTGCACCGGCTCCGTCCTTCTCTGCCAACGAACCGCTTTCCAGCGACACCGGCTATACCAAGCTGGACTGGGACGCTTCGGGCGAGGTTGTCATCCAGCAGGCGCGCAAGGCGGATCTTTCCGACGCCCGGACGATCTACGAAGGCCCGAACCATGCGCTGTTCCTTTCCGGACTCTCCGGCGGAACGTATTACTTTACGCTGCGCGACGAGACCGGGGCGCAATCTGCGCCGCTCAAGCTCACGGTCACGCACCAGTCGCTGACCCAGGCGCTGATCCTGACCGCAATCGGCTTCCTCGTCTTCATCGCCACGGTCGCGGTGATCTTCCGGGGAGCGCGCGATGACAAGTGAAGCCGCCCTCCTTCCGGCCGGCGTCGGATGGGCCCTGCTCGCCGCCTTCAGCGTGCTGTGGATCGGCCTCGGCATTTACTGGGGCCGCCGCAACAAGAGCTTCGAGGATCATGCCCTGGCCGGGCGCAATATCGGCCTCGCGCTGGGATCGGCAACGGCAGCGGCGACCTGGATCACCTCGAACACGACGATGCTGGCCCCTCAATTCGCCCTGCAACTGGGCGTATGGGGCATGCTCGCCTACTCGACGGCGGCGATCGGCCTGCTGCTCTTCGCGCCGATGGCAGGCCGCATCCGCAAGCTGATGCCCAACGGCTATACCAGCGGGGACTTCTTCCGCCTGCGCTACGGCCGCGTCGCCTGGGCGGTGTTCCTCATCTTCACCCTGTTCTACTCGCTGACTTGGCTGGTTTCGATGGCGATGGCCGGCGGCATCCTGCTCAATACGCTATCGGGCATCCCCTATGCCTGGGGCATGTCGGTGATCCTGGGCGTTTGCGTCCTCTATACGATGCGCGGCGGTTTAGCCGCGGTGATCGGCACGGACTTCATCCAGAGCCTGATCATCATCGTGGGCATCGTCATTGTCGGCGTGGCGGTGCTCTCGCACGTCCCGGTCGAGAAGATCCACTCCAATCTCGCCGCCGAGCGCCCTGCCCTGCTCGACGTGCTGTTCCCGGCGGCGATCATGGCGATCTTCAACAACCTGCTGTTCGGGCTGGGAGAGGTCTTTCACAACAACGTGTGGTGGAGCCGCGCCTTCGCCTTTCGGGAGGGCGTGGCGGGCAAGGCCTTTGCGCTGGGCGGCCTGATCTGGTTCCCGATCCCCTTCGCGGCCGGTTTCGTCGCTTTGGCCTCCGGCGCGCTCAACGTGCCGGTGCCCGCCGCCGACATGGTGGGCCCGCTGGTCGTCGCCGAAGTGCTGGGTGAAGCCGGTGCCATCGGCATCTTCATCATCGTGTTCTGCTCGCTCGCCTCCAGCATCGACAGCCTGCTGGCGGCAACCGCAGACCTGATGACCGAGGACGTCTATCGTCGCATGTTCCGGCCTGCCGCCCATCCCGAGACGCTCAAGAAGATGGCGCAGTGGGTAACGCTGGGGCTCGGTCTGTTCACCTGGGCGGTATGTTTGCCGCGCATCGGCACGCTGGCGACGGTACTGTTCTTTGCCGGCCCCCTGGTCGGCTCGATGATCTGGCCGATCGTCACCGGTCTTTACTGGCGCCGCGCCAACACGACCGGCGCAGTCGGCGGGATGCTGCTGGGCGCCGGCGTCGGCCTGTTCTTCTATTTCGCTATCGGCTTCTACGTGGCATCCTTGATCGCCACTGCCGTCTCCATGATCTGGGTGCTGGCCTGCAGCGCCCTGTCCAAGACCCGTTTCGACTGGGCCCTGCTGAGGGAGGCTGAATGACCTTCTCGACCCAATTCCTGTCCGTTCTCGTCTATGGCTCGCTGGCATGGTGCGCCGTCACCGCGCTGGGACTGGGCGCCCTGCTCATCCGCGACATCGCGCGGGGAGAGATCTGGTGACCCTGCCGGCATCGCGGGTCGACCACGCCCCCGCCATCGTCAAGCGCCCGGGCAAGATCGGCAATTGCCCGAACCCGGTCGACTTCATCGCGAAATCGCCCAAGCTCAAGCTGCACGTGCTGGACCAGTTGCGCGGTGCATCGGTGCTCTCCGCCGCGCAGTTCGACAAGGACCTGCTGTGCGAACTGGCCAAGTTCGCGGCCTACCTGCAGCTCAAGCGGTTCGAAGTCGGCCGTGCCATGGACGACAAGATCATGGCCGCGGCCTTTTTCGAACCCAGCACCCGCACCCGGCTTTCCTTCGAAAGCGCCATGCTCCACCTCGGCGGCAAGACGATCAGCGTCGCCGACGGCAAGACCACCGGCGTCGCCAAGGGCGAATCGATGCGCGACATCGGCCAGATGTTCAATTCCTACGCCGACGTCGTCGTGGTGCGGCACACCGAGCAATCGGCCGTGAGCGAAATGTGCGAGTACTTGCGCGTGCCCCTGCTCAACGGCGGCAACGGCTCCGACGAACATCCCACGCAGGCGCTGGCCGACTGGTACGCACTGCTCAAGTGGCGGCCCGAGATCGCGTGGGCCAGCCTGCCGGAGAAGTTCCGTCTCAACATCGGCATCATCGGCACGCCGGGCAACATGCGCACGGTGAAGTCGTTCCTGATGCTGGCGCTGCTGTTCCACGAGAACATCAACCACATCACCATCTTTTCCGAGATGGCCGACCCGCTCGGCGAGGAACTGCGCGAACTGACGAAGAACAGCCCGATCGGCATCGACTTCTCGCAGAACCTGCAACAGAGCCTCGAGTATCTCGACGTCATCTACATGAACGCCATTGCCTACCTGGGCGACGGCTATCGCTTCTTCGGGGATGCCTTCTCGCTCAACGACAAGAGCAGGCTGAAGGACGACACGGTCATCCTCCACCCGCTGGCGCGCGGCGAGGAACTCGACGTCAGCCTCGATGACACCCAGCACAACCTCTATTTCAATCAGGCCGACGGCGCCGTCTGGATCCGCCAGGCGTTGCTGCTCGCGATTTTCGGTCGGGTCGCGGAAGTCGTGCCTGCAGAACTCCTCGCCTGACCGGCGGGCCCAGAACCAAGGAAACAACGACGATGTGTGGCATTGCCGGACTGTGGAGCCCCAGGGGCTACTCCGACAACACCCCGAAGCTGGCCGAGAAGATGGCCGACCGCCTCTACCACCGCGGCCCGGACGGGCGCGGCTTCCATTTCGATCCGGACCATGGCCTCGCCATGATCCACACCCGCCTCTCGATCATCGGCCTCAATGCCGGCGACCAGCCGATCTTCGACAAGGACGCAGGCCTCGTCCTGACCGCCAATGGCGAGTTCTACGACTACAAGCGCCTGCGCGGCCTGCTGCGCACCGACGGCTTCGAGTTCACCACCAAGTCCGACAGCGAGATCGCGCTCAAGCTCTACCGCAAGCACGGCTTCGATTTCGTCGAACAGCTGCGCGGCGAATTCGCCTTCGCGATCTTCGATGAAAAGAAGGAACAGCTGATCCTGGTGCGCGACCGCTTCGGGATCCGGCCGCTGTTCTGGCACAGCGGTCCCAATGGCTTCTTCTGGGGCAGCGAGATGAAGGCCATGCTGGCCCATCCCGACGTGCCGCGCGAAGTGTGCCCCAAGGCCCAGCTGCACCAGATGATGCAGGTCATGGTGCCGGGCATGACGCTATACAAGGACATCCAGGCCGTGCTGCCCGGGCACATGCTGATCGTCACCCGCAAGGGCGACGGCTTCGAGGTTGAGCAGAAGCGCTACTGGGACGCCGAGTTCCCGCTCGATGGGCACCACGACGTCCGCTCGGACGACGAGCACATCGAGGCCGTGCGCGAAAAGCTGGTGGAATCCATCACCTTCAGGCTGGAGGCTGACGTTCCCGTGGCCTGCTATCTTTCAGGCGGCATCGATTCCTGCTCGATCCTGGGCATGGCCGCGGCGATCCAGCAGTCGCCGGTCAAGGCCTTCACCATCTCGTTCGACGACGACCGCTACGACGAGGCCCATATCGCCACGGAAATGGCGGAAAAGGTCGGCGCGGACCAGGACATCCTGCGGGTCAAGGCAGAGGACCTCTACGGCAAGAACTTCGAGGACGCGGTGATGTTCTCGGAGCGCACGTTCTACAACACGCTGGGCGTCGCCAAGATGCTGATGAGCAAGCACGTGCGCGACGTCGGCTACAAGGTCGTGATCACCGGAGAAGGCTCGGACGAACTGTTCGGCGGCTATGCCCAGTTCAAGGCCGACCTGTTTCTTCACGATCCCGACTATGCCGCGACGCCTGCGGCTGAGGAGATGCGCAAGCGCAATGCCATCTTCTCAGGCTCGGTCCTCGCCGAAGAGACGATCAGCCACCCCGCTTTCGAGGAAGTCATGGGTTTCACGCCGAGCTGGATCCAGCCCTGGATGCTCACCCTTGAGCGCGTGAAGCCGCTGCTTTCCGACGAGTTCAAGGCAAGGCTCGGCGACTACGATCCCATCGCCGCCATCGCTTACAGCCTCGACAAGTCGATGCTTGATGGGCGCCACGTGCTCGACAAGGTCCAGTATTCCTGGATCAAGACCATGCTGGAAGGCCAGATCCTCAACTGGGGCGGCGACCGCGTCGACATGGCCAACTCGCTGGAAAGCCGCCCGGCCTTCCTCGACCACCACGTGGCCGAACTGGCCATGCGCATCCCGCCGCATGTGCGCGTGCGCGACGGAGTCGAGAAATGGGTCGTGCGCGAGGCGATGAAGCACGTCCTGCCCGAAGTGCTCTACAAGCGCGAAAAGTTCGCCTTCATGGCGCCCCCGGCGCATACCGACGTGAAGAAGGCGGCCGAGATCGACAAGCTGATCGAGAAGTGGCTGTCCTCGGAAAAGATCGCCTCGCACGGGATTTTCGACGAGGCAAAGATGCGCGCCTCGATCGAGGAATACCGCAAGTCAGACGATCACGCGCAGAACACGCGCAAGGACATCATCCTCAATCACGCCATCGCACTGCACGCGATGGAGGAGCTGATCTGAGGTTCGAAAAAACACGCCGGGATTGACCGTCAAGGTCAATCCCCTGCCAGTAGGTCGCTACCTTCCCGTCGAACTGGAACCGGTCAGTCGGTACCTACGGCGAAAAGCTGTTTGTCGTCGGGGCGCGGCAGGGAACCGTCGAAGTTCGGCAGCGGCTCGAAGACTTCTTCGGTCACGGACACATTTGACAGGCCATCGACCTTGAAGTGGCCAAGGCGACGTTCCTCGTCGCTGCGCCAGTTCTTGCGCGGATTGAGCGCGCTCACGAAAAGGTCGCCGTGCCGCTCGAAAAGCTGATGCGGGGCAAGCTCCATCTCGCTGCCATTGTACATGGCAACGATAAGGCGCTTGAGGGCAATGGCCTCAATAATCGATCGTTCTGGCGACACCGTAGTCATAGTAGCGTTTTGCATTGCAGCAAAATGACGAATTCACCCCTTCGTATCAAGTTGCATTCTATGCCATATGTCTTGCGCATGACGCAACTCAATCGCTGTCAGCCGCCCACCACTTCCCCGCGTTCGGGCAAGACGGCTTCGTTGCAGGCCAGTTCGGTGACGCATTCGTAGAGCAGCTGAGTCCCGCGCTCGATGTCGGACCAGTGCGTCCATTCGTCCGGTGCGTGACTTACGCCCTTGACACTCGGCACGAAGAACAGCCCGGCCCGCGTATGTTCGCAGAAGAACTGGACATCGTGCCCGGCGCCCGAAGGCATGATCTTGTAGCTGTACCCGAGCTTTCTGGTCTTGTCCTCGATCAGGCCCATGATCGCGCGGTCGCAATAGGCGGGCTCGAGCCAGGACATCTGTTCGTACTCGAAATGCAGCTTGTGCTTGCGGGCAATCGCTGAAAGCACCCGCTCGCAGGCTTCCGCCAGCGCCTTCATCTTTTCGTGATCGAGGTCACGCCCGACGATGGTGAAGTCCACTTCGCCCGGAACCGTGTGGGGAAAGCCCGGCTTGCAGGCGACATGGCCGATGGTGACGCGGCTCTTGTCGGTGCCCTCCTCGTCGATGATGCGCGGGATTTCATGGGCGAAATCGACCATGCCCATCAGCGCATCGGCGCGCATGTCCATCGGCGCGGTCCCGGCGTGGTCGGCCTTGCCGATGAGCCGCACCTTCCACTTGAAGACGCCGGAAATGCCCTCGACGATGCCGATGGTGATCTTTTCCGTATCGAGCACCGGCCCCTGCTCGACGTGGAGTTCGAGAAAGGCGCGGATCGTTTCGGGCCGACGATAGGCGTGCAGCGCCTTGAGGTGATCGAGGCCGACTGCTGCCATGGCGTCGCGCAGCATCAGCCCATGCTCGTCAGCCGCGCTGTCCAGCCATTCGCGGGTCAGGTGCCCGGACAGTGCCTGCGCGCCGAGCATCCCGCCGAAGCGGCCTTCCTCCTCGCTGGTGGCGATGACTTCGACCGGAAAGGCGGGTTCGACGCCGTTCTCCTTGAGCGTGCGAACCACCTCAAGCCCGGCGATCACGCCCAGAACGCCGTCGAACATGCCGCTGGCCGGGACGGAATCGAGGTGCGAGGCGATCACCACTGCGGGCTTGTCCGCAGGGCCGTAGCGACCGATGACGTTGCCTGCACCGTCCATCTCGTGGGTCATGCCCAGGCTCTCGAACTGCTCGCGCAGCCACGCCCGGGCGGCCATGTCCTCCGGGGAGAAGCCCTGTCGGTAGACGCCGCGATCAGCCTCGTTGAAACCGAACCTCGATACGGCGGTGATGTCTCGCTCGATCCGTTCGATATCAACCTGGGCCACGCGTCCTCCTTCTTGTTTTGCGTGACGCGAGGGTAACGCCTTCAAAGCCAAGGGGGCAACCCCCGGCTCGGACTCGTCTCAGCCCTGGTCGATATACTTCGTTTCCAGAAAACGGTTGCGTGTCGCCAGTGCGTCGAGGTCATTGCGCGACAGGTCATGGCTCATCGCCTCGATCTCGTCAGCGATTACGCACAGCCCGTCGACGAGTTGTTCGGACGGCGTGCTCCCGGCATGCTCCTTGTTGCGCAGGGCCGGCGGGATACGGGTATAGCTGTCGACGAGCCCGGGCAGATGTTCGGCGAGCAACTTGCGCACCTCGCGCGCGGCCGGTCCGTTCTCGTTGAGCGTGGCCAGCTGCGGCGCGAGCTGTTCGAGGCGCACACCGATCATGTCGATGGCGTCGATGGCGGCATTGGGCAGCGCCCGGCGGCGGGCCTCCAGCCACAGTTCGGTCGATCCCGCCAGTTCGGCCAGTTCGACGCCCGAAAGCTGGTCGGCCCTGGGCCGGGGCGTTGCCGGGTAGATGGACAGGACCACGAAGACGATGAAACCCAGCAGCATCGTCAACAGCCAGGTCGTGTCGGACAGGCCATCCATGAAGATACCGGTGCCGATTGCCGCGACCAGGATGGCCGCCAGCGCCAGGAAGGCGCGGCGGATACGCCGCCAGCGAAAGCGCCAGCGTTCCTTGCGCGCATGGTGGAGCCGCGCCGCGCGCTGCCTGCGGGCGGCACGGATGATCTCCTGCTGGACGGGGGAACGGCCTCGCGCCATCGCGGCTTAGTCCAGGGCCTCCAGCATCGACTTTGCCGCCTTGCCGTCTCCCGATGCCGCCCCTTCGGACTGGCCCTGCGCGCGGGCGATATAGGCCTTCGACTTGCCGATCTCGCCTTCCAGCGAAGTGACCGTCTGCTTCATGCTGTCGAGCGCCTGCAGCTTGAACGTGTCTATCGAATCCATCGTATCGTAGATGTTCTGGAAGGCGCGGCTGAGCGTCTCCAGCGGGATCGTCGAACTGGCCGCCTGCTGGTGGATCTGGGCGGTGTTGTCCTTCAGCATCTGCCCGGTGGCATCGATGATGTTGGCGGTCGTCGTGTTGAGCGCGGTGATCTGGTCGAGCACGAGACGCTGGTTCGTCATCGCCTGCGCGACGGTGACCGCAGTGCGAAGCGCGCCGACCGTGGTGGTCGAGGCACGATCCACGCCCTTGATCAGCTCGACGTTGTTCTTCTTCACAAGGTCCAGCGCCAGGTAGCCCTGCACCGTGACTGCCATCTGCGTCAGCAGGTCCTGCGTGCGCTGGCGGACGTAGAACAGCGCGGTTTCGCGCAGGGCCTTGGCCTTGGCCGGATCGGTGTGATCGAGATCCGCCGCCTTCTGCTCGAGCGTCTCGTCGAGGGCCTTTGACATGAACACCATCTGTTCGAGCTTGCCCATCGCCTTCCACAGGTTCTGGCGCTCGACGTCGATGGCAGCATTGTCCATCAGCAGTTCGTCCTTACCCCCCTGCAGGCGCGCAAGGATCGCGCTGATATGGCTTTGCGCGGACTTGTAGCTGTCGAAATAGTTGCGCAGCTTGCTGCCGAACGGGATGATCCCGAAGATCTTGCGGCGCGTCGTGAGGTCACCCTTCGTGGACGGGTCGAGATCTTCCACCGTGCGCCGCAGTTCGGCAAGATCCGCGCCGACGCCGCTCGTCTCGTCCATCGCCCGGATCGGGCGGTCGAGGAAACGGTTGGACTGCCCGGCCGCCTCGGCGATTTCCTTGCGGCCCATGTTGGTGATCTGGTCGACCCGGCGGCCGAACTCGGGTGAGTTGGAATCCTGGGCAACCAGATCCTCGACGAATTCATCGACACGCACCTGCAGGCGGGACTTCTGCTCCTCGTCGACCGGCACGAGACCGGCGGCCCTCTCGGGCTTCACGACGGGCACCGGATCGGGTGGAGTCAGCTTGAGCTCTTCAGAAGCCTGATCCGTCGCTAGCGCCATCTACTGTCACCTTCTTGCCTGCGGAATGCACCAAGTCGCTGTGAAGTTAGGTTTGCTGCCGGCCGAGTACAAGGAAAACAGGGCCCGGTCGCCGCCCTTGGTCGGATCGCGTCAACGCTTGCTCGATTCCTCCTCGCCTGCGCCGATCCAAAGCATCGTGTCGTCCCGGGCCACCACGGCAAGGTCCAGCCCCGAGGCCCGGGCCCGGCGCACCGCAAGGTCGGTCGGCGCGGAAATCGCCACCAGCAGCGAGCACCCTGCGCGCACCGCCTTCTCGACCAGTTCATAGGAACAGCGCGAGGTGACGACGATGAAGCCCTGCCCCGGATCGATGCCCTCGCGCGCCATCGCGCCGACCAGCTTGTCGAGCGCATTGTGGCGGCCGACATCCTCGCGCACGAGCTGGACGGTTCCGTCAATAGCACTGAAAGCTGCGGCATGCGTTGCCGAAGTCCGCCTTCCCAGGTCCTGCCGCTCGCGCAAGGCCACAAGCGCGCTGCGGATAGCCTCGGGACGAACGGGCGACGCGGCGGGCAACCGCGGCAGCGGACGCAAGGCGGCTTCGACACCCTCGATCCCGCAGATCCCGCAGGAACTGTCGCCCACACGGCGGCGGGCGCGTTCGAGAATGGGGCCAAGCCGCGCCTCCGGCAGGTTCACCCGCGCGACGAAGCCTTCGCCCCAATCGCCGTTCTCGACACGGTGGACCGCCACCTCGCCGACTTCACCGGCCTGCGCGAGACCTTCCGCCATCAGGAAACCGGTGACGAAATCCTCGATATCGAGCGGAGTTGCCATCATCACGGCATAGGCAATCCCGTTGGTCTCGATGGCGATGGGCGATTCCACCGGAATGGCAACTTCGCACGGCTCGCCGGCGCCTGTCGCATAAGGGTTGCGCTCCGCGTCGATCAGGGCTGCGCCCATCGGGGCCCCGCAGGCCGTTCCGTTCCTGTGATCATCACTCATGGCACCGTGATAGGCCCTGGGCCGCGAAAGGCCATGCCCGAAAGCTCAGATCTCCGCCTGAATCTGGCCGTAGGCCAGCAGGGCGAACAGCCCCGTGCCGCCGATGACGTTACCGATCAGGGTCGGCAAAAGGTGCAGCCCAATCGCCTCGCCGAAGCTCATGTCGCCATGCAGCGCCAGCATGAACATCTCGGTCGACCCGGCGATCACGTGGGTGAATCCACCCGCCGCGATCAGCCACGCGAACAGGCCGACGACGATGATTTCAAAGCCCTTGGAACTGGGCAGCATCCAGACGATGCCAGCCACGAAGAAGCCGGCCGGAACCCCGTTAAGCAGGGCTTCCATGCCCCGGCTCTCCGCAGCATGGCGCGACACCGCGAGCATCGCGGCGATCAATTCGCTGTCCGGCGAACCGATCGTGACGGCAATGATCGCGCTCGCCATCGTCCCGATCATGTTCGCCAGCAGAACGATCAGCCAGAGCCGCCCCGTGCGGTAGAGCCGCTTACCGCTCGGTCCGGCCAGCAGCGGCAGGACGACGCTCAGGGTGTTTTCGGTAAAAAGCTGGAGCCGCGATAGCACGACAAGGATAAAGCCCATCGCATAGCCCCACGCAGCAATGATCTCGCGCTGGGGATGGCCCTCGTATGCGTCGTAAAGCAGGCCTTGGCACAGGACAGACGTGGAGATGCCGAAACCCGCGGCAATGCCCGACCACCACAGGGAAGCGGCGGGGCGGTGCAATTCCTCTTCGCCCTCGCGCCGGATGACGGAAAAGACAGTCAGGGCCGAAAGCCGCTGACTGTCCTTGACCTTCGACCTTTCGCGGCGGCTCAGCCCGGCCTCGTCCTGCGCGAGCTCCCTGCTCACGTCCTCACGATCGGGATGGGTCATCGCGCGTCTGGTTCCTCCGGCGGATTGCCCGGAAGAAACGTCTCAGCTTCCCGCGATGTTCCCTTCCGGTCAGGCTTTCAGGCGCTCGGCATGCCAGTCGACATGCTCGGCCATGAACGTCGAGATGAAGTAGTAGGAGTGGTCGTAGCCTTCCTGCATCCGGATCGTTGCCGGCTGGCCCGTCTTCTCGCAGGCCTGGATGAGCAGATCGGTGCGCAGCTGTTCCTCGAGGAAGCCGTCCGCCGTGCCCTGGTCGACCAGCAGGTCGGGCAGGCGAGCGCCGTCCTCTATCAGGGCGCAGGCATCGTATTCGCGCCAGTTCGCACGGTCGCCGCCGATGTAGCCGGTCAGCGCCTTGTCGCCCCAGGGGCATGACAAGGGCGAGACGATCGGCGAAAAGGCGCTTACCGAGCGGAACCGCCCGGCATTGCGCAGGCCGATGGTGAGCGCACCATGGCCACCCATCGAGTGGCCGGTGATGCCCTGTCGGCTCGTGTCGACCGGGAAGTTCGCGGCAATCAGTGCGGGAAGTTCCTGTTCGAAGTAGGAGCGCATGCGAAAGTTCTTCGCCCAGGGCTCCTGCGTCGCATCGACGTAAAAGCCTGCGCCCTTGCCGAAGTCATAAGCCTCATCGTCCGGCACGTCGTCGCCGCGCGGCGACGTATCGGGAGCGATGAAAATCACGCCATGCTTTGCGCAGGCGGCGCGAAATTCGCCCTTTTCGGTGACATTGGCATGGGTGCAGGTCAGCCCCGAAAGATACCACAGCACCGGAAGTTTCGCGCCCGGCGCATGGTCCGGGACGAAGACAGAGAATGTCATCTCCGTCTTCGTCTGCGCGGACTGGTGCCGATAGACGCCCTGGACGCCGCCGAAGGACTTGTTGTTCGAAACGGTTTCCAGAGTCACTGCGTCACTCGCCCTCGGGCAACTGGGTGAAGGCGCAGATCTTGTTGCCGCAAGGGTCGCGCAAGTAGGCGCCATAAGCATTGCCGGGGGCCTGCGCGCGCCTTCCCGGCGCACCTTCGTCGCTACCGCCATTGGCAAGGCCGGCCGCGTGGAAGGCGTCGACAGCCTCCTTGGTGGCCGCGGCGAAGCCGATCGTCCCGCCATTGGCATGGCACGCCGCATTGCCGTCGGCCGGCTTTCCAACGCCGAAAGCGCCGGTCGGGCTCTGGTAATAAACGCGATCGCCGAAGGTCATTCCTTCCCCGATCCCCAGTGCACCCAGGGTCGCGTCGTAGAACTGCTTGGCCTTCGCGGGGTCGTTGGAGCCGACCATGACATGCGTGAACATCGGGCTATCCCCTCTTGAAGCTTAGTAGACGACTACACTGCGGATGCTCTCACCCGCGTGCATCAGATCGAAACCCTTGTTGATTTCTTCAAGGGAAAGGACGTGGGTGATCATCGGGTCGATCTGGATCTTGCCGTTCATGTACCAGTCGACGATCTTGGGCACATCGGTGCGGCCCTTCGCGCCGCCGAAAGCCGTGCCCTTCCAGACGCGACCGGTGACGAGCTGGAACGGACGGGTGGCGATTTCCTTGCCCGCTTCGGCAACGCCGATGATGATCGATTCACCCCAGCCGCGATGGCAGCATTCGAGCGCCGTGCGCATCACTTCGGTGTTGCCGGTGCAATCGAAAGTGTAGTCCGCACCTCCGTCGGTCATCTGCAGGACCTTGGCGATGGTGTCCTCGCGGCTCATGCCCTTCACGTCGAGGAACTCGGTCATGCCGAACTTGCGGCCCCAGTCCTCGCGGTCCGGGTTGATGTCGACGCCGATGATCTTGTTGGCACCGGCCAGCCTGGCGCCCTGGATCACGTTCAGGCCGATACCGCCCAGGCCGAAGACGACGACGTTGTCGCCGACCTGTACCTTGGCGGTGTTGGTCACTGCGCCAACGCCGGTGGTGACACCGCAGCCGATGTAGCACGAGGTCTGGAACGGCGCGTCCTCGCGGATCTTGGCGACGGCGATCTCGGGCAGGACGGTGAAGTTCGAGAAAGTCGAACAGCCCATGTAGTGGAAGATCTTCTCACCCTTGTAGGAGAAGCGGCTGGTACCGTCGGGCATCAGGCCCTGCCCCTGCGTCGCACGGATCGCGGTGCACAGGTTGGTCTTGCCCGAGAGGCACGACTTACACTGGCGGCATTCCGGCGTGTAGAGCGGAATCACGTGATCGTCCGGCTTCACGCTGGTGACGCCCGGGCCGACTTCACGCACGATACCGGCGCCTTCGTGGCCCAGGATCGAGGGAAAGATGCCTTCGGAATCGAGTCCGTCGAGCGTGTAGGCGTCGGTGTGGCAGATGCCGGTCGCCATGATTTCGACCAGGACTTCGCCTTCCTTGGGGCCTTCCAGGTCGACTTCGACGATTTCCAGCGGTTTCTTCGCTTCGAAAGCGACTGCGGCGCGGGTCTTCATGTGCGCAAACTCCTCTTGATCGAAGCGCTTTGTAGGACTCACAGGTACTGTGATAAAGCGCCCCGCAGGAAAAGGATTATCACAGCAAGGGGATAATGGTGCTGGCCAACTGGGACGGTATCGAAGAGTTCGCGATGGTCGCACGTCTGGGCAGTTTCACGGCCGCGGCGCAGGCCTATGGCGCCTCGGTGACGCACATGAGCCGCTCGCTCGCTCGGCTGGAAGGCCGCTTGCAGGCCCAGCTCCTGCACCGCACCACCCGCTCACTGCGCCTGACCGAGACGGGGCAGATCTTTCTCGAGACCTGCAAGCGCCTGATCGAGGAGCGCGACGAGGCCATCGCCGCCATCGCCTCGCAAGGCGAACCGAGCGGACACTTGCGCATCACCTGCTCCTATGCGCTGGGCGAGAAATTCGTGGCGCCGATCGTGCGCGAGCTGTCGACCGCCTACCCGTCGCTGACGGTCACGCTCGATCTCGACAATGCCGTCGTCGACCTCATCGCCGATGGCTACGACCTTGCGATCCGTACCGGCCAACTCAACGATTCCCGCCTCGTCGCCACGCGGGTGGCCTCGCGCGCACTGATCACCCTTGCCTCTCCGGCCTATCTCTGCCGCCGCGGTCGGCCTGCGGACATCGAGGACCTGCGCCGGCACGAGTGCCTCGTGGGATCGAGTGCGCAGTGGCTGTTCAAGGGCAACGCGACGTTCCGCCCGCAAGGGCGCTGGCGCTGCAACAGCGGCAATGCGCTGATCGAGGCGGCGCTCGCAGACATGGGCATCTGCCAGGTCCCGCGCTTCTATCTCGGCAATCACCTTAGCGAAGGCCGGCTTGAACCCGTCCTGCCCGATCTCAACCCCGAGGAGGAGCCAATCTGGGCCGTCTATCCGCAGCGCCGCCACCTCTCGCCCAAGGTCAGCGCCATGGTCGAAGCCCTGCGCACGAGCCTGCCCGCATATCTCGCCACGGCCAGCGGCCTCGTCGCCTGAGCCCGCTGCGGCTATCCCCGCCCGCGACCGTCGCCTCCGCAAAAGGGGGCGTCAGGACCAAGTCCGGGGTCAAGTCCGGGGTGACGGCAATATCGCGAACTTCTATGGACCACTCCCAGGTCCTGAATCCACCAGCCGGAGCTCGTTCATGTCCCTACACCTCGTCCGCGAAGGCGCCGTCGCCCGCATCGAGATCGACCGGCCCGAGCGCCGCAATGCGTTTCGACAGGACATGTGGGCGCGCCTGCCGGAACTGGTCGCGGAAGCAGCGGGCGACAGCGCCATAAAGGTCATGGTGCTGACCGGCAGCCACCCGGGCATGTTCTGCGCCGGGGCCGATATTTCCGAGATGCTCGACAACCGCGCCAACCCAGACTGGCTCGCGGCCAACCAGGCGGCGATCAACCGCGCCCAATACGAGCTGACACGCGCCCCCATGCCGACCATCGCTTTCGTCGATGGCGACTGCATCGGCGGAGGGCTGGGCCTCGCACTTGCCTGCGACATGCGCCTGGCGGCGCGGCGCGCCCGCTTCGGAGTGACGCCGGCCAAGCTGGGCATCGTTTACCCGCTGCACGACACCCGGTTGCTGGTCGATCTCGTCGGCCCCGGACAGGCCAGTCGCCTGCTCTACACCGGCGCGTTGATCGACGCCGAAGAAGCCTTGCGCATCGGTCTGGTCGAGGAACTGGCCGAAAGCGCCCATGCCCTTGCCGCCTCGATCACCGCCAATGCCACCTACAGCCTCAAGGGCCTCAAGCAGATGATCCGCTGGGCCCGCGACGGACAGATCGAGGACGACCGGGGCTCGCTCGACCTCTTCGCAGCAGCCTTCACCGCACCCGAATTCGAGGAACGCGCCGCGGCGTTCGTGGCTCGCCGGCGCTCATGACCTTACGTTTCTGATCCGAGCCCGCGCAGGATCAGACTGGTCACCAGCCGAGCGGATTCCCGCGCACTGAGGCGGCAGCTCGTCAACTCGCGGTGACCGGAAGAAAACAGGCAGGCGAGCAGCAGTTCTTCGGCACCGTAGAGTTCTGGTTCGCTCAGATCGGGATTGGCGACGAGGGCCATTTCGCGGAAGATCGCGCGATACTGCAGGTTGATGGCGCGGACGGCCTCGGCCACTTCCGGATTGCGATGCCCTTCGGCCAGCACCTCGTGGATCAGCGCCGAATCCTTCTCGACGCTACAGCGGACAATCATTTCCTCCAGCACGGCTCCGATGGACGCCTCGCCTTTGCGAATGCGGCAGACGTCGGAGGTAAGTTCGACAAGCAGGCGCGCGGTATCGGCCTGAATAATTGCGCGGATGATGTCCTGCTTGCTGGGAAACACGCGATAGATGGCACCGACGCTGACTTCGGCCTCTTTCGCCAGATCGGCCATGGCCGTCTGGTGAAACCCCCTTTCCGCAAACAACTTGCGCGCGGCGAAGACCACCTTGTCCTCCGCACTCAATTTCTGCTGCACTGCACAATCGCCAGCCAATTTCCCCTCCAATTCGCTTGACGCCACATTGGCAGAGTGTTTAGAGGGCTGCAAGCGGAATGAACGTTCATTCCGGATTTCCTTGATCCCCCCAAGGTGAACATGACCTTTAAGAACGCCTCCTCCATGGTGCTCGCACTGGCCCTTCTGGCCGGCTGCAGCTCGTCAGAACAGCCGCAGCCCCCGGCGCCGAAGGTCGGCGTCGTCAAGCTTGCCGAGCAAGCGGTGGAACTGACGACGGACCTCCCGGGCCGAATTCAAGCCTCTGAAACTTCGGAGGTTCGCCCCCAGATCAGCGGCGTGATCCGCAAGCGTCTCTTCGCGGAGGGCAGCTACGTGAAGGCCGGACAGATCCTTTACGAGATCGAGGACGCACCGTACCGGGCCGCGCTGGGCACCGCGCAGGGCAATCTTGCCAACGCCCGGGCGACCGTGGGATCGACCCAGCTGCAGGCCGATCGGTTTCGCGACCTTGTCACGATCAATGCGGTCAGCAAGCAGGAATACGACAATGCGCTAGCGGCCGCGCAGCAGGCGAAAGCCAATGTTGCGGCGCAAAAATCGGCCGTTGATTCGGCCCGCGTCAACCTGGAATTCACGCGCATCCGCGCGCCCATCTCCGGGCGGATCGGCCGATCGTTCTATACCCGCGGCGCCTTGGTCCAGACCGGCCAGAGCGATCCGCTGGCAACGATCATGAGCACCCAGAGCGTTTACGTAGACGTGACCCAGTCCGCTGCGCAGATCCTCGACCTCAAGGAAGCGCTGGCAAGCGGCGGCCTCTCGCGGGAGAGCCGTGACAGCGCCCGCGTCAAGCTGATCCTGCCCAACGGCAAGACCTATCCCATCGAAGGCAGGCTGCAATTCGCCGAAGTTTCGGTCGATCCCGAGACCGGCAGCGTCACCCTGCGCGCCACCTTCCCCAACCCGGACGGCCTGTTGCTGCCCGGCATGTTCGTGCGGGCCCGGCTCGTCGAGGGGGAGAAGCAGAACGCCATCCTCGCCCCGCAGCAGGGCATCAGCCGCGACCCGCGCGGACGCGCCACGGCGCTGGTGGTCAACGCCGAGAACAAGGTGGAGATGCGCCAGGTCAAGGCAGAACGCCCGATCGGGGACAAGTGGCTCGTCACCGAAGGCCTGAAGCCCGGCGACCGGCTTATCGTCGAAGGACTCTCCGGCCTGCAGGCCGGCACCACGGTCACTCCCGGGGCCCCGCAGCAGGTCACGGCCGCCAGGACGCCTGACCGCACCAAGACCAAGACTGCAACCGTCGCCGAAAGGCGCTGATCCGTCATGTCGCGCTATTTCATCGACAGACCCATCTTCGCCTGGGTCATCGCCATTGTCGTCATGCTCGCGGGCATCATCGCCCTGCGGGTTCTGCCGGTCGCCCAGTTCCCGACCATCGCCGCGCCGGCGGTGACGGTCAGCACGACGTATCCCGGCGCCGATGCCCAGACGCTCGAGAACACCACCACGCAGGTGATCGAGCAGCAGATGAAGGGCATCGACAACCTGCGCTACTTCTCGTCGACGAGCGATTCGGCGGGCAACCTCGCGATCACGCTGTCCTTCGACCAGGGCACCGACCCCGATACCGCGCAAGTCCAGGTCCAGAACAAGCTGGCACAGGCCACACCCCTGCTGCCCGAGGACGTCCAGCGTTCAGGCGTGCGCGTGGCGCGCGCTGCCAAGGACTTCCTCATCGTCATGGCGCTCTATTCCGATGACGGATCGCACGACCAGGTCGACATCGGGGATCTCATCTCCTCGAAGCTGCAGGACCCGGTGAGCCGTGTCGACGGCGTCGGCGATACCCAGTTGCTCGGCGCTCCCTATGCCATGCGCATCTGGCTCGATCCGTACAAGATGGCCAACCTCAAGGTGACGGTCTCGGACATCACTGCCGCGGTCAAGGCGCAGAACGCCCAGATTTCCGCCGGCCAGGTCGGCAGCCTCCCTGCACCCGAAGGACAGGCGCTCAACGCAACGGTTACCGCGCAGTCGCGCCTGCAAACCCCCGAACAGTTCGGCAATATCCTGCTGCGCACCGACAGCGACGGCGCCAACGTGCGCCTTTCCGACGTCGCCCGCGTCGAGATCGGCGCCGACAACTACAGCTTCCTTGCCCGCTTCAAGGGCAAGCAGGCCGCCGCGCTGGCGATCAAGCTCGCCCCCGGCGCAAATGCGCTCGACACTGTCGAAGGCGTGAAGGCGGCGGTCGCAGAAGTTTCCAAGCAGTTCCCGGCCGACATCCGCATCGAGTACCCGGTCGACAACTCGACCTTCATCGAGCTTTCCATCAGCCAGGTCGAACACACACTGATCGAGGCGATCATCCTCGTCTTCGTGGTGATGTTCCTGTTCCTGCAGAACTGGCGTGCGACGCTCATCCCGACGATCGCGGTCCCGGTCGTGCTGCTGGGCACCTTTGCCATCCTTCTGGCTGCCGGCTTCACCATCAACACCCTGACCCTGTTCGGCATGGTGCTGGCGATCGGCCTGCTGGTCGACGACGCCATCGTCGTGGTCGAAAACGTGGAACGCCTGATCCAGACCGAGGGGCTCAGTCCGAAGGAAGCCGCGCGCAAATCGATGGACGAGATCAGCGGCGCGCTGGTCGGTGTCGGCCTCGTGCTGTCGGCGGTGTTCCTGCCGATGGCATTCTTCGGCGGCTCCACCGGCGTCATCTTCCGCCAGTTCTCCATCACCATCGTTTCCTCCATGGTGCTCTCGGTTCTGGTCGCGCTGATCCTGACCCCGGCCCTGTGCGCGACGATCCTCAAGCCCTCGCGCGAGGACCATGGCGAACGCGGCGGCTTCTTCGGTTGGTTCAACCGCACGTTCGACCGCGGCGTCGAGCGCTACAGCAACGGCCTGCGCCGGGTGGAACGCAACTGGAAGCGCTCACTGGCCGTCTACGCGATGATCGTCGTTGGCATGGGCGTGCTGTTCTGGCGCCTCCCCGGCGGCTTCCTGCCCGATGAAGACCAGGGCTTCCTTTTCGCTCAGGCAATGATGCCCTCGGGCACGACCATGGAAGAAACCCAGCGCACCGTGGACCGCATGACCGACTACCTGCTCAACGAAGAGAAGGACGTGGTCGATTCGATGCTCAGCATCGGCGGCTTCGGCTTTGCCGGACAGAGCCAGAACGTGGCGATCGCCTTCATCAAGCTGCGCCCTTGGGAAGAACGTGAGGGCGAGGGCATGGGCGTCACCGCGCTGGCCGAGCGTGCCAACGTTGCCTTCCACAAGCTCGGCGTCGGCCAGATCTTCGCGTTCGCCCCGCCGGCAGTGACGGAGCTGGGCAATGCCACCGGCTTCGACTTCGAACTCAAAGACGAGGCCAACCTCGGCCACGAGGCGCTGATTGCCGCGCGCAACCAACTGCTCGGCATGGCCGCGCAGGACAAGCGCCTCGCAATGGTGCGCCCCAATGGCATCGAGGACACTACCCAGCTCAAGCTCGACGTGGACAAGGAAGCCGCGGGCGCCTTCGGCCTTTCGATCCCGGACATCAACACGACACTCAGCACCGGCTTCGGCGGCAGCTACGTCGACGACTTCGTCGACCGTGGCCGCGTCAAGCGCGTCTACGTGCAGGCCGACTCCGAATTCCGCACGACGCCCGAATCGCTCGGCAATCTGTTCGTACGCGGCAGCGGCGGCGAGATGGCCCCGCTGGCATCCTTCTCCTCAACCGAGTGGGGCTACGGTCCGGCTCGCCTCGAGCGCTACAACGGCGTCTCCTCGGTCGAGATACTCGGTTCCGCCGGCCCCGGCTACAGCACCGGCGAAGCGATGCAGGCGATGGAAGAGCTGGCAGCGAAGCTTCCGCCCGGCATCGGCTACGAATGGACCGGCATCTCCTATGAGGAAAAGCTGTCGGGCAGCCAGGCCCCGATGCTCTACGCGCTTTCGCTGCTGGTAGTGTTCCTGTGCCTTGCTGCGCTCTACGAGAGCTGGTCGGTGCCGATCGCAGTCATCCTCGTGGTGCCGCTGGGCGTCGTGGGCGCCTTGCTTGCCGCGACCTTCGTGGGCCTTGCCAACGGCATCTACCTGCAGGTGGGCCTGATCACGACGATTGGCGTCTCGGCCAAGAACGCCATCCTCATCGTCGAATTCGCCGAGGAAAAGATGCGCGATGGCCTCAGCGCCGCCGAAGCCGCGCTGCAGGCCGCCAAGCTGCGCCTGCGCCCGATCCTCATGACCTCGTTCGCATTCATCTTCGGCGTGCTGCCGCTCGCGGTTTCCAGCGGAGCGGGCGCCGGCGGACAGAATGCCATCGGCTGGTCGGTCGTGGGCGGCATGCTATCGGCGACGGTCCTGGCGGTCTTCCTCGTGCCGCTGTTCTTCTTCGTCGTTAAGCGGATCTTCCGCCAGGACCAGCCGAACCGCGAAGCGCACGCCGCTGCCACCAACGATGCACCTCTCGAGCAGGATTGATCCGATGAACCGCGCAACCCGATCGCTCTGGCTTTGCAGCGCCCTGGCTCTCGCCGGGTGCAACATGGCTCCCAAGTACGTGCGCCCGGACCTGCCGGTTCCGGCGGACAGCCCCTCCGGCGCTGCTTACGATAACGCCGCATTGCAGGGCTCTGCGCAGGATCTGGCAAGCACCGCCTGGGAAGACTTCTTTACCGACGAACGGCTGCGTGAAGTGATCCGCACGGCGCTGGCCAGCAATCGCGACTTGCGCGTATCGCTGGCCAATGTCGAGCAGGCCCGAGCGCTCTACAAGGTCCAGCGCGCCGACCTTCTGCCCGGCGTTGCCGCCAGCGGCAGCGCGACCTACCAGAAGCTACCCTTTGCGGCGGCGGGCCAGGTCAATGGCGGCGGTGCGGGGCGAATGGACAACTACTCGGCTTCGCTTGGCGTTTCCGCTTGGGAGCTGGACCTCTTCGGCAGGGTACGCAATCTGACGAAGGCCGCGCAGGAAGACTTCTTCGCCGCGCAGGCGAACCGCGATGCGGCGCAAGTCGCGCTCGTCGCCGAAGTCGCTTCGGCCTGGCTAACGCTTGCGGCAGATAGCGAGAGCCTCGCCTTCTCAACCAGAACCGCGCAGGCTTATGACGAAACCGTCGCGCTGACCGAAGCGCGCTTCAAGGCAGGCGTCGCATCGCAGCTCGAAGTGAGCCAGGCCCGCACGAGCCGCGATCAGGCGCGTTCGGACATCGCCGCGCTGACGACGCAGGTTGCGCAGGACCGCAATGCGCTGGAACTGCTTGCCGGGACGAGCCTCGACCCGGCCACGCTGCCCGCCGCCCTGCCTGGAAATGGTGCGACCATCGGCCAACTGCCCGCCAATGTGCCTTCCACCGTCCTGCTGCAACGCCCCGACATTGCCGCTGCCGAACACCAGCTGATCGGTGCCAATGCCGACATCGGCGCGGCGCGCGCGGCCTTCTTCCCGCAGATCTCGCTCACGGCCGCCCTGGGAACGATGAGCCTCGGGCTGTCGAACCTGTTCAAGTCCGGCAGCGAGACCTGGTCGGTCGCACCCTCCGCAAGTCTTCCAATCTTCGATTTCGGCAAGAGGGCCGGCAACCTGCGCTATGCCAAGGCCACCCGCGATGCGATGGTCGCCCAGTACGAGAAGAGCGTGCAGACCGCGTTTCGCGAAGTCGCCGACGCACTCGCGCGGCGAGGCACCATCGACGAGCAGCTCGATGCGCAGGTTTCACTGCGCGACAATGCGCAAGTCGCCAACCGACTGTCGCAGGCGCGTTTCAGCAAGGGGGTGGATAATTTCCTGACCACTCTCGATTCGCAGCGCAGCTACTACGCGGCCGAGCAGTCCCTGATAGCCACGCGATTAGTGCGCGGCGCGAATGCCATAGAGCTTTACCGCGCTCTTGGCGGAGGCCTCAAATAACCGATGCCCGCTCAGAAAGCTTGAGAAACCGCGGCTTGCGCCGCGCCCGTCAGCGCATCAGGTGCCAGTACAGGATATAGGCAACGCCGAGCCAGCTGCTTGCCATGCAAATGCGATTCCCGATGGAATCCAATAGCGTCATATCAACCTCTCCCGGAGCTCTCATCCAGTTCCCGGACTTATTATCCAGTGAATGCTGAAGGCTAACACGAGTTTGGCGCGATGACCAGTACCCTGTGAAGGACCCGATCGCCCCGGACTTTTGCCAGTGGGGCCTTGTGCGCGCCGGCGCTAGGACATGGGTCTAGCGAATCCGCCGGGGACAGCGCGGATCGCCCCGGAAGAAGAGAGTGCCGATGCCGACGATCCGCTATTCCGCGCCGCTGCAGGTCCTCGTGGCAGTGCGCGGGCATCCCTTCGACCGCACAGCGTTCGATGCGATCTTCCAGGACATGGAAGGAATTGCGGCAACCATGGTCGATCAACCCGCTGCCTCGCAGCTCATGAACCCGCAGGGGTTGGCGCCTTACGATGCCCTGGTCCTCTACGACATGCCGGGTCTCGACTTCGACGCGCCGCACGAGCCGCCTGCCCTCATCGACCCCGGACACGCTTTCCGGGAGGGCTTTCGCGCCCTGCTCGAAGAGGGCAAAGGCATCGTCGCGCTGCACCATGCATTGGCCGGATGGCCCGCCTTTCCCGACTATGCCGAAGCGCTGGGCGGCACTTTTCTATATCGCTCGCGCGAGGTTCGCGGGCAGCTTCGTCCCGATTCCGGCTATCGGCACGGCGTGGAGTACACGGCGCAAGTCACCGCCACCGCGCATCCGGTGATGGCTGGCATTCCCGCCAGCTTCGCAATGAAGGACGAACTCTACCTTGCCGAAATTTTCACCGATTCCGTGACCCCGCTGCTGCGCGCCGATCACCGCTTCGATCGCGACGGCTTCCACTCGGCAACCGCCGCGATGGAAGGGCGCATGTTCGACAATCAGGGCTGGGAACATGAGCCGGGCAGCGACCTCATCGGCTGGACGCTGAAGTCGGGAAACAGCCCGGTGGTCTACCTCCAGCCGGGCGACGACCGGACGACTTACGACAATCCGGTCTATCGCCGACTGGTGGAAAACGCGATCCGCTGGGTCGCCTCGCCCGAGGCACGGGACTGAGCCTGCCTTACATCGCCGGGTGCGTGGCGGTGAGGCCGCCGTCGGCGACAAACATGCCGCCCGTGCAATAGCTGCTTTCGTCGGATGCCAGAAACAGCGCGAGGTTCGCGATCTCGGCCGGGTCGGCCATGCGTCCCAACGGCGACATTGCGTCGAACACGTCCTTGAGTTCGGGCGCAGCGGCGATGTGTCCGGAAAGGATTGCGGTGAGCGTCGTTCCCGGGTGGAGCGTATTGCAGCGGATCGGCAGCTTCTCCTGCGCGCACCAGGCCGCGATCGAGCGGGTAAGGCCGACCACGGCATGTTTCGACGTCGTATAGGCGGAATCGAAGGCAAGGCCGAGCAGCGAGGTGGTCGAGGCCGTGTTGACGATCGATCCGCAACGCCCTTCAGGCAGGTCGCGCATGGCCGCAATCGCGGCACGGCAACCCAGCATCGGCCCGGTGACATTGACCGCCATGATCCTTTCCCACCCTGCCAGGTCGGTTTGGTCGATCGGCTTGTTGAGGACGATCCCGGCATTGTTGCATAGCACTTCAAGGCGGCCATCGCGGCCAAGGACCCGGCCCATGACTTCGGCCCAGCCCGCCTCGCTGGCCACATCGAGGCGCACGAAGGTGGCGCCGGCTTCGCCTGCAATGCGCTTGCCCTCCTTCTCGTCGAGATCCGCGAGCCAGACCCTGGCGCCTTCGGCAACGAACCGCCGGACCATGGCTTCACCGATGCCCGACGCACCCCCGGTGACCAGCGCCACCTTGTCCTGCAGCCGGCCCATCAGTCGAGGCTCACGCCGAACAGGGTCGAGCGCGGCTCACCGGTATCGCTATAGACCGGCTCGGTGCCGGCCACCGAGTAGAGCTTGATGTCGAAGGCGCTCAGCTGAAACGATTCCAGGTGTCCGCGCATTTCGAGATAGGAGCTGTGCCTGAAGTGTCGCAGGAGATCGCGTTCGCTCTCCCACTCCTCGTAGACGTGCATCAGCCCTTCCTCGAGTGGATCGACCGACCAGTTGTAGGCGACGCAGCCTTGCTCTTCGCGGCTCTGGGCAATGAGATGCGCCCCGCCGCGCACGACTTGCGCGCAGACGTCGCCGCCACCGAAGCGAAGCCATCCGGCCACGATGATACGCATTGAAGCTGTCCTTTCCCATTCTGTCCCGCATGCGTGCCGCAACGCGCGCTTCGCGCAATCGTAAGGCAAGCCGACCGGGAAGGCGCACTGTCAAAAGGCGCAGCTGCCGCCGACTGCGGCACGGCGCTCATTGTGCGGGATAGACGCCGGCGAGAACCTTGTCGAAATGGCCGGCCACCTGCTTGTTGCAGGTGCACGCGCGTGAGGCGAGCGCTTCGGGGTCGAGCACCTCTATCCCACCGCGTCGGGTGCGCAGCATGCCGTCGCGCTTGAAGCGCTGCAGGACCCGGCTCGCATAGCTGCGGCCAATTCCCATCATCGAGGCGAGTTGTTCCTGCGTCATCGTCACATCATGGCTGCCAGTCCGTTCCACCGCCGCCGAGAGCCATTTCGCAGCGCGATGCTCGATGGTGTGGACAGCGTTGCAGGCGATCGACTGGAACACCTGCGCCATCAGGCAATCGGCATAGCGGGCGAAGAGATGCGCAATCGCATAGGATTCCCGCTTGAGACGTTCGAGGTCGCGCAAGTCGATTCGCAGGAAGCGCCCGCCGTGCAGGACATTGGCGCGGGCATAGGAAGGCAGGCTGCCTGCACTGACGACTCCGCCCAGCGCCCCTTCGCGGCCGATCAGTACGGTTTCCACCGCAACGCCGCAGTCCAGCTCGACGAAATAGGAACACAGCGCTGAGCCCAGAGGAAAATAGCAAAATTCGACGTTATCGCCCGGATCGTAGATCACGTGCCCGGAGCTGAAACTGCACTCTTCCAGGCGGGAATCGAGTAAGTCGCGATCCTCGGACCGCAGGGCCGAAAGCAGACTACTGCCCCCATGTGTGATTGTAGCCGTCATCGTCTCCCGTCCGTCGCAGACACCTCGCAGCAGGTTCGCAAGTGTGAACACCAAGGGCTGCGCAATGTTCCCGCGGCAAGCGTGCGGTAGTGAACAGACGGGGCAGCAAGATGCTGTTAGAGAGTTACGCAGGAACATTTCGCAGATTTACGAATTCAACCACACCGATGGGGTGCCCCCTGTCTCTGCAAATGTCTTCGCCCCGAAAGTCGAGTCCACTATGTGCGCCGCTATGAATAATGCTGAAGCACCTGATATGCTGGCGGAATTACGCGCAGCAACTGCGCAGGCTCATGCCCGACTGGACGGTGCATTCGGCGCGCTGGACCTTTCCGAGAGGGACGGTCTGGCCCGGTTTCTCAGCGCCCATGCGATCGGCCTGGGGCCCCTTTTCCCCGTCTTCCGCAACTTCGTCGAGAGCGAACTGGGCATGAATTGCCCGGATTACCCGGCGATGCTGAGCGAAGACCTCAGATCCCTGGGCGACGATCCGGACGACCTGCCGCAGCTGGCGGTCGATCCGGCGCTTCAGGCACCGTCTGCGCCAGTCGGCGTGGGCTATGTCGTTGCCGGCTCCCGGCTCGGCATGGCGGTTCTTCGCAAGCAGGGTTACTGGGGCGAGCAATCCACTTCGGCCACTCCAGGCAGATACATGGAAGACGAAAGTGGTCATGCCGTCTGGAAGACACTGATGCCCTGGCTCAAGGGCCGGACATTCGATCAAGGTGAACGCGAGGCCGTCACGGCCGCCGCGTTGGCCGCTTTTTCATCATTCGCCAGCGCGTTCGCCGTCAGTGCAGGCCGAAAGAACACAATAGAAACGGGGGCTGATGGCTGACGACACACATCAGGTGGACCTTACCACCTGTGACCTGGAACCCATTCACGTAATCGGCCGGATACAGAGCTTCGGTTGGCTCCTGTCGTTCTCCAGCGACTGGATCATCAACCATGCCTCGCTCAATTGCGAAGAGCTTTTCGGAAAACACCCACGCGATCTGGTCGGCCTCATGGCCAAGGACTTCCTGTCAGGCAGCGCCCTGCACGACATCCGCACGCGCCTGCAGATCCTGAACGGCGCCAACTCGGTGGAGCGCATCTTCGAAGTCGACCTGCTGGGCGACGGTCGGCTGTTCGATACCGCCATCCATCAGTCGGGCCGTTCCTACATTCTCGAAATCGAGCCGCATGAGGGCGGCCGTCGCCGCGACTACGTCAGTTACGTGCGCCCGATGATCGATCGCCTGCGCGATTCCGCCACGATCGAGCAGCTTTGCGCCAGCGCCGCGCGGCACTTGCGCGGATTGACCGGCTTCGACCGCGTCATGGTCTATCGCTTCGAGGGCGACGGTGCCGGCGAAGTGGTGGCAGAAAGCCTCAACGGCATGGTCGACAGCTTCAAGGGACTGCACTTCCCCGCTTCGGACATTCCCGCCCAGGCACGGCGCCTCTACGCGCGCAACATGCTGCGCATCATCAGCAATGTCGACGATCCGACGGTGCCGATCCATCCCACCTGCGGTCCCAACGGCGATCCGCTGGACCTTTCGATGTCGGGTCTGCGCGCCGTATCGCCCATTCATATCGAATACTTGCGCAACATGGGCGTCAAGGCGTCCATGTCGGTGTCGATCATGCGCCGGGGCAAGTTGTGGGGCCTGATCGCCTGCCACCACTACTCGCCCCTGGTGCTGTCGTATTCGGTACGCACCGCGAGCGAGCTCTTCGGTGAATTCTTCGCCTATCTGCTCGACCAGAAGGAAACCGACTTCACACTGGAAAAGCGCGCCGATTCGATGCGTCTGCATGATGAGATCATGTCGCGCGTGGCTGGCGGCGGGACCCTGCTCGAAGCCTTCGGCGAATTCACCGAATCGATCGGGCGCGTGATCGATTTCGACGGCGTCATCGGCTACGTCGACGGCCAGTTCATTGCCTACGGCGATGCGCCCGACAAGGAACAGTTCATCGAACTGGCCCGCTTCCTCAACACAACCGGCGCGAGCACGGTCTGGTCGACCGACAATATTGCCGCGATCTTCGAACCCGCCCGCGAATGGGCTGACAAGGCCGCAGGTCTTCTGACGCTTCCGGTATCGCGCACCCCGCGCGACTACATCGTACTGTTTCGCAAGGAACAGCTGAGGCAGGTCAACTGGGCTGGCAATCCCGAAAAGGCGGTCGAACTCGGCCCCAATGGCGTGCGCCTGACCCCGCGCAAGAGCTTCGAGATCTGGAAGGAGGAACGTCGCGGCTATTCGCGCCCCTGGACCTCGGAGGAGAGTTCTGCCGCGGAATCGCTGCGCATCACCCTGCTTGAGGTCGTCCTGCGCCTCGCCGATGCCGCCAACGTCGAGCGCAAGCAGGCAAGCCAGCAGCAGGACATGCTGATCGCCGAACTCAACCACCGCGTGCGCAACATCCTCAACCTGATCCGTGGCCTCGTCTCCCAGAGCAAGGAAGGGGCGCGCTCGATCGACGAGTTCGCCGAGATAGTCGGCAGCCGCATTCATGCCCTCGCCCGCGCACACGATCAGGTGACGATGACCGACTGGTCGCCGTCTTCCATCTACGAACTGATCCGCACCGAGACCGCCGCCTATGCTTCCAACAGCGCCAATCGGGTCGTCATCGACGGCCCCGATGCACTGATCGCTCCCGGCGCCTTCACCACGCTTGCCCTGGTCGTGCACGAACTGATGACCAATTCGTGCAAGTACGGTGCACTGTCGGATTCGTCGGGCACGGTGAACATCATGCTCAGCCATGGCGACGACGGTTCGCTGGAGATCAACTGGCGCGAAAGCGGCGGCCCGCCCGTGGCCGAGCCGACAAGGCGCGGTTTCGGCTCGACGATCATCGAGCGCACCATTCCGCACGAGCTGGGGGGCTCGGCATCGTTGGTCTATCCCAAGGATGGCCTGCGCGCGATGTTCCTGATCCCACCCGATCACGTTTCGAGTTTCGCTACACCTTCGGCCGCGCCGCGAGAAATACAAGGAGAGCCGCCTTCGGCGACCGACATGGCAGGACATCTCATGAGCGGCACCGCGCTAATCGTCGAAGACAACGTCATCATCGCCATG
The DNA here is from genome assembly GCF_017312445.1 of Novosphingobium sp. PY1. NCBI lineage: Bacteria > Pseudomonadati > Pseudomonadota > Alphaproteobacteria > Sphingomonadales > Sphingomonadaceae > Novosphingobium > Novosphingobium sp. PY1. Next base: position 215,034 of record NZ_BLTI01000001.1, on the reverse strand, counting down.
GAGGCCGAGGACGTGTTGCGCTCTTTCGGCTTTACCGACTGCCGCATCGCGGGTTCGGTATCGGCTGCGCTCGAGACGATCGAGGACGTTAAGATCGCTTTCGCCATGCTCGATATCAACCTGGGCAAGGACACCAGCGAGTCCATCGCCGAAGCGCTGCAGGAACGCAGCGTGCCCTTTATCTTCGCGTCCGGCTACGGCGAACGCTCGCTGCAGGCCGGCGCGTTCAAGGGGGTCCCGGTGGTCACCAAGCCTTATGGCGAACGCGAAGTCCGCTCCGCGATCGCCAGGCTCCTGCAGGGTCGCACGGCCAGCAAGGAAGAGGCCGGTAGGAACTGATCGGGGACAAAAGGCGATCGGCAAGGTGCGGTGTTCTCGCGACCACTGACCGCCGGCCCGCCCTTACAAGGGAACATCTCCCGAGGTTCGGTCGTTTCCAGTCCAGGCAAGCGCGGAAATTCCACGCCACTCTGCGCCACACAGATGCAAGGACTGATCCATGGCAGACGCACGCATATTCCAGGACCTCAAGGCAGACCACGACCGTCATCGCAAGATGCTCGAGCAACTGGGCGAAACGCAGGGCGATTCCAACGAACGCCGCGCGCTGTTCGAGGAGCTGCGCCTGGAACTGCAGGCCCATGCCGCCGCCGAAGAAGAATCGCTTTACGCCACGATGCTGGCCGATCCCGATTTGCGCGACGAAGCCCGTCACTCGGTTTCCGAGCACAAGGAAATCGATGACTTCCTTGCCGAACTGATGGACACCGACATGAGCTCGGGCGCCTGGCTCACCAAGTTCAAGGACATGCGCCACCGCTACCTCCACCACATCGACGAGGAGGAGGAAGACATGTTCCCTGCGGCCGCCAAGGACCTGCCTGCAGAGGAAGAAAGGAAGATCGCCGCCATCTTCGAGAAGCGCAAGCCGAAGGAACTGGAAATGGCCGCCAAGGACGGACCTGGCGACGAGCGCGAATAAACACTCGATGCCGTATCGCATGCCTGCTGCACGCGTCCATTAACGCAGGCCAGAAAAGGGCTCTCCCGCTGCCAGCCGCGTCGGGAGGGCCCTTTGCGCTTTCGGGGAACGCATGCGGCCCCGGCGCGTTGAATCGACATAATCCGAGGAGAGGTGACATGGAAAAGCAGATGGATCGGGAAATCCGCAAGACGTTCTGGAACGCCTTCCATTCCAGCCCCGTGGTCATGATGCGTCTGAACGAGGCCGCCGGTCACGCCGAGCCGATGACGGCGCAGCTGGACAAGGAAGCGCATCACGCAATCTGGTTCTTCGCCAAGCGCGGAAATCGCATCGCCCGGGGCGGCAAGGCCATGGGCCAGGTCGCCACGCTGCGGCACGATGTCTTCGCTTCGCTTTCCGGCCTGCTGGTAGAGGAAACCGACCCCGCCGTGCGCACCAAGCATTGGAGTCACGCGACCGAAGCCTGGTTTCCCAACGGCAAGGACGACCCCAACGTCATCATGCTGCGGTTCGATATCGACGACGCGGAAGTCTGGACGGCGCATATCGGCGTCAAGGGTGCATTCAATCTGCTCACCGGTCGCCCCATCGATCCCTCGCAGGCCGGCGATCACGTGCTTGGCGCGGTCTGATCCCTCACACCGCGAACAAGGGGGACGCGGGAACGTGCGCTTCTCGCGTCCCTTGCCATTAGCCGTAGCTGTACCCGGCAGCTTGCACGAGCCCGTCCTGCAGAACCAAAGCTGATATTGAAGCCGGGAATCTCGGGACTTCAGCCTTGCGCCGGATCGGCGCGGTCGCTTCGGCGCGAGAGCAGGTAACGCCATACCCCGATACAATTGATGACGAAGAGGACGAGGTTCTGCGTGCCTATCCCGGCCGCGTCGTCGTCGAGGAAACCCCATCCAATCAGTGCCATCGAACTGGTCACAAAGATTACGAAGCCAGCACCAGTCCACTTCCGGCCGAGGTTGAGTGAAACGATCAGCGCCGCCAGCGTACCCGCGGCGGCGCCATAATATTGCATTGCCTGCAACCAGAAATCGCTCATCCCGGCACTCTTTCCACCAGGTGGGTCAAACCTGTCGCAGGGGTTCGAGTTCGCGCGGTCGCCCGGCCTCCGGGCATCCAGCGAGCGCATAAGTGATCGCTGCCAATATGCTCTGGCGCGAAAACGGCTTCTGGACGATCCCCACGGCCGTATCGGCCGGCATGTCGATCTGCGCCGGATTGGCCGTAACGTAGATAACGCGGGCGCCATAACGTCCGGCAAGCTCGCGGGCGATTGCCGGGCCGGTCAGTCCGTCACGCAGGTTCAGGTCTACCAGCGCAATGTCGGGGGCCTCACCCAGCTTGGCAAGCGATGCCGTATCGGGAACTGTTCCGAGAACCGCGTAGCCACCATCGGCGAGAATGTCTTCCAACTGCAAAGCGAGCAGGAATTCATCCTCGACGATCAGGACCTTGGCAGAATCTGGTAAACTGGCGCCCACGGTCAGGCTTTCCTCTTCAGGCGGCAAGACTTTCAACGTCATCCGCATTCGCAATCTTGACCAGCTCTTCGAAGAACGCGTCGATGGCATCGCCCTTCAGAACGAAATCGTGGCGCGCGTCCGGAAGCTGGCCGGATTCGATGACATTGGCGAGCATGGCGCGCGCGCGGCAGATGCGGCTCTTCACCGTCCCCAGGGCGATATCGCAAATCCCGGCGATTTCCTCATAGGACAGGTTGCCGGCAGCAACCAGGATCAGCGCTTCGCGATAAGATTCGGGAATGGCGGTAAGGGCGCGCAGGACATCGCCCAGCTCGACGGAGCTTTCCTGCGTGGCTGGTGCGCGAAGGATGCGCTCGGCCGCCACTTCGTCATAATCGCCATGGAAGCGGGCGCGACGCGCTTCGCTGTAGAAGTGGTTGCGCAGGATCGTGAAGATCCATGCCTTGAAATTGGTGCCTGCCGCATAGCGGTCGCGTGCCGCCCATGCCCGCAGCATCGCTTCCTGCGCCAGATCGTCAGCCCGGTCGCGGCATCCGCACAGACCGCGCCCGAAGGCACGCAGGTGCGGGGCGACTTCGGCCAGGGCACGTTTGAAATCACGGTCGTTGAGTGCCGTGGCAGTCTCTTGCTCGGGAGCGCTCCCTGCTTGGGCTGCTTCTGACATTACTGGACCCTCCATCATTGTCTCTCAGCAAACCAACGCCAGCCGAAGCGCGAAAGTTCCCGAAAGCGGGATGCAGGCCACGTAAGCGGCAGCTTTACCGCACATATGTGATTGAAAAATAGCAAATTATGGCAGTTAGTCGCGCTTGCAAAAAAGCAAGGCGCCGAGAAATATTCCGCGTCTTGCCGGGAACAACCATGCCTTTAAAACATTGAGGCCTCCGTTCACGCTGTGGTGAACGAAGGCCTCCGGGATCGGGTCACCACCGGGTTGCGGGGGGAGGTGGGGAGCCAGTGGTGATACTGCGCAAACGTGGAGGAACCGAAAGAGTTCCCGAAAATGAGTCAAATCGAAAAAAATTTTCCGGTTGCCCTTGTCGACCTGCCCCGTCAGACCTTTGAACCAGTCAAGAAGGCGTCAAAGATCTATTCTTGCACCACACGGGAAAATGTTCCCATTGCCGAGGTATGCGAATGTCCGTCTCAGACCAGATTGCCACCAACCTTCCCTACTTGCGCCGCTATGCGCGTGCGCTGACCGGGTCGCAGCAGTCGGGCGACACTTACGTACGCGCGACGCTGGAAGCCGCTCTGGCCGACAACGCCCTGCGCGACGAAATCGCGGCAAGCCGCGCTGCCCTCTATGGCGCATTCACCCGCATCTGGTCGACCGGCCACGTCGAGCAGCAAGGCCTGGTCGGCGCGGGCGAACGCCATGAGCAGGCGGCCCAGACCCGTCTCGCCCGGATCGCACCGACGCATAGGCAGGCCTTGCTGCTGACGACGGTCGAGGATTTCTCGCGCGACGATACCGCCAGCATCCTGGGCGTCTCGCCCGTCGACGTGGACGTGCTCGTCGACCAGGCGATCGCAGAGATCGATGCCGAAAGCGCCACCGAAGTGCTGATCATCGAGGATGAGCCGCTCATCTCGATGCAGCTCGAAGGTCTCGTGTCGGAACTGGGCCACAAGGTCGTTGGCACGGCCGCCACCCATTCCCAGGCGGTCGAGATCTTCGAACGTCACCCGGCCGGCCTCGTCCTGGCGGACATCCAGCTCGCGGACGGCAGCTCGGGCATCGATGCGGTCGAGGATCTGCTCAAGTTCGCCGACGTGCCGGTGATATTCATCACCGCCTATCCCGAGCGCCTGCTGACCGGCGAAAGGCCCGAGCCGACCTATCTGGTCACCAAGCCGTTCCAGGAAGCCACCGTACGCGCTGCGATCAGCCAGGCTCTCTTTTTCGGGTCTAGCAAGCCGCTGGCCTGACGCCCGCCGCCAGAGCGCATCGGCCTCAGGAACGACCCCTCCTCATTTCAGGAGGGGTTTCTCTTGCGTAAAGAGGCTTGACTGGCCCCGGCTGCCCGCGATCAACCCTGCTGCTGAGAGCGCAGGGCGAATTCACGCGAGGCTCGCACCGGAACCTTGAGCGTACATTCGACGCCCCCGCGGTTGAACTGCAGATCGACTTCGGACTTGAGCTCGTGGGCCACGATCTTCTCGATCAGGTCGCGCCCGAAGCCGCGCTTCGCGGGCGCCTCGACCGGGGGACCGCCCTCCTCGCGCCAGAACAGCTCAACCAGATGTGGCGAGATCAGCTTCCAATCGATGTGGATGCGCCCGTTCGGCGTGCTCAGGGCCCCGTACTTGGCCGCATTGGTTGCCAGTTCGTGGATCGCCAGACCCAGGGACATCGCGTCGTTCGGAGCCAGCTTGATGTCCGGCCCCGCCATCTCGACGTGGCTTTCGTTGCCTTCCATGTAAGGCGCAAGTTCGGAGCGCACGATGTCCTCGAGCGCGGCGTTGCTCCAGTCAGAACGGGAAAGCAGGTCATGCGTCGCCGAAAGCGCGCGTATGCGGGCAGTCAGGCTCTCGGTGAAATCGTCGATGTCGCTTGAACGGCGGCGGGTCAGCGCCGCGATCGACAGCACGTTGGCCAGTGTGTTCTTTACCCGATGATTGAGCTCTCGGGTCAGGGAATCGCGGATCGAAGCCTGGCTGGTAAGCCATTCGAGCACCCGGCGATCCTCTGCCGCGCGCTTGGTGATGAAGCGACCGATCGCCATGACCATCAGCGAAGCGAGTGCGCCGAAGAACAGGGTTATGCGCGAAAGCGGAGAAAGCAGGCCCGCCTGCTTGTCGCTTACCTGTACCACCCAGGAATGGCTGCCGACGTCGATGCGCCGCTCCATCGTCGGCCCGCTCGTACCTTCGGCCCGCCGGTCGGCCAACAGGGTTTCCGGCGACACATGATCATCGTAGATGGCCACTTCGATGCGATCGTTGCGGTAGAGTTCGCTGGCCGAAGAGAGAAAGGTATCGGCCCGGAACGGACTGTAGACGAAGCCCTTCACGCCGCGGCCCCGGCCCTGCTTGATGATCACCGGCATGTAGATCAGGAAGCCTGCGGCATCGAGATCGCCCCTGTCCTGCACGAGATGGACCTTACCCGAGGCGACCGGCTTGCCCAGCTTCATCGCCTTTTCCATCGCGGACCTGCGAACCGGTTCGGAGAACATGTCGAAGGCGACAGCGGTGCGGTTCACCCGCGACATGGGCTCAAGGTACACGATCGGGGTCGAATACTCCTGCCCGGGTTCCGGACGGGGGTGGACGATGAAATCGAGCCGGCCGTTCTCCTGCTGGGCGACCTCGATGAAGGGCAGGTTGTCGACCGGTACGAGCGGCGCCCAGCCCATGCCAAGCGAGCCGTAAAGGCTGCCGTTGCCCTGCAGATCCTTGGCAAACTCCTTGAACTGTTCGGGATCGACCTCGCTCTGCGAGGCAAAGAGCGCGGCACCGGCACGCAGGAGTGCCATATTCTCGGTGACACGGCGCTGCAGGGCAGATGATATCTCTGTCAGATTGCGGTCGAGCTCGACCTGCCGGGTCAGCCGGTCGGCGCGCTCTATCGCCATGACGGACACCGCGGTCGTGATGCTGGCAATCAGGAAAAGCAGGAAGGGCCAGCCACGCGGAAACTTGTGAAACCACGCCTGCTTCTTCACTCTGTCCAGCAAAGCCTGGTCAATCACCCCGCAATTCCCGGCCCTTTGAAAACGCGCCAACGCGACCCGACGCGCTATCTCGCAACACTCATTCGACTCTGTTTCATTCGAGGGAACCACACGCGCAGTCAATGGTTCCACTGCTGTAGAAGTAAATTGCGCAGACTTCGGCAACATTTGGTGTCGTTACGAGACAGGCCGATCGCGACAGCGACCTCGGCCTTGACCCGCCCCGCACAAATCCGCCAAAAGTCACAGGGTATAGGAGTTAGTGTTGAATCAGCCCAAAGGTAAAGGCGAACCGGGAGCAATTCCCGCGATGCCGCCGGCATCCGGACGGGGGGATGAACCCGGATGGGCCGGTGGGCTGAGGAAGCTTTATAACTCCGTGGTGGACGAACCGCTTCCGGACAGCTTCAAGGATCTCCTCAAGAAGCTCGACGGCGGCGGCGATGCCTGACCGGACGGAGCATAACGCCGCCGACGAAGCATTCCGCCTGGAATTGCTCTCTGTCCTGCCCCACCTTCGCGCCTTTGCTCGCGGCCTTTCCGGTCGCCCTGACTTTGCCGACGACCTCGTGCAGGAAGCGGCGATCAAGGCGTGGACGGCCCGCGAACGCTATACCCCCGGCACGAACATGCGAGCGTGGACCTTCGCTATCCTGCGCAATCACTACCTTTCGGAGCTGCGCCGCTCCAAACGAAGCACCGACCTCGACGAAGGCGCGGCAGAGCGCATGCTGGTGATGGAGGCTGACCAGGAAGGCCCGCTGCATCTCTCGGACATGGAAGACGCCCTGCAGAAGCTGGCTCCTGAACGGCGCGAGGCGGTGCTGCTGATCGGCGCGTCGGGTTTCAGCTATGAAGAAGCCGCCGAAATTGCGGGCTGTCCGATCGGCACCATGAAGAGCCGGGTCGCGCGTGCGCGCACGGATCTTGCACGGATGCTCGATGGCGAGCCGGAGTTGACGGCCGAACCCCGGGCCCGCCGTTCGGGCTGACTTCCTGGGCAAGGCCGCTCTCCTCGATTGCAGACAAAAAAAGCCACCCTCGCGAGGGTGGCTTTCTTGTTCATCACGCTGGTCTCGCGCCTGCCGCTCAAGGCGTGGCAGGCGCGATAACCAATCTCAAGCCGGGTAATTCCAGGCAGTGCCGCGGTCGAAGTTGTCCGACGCGAACTTCCAGTTGATCAGATTCTCCAGAACCGCCTTCACATAGGCCGGGCGCTTGTTCATCTGGTCGATGTAGTAGGCATGCTCCCACACGTCGATGGTGAGCAGCGGGTTCACGTCCGAGGTGATCGCGGTCGCGGCGTCGTGGGTCGAAATGACCTTGAGCTTGCCGCCATCGACGACGAGCCAGGCCCAGCCGGACGCGAAGTGGTTGACCGCTTCGTTGGTCAGCGCCTCGAGCAATGCGTCCATCGAACCGAAGTCGTTCTTGATGGCGGTTGCGAGGCTTTCGCTGGGCTCCGTCTTCTCGGGGCTCAGCGAGTGCCAGTAGAAGCCGTGATTGTATACCTGGGCAGCATTGTTGAAGAGCGGGCCCGAAGCCGACTTGGTGATTTCTTCAACCGACTTTCCTGCATTGTCGGTACCCTCGATGGCAGCATTCAGCTTGTCGACGTAGGTCTTGTGGTGAGCGCCATGATGAATCTCGAGGGTCTTGGCTGAGATGTGCGGCTCGAGCGCATCCTGTGCGTAAGGCAGCGGCATGAGGGCAATGGTCATGGCAATTCTTCCTGTTCCGGTTGTCAATTGCTTGGTGAAGGCACCCGCGCGGACTGGTGCCGGGGGTGCCGATGGATACGGGGGGCTATGTCTGGTCTCAAGTCCGGTAATTCAAGCATATAAACGCGACATTTTCACTTTTCCGCCCGACTTTTTTAGGCCTGGCGCGCACGCTTCGGACATGCGCCGACGCGCTCCGGGCCGATCCCGGAGCGCGTCGCACCTGGTCTTGACCCAGCTTCTTAGCGGACCGAACCGCGACGGAAGAGATTAACGATCGCCAGCAGAACGACCGCACCCAGGAACGAGACGAAGAGCGAAAGAAGGTCGAACGAACCGCTGGTAATTGGCGCTCCGCCAATCAATGGCGTAATGATGAAACCAGCGATCAGCGAACCGACGATACCGACAACAATATTGAGCAGAATGCCCTGCTGCGCGTCGGTACGCATGAGAATGCTTGCCAGCCAGCCAATTACACCGCCGACAAGTAGAACAAGGATCAATGTCATTTTTCCGTCTCCGATAATTGTCTGATCGACTTGTTCAACGGGCCGGCAAGCGCTTGGTTCCTGACAGTCAACAACGGCTCATCGCATCGACAACTTGAGGTGACGCCCGTCATGGTATCGCTTCGGAAGACGAAACTGATCGAGGGGCTGCCTCGTTCCAAATGATAAGGAAGCCGATCAGGAAAGCCGTCATGTACGCCCCGCGCCGAGAACGAACGTTCGCCGCACTGGCCGCCGCCACGATCGTAGCCGGCGGACTGGCAGCGCTTGTGACCGGCCTTGCCGTCAGCTTGCCCCTGCCCTCCTTGCCTGCCGCATTGGAAGCTGTACTTCCGATCCGCGAACTTCCTGAAAAGCCCAAGCCAAGGCAAACGCCCAGCCCCTCTCCCACTCCTGCCCCAGACCCTGCGCAGGCGGACCGGGGAGCCACGTCACCGCCCGATCACGGTGCGAAGGCCAGCCCCGTCGTCGCCCCGCAGACACTCAGGCCTCCTCTTTCGGAGCCGCCGCTGATTGCCGCGCCCGAACCTGACAGCGGCAAGGCCGCAAATGAAGGCGCGTCCGATCGCGATGGCCCCGGTCTGGGATCGGGCGGCAGCGGCACCGGATCGGGTGACGGCTTTGCAGGAAAGGGATATGGCAGCGGTAACGGCTACCGTCGGCCGGCCACGCTTCCCCGGCAGGTCAGCGGCAAGCTCCATTTCTCTGATCTCCCGCGGGATCTCAGGCAATCGCGAGAGGGAGCCGAGTTGACCTTGCGCTACCGCATCGGCGTGGACGGTCACGCCTGCCAGTGCCGCATTCTCGTCTCGAGCGGACGCCCTGAACTCGACGCGCACACCTGCCGCACAATCACCGAGCGCTTCCGCTTCAAGCCCGCGAGGGATGGAATGGGCAATCCCGTGCCTTTCGTCATGACCGAGATCCACGGGTGGTCCGACGTCACCGATTGAGCCGCGTCCAGTTCAAAACCACGGGGCAGTGTCTCCGCATTCGAAAAAGCCGAACATCTGGATCGGTTTTATCCCAATTCTTCGGACACCCGTTGCACCATAGATAGGGGCTCACAACGAGCCACAGGGGCTCGCTACGAAAATCTCGGAGAATTCCCATGGCTGCACATGCAATCGAAACCGCTACCCGTCCCGCCTCCTCGAGCAACGATGTCCTCGCCCTCGTCGGACGCATCGCCATCGCCGTCATCTTCATTCTCGCCGGCACCTCGAAGATCACCGACCCCGCCGGCACGATTGGCTATATTGCCTCGGTCGGCCTGCCCTTCCCCACGCTCGGCCTGATCGCCGCCATCCTTGTCGAAATCGTCGGCAGCATCGCACTGATCGTCGGCTACCGTACCCGCGCGATCGCGCTGCTCCTTGCAGTGTTCTCGGTCGTGACCGCAGTGCTCTTTCACAACCAGCTGGGCGACCAGATGCAGTTCCTGAACTTCTTCAAGAACATCGCCATCGCCGGCGGCCTCCTCAACGTCGTCGCCCTCGGCGGCGGCCGCCTGAGCCTCGACGCCCGCAAGTAAGATACGCCCAAACCTGAACTCAGGAAGGCGCCGGTCCGAGTGACCGGCGCCTTTTCCCTGTGCACGCAAAAGCGAAGAGCGGGCCGAAACCCGCTCACGCTACTTGCTGTTTTCTCAGGAAAATGGTGCCCAGAAGAAGCACAGGGACTCGAACCATAGCGACTCATGCTGACCGCTAAGTGATTGAGTTTCCTTGTGCGACCTCCTCATGCCACCTCATGGAAGTGCATGGTGGCGCACGCCAGAAGGTGGGCTAGATGGTGGACTAGATGGTGGACTAGATACGGCAATCCGAAGGTCCAAAAACGGCGGAATTTCGTGGTTTTTCTTGCCCTTACTGCATGAAAATGCTAGAAATAATCGCACCGATATAAGCATCCAGCACTTTCGCCATAATGAAAGCGAGAATAGCCATGACCCGGAAGCGGACACGCCAGAGCCAGAAGAATAAAAATTCATTGACTTTTCGTAGACTTGCGCGCAATATTTTGCGCTTTAATGCGCAAGCCGCACTCGCCAGCATGACGGGAAGTTGCGTGCAACTTCCCGTCATGCTGGCGAGGTGAAACTCACTGACGTTCGATTTTATGAGGGTACGAAAAAGCCGTCAATCCTGACGGCTGATTTCTCCACATCTATGGTTTCGCGCGCATCTCCTTGAGGTGGCGGTCATACATCACGATGCTCCCGGCTGAGGCAACGTTGAGGCACATTGGAGTGTCAATCTGGACCTTTTGATGCCCGCGCATCAGCTCGGTCGGCACCCCGTAATCCTCGGCTCCAAGAATGTAGATTGCGCGCTTCGGGTGGGCGGCGGTTTCGAGAGGCTTCGAGTCCTCCGTCTGCTCGACGAATACCAACTCTGCATCCCTCGGTATGTGGGCTTTGAAATCGTTCCAATCTCGATACTCGAAGAGTGGTACGTTTCTCCAGGTCTTAGTAGTATCCGTCCGCTGTCGCTTGTACCGGGCTCCGATTGTAAAAATGTAGTCCGCTCCAAAGTTCATCGCTGAGCGCCAAAGCGTTCCTACATTATCCTGCTCTTTGGTTTGGTATATACCAATCCCAAAATATCCCTTTTTCATTGTTATAGCTGTTAAGCAAACCAAAACACTTACCGCCTTGCGAGTGGTAAGTGTTCTAGTCGCAAGGCTATTAACGTCACTACTACCGTATAGTAGCAACCACCAGAACACTTGTCGAACATGCACTGGGGATGGCGTGCACCAAAAGGTGGGCTGGAAGGTGGTCTGGAGACTTTTCTCTCACTCAAAACCTAAGCATTTCAAATGCTTAGGTGAGTAGTGGTGCCCAGAAGAGGACTCGAACCTCCACGCCCTTGCGAGCGCCGCCACCTGAAGACGGTGCGTCTACCAATTCCGCCATCTGGGCACGGGCGGGGTGCCGCGTTGCGATCCCCGCTAGGTAGGAGCGCGCCACTACGGGCTGGCCGGAAGCTTGTCAACGCCCTTTGCTCCACAAATGCCATTTGTTTTTCACTTCCTGCCAGATCGGCTGGGCAAACAAGAGCGTTTGGCCGGTTGCCCCGACGGGGGGCTTATGCCAATGGCAAAAATCATGCGTAGCGACGCGGGTCCTCCCCATTCCCCGCGCGGCATTCGAAGGACGAAAAACCTGACCATGAGCCAACGCCCCACCGATTCTCTTGCCGGTAAGATCGTGACTGTCCTTGGAGGCAGCGGATTTGTCGGCCGTCACCTCGCCCAGGAACTGCTGAGCCGCGGCGCGCGCCTGCGCATTGCCAGCCGTAATCCGCAGAAAGCCTATGCGATCAAGCCGCTGGGCAACCTCGGACAGGTGCAGTTCGCCCGGGTCGATGTAACCAGGCCCGATTCGCTGGCAGCCGCGCTTGCGGGGTCGGATGCAGTGGTGAATCTGGTGGGCGCCTTCTCCGGCAACCTGGACGCGCTGCAGGGCAAGGGCGCGGGCGCGATCGCCGCTGCGGCCAAGGCCGCCGGCGCATCGGCGTTCGTCCACATCTCGGCCATCGGCGGGAATGCCGATTCGGATGTCGACTATGCCCGCACCAAGGCGGAAGGCGAGGAAGCGGTCCGCGCGGAGTTTCCGGACGCGACGATCCTGCGCCCTTCGCTGCTGTTCGGCCCGGACGACAACTTCGTCATGATGTTCGGTCGCCTGATCGGCACCTTCCCGGCCCTTCCCGTGTTCGGACCCGAAGCGAAGCTGCAGCCGCTGTTCGTGGACGATGCGGCCGAAGCCATTGCCAATGCCTTGGGCAACCCCGCCGCGCACGGCGGCAAGACTTACGAGATCGGCGGCCCCGAGGTCATCACCATGCTGGAACTCAACCAGCGCATCGCCAAGGCGGAAGGCCGCTCGCGCAGCTTCATCGCCCTGCCCGATTCGGTGTCCGAACTGATCGCCTCTGCCACCGGCTGGCTGCCGGGCGCGCCGATCACCAGCGACCAGTTCAAGCTGCTCAAGGCTGGAAGCGTCGCCAGCGGCGACCTGCCCGGCATCGCCGAACTCGGCGTATCTCCGCGCCCGCTCGGCCTGTTCCTGGACCGCTGGGCCACCCAGTTCCGCAAGCACGGCCGCTTCGGCGCCAAGTCGGCGGCGTAATTGTCGAGTATGCCAGTCACATCCGTGACTGGCTAGCGGCACCAGCCCACGCCCCCACNNGTGGGGGCGTGGGCTGGTGCCCGCAAGGCGCGGGCGGATGCCTGCGCCGCACTGGCCATCAGGCCAGATAATCAGGCATCCACTTCGGCGTAGTGACTTGGCGGCTGGATGACTTCCATGCGCTCGCTGAGCAGCGGACGGAAGCTGGGACGCGACTTCATCACGAGATACCAGCCGCGCGATTGTTCGTGACTCGACCAATCGATACCGCCGAGATAGTCGGCAACGGAGATCTGCGCGGCCGCGGTCAGGTCGGCCAGCGTCATCGTCGAGCCGGCAAGCCAGGGCCGGTGGTCGATCAGGAAATCGATGTAGTCGAGATAGTCGTGCGCCAGCTTCATGGCCTCGCGCAGCATCTTGGCGTCAGGCGACTGGCGCAGGACAAGGCGCTTCTTCATCCGCTCATGCAACAGCGGACCGGAGACGTCGTTGAAGAAGCTCTCATCGAACATCGCGATCAGGCGGCGGATCTCGGCGCGCTGCTGGGCCGTGCCGCTGATCAGCGGATTACGGTCGACCGTCTCCTCGAAATACTCGCAGATGGCGCGGCTGTCGCAGAGCACGATGTTGCGATCGGTTTCCTTGATCACGGGCGTGCGTCCGGCCGGGTTCATCGCGAAGAGGCGGTCTTCGTTCTCCCAGGGGCGGGCTGACTGCAGTTCGTAGGCAATGCCTTTTTCCGCCATGAGCAGCCTGACCTTGCGGCTGAAGGGGCAGAGCGGAAACTGGAAGATGTGCCACATGATCATCCCGCATGCCAAAGCTGCCGGTCAGCGTCCACCCGGCATGGAATCTCCGCCCACATGAACGCGTGGATAACTGCGCGACCGGGCCGATGTCGGTTAGCCGGTAGTCTTGCCGCCGTTGCGCAGGATGATCTGGCGGGCGAGATCCTTCTGTCCCTCGGCAATGCGCGTATCGACCGAAACGAAGACCTTTCCCTGCCGGATCTGGCGCTCGATGTAGTTGGCTTCGCGCCCGTCGACGTCTTGGTCGGTCAGCATGCGGGCCATGGCGCCGCCGGTTGCACCGATGATCGCACTGACGGCAGCGACCGAGGACAACGAACTGGCGGCAATGGCACCCGCAGCCGCAACCAGACCGATCCCCGGGATCGTAAGGACCGCGACGCCCAGCAATGCACCGGCGAGGCCGCCGCCGGCAGCAGCGGCAGCGACGCTGCGTTTGGTGTGCCCGGCCACCCTGCTCTGGTCGGCATCCTCGAAATCACCTGCCCGCCAAAGGAGCGAGATGGAATCTTCCGGAATCCCGGCATCCCGCAGATCAGCGACGACGCGCTCGGCATCGCGCCGGCGGTCGAACAGCGCTGCAACGAGATGGCGCTTGGCCATGCCCATCTCCGCCCGTGCACTGGCGAATGCCTGGGCGAATTCGTCTCGATCCTGACTCGACGCGAAAGTCGCCCGCAGCCCCGATGAATGATGCAGGCGCGCCACGCTCGGCGACACATCATGATGCGTGAGCGTGCGCAGCAACATTTCGATGCTCGATCGCTGCATCTTCTGGTCTGTTCCGCGATTGATCCATTCGAGAAGCAACGGCCGCGGATGGTTCGACTTGAGATAGTTGAGAACCGCCAGTTCCTCAGCCTTGATCACGAAAGCGGGATCAAGTTCAATTTTGACATCCCTTCCCATTCCATACGCATTACAGCAACTTGCGGGCTGATTGCCAGACAGGAATGGTAACTGTCCCCGCTTCGGACAGAGGAGAATAAACAGGTAAAGGCTATTGATGAGACTCAAAGTTGCGATGAGTTCTCAACTTCAGCCGTACTTCAGGTCAATTCAGACAGTTACTTCACGCCACTGACCCGTAGCGAGGCCATCGAGCGTCCAGTCGCCGACCTGCCAGCGCACAAGGCGCAAGGTCGGATGGCCTACGGCCGCCGTCATTCGCCGCACCTGGCGATTGCGCCCTTCGCGAATCGTCAGGCGCAGCCAGCGATCCGGCACCGTCTTGCGGAACCGAACCGGCGGATTGCGCGGCCACAGGTCGGGCGCATCGATCGGCTCGACTTGCGCCGGCCGGGTCATCCCGTCCTTGAGCGCCACGCCCCCGCGCAAGCGTTCGAGGCTCGCCTCGTCAGGCTCTCCCTCGACCTGCACGAGGTAGGTCTTGGCCAGCTTGAACTTCGGGTCGGCGATACGCGCCTGCAGGCGGCCGTCGTCGGTCAACAGCAGCAGCCCTTCGCTGTCGCGGTCCAGCCGGCCTGCGGGATAGACGCCGGGCAGATCGATGAAATCGGACAAAGTCGCGCGCGGCGTGGGCGAACGCAGGTCGGTGAACTGCGAAAGGACATCGAACGGCTTGTTGAAGAGGATCAGGCGCGCCAAGGGATCATGCCTTTGCAGTTGGGGGGCGGTCGCCCGCCTTGGCCATGGCAAGCGCCCCGGCGAGAAGGACCATGCCGATCACATCGACCGGCGTCAGCGCTTCCCCGAAGGCGAGCCATCCGATCGTTGCCGAAATCGCGGGCTGGGTCAGCAGCGCAAGGCCGATGACCAGCGGCGGAAAGTGGCGCAGCGAATACACGAGGAAGCCCTGCCCGATCAGCTGGCTGGTGCAGGCCAGCGCAATCAGGGGTGTCCAGTTACCCGGCACGATCTGCTCGCCCAGCAGCCAGGCAATCAGCAGCATCAGCGGCACGCTGGCGAACATCGAATTGAACAGCAGCGAATATTGCCCCAGCCGCCCGCGCACCGAATTGAGCATGAGGATGTAGACGGCATAGAAGAAACCCGCGAGGAGGCAAAACAGGTCGCCCACGAAGTTAGCGTGGCTGATCTCCAGCGAACCGCCCATCAGCAGCCCGGCCCCGATCAGCGCTGCAATGATCGCCGCCAGTTCCAGCAGGTGCGGACGGCGCCGCGCCGCGATCAGGCCCCAGGCCATCAGGATCACGCTGCCGCCGTTGCCGAACAGCGAGGCATTGCCCAGCTTGGTCCTCACGATGCCGACATGCCACGCGGCCAGGTCCAGCGCGAAGGCCACGCCCGCCCCCAGCACGATCAACAGGGCCATGCCGCCAACCCGGCGCTGCACGGTCGGTTCACGCAGGCTGAGCAGAAACACGAAGGGCATTGCGATCATCAGCCGCCAGTACCCTGCCGCGACCGGCCCCGTATCGGCAAGCCGGACCAGCCACGGCCCCAGTGCCAGCCCACAATTGGCAAGCAGCAGCGCCGCGACGTGCCGCGCCGTCCAGTCGTGACCGGGACGGAGCTGAGGCATGGGAGATGTATCGGTGGTGGCCATCGTCGCGCCCTAGCGGTGCACAGGCCCCGCCGTACATGGCAAAAATTGCATCCGTCCATGCACCTGCATAGGGAACAGGCAGCGCGCTCACGCTCTATTGCCTGCGGAGGGTTCTTCACGATGCTCGCAACGCTGCGCTCAAACTGGCTGTCGATCCGGGCAAGCTACTGGTTCTACCCCGCACTTTTCGCACTGGGCGGGCTGCTGCTGGCACTCGTCCTCGTCCACCTCGACCGCATTGGCGCGAGTCGCTGGCTCAGCGAGACGAACTGGATCATTCCGGCTCGCCCAGAGGGCGCCAACAACATCCTGACAGTCCTGTCCGGCTCGATGATCGGCGTCGCCTCCACCGTCTTCTCCATCACGATCGCGGCGGTCGCCTATGCCAGCGGCACCTACGGCCCGCGCCTGCTGACCAATTTCATGGAAGACAAGGGCAACCAGCTCAGCCTCGCCACGTTCATCGGCACGTTCGTCTATGCGATCACCGTGCTGCGCGCCGTGCGCTCGCAGGACGAGGCCGCCATCGGCGCAGTTCCTGCCGAAGCGATGTCGAGCGCCGGCTTCGTGCCGCAGCTCTCGCTTCTCGTCGCCTTTGCGCTGATGATCGTTGCCGTGGCGGTGCTTGTCTATTTCCTCCACCACATCCCTGCGAGCATCCGCATCAACACCGTGCTGCAGAACATCGGCGAGCGCCTTCTGCGCGAGATCGACGGGCGCTTTCAGGAAAGCGGCGATAAGGATCCGCCAGTGCGCCCCCTGCCCGCAGGCACCCCCGTTCCGGCAAGCGAAAGCGGCTATGTGCGCCTCATAGAGTTCACGACGCTGGTGGAACTGGCCCGTAAGCACGAGCTCCTGCTCGCCCTCAGGGTGCGGCCCGGGGACTTCGTCTATCCCGGCGTTCCGCTGGTGCTGGCGGGCGAGCGACGATTGCCCGATCACCTGGCCCACTCGGTGCGCGAGGCTTTCGCCATTGGCGGCTCGCGCACTTCGGAGCAGGACCTGGAGTTCTCGATAGACGAACTGGTGGAAATCGCCCTGCGGGCTCTTTCACCCGGCATCAACGATCCCTTCACCGCGATCACCGCGATTCACTGGCTCGGCGCGGCCACTGCCGAGATCGGACGACGGCGCCTCGACAAGGAGAAATGGAACGAGGGCGATCCGGATTGCCCGGTTTTCCCGCCGACGAACGACTTCGCGCACTTCCTCCAGCGCGGTTTCGTGGCCGCGCGCGGGGCGATTGCCAGCAATCGCCTGACCGCCCTCGTCGCGCTGGACGCCCTGGCAACCGCTGCGGGGCAGGTGCTGGGCAGCCACCGCCGCGGCCTGCTGGTCCGCGAGGCCGGCGCACTGGCCGACCTCACCGCAACCATGCTTCCCGATCCGGACGTGGACGAGATCCGCCGCCGTCACGCGGCGATCATCGCGGGACTGGAAGGCCCCGTCTAGAGCGCGTCCCGATTTGATTGCATCAGATCGCGCGCTCTAGGTTTTTGATTTGTCGCATTTTCCGAGTCGTCAGGTGATTCCACCTGACTAGAAAATGCTCTAGGCGGCCTGCTCCTCATCGCGCGTCTTCCACAGGGACCAGACCACGCCGCCCGCGATCAGCGCCACGGTTACGCCAAGGCTGATGAGCGGCGGGAACTTGGCCCCGCCCATCAAAAAGTCGGACACGAAGATCTTGCCGCCGATGAACACCAGCACGGCCGCCAGCGCATATTGCAGGTAATGGAAGCGGTGCACCATCGCTGCCAGCGCGAAGTAGAGCGCGCGCAGGCCCAGAATCGCCATGATGTTCGAGGTGTAGACGATGAAGGTGTCGGTCGTGATCGAGAAGATCGCCGGCACCGAGTCCACCGCGAAGACGAGGTCGGCGAGGTTGATGACCACAAGGGCCAGGAACAGCGGCGTCGCCGCCCATGCCACCTTGCCTGCCGCATCGGGCACCTTCACGAAGAAGTGCTCCGCGTGATGCTCCTTGGTCACGCGCATGTGCGTGGAAATCCAGCGAATCACGCGGTTCTTGCCGATGTCCGGCTCATGCTCTCCGGTGAAGAACATCTTCACGCCGGTGAACACCAGGAAGGCGGCGAAGATGTACATGACCCAGTAGGCCGAGGCGAGGATCGCAGCGCCGCCCGCGATCATCAGGCCGCGCAGGACGATGACCGCCAGGATGCCCCACAGGAGCGCACGGTACTGGTACTTCGGCGCGATCGAGAAGAAGCCGAAGACAAGTGAAATGACGAAGACGTTGTCGATCGAGAGCGCCTTCTCGATGAAGTAGCCGGTATAGTATTCCATGCCCGCAGTCGGCCCCTTCTGGAACCAGACCCAGGCACCGAAGACCATGGCGATCGCGATGTAGAAGATCGACAACTTGAGGGATTCGGCAATGCCCATTTCCCGGTCCTCCTTGTGCAGGAAGCCGAGATCGAAAGCGGTCAGCAGCAGGACGATGGCCACGAAGGCCAGCCAGAACCAGGCCGGAGTACCCAGCCAGCTTGCAAAAAGAAATTCCATGAAAATGCGCTTGTCCTAACGAGGAAAAGGGTGCGCCGGCGCGTGAATGGGGGGCTACGCGCCGGCGCTGGGATTACAGGCTCAATTGCCCGGCAATGGGGGGCAAATGCCGGCTGAGCCTGTCCCTTATCCGCGTCTTCATTCTCTTGAGCAGCGCGATCTCGTGCGGATCGGCAAACCGCCGCCCTTGCGCCAGGCGCAGCAGGGCATCGAGGCGCTGTTGGCGCTCCAGCAGGCGGAAAATGCGTTCGGTCATGTCATATCCCTATCGAACAGGTTGTAGGTTCGATCGGATGCGCCAATGCCAGGTTCCTGAGAGCCGGACCGTAGGGAGAAACCTCAATCAGCGTTCCGGATCCTGCATCGGTTTTATCCGATGCGGTCCGACATCACGTGGCGCCTGCCCGGTGGAAACTTTTGCGTTCCACACAAGCTTGCGCCGCGCCAGAGGGGCCCGGCCCGCAGACCCCTTAATAAGACCGAATCGTTCAACTTTCAACATCAATCGGAGCAACCGGGGATAGCTGGCCAAGGATATGCTGCGCAGCCTGTCGGACCACTTCAGCTTCTCCGAGATTTGCGCGATCTTAACCGGCGGCGCCTAGCAAGTCGCCATGCGCATGATCGCCCGACTCGCCGCCGCGGCTTCCGCCCTTGCCGCCATGGCCCTGCCCGCCACCCCATCGGCGGGACAGACGGCACCTTATACCATTGCCGAAACCGGCCGCGGCTATGCCCGCCTGCAGGACGCAGTGGACGCCATCGGTAACGCCAAGGGCACCATCCTCTTCGCCTCCATGCGCTTTTCCGATTGCGCGGTGCAGACGCAGGGCGAAATCACCTACAGGGCGAAAGTGCCCGGCCAGTCCGTCCTCGAAGGCGTCGCCTGCGAAGACAAGGCCGCGCTCGTCCTGCGCGGGCGCAGCGCCACCGTCGAAGGCATGGTCTTCGCCAACATCAGGGTTGCGGACAAGAACGGCTCGGGCATCCGCCTCGAAGGCGGCAATCTCGCGGTCACGCAGTCGTGGTTCCGTGACAGCGAGCAAGGCCTGCTCACCAGCGACAATCCGCAGGGCACGATCGTCATCGACAAGTCCACCTTCACGCGTCTGGGCACGTGCGAGGGCGGCGGCGGATGCGCCCATTCGATCTACGTCGGCAACTACGGCGCGCTTATCGTCACCCGCAGTCGATTCGAAGCGGGAGCTGGTGGTCATTACGCCAAGAGCCGTGCCCAGCGCGTTGCGATCCTCGATTGCAGCTTCGACGATTCGCGCGGGCGCGGCACCAACTACATGATCGACCTGCCCGACGGCGCGACCGGCAAGATCGCCGACAACTGGTTCGTGCAGGGCCGCGACAAGGAAAACTATTCCGCCTTCGTCGCGGTTGCCGCCGAACACCGCAACCACAGTTCTGAAGGGCTGGAGATCGAGGGCAACAATGCCCGCTTCGCCCCGGGAATCGAGCGAGGCAGCGCCTTCGTGGCAGACTGGTCCGGAGACAACCTGCGGTTGAGCGGCAATGTCCTGGGGCCCGGCCTCAAGCGTTACGAGCGGCGCTGACCGACTTTCGTCGGGGTTGCCAGCGCGCCTCATGAGCCTTAGCCGATAGCCATGACATCGGGTTCGAGTCTCTTTCTGCGCATGCGCCTCTGGGCGGTGCTGCTGCTTGCCGCCATCGGCATGCAGGCGGCCGAACCCATCCGCGCGCCGCTGGAAAGGGTCCCCGGCTCGGCCTTCAGCGCTGCGACACTCGATGTCGCGCTGGTCACGACCCGCAAGTCCGAAGCAGCAGCGACACAGGAACTGCCGACAACGCCGGTCACACGCAGCGTGCCCGCCGAGGCAGGCATGCGCCCGCTGGCGATCGCCTCCGGTCCCCGCCTGCGCCTGCTTCCCGAGGCCCGCGGACCACCGCCGCGCCGGCATCCCGCCAGGCTTCCCGACCTGCGCGGACCGCCCACCGCCTGAACTCGCCCGCACCGGCGCCGGAATGGCGCCTGACGCCAACGATTTCAGGAATACTGTTTCATGTCATTCGAAGACACCGGCGCGATCCGCGCCGACGAGCGCGCGCGCATCGTCAGCCTGCTGGCGCGCTATCCAGACCTGCCCGGTCCCGAGTTCGATGAACTCAGGACCTGGTTCGAGCGCGGGGCCACTCCGCTCGACCTCGGCCTGATCGCCGGCAACCCGGACGTTGCCGAGCAGTACCGAGCCTTTCGCGAATCCCAGATCGACCGCTTCACCCAGCGCGACATCTGGAAGGCCGGAGCCTTCGCGGCGGCAATCTTCGCCATCTTCGGCGGGATTTTCCTGCTGATGCCGCACTGATCCGGCAGGCCGGGACGCGGGGCTCCCCCCCGAACCCCAACCCCGCGTCCCGGCCGACCTTCAAGTCATGTCAGAACACGAGCTCAGAGAATGTGGCCGGTACGGTCGCGTTTGGTCTTGAGGTATCGTTCGTTGTGGGGATTGGGCGGAAGCTGGTGCGGTACGCGTTCGGCCACCGACACGCCCACGGCCTCCAGCGCCTCGACCTTGGCCGGGTTGTTCGTCATCAGCCGGATCTCGTGGACGCCGAGCAGGTCGAGCATGCGCGCAGCGACCGGGAAGTCCCGTGCCTCTGTGGGCAAGCCGAGGCGGTTGTTGGCATCGACGGTATCGAAACCCTGGTCCTGCAGGCGATAGGCCCGCAGCTTGTTGATCAGGCCGATCCCGCGCCCTTCCTGGCGCATGTAGAGCAGCACGCCCCAGCCCCCGGCGCGCGCCTCGTCGGCCATGGCGCGAAGCGCGGCGTCCAGTTGCGGACCGCAATCGCACTTGAGGCTGCCGAGGATGTCACCGGTCAGGCACTCGGAATGCAGCCGCACGAGCGGGGCGCGGTTTCCGTCCTGTTCGCCGATCACCAGCGCGACATGCTCGCGCAAGTCGTCATAGGAGCGGAACGCCACGATCTCTGCATCCTCGCAGGCCGCAACAGGCAGATGTGCACGCGAAGCGACGGCGAGGCGCGCGGTGTCCTTCCACGCGTCGAGGTCGGCGGGCGAAACCTCCTGCACTTCACCGTCCATCGCCGGCGCCACGAGGAAAGCCGGTAGAATGCCGGCCAGACGCGCAAGCTCCATGGCCGTGCGCGCCACTTCCATGTCGTCGATGTGCTCGGCCGCGAAGGGCCCCTTCATGGGATGGACGAGGTCAAGCGCCGGGTCGGCAACGGCACGGGCCGTCTCGAGATCGAAGGGCTCTGCCGCGCGGATCAAGACCGGCGCCTCGGGTACGGCCGCCTCGCGCTGGTTCGCCAGCTTGAGCGTGACCGCCCTGGCCGCGGAGATCAGCATGCGCGGCGCGGCGACGCCGGGGCCGAAGCCCGTTTCGGCGGGCAGCAGCACTGCGCCGCCCGTCACGCGGATCGGCCAGCCATGGCGCAACGCATCGAGCGCCAGGGCAACGCGGCGCGGCCCGCTCGCCGGGGTCGAGGCGCTCGCCTCGCTCAGAGGTCGAACTCCGTGATCAGCGGCACGTGGTCGCTGGGCTGTTCCCACTTGCGCGTTTCCTCGACGAAACGATGCGCCGTGGCCTGCCCGGCCAGGTCCGGAGAGGCCCACATGTGGTCGAGACGGCGGCCCTGGTCCTTGTTGCGCCAGTAGCTGCGATAGGACCACCAGGAGTAATTGCGCTCCGGTGCAGGAATGAACTTGCGGCCCAGGTCGACCCAGCCGTGCGCATCCTGGAAGCGGCCAAGCGTCTCCACCTCGATCGGCGTGTGGCTGACGACCTTGAGCAGCGCCTTGTGATCATAGACATCGCATTCGAGCGGGGCGATGTTGAAGTCGCCCACGATCAGCGTCGGGCGGTCGATCTTGTCCGCCCACGCGGTCATGCGGGCGAGGAAGTCCAGCTTCTGGCCGAACTTGGGATTGACCTCGCGGTCAGCCACGTCACCGCCTGCCGGAATATAGACGTTCTCGAGGATCAGGCCCTTGCCCTGCCCCTGCAGTTCCACGCCAACGTGGCGGGCCTCGCCATTGTCCTGCCAGTCGTGGCGGCTGTACTCCTCGAACGGCACGCGGCTGACCGTGGCGACGCCGTGGTAGCCCTTCTGGCCGTGGATCGCGCGGTGCGTATAGCCCAGCCGCTCGAACATCTCGTGCGGGAAGAGGTGCTCGGCGACCTTGATCTCCTGCAGGCACAGGACGTCGGGCGTCTGTTCGGTCAGGAAGCGCTCGACCTGATCGATGCGAAGGCGGACTGAATTGATGTTCCAGGTGGCAATCTTGAGCATGTCAGGGGCTTTAGGTGCGCTCAGGGCGAATTGCCAGTGCCGCTTGCGATCCTCGCTGCAGTTCCAAAGGAAAACCCTCGACCCGGGGGCAGGGGGTCGAGGGTTCCATAAGCGTTCGTCACGCTAAGCCAGAAGCGCTCTTACGGAGGCGCGGGCAACAGGGGGGAAACCCGCCTCGAGCCGCTCTGACAGGATCAATTTAGGATCGATTGGCTTGCTGCCAAGTGAACAGAATTAAGGAAAGTGTCGCAGTTTGTCGCAGGCGCCACACAACCAGCGACGAACCGAGGTTTCCTATCGACGAGTGCGGCGACGCGGATCGTTCCAGCGGAAGTCGTTGTCCGTCACCGGCACCCCGTAGCGCTGGTTCTTGAGCTGGATGGTCGTGCGCTTGTTCTGCGAATCGAGCGCGACCCAGTAGGACAGTTCCAGACCGCCGGGGGCCGAGGCCTTGCGGGTGAAGATCAGGGTGATTACGCCATACTCGGGGTGCTTGCTGTCGCGCACCTCGACACTGACCACATTGGGATTGCCGGTCGGCTTGACCGTGCCGAACTTCGCCACGTCGCGATTGGGATCGAGCAGCGCGCCTAGCGGGCTGTTGCTGATCGGCCAGCGCTGGACCTGGTTGACGTCATAGTCGATCATCGTGAGCGCCTTGCCGTCGCTCACGATCAGCATGTTGACGCTCTTTTCGTACTGGAAACGGATCCGGCCCGGACGCTTGAGCGTCAGGGTCCCGGTCACCGACTGGCCGGTGCGATCGGTCTGGACGAAATCCGCGCGCAGCGTCGAGATACCGCGCAAGGCCGCGACCGCCTCGTTCAATTGGGCGCTTTCGGCGTTCGTGGCGGCCAAGGCCGCTTCGCCGGGAACGAGGGCAGGAACGGCAAGCGCGGCCAAAGCGGCCGCGCCAACACAGGATCGAAAGGTCATTCGAATTCGTTTCATGGCTATGTCCCTAGGTCCACAGCCTTGAACCGACCGTGAACCTTACTTGATCTTGGCTTCCTTGAACTCGACGTGCTTGCGCGCGACGGGATCGTACTTGCGAAAGCTCATCTTCTCGGTCGTGTTCCGGGGATTCTTCTTGGTGACGTAGAAAAATCCGGTGTCGGCGGTGGAAACCAGCCGAATCTTGACAGTTGCGGGCTTCGCCATGGCGTTTTCCTGTAATCTCTTCGTTTCAGCCGCCCTGGCGGCCGGCATGTCCGTTGAAAACAATCGAGGACGGCCAGCAAGGACCGCCCCTCAAGGCTGCGGCCCATGCTTCAGCGTCGGCGCAAAGTCAAGCCGCCCGAGGCGTTTCACTCCTCCGGAAAGGGCTGGATCGGCTCAAGAACGTCGAATTTCTCTTTCAGCGGCTTGTGATCGAGCGGTTCCATCTCCAGCGGCGCCGGATCGACGCGGGTATCGGGAAGCCGATCGAGCAAGTCGCGAATCAGGGTGAGTCGCCCCCGGTGCTGGTCGTTGAAGTCGACCAGCGTCCAGGGCGCATGGCGCGTATGGGTCACCTTGAGCATCTGCGCCCGGGCCTTCGTGTAGTCTTCGTACTTGAGCCGGGCCGCCAGATCGACGGGCGAGAGCTTCCAGCGCTTGAGCGGATCCTCGAGACGCTCGAACAGGCGTTCCTCCTGCCGCTCCTGGTCGCAGGTCAGCCAGTACTTGAACAGGAGGATGCCATCCTCGACCAACATCCTTTCGAAGACCGGGGCATCGCGCAGGAAGGCCTGCACCTGCGGCTCGGTCGCATAGCCCATGACTTTCTCGACCCCCGCGCGGTTGTACCAGCTGCGGTCGAACAGGACGATTTCGCCCCGGGCCGGCAGGTGCGGGACGTAACGCTGGAAGTACCACTGGCCCTGCTCACGCTCACTGGGCGCGGACAGGGCGATGACGTGAACCTGACGGGGATTGAGCTTGGCGGCGATGGCGTTGATCGCCCCGCCCTTCCCTGCCGTATCCCGGCCTTCGAACAGGACCAGGATGCGCGCGCCGGTGGCGGCGGCCCAGCGGGCCATGCCGACCAGTTCCTCTTCCATGGGCTCGAGCAGCTTGTCGTAGGCCTTGCGACCCAGCTTGTCCTTCTGCTTCTTGCCCATGTCAGATCATTCCCGTTCCAGCATGGCCTGTCGCGGTGCGGCCTATGTCAGCAGGTAGAGTGCCAGAGAACCGGCAGCGATGCGATACCACGCGAAAGGCGAGAAGCCCGAGCGGCTGACGAAGGCCATGAACGCCTTGATCACCACCAGGGCGACGATGAAGGACACGACGAAGCCCACCGCGATCTCTCCCCAGCCGACAGGACCGGTGCCTGCCATGAGCTGCTCGCGCGCGCCCAGCAGTTCCAGCGTGGTTGCGCCCATCATCGTGGGCACCGCCAGGAAGAAGCTGAACTCGGCCGCGGTACGGCGCTCCACGCCCATCGCCAGCGCGCCCATGATCGTCGCGCCGGACCGGCTGACGCCGGGCACCATGGCCAGGCACTGGGCCAGCCCCACACCCACGCAGGTCTTCATCGAAAGCTCGGAGACGCCGGTCAACGGCCCCTGCTTTGCGACTTTCTCGATGACGAGAATGGCGATGCCGCCGACAATCAGCGCCCAGCCCACGATGCTGGGCTGACCGAGCAGACCTTCGATCCAGTCCTTGAGCAGCAGACCGAGAACGGCAGAGGGCAGGAAGGCCAGCAGCACGTTACGCACGAAGCGGATCGATAGCGGCTCAAGCTTGAGCAGGCCCATGCCCACGGCCCAGAACGTACGCCAGAACTGCACGATCACGGCAAGGATTGCGCCCAGCTGGATGACGATGTTGAAGGTCGCCCATTGGGCGGCATCGTATCCGAACAGTTCGGTGGCGAGGATGAGATGGCCAGTCGACGAGACCGGCAGAAACTCGGTGAGTCCCTCGACGATGCCGAGAAGAATTGCAGTAAGGGTCAGGTCCATCGCGGCGCAACCAAGCCGCAGCGCCCCGGCAAGTCAAGGCGGCACGCGCTGCGATGCAAAATAGTCAGGCCGAAAAACGGGATGACCCGCTGATCCCCCATGCAAAAATGCCCGGGACAGGTCCTGCCCCGGGCATTGAAATCACCAGATCCGCACGCGCTGATCGGGCGGGAGATAGAGCTTGTCATCCGGCTTGACGTCGAAGGCCCTGTACCATTCGTCGAAATTGCGGACGATGCCGTTGATGCGGTAGTGCGGCGGCGAATGCGGGTCGGTCATCAGGTACTGACGCGCCTGCTCCTCGCGCACTTTCGAACGCCACACCTGCGCCCAGGCCATGAAGAAGCGCTGGTCGCCGGTATAGCCGTCGATCACCGGCGCTTCCTTGCCGTTCAGCGAGAGCTTGTAGGCACGGTAAGCGAGGCTGAGGCCGCCCAGGTCGCCGATGTTCTCGCCCATCGTCAGCTTGCCGTTCACGCAAGTCTTGCCCTCGTCGTAAGGGCAGAAGGCGTTGTACTGCGCCTCGAGCTTGTCCTGCAGCTTCTGGAAATTGGCCTTGTCCTTGGCCGTCCACCAGTCGCGCAGGTTGCCCGATCCGTCCGACTTGGCGCCCTGGTCGTCGAAGCCGTGGCCCATCTCGTGGCCGATCACGCCGCCGATCGCGCCGTAATTGACCGCAGGGTCGGCCGAGAGGTTGAAGAATGGCGGCTGCAGGATCGCGGCCGGGAAGACGATCTCGTTGAAGGGCGGATTGTAGTAGGCGTTCACGGTCTCGGGCAGCATGAACCATTCTGCCCGGTCGACAGCCTTGCCGATGCGGTTCATGTCGAAGTCGTTCTGCCACTTGCCCGCGGCCATCATGTTGCCCAGCGGATCGTTCTGCGTGAAAGTCAGGCCCTCGTATTCCTTGAAGGTATCGGGCGCGCCGATCTTGGGCGTGAAGGCATCCAGCTTGGCCTCGGCTTCCTTGCGGGTTGCCGGCCCCATCCACGAAAGGTCATGGAGGTTGAGCGCCATCGCCTTGCGCAGATTGGCGACGAGATCCTCCATCGCCGCCTTGTTCTCGGGCGGATAGTACTTCCCGGCGTAGATCTTGCCGAGCAGTTCGCCCGCCATGCCCTCAACCGCGCTGATGCCGCGCTTCCAGCGGGGGCGCTGCTCGGGCTGACCGGTCAGGGTCTTGCCGTAGAAATTGAAAGTCGCATCGTCGATGTCGCTGGGCAGGACCGATGCGTGATCGCGCAGGAAATGCGCCGCCAGCCATGCCTGCCAGACCGCGACCGGCACTTCGTCGACCAGCTTGATCGCGGCCGGGAGCCCGCCGCCGAACAGGGTCAGGGCCTTCGCCGCATCGATCTTGGCGTCTTTCAGTTCCTCTGCCGTCGGCGGGATCTCGGATGCGATGACGTAGCTCGCCCTGCCCGCGCCCACGGTGTCCATGAAAGTGCGCACGAGGCCGTCGGAACCGAAGGCCTCGAACTCACCCATCGACAGCTTGTTGTAGGTGAGATCGCGGTTGCGCGCAGCGGCTCGGTCCCAGTCGGCCTGGGCGATGCGCATTTCCAGCGACATCACCGCCTTGGCAGCCGAAGCCGGATCGGCATAGCCTGCCTTGCCAAGCACGAAAGCCAGGTAATCGAGATACTTGGCGCGGATTTCCTGCGAGCGCTCATCGTTCTTGAGGTAATAGTCGCGGTCCGGCAGGCCCAGCCCTGTGATCGCGGCCTGCAGGGCATAGACGTCGCTCTGCTTGGGGTCGGCATCGACATAGACGCCCAGCGGCGAAGCATATCCCGGCGAGGCGAAAAGCTTCATCAGGTCGGTCGGCGTCTTCGCCGCGAAAATCGCATCGAGATAGGGACGCGCCGGCTTGAGCCCGGCTGCGTTGATCGCGGCGGTGTCCATGAAGGCCGAATAGGCGGCAGCAACCCGCGCGGCATCGCTGCCCGGCGCCGGCTTCGAAGCGATCAGGTCATCCATGATGCCGTGCAGGCGCTGGCTGGACAGTTCACGCAGTTCGTCGAACGAGCCCCAGCGGGTGCGGTCGGCCGGCAGTTCGGTCGTCTCGACCCATTTGCCGTTGACGAAAGTGTCGAAGTCGTCGCCCGGCTTTACGTCCCTTTCCATCCATTGGGTCTGGACGCCGAAATCGCCCCAATCGGCTGCGGCCGGGTCAGAGGCGGCGACGGGATTGTCGGCAGCGCTGAGCGGGGCGGCGGAAAGACTGAATACGAAGGCTGAAATGGCGGCGCTCGACGCAAGCGCCCTGCCGAGAATTCGAGGCATGCCTGATCCTTTTCGGATGGTTCGACACGAGACTGAACGAGTCCGGATGACCCGCCGATGAAGCGCAACATAATTTCCTTGTTGCGCAATTCCAGTCTTTTACGCGTCCAGGGTCGAACGCTGGTCGGGACGCATGTCGAATTGTAGCGAGGCAAGCCGTGCGTAGAGCCCGCCTGCAGCCGAAAGCGTGTCGTGCGTGCCCTGCTCGACGATGCGGCCACCGTCCATGACGATGATCCGATCGGCTTGACGCACAGTGGCGAGGCGATGCGCGATCACTAGGGTCGTGCGGCTCTGCATCAGGCGGTCGAGCGCATCCTGCACCAACCGCTCGCTTTCGGCGTCGAGCGCGCTGGTCGCCTCGTCCAGCAGAAGGATCGGCGACTCGCGCAGGAGCGCGCGGGCAATCGCGATGCGCTGGCGCTGGCCACCGGACAGACGGGCGCCGTCTTCACCGAGGAAGGTATCGAGGCCCTGGGGAAGATCCTTGAGGAACTGCTCGGCATTGGCCGCGCGCGCTGCCTGCCAGATCGCCTCATCGTCGGCGGCCCAATTGCCGTAGCGCAAGTTGTCGCGTGCGCTGGCGGCGAAGAGCACGCCTTCCTGCGGCACGAGCGCGATGCGCTGGCGGATTTCGGCAGGATCGGCCGATGTCAGCTGTACGCCGTCGATCTTGATGGAGCCGCTCTGCGGATCGTAGAATCGCTCGGCCAGCTGGAACAGGGTCGACTTGCCCGCGCCCGAAGGCCCAACGATCGCCACGGTCTCACCGGGATCGACAGTCAGGCTGAAATCCTTCAGCGCGGCCTGCTCGGGCCGGGTGGGATAGCGGAACGTCACGCTCTCGAAGGCAAGTTTTCCGCGGGCCGGGCTGGGCATCGCCTGCGGCCGTGCCGGAGGCGAGATCGCCGGACGCTCGCCCAGCAGTTCGGCCAGGCGGCTTGCCGCGCCCGCGCCGCGCACGAGGTCGCCATAGACTTCGGTCAGCGAACCGAAGGCGCCCGCGACAATGCCTGCGGTGACGACGAAAGCCGCGATCGTGCCGCCGGTGATCGTGCCTTCCGCAACGCCGACCGCGCCGCGCCACATGATGACCGTGATCGATCCGAAGATGAGGAACATGATGACCGCGGTCATGATCGCGCGGATGGTGATGCGCCGCTTGCCGGTTTCGAAAGTACGCTCGACCGCCTCGCCGAAGCGGCCCATCTCGCGGCCTTCCTGGTTGAATGCCTGGACCACGCGCAAGGCGCCGAAGACTTCCGAGGTCATCGCGCCGATATCGGCCACACGGTCCTGGCTGGTGCGCGAGACCACCCGCAACCGCCGTCCGAATGTCGCAATCGGCAGGATCACGAGTGGAATCGCGACGATCAGGCCGATAGTCAGCGTCGGCGCCAGAGCAAAAAGATAGGCCACGCCGCCGATTGCCATGATCGCGTTACGCAGGGCGACCGAAACGGTCGTACCGACAATCTGTTCGATGATCGCGGTGTCCGCGGTCATGCGCGAGGCGATCTCCTTCGGGCTGTTTTCCTCGAAGAAGCTGGGCGAAAGCGACAGCAGGTGGCGCTGGACACGCAGGCGGATGTCGGCGACGACACGCTCGCCCAGCCACGAAACGCTGTAGAAACGGATCGCCGTGGCGACTGCGAGCACCGCGACGATGCACAGCAGGGCGATGAACCACTTGCGGATCGCCGTCGGGTCCGCGCCCTCGGCGAAGCCCTGGTCGATAATCTGACGGAATCCGTACGGAATGGCGAGCGTGGAAGTCGCCGTGGTGATCAGCGCGCAACCGGCCACCACCATGCGCCCGGGATAGTGGAACAGCTCGCGCCAGACCATGCGCAGCGGACCCAGGCTCTTGCGACGCGGCGACTCTTCGCCTGTCGTCGAGGCTTCACTCTGCGGCGTTGGGGTCTGGCCCGGATTGGCGTCCATGCGCGGCCCCTTACCGCGTTGAGACGCTAAGGGAAAGGCCCGAGGTCGCAGCAAAGCCAAAGGTGACCACAAGCTGTTTCAATTGCTATGCAAAAGACCGAAATCGGAAATGCCGCATTGCACAAGGGTCAATTCATCCCCAGAATGAAGGGAATCGTCAGGACGGCTGCGTGCGGCGGCCAGGAGATGAATCTTGCTTTACAACATGTATGAATTGCAGCGCACCATGCTTGGTGGCGCAGCGGCATGGGCATCGGTCGGTGCCGAGATGCTAACCAACCCGAGCCTTCCCCTGGGCTATACCGGTCTCGGCCCGATCATGGCATCGGCGCTCGAAGTCTTCGCCCACGCGGCCTCTCCGCGCGGCAAGCCCGATTTCGACATCGAGACCGTGAAGGTCGGCGATGACGTCTACCCCGTCACAGAAGCGATCGTGCTCCATCGCCCGTTCGGCAACCTGCTGCGCTTCGATCACCCCGGCCTGCCTGAGAATGCTCCCAAGCTGCTGGTTGTCGCCCCCATGAGCGGGCACTACGCCACACTCCTGCGCGGCACCGTCGCGCGCATGCTGGAAACCTGCGAAGTCTACATTACCGACTGGGCCGACGCGAAGATGGTGCCGGCCTCTGCCGGTCGCTTCGACCTCGACGACTACATCGACTACCTCGTCGACTTCCTCCATCACATCGGCCCGGGCACACACATGCTGGCCGTGTGCCAGCCCTCGGTGCCTGCCTATGCCGCAGCCGCGATCATGGGTGCCAAGAAGGATCCCTGCCGCCCCGCGACGCTCACGATGATGGGCGGCCCGATCGACACCCGCGAAGCGCCCACCAGCGTGAACGACGTCGCGATGCAGCAGCCGCTCTCGTGGTTCGAGCACAACGTCATCGCCGATGTCCCGCTGACCTATCCGGGCAGCGGCCGCCGTGTCTATCCGGGTTTCCTGCAACTTACCGGCTTCATGGCGATGAACCTGGGCAGCCACATGATGAGCCACTACGGAATGTTCAAGCACCTCGTCGAAGGCGACGGGGAAAGCGCGGCTGCCACCAAGGCCTTCTATGACGAATATCGCTCGGTGTGCGACATGACCGCGGACTTCTACCTCCAGACGATCGAGCACGTGTTCCAGAACCATTCGTTGCCCAAGGGCGAATTCGTCCACCGCGGCGAGCGGATCGACCTCAGCGGCATCCGCGACACGGCGCTGCTCGCGGTCGAAGGCGAGAACGACGACATCTCGGGCATCGGCCAGACCAAAGCTGCCCTGCACATTGCCACGCACCTGCCGGAAGAGCGCAAGAAGTACTACCTCGCCGAGGAAGTGGGCCACTACGGTATCTTCAACGGCAGCAAGTGGCGCAACCGCATCGCGCCGGTCTTGGAAGACTGGATCAAGCGGCACCAGAAGACCGCCCTCAAGGTGGTCGCCTGAGCCCACCTGCAGGCATCTTCGGCCAGTGAAGCGCAGCGCCGGCCCGCCTCGACCGCGGGTCGGGAAGCTGCGCTCCCGACTGGAACTCCCTGCAGGAAAGCGCTATATTGATCGCATGGTTTTGAAGCTCGGACGGCGAGAGGTTATCAAGGGTGCGATTGCGGCAGGCGCCGGAATTGTCTTGCCCGGACGCGCGCTCGCGGTCGACGCAGCGGCCTCCAGCCTGACGCCCTACGAACGCAAGATCATGGATGTCGCCTCCCGCCAGGCAGAGCGCGTCGGCAACAAGGTCTGGCGCACCGATCTGGTCGGGATCGCCGATTTCGCGCAGCCCTCGTGGAAGCCGCGCCTGCATTTCGCCAACATTGAGGCCGGAACCGTCCGCAGTTTCCTGCTCGCGCACGGCAAGGGCTCCGATCCGGAGCACAGCGGCTGGCTGCAGCGCTTTTCCAATACTCCCGGTTCCGAGGCGACCTCTCGCGGCGCCTTCCTCACCTGTGAATGGTACAAGGGCAAGTACGGCACATCGATCCGCCTCGTCGGGCTGGACGAGGACAACTCGATGGCGCTTCAGCGCGCCATCGTCATGCATCCGGCCTGGTACGTGGACCAGTCGATGATCGACAAGTGGGGCAAGCTGGGCCGCAGCGAAGGTTGCTTCGCGATGAGCAATTCGAACTTCAACGAAGCCCTCTGGCACCTATCCGGCGGTCGCCTGCTCTACGCCGACCGCATCGGCGAAGACGAAGCCTGGGCGGCTTCCCCGCAATTTTCCGAGCCTGAAGGTTAATCCCTACAGCGCGGGGACCACGTGCCTCCCCGGCGCGCTTTCCGGCACCTGCATTGCATTACGCTTCGCGCGACCATACTTCCGCGTCTCAGACCGGAGCAGACCGCAGATATATGGACGGGCAAATCGACAACGCTGACTGGCCACTGTTCGGGTGGGTCGACGATGTGCGCCCCGCTCTGGCGCAAGCATCCGATGCCGGTCGGCCCGTCGTGCTGGCCACCCTGTACCGCGTCGAAGGCAGCGCCCCGCGTGGCCCGGGCGCACAGATGGTGTTCGATGGCTCTGCGGCAAGCGGCTATTTCTCCGGAGACTGCATCGAGGGCGACGTCGCCAGCCACGCAGCGCGCGTCCTGGCCGACGGCGAACCGCGACACCTGCACTACGGCGCCGGCAGCCCGTGGATCGACATCCGCCTGCGCTGCGGCGGTGCATTACATATCCTGCTCGAGCGCATTCTGCCTGACGACGAAGCCCTGCATGAATTGCTGCGCCACGCGGCCGAGCGCCGGTCCTGCCAGTGGCACAGCGACGGCTCCATGCGCCGCGTCTCGGCGCAGGACGGGGCGCTGCTGAGCCTGACCGACCAGCCATTCTCGCTTGCACGCCGCTACGATCCGCCCCGCCGGCTGATCGTCTCCGGGGGCGATCCCGGTGCGCTGGCGGCGGCGCGGCTCGGTGCTCTTGCCCAGTTCGAAACCTATCTCGTGCGACCGGACGGCCCATCCTCCCCGCCCCCGTTCCCGGTGGCCGGATACCTGCGGGAAGCGCCGATGCAGGCGCTCGAGAGCCTTGGTGTCGATCGCTGGACTGCCTATCTCGGAGCGACGCACGAAGATCACCACGACCTCGGCGGGTGCCTCGCGGCCCTGCGCGGTTCGGCAGGTTATGTCGGCATGATCGGTGCAAAATCGCGCGCGGCCGGGCGCTTGGCCGCTCTCGAAGCTGCCGGTGCGACGCGACAGGAACTGGACGCGCTGCACTTCTCTCCGGGCATCACGGGCCTTGGCAAGTCGCCCTGGGAAGTCGCCACCGGCATCATCGCCGAGATCATGCAGGCGCTCAATTCGGCCAAAGAGCGCGCATGACCCGCGTCGCGCTGGTCCTCGCGGCCGGATCGGCGATGCGTTTCGGCAGCGACAAGCTCTCTGCTCCGTTCAATGGCGAGCCGCTCCTGTTCCATGCCATCCGTGCAGCGCGCGCGGCGCCGGTCAGCCGCGTCATCGTCGTCGCTCGTCGCGGCCTCGAAACCGGCACCTGGGAAGGTTCGCCGCCCGTCGAAATCGTGCGCATCGCCAGCACCTCCCTCTCGCAGTCCCTGCAGGCAGGCATCGCTGCCGCCGCCGAGGCCGATGGCGCCTTCGTCTTCCTTGGCGACATGCCGCGCATCCCGCACGAAATTGCCGAGCGCCTCGCCCGCGCGATCGGCGACGGCTTTGCCGCCATGCCGCGCGAGGGCGGCCGCCCCGGCCATCCGGTACTGCTTTCCGCCCGCGCCTATCCGGCGATTGCCGGGCTCACGGGCGATCAGGGCGCAGGCAAGCTGCTGCGACAGCGCCCCGACGTTGTCTTCGTCGATTGCACGGACCCGGCGATTCACGCCGATGTCGACACTCCTGCAGACCTGGCGCAATTGGGGCGGACCGAACCGGGCTGAGGCAGCGTCAGGCTTGCCCGGTAGCGTTGGACAGCAGCGCGGGATCGATACCCTCGGCCTGCCAGGTCGCGTTCCACCGCTCATCCACGGACGTATCGAACAAGACTTCGGGATGCGGGTCGGCCGCATACCAGCCGTGGTGGCGCATTTCGCCTTCCAGTTGCCCAGCGCCCCACCCCGCATAGCCAAGCGCCATCAGCCAGCGGCTCGGCCCGCGTCCCTCGGCTATGGCGCGCAGCACTTCCATCGAGGCCGAGAGTGCACAGAGCGGCTGAACCGCAATCGTGTCGGATCCGCCCCAATCGGTGGAATGGAGCACGAAGCCCCGCCCCGGCTCGACCGGCCCGCCATTACAGACCGCACGGTCGGGCGCATCGCCGGGATCGATGCCCAGCTCGTTCAGGACGTCATGGAAAGTCACGCCTTCGCGGACCTGACCGATGCCGATACCGAGCGCCCCGTTTTCGTCATGCACGCACATCACGTTGACCGAGCGCTCGAAACGGGGATCGAACATGCCCGGCATGGCCAGCAGAATGCGGCCGGAAAGATATTGTTCTTCAGTCACAAGGCAATTCTACGCCCTTGGGCAGGCCCGGCAAGCAGGATCGGCACCCAATGGGTCGATCCGGCGCATCTGAAGATGATGATGAAGGGGCTTTGAAGCGCCGGCTCCCTCCCCCCGAAGGGAGCCGGCGCGCCCGTCTCGGAAATAAACCAAGCGGGTCACACCGGGGTAACTAACCGAAAGTTTCAGCGAGTTCCACTGTTCTCGTCAATAACTTGCAAGTATCTCGGTTATGGCTATCCAAGCGCGCATGGCACATAATCGAATTCGTTATCTTGCAAGCACTTCACTGGTCATCGCCGCCGCGATCATCTCCACTCTGCCGGCTCATGCCGCGGATTCCGGCGGCGGCCCGGACACACCCATCGTCGTGACCGGACGCGGGCTGGAGGAAAGCCCCGCGACGCCGGCCTACGACGTCGAGACCATCGCACGCGACCAGATCGTAACCAGTGCATCGGGCCGGATTGAGGACGTGCTTTCCTCCATCGCCGGGTTCCAGCAGTTCCGCCGGTCGGACAGCCGCTCGTCCAACCCTTCGGCACAAGGCGTGACCCTGCGCGCGCTCGGCGGCAATGCTTCCAGCCGCACGCTGGTCCTGCTCGACGGTGTACCGATTGCCAATCCCTTCTTCGGCTACATCCCCCTCAGCGCCCTCGCGCCCGACCGGCTCGCCTCGATCCGCGTGACCCGCGGCGGCGGCGCGGGCGCCTTCGGCACCGGCGCGGTATCGGGTACGATCGAACTGACCAGTGCCGGGCCGCGCGACATGGGGCCGCTGCAGGCTCTCGCCCTCGTCAACGACCGCGGAGAGACGCAGACTTCGGCAACGATCGCGCCCGATCTCGGAGCAGGCTTCCTCGTCGCCAGCGTCCAATGGGACCGCGGCCAGGGTTTCTGGACAACGCCCAGGTCGCAGCGCGTCGATGCTTCGGCGCGGGCAGCCTATGACAGCTGGTCGGCCAGCCTGCGCGGCGTGGCTCCGCTCAACGACACCGTCGAGTTGCAGGCCTCGGCCATGGCCTATGACGACCAGCGCACCTTGCGCTTCAAGGGAGCGGATTCGACGTCGTCCGGCCAACAGGCTTCGCTGCGTCTGGTCGGCCGGGGCGATTGGCAGTTCGACATTCTGGGTTATGTCCAGGCGCAGGACTTTTCGAATGTCGTGATCAGCTCGACACGCTTCGTGAAGGCGCTGGATCAGGCCAAGACCCCGACGACGGCGGTCGGCGGCAAGTTCGAGCTTCGCCCCCCGGTCGGCGACGCGCATGTCCTGCGCATGGGCGCGGATGTCCGCCTGACTGAAGGGCGACTGCTGGAAATGCCCTACAGCACTTTCACCGGCGCGCGCACCGCGATCCGCCGGGCCGGCGGTGATCAGTCCGACGTCGGCTTCTACGTCGAGGACGACTGGACGCTCGGCAATCTCGTCCTGACTGCGGGCGGGCGCGCTGACCGCTGGACGATCCGCAATGGATTCTACCGCGAAATCACGCCCAGCGGCGCGGTCAACGAGGACACGGCCTTCGCCGACCGTTCAGGCTGGACCGGCAATGTGCGCGGCGGCTTCGTCTGGCACGCCAGCGAAGCCCTTGCCCTGCGCGCAGCCGCCTATACCGGCATGCGCCTGCCCACGTTGAACGAACTCTACCGCCCCTTCGTCGTCTTCCCGGTGGAGACGCAGGCCAATGCCGCGCTCAGGCCGGAAAAGCTGCGCGGTTACGAAGTGGGTGTCGACACCCGGCCGTTCGAGGCCCTGACCCTGTCGCTGACTGCGTTCGACAACAAGCTCAAGAACGCCATCGCCAATGTCACCATTTCCGATGACGGTAACCTGCGCCAGCGCCAGAACGTCGATGCAATCCGCGCGCGCGGGCTGGAGGGGACCGCAGCCCTCCACCTCGGGCAAGTGGAGTTCGACGGCTCGCTGAGCTGGACCGATTCCAAGGTCGAGGCAAGCGGCATCCAGGCCGACCTCGACGGCATGCGCCCCTCGCAGGTTCCCAAGCTTGCGGCCAGCGGCACCATCGCGTGGCTGCCCAAGCCGGGCTGGCGCATTGCGGCGACGGTGCGCCACGTCGGCCGCCAGTTCGAGGACGACCAGGAAACGCAGGCTCTGCCCGCGGCCACCACGCTCGATGCCTATGTGAAGGTTCCCGTCATGCCGCTCGTCTCGGTGGTGCTGCGGGGCGAGAATCTCACCGACGAGACCATCATCACGCGCAATCAGTCCGGTTCCATCGACCTGGGCACGCCGCGCACCGTCTGGGCGGGGCTGCGCGTCGGTTTCCGCTAGGCTTTCACCAACGGCTTGCGACAGGCTCTGGCCCTTCGCGCCTCCAGCGCATAAGGAAGCCCGATGTCGCGCATGACCGTCAACGACCGGCCGGTCGAATTCGAGATGGATCCGCAGACGCCCCTGCTGTGGGCGCTGCGCGACGCTGCCAATCTTACCGGCACCAAGTACGGCTGCGGCGTCGGCGATTGCGGGGCCTGCACGGTGCTGGTCGACGGTTCGCCGCTGCGGTCTTGCCTCATCACCATTGCCGAGTGCGAAGGCCGCTTCGTGAAGACCATCGAAGGCCTTTCGGACGACCGTTCGCATCCGGTGCAACAGGCCCTCGTTGCCGAACAGGCGATCCAGTGCGGGTTCTGCACCCCGGGCATCGTCATCAACGCCGCCGCCCTACTGGCGCGCAATCCCGATCCGGACGAAGCGGAAATCAAGCGGGCGATCTCCAACTTGTGCCGCTGCGGCGTCTATCCGCGGCTCGTGCGTGCGGTGCAGCGCGCCGGGCGGGTCATGCGCCGCGAAGAGACGATCAGCGCCGCACCGGCACCGGGCATCACCGCCGAAGACGCTGCGCGGGCCGTTCCCGCGCTGGCACCTGCAGCCGCTTCCGCGGACACCGGCACCGCCACCGACACACCCCAGAATTAATCAGGAGAAGGCCATGAAGGCGACCATCTGGCACAACCCCAAGTGCGGCACCTCGCGCAAGACCCTCGCCGTGCTCGAGGAAACCCCGGGCGTCGAAGTCGAGGTGATCGAATATCTCAAGAATCCGCCGAGCGCGGCCAAGCTGGCGCAACTGTACAAGGATGCCGGGATCACGCCGCAGGAAGGCCTGCGCATGCGCGGCACCGACGCCGCCGAACGCGGGCTGCCTGATGCCGATGCCAATGCCGTGCTCGACGCCATGGCCGCCGAACCGATCCTGATCGAACGCCCCCTGGTGGAGACCGACAAGGGCGTCAGGCTGTGCCGTCCGCAAGACAAGGTCCACGAAATTCTCTGACCCTACAGGGTCGTTAACTTGCAAAGGTCAGTGGAATCTGCCACCGACTTTGCTGCACAAAAATGACGACAACAATGCGAGAGCTTCCGCCAGCATGACCAGCACAGAGCTTGCCCGTGAGGCACTGCCCCAGAAGTTGAAGCGGAAAATCAAGCGGTCCCTCGGACCATGGGGCGTCTTCATCGAAGGGTTCCTGCGCAATCCGGTGATGGTCGGCTCGATTGTCCCGTCGTCGCGATTCACCATCAACCGCATGCTCAAGCCGGTCGACTGGGCGAACTGCAAGCTCTTCGTCGAGTATGGCCCGGGCGTCGGCACCTTCTGCCAGCCGGTCCTCGATCGCCTGCCGCGCGACGGCATGCTGATCGTGATCGACACCAACCCGCTCTTCATCGAGTACTTGCGCAAGAACATCAGCGACAGCCGCTTCAAGGCCGTGCTGGGTTCGGCTGCGGACGTCGAGGAAATCGTCAAGGCTCACGGTTTCGAAAAGGCGGATTACGTATTGTCCGGCCTGCCCTTCTCAACCCTGCCCGACGGCGTCGGCCCCGCCATTGCCGCGGCGACGCACCGCGTGATCCGCAAGGGCGGCGCGTTCCTGGTGTACCAGTTCACGCCGCGTGCACGCGATTTCATGGCGCGCCACTTCAAGCGGATCGACAACGGCATGGAAGCGATAAACGTGCCGCCCTGCTTCCTCTACTGGGGCTGGAAGGACGAAGACGAGGGCTGAGGCCCTCGCGCGCTTCCCCGCCATTCATTCCACCAACCGGCATCGCCCTCTTTGCTGGGGCGATAAGCCCTGCGCCGTCACCGTCCGGTCACGGTCCAGCCTGCCACGGCCATGGCGAAGGGCTGCAGCGCCCGCTCAGATGAACGGCGCGCTATCCGCCTCAGGAGTGTTCCCGGCAAGCTGGCGATGGCTCGCAGCGATGATTGCCACGAGATAGAGCGCCATCAGCGCACTGAGGGCCGAACCGACCAGCGCCTCCACGATCATGGCAACATGATCGGACGCCAGCAGCGCCAGGGGAATGCCGATCAGGACATTGACCATGATCAGCAGGACGATGAACGCGACGATGAACAGGCCGTAGAAGGTCAGCAGGCGCGTGGTATTTCCATCGGTCAGTTTCCAAGAGCGCGACAGCGCCGCAATCGGATTGGTGGCCTGCTCAACCGCGACGACAGCCGCCGTCAGCGAGAGCCTCACCGCCACGAAGACGGTGATCGCGGCCACGATGGCAACACCCACGAACATTCCGGCCATTCCTGCAAGGGCTCCCAACAGGCCGATCACGGCCAATGCGACGAGTGCGAGGACGAAACCGCTGATCAGCTGCGCGAGCAAGTAGGGGACGACCCCGCGCAATCCGCCCTTTATCGCCTCTCCCACCGTGGGCCGCCTGCTCCCGTCGAGAAGCCGCAGCAGCGCCAATGTGCCGAGAGCCTGTATCAGCGCCATCGGAATCAGCATTGGCATGATCGAGCTGTAGTAAGCCGTGACCATCTGGACCATCTGCTGCTCACTCATCCCCGCAGCCGGTTCGGGCTGCGGAAAGAAGATCGCGAAGGCAAGCTGCGGCAACATGAAGAACACGCCGGCAAGCGCAAGGACGACCTCGCGATTGGCCGAAACCGCACCCGAGGCCTGCTTCCAGGC
Organism: Novosphingobium sp. PY1; assembly: GCF_017312445.1. Taxonomy (NCBI): domain Bacteria; kingdom Pseudomonadati; phylum Pseudomonadota; class Alphaproteobacteria; order Sphingomonadales; family Sphingomonadaceae; genus Novosphingobium; species Novosphingobium sp. PY1. The sequence goes on along the minus strand of NZ_BLTI01000001.1, from coordinate 175,751 downwards.
AAGATTGCTGTCGAAATTCATGTTCTACTCCGCATGCCGTCGCACAGGCGCCAGCCTAAAGGCACTTGATAACCGCAGGGAATGCCGCCACGCAACGCGGCATGACGATCCCAGACACGCTTCCCGGTGATATCGAACTGCGGGTGAGCCGCGAGCCGGTGCCCTATCGCGCCGCGCTGGAGGAAATGCAGGTACGCAATGCCGCTATCGCTGCGGGCGAGGCGCGCGAGCTGGTCTGGCTGCTGGAACATCCGCCGGTCTATACCGCAGGAACCAGCGCGGCCTCCGCCGAACTGCTCGACCCGCGCTTCGAGGTAGTCGAGGCCGGGCGCGGCGGGCGCTATACCTATCACGGCCCGGGCCAGCGGGTCGGCTATATCCTGCTCGACCTGAAGAAGCGCGCCCGCGACGCGCGCGGTTTCGTCCATGCCGTGGAAGGCTGGGTGATCGATACCCTGCGGGACTTCGGCATAGAGGGTTTCCGCAGCGAGGGCCGTATCGGGATCTGGACTCAGGACATCGACGGGCGCGAGGCGAAGATCGGCGCAATCGGCGTGCGCATCCGCAAATGGGTAACGATGCACGGATTTGCCGTGAACATCCGCCCCGACTTGTCGCATTTCACCGGCATCGTGCCTTGCGGTATCGAGGAATTCGGCGTTACCAGCCTTGCGCGGCTTGGTCATGACGTCGATTTCGACACATGGGACAAGGCGCTGATCGCAAGGGCCGATTCTTTCCTTGCCGCGCTTGAACGCCCCTGCCCGCCCGCCGACGGCAAACCGGAGACCCATGAATGATGCACCGGCATTTGAAGTTCTGGACGGCCCTCTCGATCGCCGGCGCCGCAGTGTCGAGCCTGGGCGGCTGCAAGGACAATGCCCCTGCCCCGAAGGAGGCTGCGGGCGAAAAATTGCTGCCGCGCTCCGTGACCGACGACATGCTGCCTTACGACACGGTTCGCTCGCAGTCCCCGCTGGCCAATCCGGAAGCGGCGGCAAGCGGCGATACCGGGCCCAGACCGGCAAGTGCACAGGCCACGGACGCAGCCGAAGAGGCGCAGGCCGCCGCACAGGAAGCAACGGCCGCCGAAACGGCGCAGCCCGCTCCGCAGGCCGAATAAACCGGGCTCAGCTAAGCCGGACGCAGCAGGGCCGAGAGGCGCTGCCCCTCGGCCGCATTATCACCTTCGCCGGCCGCATCGATCGCTTGCCGCGCCATGGCCAGGTGCGTGCGGTCGATCATCCGGCCCTGATGCGGCAGTGAAGCCTGATCCGGGTTTGCCGAAAAGAGGGCGAGGATCTCGCGGGCCTGTGCCAGTTCCTCCCCGTTCGGGGTGAATGCGGCATTGATCGTCGCCACCTGTCCCGGGTGGATCGCGAACATCCCGGCAAATCCATCGGAGCGCGCCTGCTGCGCAGCTCTTGCAAGCCCGCGATCGTCCTCGAAACGCTCGAAAGGCGCATCCACGGCGACGGTTCTGCTGGCATGGGCAGTGAGAAGCGTCTGCGCCCGCACCAGGCGCGCCGCATCGCTCCGCTCGCCTTCGACGCCGTGCAGGAGACTGCAACCCATGGCGACACCGAGGCCCGCGACGCTCCACGTCAGGCCGAACAGGCGCTGGTGCGGCGTATCGAGATATTGCGCCATGCCGAACAGGCCGCGTGGGCTGTCGCCGGCGACGGGCATGATCCGCACCGAGTTGGCGGCGATGCCGTTTGCCTGCTCCAGCTCGTAGATTTCGCTGGCAAGTTGGCGGACCGCTTCCGGGCCGGTCGCTCCGGGAAGGATGATGCCGTCCGGCGCGCCGGGCATGACCGCCAGAAGGTCGTCGCGCGATAACCCCGAATCGAGCGCGTTGATGCGCACCCAGCGTCCCATCTGCCGGTGTTCGAGCAGATTACGGCGGTGTACCGAGAGCCACTCGCACGCCATGGCGCGCGCCTCGCGCCTTGCCGCATCGGGCACGGTATCGGCAAGATCGACAACGACCACATCCGCCCCGGTGCCCATGGCAAGGCCCAGCCGTTTCTCGCTGCTGCCCGGGACGACCAGCCAGGACCTGTACTTCATCTTCAACGACCCGCCTTCCGCGATCGCGGCATGCCCCAGAGGCATGCCTCGCCGCACGAGGGTAGTCCGCCGCCCGTTAAGAAAATCTGGAAGCCGGCCCCAACAACCGGATCACAGCGCCTTTTCGTAGATCGCGTATTCCCGGTTCACCTTGCTGTCGATGGCATCGGCGATCGCGACCATCCCCTGGTTGTCCTCGAGGATCCAGCCGATCTCGCCTCGCTGCGAATCGAACATCTGGGTCGCGGAACGCCGGATGTACTCGATCATCATGAAAGCGAGCTGGCTGGCAAGGCGCGAGGACTGCAGCTTCTTGCGCACGCCCATCAGCGGCACGCGCATGTCGGCCGGCTTGGGCTTGCGCAGCCACAGGGCCAGCTTGAGCCAGCCGAGCAGCGACGGCTTGCCCTTCTTGCCGTTGATCCGCTTCTGCACCTGATTGAGATCCGGCAGCGTCATCATGAAGGCCACCGGCTCGCCTTCGTACTCGGCAATGCGGATCAGGCTGGGATGGACCAGCGGCTTCAGCTTCTTGCCGGTATGGGCGATTTCCCGGTCGGTGAAGGGCACGAAGCCCCAGTTGTCCGACCACGCATCGTTGAGGATGTCGCAGATGATCGCGGCTTCTTCGTCGAAACGCTTGAGATCGACTTCGCGCACGCGGATCTTGGCGTTCTTTTCGCCCGAGGCGACGATGCGCTGGACCAGCGGCGGGAACTGCCTGGTCACGTCCAGATCGTAGGTGTAGAGCGTCTTCGCCAGCGCGTAGCCCGCGCCCTCGATCCACGGCTGATAAGCGGCATTGTGGTGCGCCATCATCACCATCGGCGGGTGATCGAAGCCGCGAACCTGCAGGCCGGGCTCTTCCCATACGGACAGGTTCATCGGCGCCAGCACGCGGGTCATGCCCTCTTGACGCAGCCAGTTCTCGGCAGTTTCGATAAGGGCGCGGGCGACGTCCTCGTCCTCGGCCTCGATCGCGCCCCAGTTGCCCGTGCCCGGGCCCATGCCCTGCTCAAGCGGCAGCGTCAGCGCCAGTTCATCGATGTGCGCCGATATGCGCCCAACGATACGGCCCTCGCGCCGTGCCAGGAACAACTGGCAACGGGCATGGTCGAAGAAAGGATTCTTGCCGGGCGTGAACTTCTCGAGCTCTTCCATGCGCAGATTGGGCACCCAATTTTGATCTTGCGCATTGAGACGATAGGCAACGTCGACGAAGGCCTTGATCTCGGCCTTGCCGGAAACGGGTGTGATGACTAGTTGGGCGTTCGCCACGATCCTGCCTTTGTTGTGTGCGAGAAGGATTATCGATACGCGACCTGCGTGCGGTCCCGGCATATTGTCAAGTCGGGCATGGCGGGAGATCGCGGCAACCCCGGCTCGAATCACGGAAATTCCCGGAATCGACCCACAGGAATGCTTTTTGGATTGATTGCATGATTGCCCAGGACGTGATCGACGCCCCCGCTGCCGCCCCGGCGCAGCAACAGAGCGGGACTATCAAGAAGTCGGCGATTCCCGACGACAAGGAGATGCTGCGCGCGGCCGTAGAGCTGACCCGCGACATTTCCGCCGCGCTTCCGCGCATCTACTGGCCGGACATGCTGGCCTCGGCCGCGCTGGGCTACGCCGCGCTGGCGGGCGCCATCCTGATCGCCAATCCCTGGCTCGCAACGCTCAGCGGCATCCTCGCCGCTCTTGCGCTCTACCGCGCGCTGCTGTTCATCCATGAGCTGACTCATATCCACAAGGACGCCCTGCCCGGCTTCCGCTTCGGCTGGAATCTTCTCGTCGGCATTCCGCTGCTTACGCCCTCGCTGATGTATGAAGGCGTGCACACGCTGCACCATGCCCGCACGCGCTATGGGACGGTGGACGATCCGGAATACCTGCCGCTGGCCCTGATGAAGCCCTGGAGCCTGCCGGTCTTCGCCCTCACCGCGATCCTGCTGCCTTTCGCCCTGTTGCTGCGCTCGGCCGTGCTGGTGCCGCTCGGCGCGGTTATCCCGCCCCTGCGCCGCCTCGTCTGGGCACGCTTTTCGGCCTTGGCGATCAATCCCGAATTCCGCCGCCGGCCGCCCGAAGGCGAATTCAGGCGCATGGTCTTCTGGCAGGAGCTGGGCTGCTCGGCCTGGGCGATCGCCCTGCTCGCCAGCACGCTGGTGCTGGGCTGGCGCCCGCTGCTGATCGCTCTGTGCGTTGTATCGCTGACCGCCTTCCTCAACCAGGTCCGCACCCTCGTGGCGCACCTGTGGGAGAACGACGGCGATGCGATGACCGTGACCGCGCAGTATCTCGATTCGGTGAACGTGCCGCCGCCGGCAGTGCTGGCACCGCTCTGGGCCCCGGTGGGCCTGCGCTATCACGCCTTGCACCACCTGCTTCCCAGCATGCCCTATCACTCGCTGGGCGAAGCGCACCGCCGCCTGAGCGAACATCTGGGCCTCGATACGACCTACACCAAGGCGAGCTATCCCGGCCTGATGCCGCTGATGTCTCGGCTCGTCGGCAGCACGATGCGGCCTCGGTAAGAACGGGAACGCCCCGCCCGGCAACCTCGAACAGGTTGCCGGAAGCGGCGCCTATTCCTCGGTCCGGATGAGGACCGTTTCGCCGATCAGCGCGAAGAGCAGGAACGGCGCCCATGCCGCGATCAGCGGCGGGTAGCCCCCGAAGTTGCCCATCGCGAGCGCGGCGTTGTCGAACACGAAGTAGGCAAAGCCCAGCGCCATGCCGATCACGGCGCGGATGAGAAGCTGGCCTGAACGGGCCAGGCCGAATGCCGCGACTGCGCCCAGCAAGGGCATCAGCGTTGAAGAGAACGGGCCGGAGATCTTGTGCCACCAGGCAGCCTCCAGCTCGCTCGTCCGGCGTCCGGCATCGCGCAGAGCCAGGATCGACGAAGCCAGCTCGACGATGTCCTGCGAATCCGCGTCCACCTTCGACATCGTGATTTTCTCAGGCGTGATGCCCGGTGCGACGGTGGCGGTGGCAAGCGTCGTCGTCTTCGTGCCGGCAACGTCGAAGCGCACCGGCTTGTCCAGCTTCCAGCCCGGATTGAGGTAGGCCGCATCCGGCGCGCGCAGCTGCTCGACGATCATGCCGTTGGCATCGCGCCGGTAAAACGTGACCCCGTGCAGGACCATGCCATTGCCGGTCCCCTCCAGCGACTGCGCCAGCAGGAGATCCCGCCCGTCGGCAAGGTACAGGTTGCTCTTTGCCCCGGCCTTCTTGGGGATCGGGCCATAATCCACGGCCTGCCAGGCATCGAGCGTGGCGCTGGCACGGGTTACGACGCGTTCGTTGAAGCCGAAGCTGAGCACCGATACGGCGAGCGCCGTCAGCATCAGCGGCGCCAGGATCTGGTGCGCGGACAGGCCCGCCGCCTTCATCGAGATGACTTCACTGTTCTGGTTCAGCGTCGCCAGGGTGATGATCGTCGCCAGCAGAACCGAATAAGGCAGGAATCGCGCGATCAGCTGGGGGATGCGCAAGCTTACGTAGTAGAACAGCTGCGCCTCGCCATTGCCCGAATAGGCCAGGATATCGCCGCTCTCACCGAGCAGGTCGAGCACCTGCAGCACCAGCACGAGCATGAGCAGCACCGCGACGATGCGGGTGATGAAGAGCCGCGCGAGGTAGAGCGTCAGCGAGCGCGAGGGAAAGAATTCAAGCTGCATGTCAGGACGGATCCGCTGAGGCCGGGAGGAGCGGGCCGCGACGCTTGCGGCGCAGCAGTGACTTCAGGCGCTTGCTGACGCTCTCGGCGCCTTTTTCGAGCCAGCCGATCGCCTGTCCGCCCGGTACATAGGCGACGCGGTAGTACATCAGGAGAATCAGCAACGCGAGCACCAGGAACGGCCCCCACAGGCCGATGATCGGATTGATCCGCCCCAGCGCGGCGACGTCCGCCGCGTACTGGTTCACCTTGTGATAGGCCACGACCATGACGATAGAGACGAACAGGCCGAGCGAAGAGCTCGATCGCTTGGGCGGGATTGCAAGCGCCACCGCGAGCAGCGGCAGCAGCAGCATCATGATCACTTCGACCAGGCGGTAGTTGAAGTTCGCCTGGCTCGCCACGCGCTCCTGCCTGGGCCTCTCGTCGCTCCAGCCCAGCTTCATCAGTTCAGGCAGGAGATACTCGCGGTCCTCGCCGCCGCGTTTGCGGAACTTCTCGATCTGCGGCAGGTCGATCGGCAGGTCGTGGCGGGTGAAGCTGAGGACGCGCGGGCTGCTGCCCGGCATATCCTGGATGATCTGGCCCTGCTCGAGCCGCAGGATGACAGTGTCGGGCGCGCCCTGCAGCGCAAGGAACTGGCCCTCGCGCGCGGAGATCGAGAGCACCTGCCCCTTCTCGTTGGCGACGCGCGCGAAGATACCGATGAGACGGCGCCCATCGTCGCGGCTCTCATCGATGCGCAGCGCAATTCGGTCCTTGAGCGCGGTAAATTCGCCCACCTTGATCGAGGCGCCCAGTGCACCGGACTTCAGCTCGTAGTTGAGCTGCTCGTAATAATAGCGCGAGAGCGGCTGCAGGTAGCCCACGATGGCCAGGTTGAGGCCGGCCAAGACGATCGTGATCAGGTACGGCACGCGCAGGAGCCGCGTATAGCTCAGCCCCACGGCACGCATGACGTCCAGTTCGCTGGACGTGGCGAGCTTGCGAAAGGCGAGCAGGATGCCGAGCATCAGGCCCAGCGGTATCGCCAGGCTGGCATATTCCGGCAGCAGGTTGGCGAGCATCTTGAACACGACGCCCACGGGACCGCCCTGCGTTGCGACGAAGTCGAACAGGCGCAGCATCTTGTCGAGCACGAGCAAGGAAGCCGCCAGCAGGAAGATGCCGAGCATGGGCATCAGCACGAGGCGGAAGATGTAGCGATCGATGGCGCTGAAGAATTTCACGTGTTCGTCGTCACATTACCGTCCTTCCTCTGGCCCTTAACGGCTAGCCGCGGCGGGCGAAAGGCATTTGTCGGCCTAACCCCGATAAGCTGGGCCTTTGAGGGCGCAGTGCGACCCAATGGCAGCCTCCGCCGTCCCAAGCGCAGGATCGCGCCCGACGCGGGACATCCTGCCTCGTGCCGCATGGACTATTGAACTTTCGGAAAGTGCAGGCGGTTCCCCGCCGAACGATCGGCGGGCAATCAGGCCTTTTCGAGGGTGCACTGCAGGGGATGCTGGTTCTGCCGGGCGAAATCCATCACCTGGTTCACCTTGGTCTCGGCGATCTCGTAAGGAAAGATGCCGCAGACGCCGACGCCCTTCTGATGCACGTGAAGCATGACGCGGGTCGCCTGCTCAAGATCCATCTGGAAGAATCGCTTGAGGACCATCACCACGAATTCCATCGGGGTATAGTCGTCATTGAGCATCAGCACCTTGAACTGGCTCGGCTTTTTGGGCTTTGCGCGGGTCTTGGTGGCGATGCCGACCTGCTCGTCGCCACCCGGGTTGCGGGTGGAATCATCATCGTCCCCACAGCGCATGGGCGAGGGACGGAAGAGATCTGAATCGGCTGGATCGGGATGCATGGCGGTTAGAATATCGTAACGGAGCACTGAACTACAAGATGCCCCGGCCAGATAGTACGATTTTCACGCTTGGCCGACCGGGTGCGCCATTGCCACCCGGTCGGCCATTATGCGTGCAATCCTTAGAGCGAGGTCTGGCGGACCTTCTCCATGGCCATGCTGACGCGGCCCGAGATCGGGGCCATCACGTCGCTCATGAGCTTGAGCATGGCTTCGCTGTTCTTCGAGCTGTAGGCGACAGCGCTGTCGAAGTTCTTGCGCATCATATCGCCCTGGATCTTGAAAAAGTCGGTCGGCGACTTGGCAGCGGCGAGTTCCTTGATGTCGCCCGACATGGTTTCGAAGGTCGAGCGACCTTCCGAAACGATCTCGGAGCCAAGGCCCTGCATGCCTTCGGCGAAGATCTTGCCGGATTCCATGACGGCTTCGACGTTGCCCTTGGTGAATTCGTTCACTTCACCCATCATGGTGGTGCTCTTTTCGAATGCGGCCTTGGCCTTGGCCTGGGCCTCGGTCATCGCCTGCTGAATTCCTGCGAAGTTAGCGCTCATGTCCATTGATTGTTCCTCGAGCATGAAGTTGGTGAAAAGTCCTGCGAATACGGGTGACTTGGCATCGACGGTCTTGGGCGCCGCCTTGGTTTGAGGTGCTGCGGGCTTGGCCGTAGCAGGCTTTACCTTTGCGACCTCCAGCGCCGGCTTGGCCGGAGCGGCCTTGACCGGAGCGACGGGTGCCGGCTTCGGCTTGGCAACCGCAGCTGGCTTCGACTTGGCGGCGGCAGCCTTGGGCTTCACCGCAGTCTTGGGTTTGACGGCCGCCTTGGGGGCAGTCTTCGCCTTGGGCGCGACCTTGGCCGTCGCGGCGTCGGACGTGTCAGGCGCCGCAGCTTTCGTTTCCACGACCGGAGCCGCTTCGGGCTTGGCTTCCGTGGCCGGAGTTTCTTCGGGCTTGGATGCTTCGGTCGGGGTCACTGCAAGCTCATCCTTTTTCGCTGCTGATTCCTCTGGAGCGGCTTTCGCCGCCGTCGCCTTGGCTGACGGCTTGACGGATTTCCCGGCCTTGACCGAAGGCTCATCCGAAGCAGACGCTGCCGCCGCTTCGTAAGCCTTTTCGGCAAGCGCCTTACCCTTCTCGTCTTCGGTGCCGGCCATACGCTTCAATCCTGCTTTCCGCATTCTGCGGTCGGGCCAACTGCAGCCCGATTCGGTAGTCAGCGATTCGAGAGTTCTGTTTGTTGCGTTGCACAATACGATCTCGCACAAGCGAAGTCAATATCGAAATTGTGCGCTGCACAATAAATGCTGCGATGCAGCAATCGCGCCCGGACAAGGGATCCGGTGCGGGGCGGCAGTCCTCTCTCCAATGTCGCGCCGCAGCGCGCTGCCGATGCGACATTACCGAATTCGGCACCGCATGGGTATCCGCAATTTCCGAAGGGTTCGTGACAGTTGCGCGGAACAGCCGATTAAATTTCGGTAGCGCCGGTGATCATCGCATCACTACGGACAGGTGTTCACCGGCAACGTGCCCCCAGGAAGCGCACAGCACCGGGCGGAAACGCACCCCGCCCGGCGCGCCCTGACAGCGGCCCTATCAGCGCGTCATCACGTAGCGACCCGGCGCGTCCTCGATGACCTTGTCGCCGCGTCCGCCCGGGCGCCGCTTGCCGCGCGCGGAGACTTCTTCGTTGCCATGCGCACGAATCCACTCAATCCAGTGCGGCCACCAGCTACCCGGGTGCTCCTTGGCTCCGGCGACGAATTCCTCAAGCGTGTCGGGCGATCCGTCGTGTGTCCAGTACTGGTACTTGCCCGAGGACGGCGGATTGACCACGCCTGCGATATGCCCGGATCCTGCCAGCAGGAAGGTCTGCGGCCCGGAAAGGTAATGGGTAAACTTCCAGACGCTCGACGGCGGCGCGATGTGATCCTCGCGACCGGCCTGGACATAGGCCGGCGTGGAGATGCGATGCAGGTCGATCGGCACCCCGCAGGCGCTCAGCGAATCCGCCACGACAAGCCGGTTGTCGCGGTAGAGATCACGCAGGTAATCGCGATGCCAGCGCGCCGGCAGGTTGGTGACGTCGCCGTTCCAGTGCAGCAGGTCGAAGGCAGGATATTCCTCGCCCTTGAGGTAATTCTTCTCGACGTAGTTCCAGATCAGATCGTTGCCGCGAAGGATATTGAAGGTGGCCGCAAGATAGCGTCCGTCGACGTAGCCCTCCGGCGAAAGCTGGCCGATCGTCTCGATCTGCTGGTCGTCGACGAAGACCTTGAGGTCGCCTGCCCCTTCAAAATCGACCTGGGCGGTAAAGAAGGTCGCGCTGGCAACCTTGTCGGCCTCGCCCTTGCGCGCCAGCACGGCCAGCGTCGCCGCCAGGGTCGTCCCGGCAACGCAATAGCCGATGGTGTGGACGGCCGGCACCTTCAGCCTCTCGCGCACGTGGTCGATCGCGTCGATCTGGGCCTGGATGTAGTCGTCCCACAACAGGTCCGCCATCGAGGAGTCGGCAGACTTCCAAGAGACCATGAACACGGTCAGCCCCTGCTCGACCGCCCAGCGCACGAAGCTCTTCTTCGCGTTGAGGTCGAGGATGTAGAAGCGGTTGATCCACGGCGGGAAGATCACCAGCGGCGTTGCCAGCACCTTGTCGGTGGTGGGCGTGTACTGGATGATCTGGAACAGGTCGGTCTCGTGAACGACCTTGCCCGGCGTCACCGCAATGTTCTCGCCCAGCTTGAACGCGGCCGGGTTGGTATGCGTCAGTTGGCCCTTGCGCAGGTCGTCGAGCATATGCTCGAACCCGCGGATCAGGCTCTCGCCGCCAGTCTCGTTGGCTTTGGCCAGCGCCACCGGGTTGGTAAGCGGAAAGTTCGCCGGGCTCAGTGCATCGACAATGGTCTTCGCCGCGAACATCAGCTGCGCCTTGCGGCCCGGCTCGATGTCCTCGATCGCCTCGGCGTGCTTCATCACTTGCGAGGACAACAGGAGGTAGAGCTGGTGCAAGACCGCGAAGATCGGCTTGCTGCGCCACTCCGGATCGGCGAAGCGCCGATCGCGAAGCGGCATATGGGGATCGCCCTTCGCTTCCTCGAATGCACGCGGTCCCATGCCGTATTGGCCGAGCACGGCCGTCAATACGGCGATGACCTCGTCCCACAAGCCCTGCTGCACTTCCGGGTTGGAGAGCGGCAGCTGGCGCATCACGGCCTCGAGAGTCGCGATCCACTTCACCGGGTCGGTGTAATGCGATTTCTCACCCGACGCCTTGCTCAGCTGCTCGACCTGAAATTCGGTCCAGATCGACTGCAGGCGCGCTGCCACTTCCGCCCATTGGACGGCCTTTTCCGCGCCCTGGGAACTTTCTGCAGGCAACATCTGACCGAAGAGAGTCGCCATGCCCTTGGCCTGGCTGCGAAGCATATCCGAGAACACTTCCGTAGCATCAGTAGCCATGAATCACGAAACTCCCTTGGTTCGTGACCTAGTCTTAGTTGCACTGCACAAACTGTCGACCCCCCTTCTGGGCAAGATCCTTGCGCAATCCACGCGATCGGCATTTGCGCCGCGCGCGTAATCCCCTACAGGAAGCCACGCGGCAATCCCGCCGCCATCATGGATTTATCGAGGTCATGGAAGACGAGTTCTACCGCATCAAGCGCCTGCCGCCCTACGTCATCGCCGAAGTCAACGCGATGCGGCACGCAGCACGCCAGGCGGGACGGGACATCATCGACCTCGGCATGGGCAACCCCGACCTGCCGCCGCCGCAGCACGTGATCGACAAGCTGTGCGAAGTGGCGCAGAAGCCCGATGCCCACGGCTACTCCGCTTCTTCGGGCATTCCGGGCATACGCCGCGCCCAGGCGAACTACTATGGCCGCCGCTTCAACGTCGACCTCGATCCCGAGACCGAAGTGGTGATGACCATGGGCTCGAAGGAAGGCCTGGCCAGCCTCGCCACGGCGATCACCGCGCCGGGCGATGTCGTGCTCTCGCCCAATCCCAGCTACCCGATCCACACTTTCGGCTTCATCATCGCCGGGGCGACGATCCGCTCGGTGCCGACGACGCCGGACGAGCGCTACTGGCAGTCGCTGGAACGCGCGATGGCCTTCACCGTGCCGCGCCCGTCGATCCTGATCGTCAACTACCCGTCGAACCCCACGGCCGAAACCGTCGACCTCGCTTTCTACGAACGCCTCGTCGCCTGGGCCAAGGAGAACAAGGTCTGGATCCTGTCCGACCTTGCCTACTCAGAACTCTATTACGATGGACAGCCGACCCGTTCGATCCTCGAGGTTCCGGGCGCCAAGGACGTTGCCGTCGAGTTCACCTCGATGTCCAAGACCTTCTCCATGGCAGGCTGGCGCGTCGGCTTCGCCGTCGGCAACGCGAAGCTGATCGCCGCGCTCAAGCGCGTGAAGTCCTACCTCGACTACGGCGCCTTCACGCCGATCCAGGCTGCCGCCTGCGCAGCGCTCAACGGCCCGCAGGACATCGTCGAGAAGAACCGCGAACTGTACCAGAAGCGCCGCGACGTCATGGTCGAGGCCTTCGGACGCGCCGGGTGGGAAATCCCCAGCCCCAAGGCCTCGATGTTCGCATGGGCCCCCCTGCCTCCTGCCCTCAAGGAGATGGGCAGCCTCGAGTTCTCGAAGCAGCTTCTTACCGAAGCCGAAGTCGCGGTCGCGCCGGGCGTCGGATACGGCGAGGACGGCGAAGGTTTCGTGCGCATCGCCATGGTCGAGAACGAGCAACGGCTGCGCCAGGCCGCCCGCAACATCAAGCGCTTCCTGACCTCCAAGGGGGTCAACACACCAGGCACCTGAGGGCCTCAAACAGGCCGACATGGTATTTTCTCACATAAAAAACTGTGATTGATGTGACATTCCTGTAAGTTTTTATGTGTTGTTTTTGAATGCTCAAGTCCGACAATCTGCGTGCACGAGTTGAAGGCCTGCACGGAGATGGGGGAAATGATGGCCAGCCTGGACACCGCCAAGAATGCCGACCAGCGCAAGGGAGCCAAGCAAGGCTTCTGCTGGTTGGCCTCGGGCGACATACCCAAGGAACTGGATCTGCGGCGGTCCGGCTGGAAGCTCGTCGAGCGCGACCGGCCGAGCGAGGAATGCATCGGCATCTTTCATGCCGCCGGCCTCGACAACATGGGCTGGATGCACATCCTCGCCTCGTTCGGAGTGGAAATGCGGCGCCACGTCCTGGTAACGGGCGTGGAGCTTGCACACGAACGGGCCACGCTGCTGCAGATCGGGTTCGGCGACGTCGTTTCTTCGGATATCAGCCTCGAGGAACTGGAAGCCCGGGCCAGCCGCGTCGCCGAGGCGCTGCAATGGCTGCCGCGGCATCGCAAGATCGGCTCCCTCTCGCTCGACCTGCTCGCGCGAGAGGCCTTCGGCGACGACAAACCGCTCAATCTCAACCCGCGCGAATTCGCCCTGCTATGGCGCCTCGCGGACTGTGTCGGCCAAACCGTCAGCAAGCAGTCGCTGATCCAGGACGTCTGGCGCATGGGCTTCGTGCCGGAGACCAACAGCATCGCCGTCCACATGTCCCGGCTGCGGCGCAAGCTTTCCTTCGTGGAGCTGTCGGGCATGATCGAGACAAGCTCGCCCGGCGGTTATCGCCTTACCCTGCCCGACGATCACGAAGAGAGTCGCGGCGTCCACTCGCAGTACGGCAAAGTGGCCCCGGCGGGCTCCGGACAGGCCCGCGCCTCCAAGCACTGACTAAAATGCGCGGCGCGCGTCATCCTAGGCCTTGCCCGCGATCGCGGAGAGGTCCGCCGGCGTGTTGATGTTCGGGATCGCGCCGTCGATCTTCACCTTGCGCGCGCCGATCCTGTCGGCGAAGCGCAGCATCGAATGCTTCTCATCGCTGTGGAGCAGCGCTTCGATCGACTTCGTCGCCGAGGCCGGCCAGAGGCCGATCACCGGCTGATCGGCCAGACAGGCCGGTGCTGCGCCCAGAAGGTCGAGCAGGTTGTCGGGCAGGGACGCAACATCGACGCCGCAAGTCAGCACCGTTTCGTAGCCCTCGTCCCGCGCGTGATGCAGGGCCGCGGCGATGCCGCCCAAGGGGCCCATCCCGGGGCGCGGCCAGTCCGGCAGGGTCGGCGCAGGCGCCGTCTCGCGCCCGACCACGATCACGTGATCGCACAATCCTGCAAGCGCATCGACCGCCAGGGCAAGCAAGGTGTGCCCTTCCAACTCCGCCAGAGCCTTGTCACTGCCGAAACGACTGGATTGTCCACCTGCAAGAACGGCTCCAAGGATCATCAATGCGGCTCCACCTGCGGCCCCGCCAAGGCCGGCGCGGCAATTCGAGCCCAGCGTAGCGCAACGAAGCCCTTAGCCAAACGATAGTTTTCAACCGACGCGCGAATCGGATTGCGCCCGGCCCTGAGGGTTGCTAGGGGCGCACCTCCACAGGAACACCACCTTGGATGGCCCGATGGCGGAGTGGTGACGCAGCGGACTGCAAATCCGTATACGCCGGTTCGATTCCGGCTCGGGCCTCCATCAATCGAACTTCTGATTTAACTCACTTAAAGTTTGAGCGTCCTAACCTTGTTTGGGGTTACGCGAAGTGAGGCCGTGTGTACTTCTGGTATAGCCGCATCAGGAATTTGACCTTGAGGCGCGAGATCCAAGACGTCGATTGCTTCATCGATATACCTGGCATGAACATGGGTATATCGCTGCACCATTGCGAGTGTCTTGTGTCCGCCGCTCCACATCTTCTGAATGGTCGGCAAGTTCCCCCTATCGCGTGTCCTGTGCGGGCAGCGCACGCCTCTCGAGCATAAGCTGCGGAGACACCTTGTACAATTTGTCACTTCCTCTGGGGCGGACCCTCGAACTAACTATCGCTTGAACTCTCATGCCGAAGGAATGTGCGCAGCCGATACGGACTGCCAAATGACCTTTGTACGGATGAAACAAGCAGCCGAGGCCGAGAAAGCCGGGAGACCGCAGTGACGATTTTACATACCAAGGGCATTCTTGCCATCACTGCCTCGACTTGCGCGCTGGCCCTCGCAGCCCCGGCCCAGGCGGCCTGTGCGGACCTGGCCAGTCTCGCCATTCAGGATGGCAAGGTCACCAGCGCCGAGATCGTCTCCAAAGGAGATTTCGAGCCGCCTGCCGGCTCCGGTCTGCCGCCCGGCGTTGCCGCAGCAAGCTATTCGGATGCGCCCGCCTTCTGCCGGGTGCGTCTGAGGCTGGCGCCTTCGTCGGACTCGGACATCAACAGCGAGGTCTGGCTGCCGCTCAAAGGCTGGAACGGCAAATACGCCGGGGTCGGCAATGGTATTTGGGCCGGCTCTATCAGCTTCGCGGAACTGGGCCGCAATATTGCGCGCAACTATGCCACGGCCGCTACCGACACGGGCCATGTCGGTAATGGCATGACGGCCGAATGGGCCGTGGGACATCCGGAAAAGCTGATCGACTTCGGCTACCGTGCAGTACATGTGACGACCGTCGCGGCCAAACAGGTAATCAAGGCGTTCTATGGCCGCGCGCCGGATCTTTCCTTTTGGAACTCCTGCTCGACGGGCGGCAGGCAGGGCCTTATGGCCGCCCATCGCTATCCGGAGGATTTCGACGCGATAAGCGCCATGGCTCCGGCCAATCCGATGACGGACCTGATGACCCAGAGCATGTGGCAGGGCTGGCAGCCGCAGCGCTTCAATGTGCAGATCACGCCCGCCGATCTGGGAATGGTTCACGCCGCCGCAGTCGCGCAATGCGATACGCTGGATGGGGTCAAGGATGGGTTGATCGGCCGGCCGCAGCAATGCAGCTTCACCCCTACCAGCCTGCAGTGCAAACCCGGGCAGACAAAAGGCTGCCTGAGCGCAGGTCAGGTTTCCGCCATTGGCAACTTCTATGGCGGAGTGCGCGCCACGGACGGTACGCAGTTGTTGCCAGGCTGGCCAATCGGTTCGGAAATGCAGCTTGCCGCACTGGTCATGGGCACCGAGCCTTTCCCCGTTGCGATGAGCTATTTCCGCGACCTGGTCTATGGCGGAAGCGATCGTTGGGATTGGCGCGCGACCGATTATCGCACCTTGGCGAACGACGCGCGCCAGTTCGGCGCCGGTATACTCAATGTGCCTTCGGACGGGCTCGGTCAGTTCTTCGCGCGTGGAGGCAAGCTGCTATTGAGCCATGGCTGGACCGATGGACTGATCCCGGCAACCAATACTCTGCGCTTCTATCGGGACCTCTACTCAGCGCTCCCGCAGGAAGTCGCGCAGGACCAACTTCGCCTGTTCATGGCGCCCGGCATGGACCACTGCTCGGGCGGCGAGGGCCCGAGCGAATTCGACACGCTCGGCACTATCGACGAATGGGCGGAAACCGGCAATGCGCCCGATCGGATCGCCGCCACGCGCCCGACCCGGGCCGCAACCTTTCCGGGACAACCGCCCGCCCTGCCACGCGCACCGATGGAACGGCCGCTCTGTGCTTATCCATGGGTTGCGCAATATGACGGCAATGGCGATCCATCGTTGGCCACCAGTTTTACCTGCGGCATGCCCGACGATCTGTGAAGCAGCGCAAGGATAGCTGAGCGGGTGGCTTCGCGTCCTGGCAACCGCGAGGACATGAAGCCGCCTTCCTGTTTTCGCCCCTCGCAGCCGTCCACGCGGCCCCGCAGCGCGACTGTCCTCTTCGCTGCGGGCCACGTCGTAATTGCGCCCACTGCATTATCGCATCCTGAAACGGCTGCAGTGAATCGGGCGGAACTTCGCTGAAAACATGACAGCGCAAGGGCTCGATGAGGACTTTTGCCAAACCGAACCCGCCGGGCCCGGGAGGGCGTCCAGGCAGATAAATTCGGTGTTGATCGGGCTCATTATTCATGATAGCGGGAATAAATAATTCATTCACCAAGGAATAATGTGGTGGAAGCAGAGGGGAGAGTGGGATGAACGTCTTACATCGTAGCGTGTCTGCACTTGCGATTTGCACGACCATGGTGCTGCCGCAGATTGCTGTCGCGCAGGAGAGCAATGCACAGGCTCCACTAGGAGGTCTGGAGGAGATCGTGGTCACTGCCCAGCGCGTCAGCCAGAGCGCTCAAAAGGCGCCCTTGCCGGTCGATGTGGTAACGAGCGCGGACCTTCGTCAGCAGATCGTGACGCGGGCGGAGGACTTGTCCCGCACCTCTCCGGCGCTCGCCACCGTCGGCGGCGCGGGCGGCACGACTACTTTCTATGTGCGCGGCGTCGGCAACAACACGGTGAACGCCTATTCTGACCCGGCAATCGCGTTCAACTACGATGGGGTCTATATCGGCCGCCCCAGCTCCACCTCCGGCATGTTCTACGATCTCGCACGGGTCGAAGTGCTCAAGGGGCCGCAAGGCACGCTCTACGGCCGCAATGCGACCGGCGGCGCGATAAACGTGATCCCTAACAAGCCGCGCCTCGGCGAGGTCGGCGCCGACGCCACTATCGGCTATGGTAACTACAACTGGTGGACCGCCCAAGCCGCGGTCAATGTCCCAGCGGGCGAAGCGGTGGCCATGCGATTGGCGGGTACGCTGTCCCGGCACGACGCGTTCATGAGCGATGGCACCGGCAACCAGCGGGAATATGGTGCACGCTTCCAGATCTATGCCGAGCCTGACCCGCAACTGGATCTGCGCATTGCCGCCGACTATGCCCATCAGGGCGGCGCCAGTTCCTCGAGCTATTATGTCGGCTCCGTG
This sequence comes from Novosphingobium sp. PY1, assembly GCF_017312445.1. NCBI lineage: Bacteria > Pseudomonadati > Pseudomonadota > Alphaproteobacteria > Sphingomonadales > Sphingomonadaceae > Novosphingobium > Novosphingobium sp. PY1. Next base: position 158,394 of record NZ_BLTI01000001.1, on the reverse strand, counting down.
GATCCGACCTTCGGTCCGAACGGATTTGCCGGCTACGAATACACGCGATCGGGCTTCTCGAGCCTGCAAGGCCTGGGCGATCCGGCATCCCAGGCATACCTCGCCTCACGGTACATTCCGCAAGTCGGTCGCGCAGGTGCGGTAAGCGATGGCACGCCGTCGAACGACAACGACTACTGGGGCGTGACGGCGGAACTCAACTACAAGACCGATATCGGCACCCTGACAATCCAGCCCGCCTGGCGCGAGGCGCACATCGATTACCGCTTCGCCAACATATTCCGCGAGGGCGGCTCGAAGGAAGACGATCGTCAGGCAAGCATCGAGGCGCGCTGGGCGGGACAGGCCGGCCCTCAGATCGACTACCTGCTTGGCGGCATATATTTCGATGAGAAGATCGGCGCCACGGCCTACTATAACCAGTGGACGCTTTCGCCCTTCCAACAGTTCGATACGCACACCAAATCCTGGGCGGGCTTCGGCAAAGTCACCTTTCGTCCCGTCGAACGGCTGAGCCTGACGGCAGCGGGACGCTATACATCGGATCGCAAGTCCTTCGACGGCACCTCGAACGTCTATATCCTGTTCTGCGGCAATCCTGCATTGGGCAATAGCTGTCCGACGCTGCCGTTCATGCCGCTCGCAACCAGCGGCGCTGAGGTCGAGAGCTTCTATGGCGCGGCAGGTATCCCGGTCACGTCAGTTCCGCTCTTCGTCTTGCCCGATGCCATCGGCGGTTCCCAAACGGCGCCATTCGTGTTGCGCTCGCCCATCGTCATCAATTCGTCCCTGAAGGACAACAAGTTCACCTACCGACTTGCGGCGCAGTACGATTTTTCGCCCAGCAACATGGTCTATGCGAGCTTCGAAACCGGCTATCATGCAGGCGGATTCTCGTTTGCGCGGGGGCTGGACAGCTATGAACCCGAAACGCTCGACGCCTATACGCTCGGTTCGAAGAACCGCTTCCTTGGCAATCGCCTGCAGCTGAATGTCGAGGCGTTCCTCTGGAAATATCGCAACCAGCAATTCAGCCAGTTCGGATACGATCTGGGCGATCCGCCCTCGACCGTGCTGCTGACCCGGAACATCGGCACCAGTACGATCAAGGGCGTCGATCTCGATGTTGAGTTCCAGGCAACGCCCGATACGCTGCTTTCCGGTAGCGTCCAGTATCTGGACACGAAATACGACAGCTTCGTCTATTATGCGCCGAATCAGGGCCTGCCGCCCAAGACGGCCTGCGGCTACAGCCCAACGACGCAAACCACGCCTGGCGGTTCGGTAGTCAACGTCTTCGAGATCGATTGCTCGGGACGGCAGGCCTTCAACGCGCCGCGGTGGTCCTTCACGGTCAACGGCGAACAGACCGTGCCGCTCGGCGACCTCAAGCTCGTACTGCAGGCCGGAACGCGATACCGCAGTTCCACCTACTTCAGTGCCGATTACCTGCCTTTCCTCAAGAGCAAGAGCAATTTCGTCACCACACTGTCCGCCACCCTGGCCGAGGCAAGCGATCGGTGGTCGATCACAGCTTACGCATTCAATGTCACGGACAGTCGGCGCCTGGTGAACGGGGTTATCAACAGCGCCGACCTATACGTAGCCGATGCCGAACAGCCGCGCACTTACGGACTTCGCGCCAGCTTCCACTATTGAGGGTAACCCGTCCTGAGAGGACCGAAATGACAGTATCAGTAAACGATCTTCAATATGTCGCGCTTGCCGTGCCCAATCTCGCGGCGGAGCGGACTTTCTTCAGCAAGACCTGGGGCCTCGAGGAAGTCGCTGAGGTGGATGGCAAGGTCTATTTCGCCACCGCCGCCTCCCCTCACCCCTATGTGATCCGGCTGCGGGAGGACGAAGAAAAGAAGACCGACCTGATCGGCTTCACCGCCAACAGCAGGCCCGATCTCGACGCATTGTTCGCGCAAGTGAAGGCAGCGGGCGCAAAAATCATTACCGAACCCGGTCCGGCCGCCGGTCCGGGTGGCGGATACGCCTTTCGCTTCTTCGATCCCGATGGCCGCGCGCTGGAGATCGTTGCGGATACAACTCCGCGCGCAATACGCAAAGTCGATGAGCATGAGGCGATCCCTCTGCAGATCAGCCATGTCGTCCTGCACTCACCGCAGCATGCGGAGCTGGAACGCTGGTATCGCGAAGTTCTTGGCTTCCGTCTGTCGGACTGGCTGGGAGACTTCATGGTCTTCCTGCGCTGCAATCCGGCCCATCATCGCCTCGCGATCCTGCCCGGCCCGCCCGCGCTCAACCACATCGCCTTCGATGTCGCCTCCATCGACGCACTGATGAAGGGGCTCGGACGCATGACACAGGCGGGCGTCCATCTACAGTGGGGACCGGGCCGGCACACCGCCGGTAACAACACCTTCAGCTACTACTCGACGCCCAACGACAACACTGTCGAATACACCTCCGATCTCGAAACGGTGGACGAGGAAAGCTGGCAGCCCACCGTCTACAAACCGGGCCTGGAGGTAATGGACCAGTGGGGCACCGGGCGCATCATCCCGGGCAATCGCCCCCATGCGGAAATGGCGCCGGACAAGGGCCTGTGGCAGGTGCCGGCATGATTGCGACTGCGCTGGTCATCGGCGGCGGCATTGGCGGCATGACGGCCGCACTTGCGCTGGCTCGCCAGGGCGTCACTGTCGAATTGATCGACGCGGATCCGAACTGGCGGGTTTACGGTGCGGGCATCAGCGTCACGGGACTGTCGCTGCGGGCTTTCGACGATCTGGGCATCCTGGATGAAGTGCGCGAGCGCGGGCACGTCGGAGCCGGGATGCGCGGACGCGCTCCGGACGGCACGGTCCTGTTCGAGACCCCGGTGCCGGAAAACCCGGCGCCGATCCAGTCGGGCGGCGGGATCATGAGGCCCGTGCTGCATGACATCCTGTCCGCGCGGGTGCGGGCGGAAGACATCGCAGTGCGCCTGGGTGTGCGCGTGGATCGGCTCGAGGATGACAGCGAGGGCGTCGACGTTCGCTTCGACGATGGCGCTGCTGGCCGATACGATCTGGTCATCGGCGCAGACGGCATCAACTCCCAAACGCGTCAGACTGTCTTCCCCAAGGCCCCTGCACCGCGCTTTACCGGGCAAGGTTGCTGGCGCGCCATCGCTCCGCGTCCGGCGGGGTTCGACCGTGCTGAAATGTTCTTCGGCGGTCCGGTCAAGGTGGGTTTCAACCCGGTCTCCGACACGGACATGTACATGTTTGTCCTCGAGCATGTACCGAATAATCCCTGGTTTTCAGAGGATATGCTCGTCGATCACCTGAAGGACCTGCTGGCCCCGTTCGGGAGTTACGTCACCGAGGTACGCGAGGGCCTGGGGCCGCAGTCGTTGGTCAATTATCGTCCACTCGAATGGCTGCTGCTCGACGAACCCTGGCACAAGGGTCGCGTCGTGCTGATCGGCGATGCCGTCCATGCAACGACGCCGCACATGGCATCGGGCGCGGGCATGGCAGTAGAGGACGGGCTGGTGCTCGCCGATGAACTGGGACGGCACGACGATATCGAGACGGCGCTGGCAGCCTTCGTGGCCCGGCGGATCGAGCGCGCGCGGCTCGTAGTGGAAAACTCGGTGCGCATTGGCGAGATCGAAATGACCGGAGGCGACCAGGTCGAAGCCAACAGAATGCTGGGCACCACCATGGCCCAGCTCCAACAGGCCTATTAGGTGATCCCGGGAGTTTGACATGAGCGACTTTGGACTGGCGACTCTGGCGCTGGACGGCAAGGCGCAGCCCGTCCTGGTCCGGGACGGCAAGGCCCTGCCACTCGCCCGGCACGGCCTGAAAGACGATCTTCTGGCCCTTCTCGACGACTGGGATGCGACCTGCGCAGCCATCGAAGGGTTGGACGAAAGCCTCTGGGCCGATGCGGTTCGCTTCGACGAGCGCGCCGCGCTCGCGCCCTTCATTCCCCGGCAGGTATTCTGCGCCGGGGCCAATTACCGCAAGCACGTGGTCGGCCTGATGATGGGCGATCCCTCGATGCGAACGGCCGAGCAGGAGAACATGACTCCAGAGGAAATACGTGCCAATGCCGAGAAGGTGATGGACGCAAAGGCTGCGACCGCCACGCCCTTCTGTTTCATCAAGCTGCCGTCGAGCGTGATCGGTCCGAATGACACGGTGATCCTGCCCCACAATGTCGAGAAGCCGGACTGGGAGCTGGAACTGGGCGTGGTAATCGGCAAGCGTTGCCGCCACGTGACGCCCGAGACTGCCATGGACTACGTCGCCGGCTTTGCCGTGGTCAACGACATCACGGCGCGCGAACTCCTGTTTCGCCGTGACGGTTCCGCGATCGGACCGGATTGGCTATCGGGCAAGAGCTTTCCGACCTTTCTTCCCTTCGGTCCGCTGATCGTGCCGAAGCAGGCTATCGCAGACCCGTACAATCTCGGCATCCGACTGTCGGTGAACGGCAGAGTCTATCAGGACGAGAGCACGGCCGACATGATGATCAGTATCGAACGCCAGATCGCCTTCCTGTCCGAACGGGTCGTGCTTCAGCCCGGCGACCTCCTCTGCACCGGCTCTCCCTATGGTAATGGCTCTGCCTTCGGGGTCTTCCTGCAGCCGGGCGATGTGATGGAAGGCAGCATCACGGGCCTTGGCAACCAGCGCAATCCCTGCGTTGCCGAAGAGATGCCGTGAGCGGGCCAGGCCACAAGTCGCCTTCGTGCGAGGTCCGGTTGGCTCAGGACTCGCGCCGGCGCAACCCGTCCAGCAGAACACGCACGACAAAGGCCTCGTAGCGCTTCTCCAGCTCTGCGAGGTCCTCCCCCTCGGGCGCCAGCATCTTCACCACGGATGCGCCGGAATGGAAGAAGTCACTCATGCCGACGATCGCGAGATGGAGAAAGAGCGGATCGTAGTCCGCCAGGGAGTCACCATCATCGCGCTGCTTGATAGCCTCGTAGACGGAAACCGGCCGCTTCTGCCATTCGCGCAGCTTCTGACGGATCTCCGGCGATTTCGCCTCGCTCAGTTCATCCGTCATCAGCCGCTGCATGTATTTAGCCGATCGGGTGAAGGCGAAGGCGGCGTGAATGAACGCTTCCAACTGGTTGACCGGGTCGATATCGGCGTCGCTGCTCAGGTCTTCAGTCGGATGGGCGAGCCGCTGCGCGACTTCGAAAAGCAGGGATTCGCGATTGCCGAAATAATAGCGGATCAATGCGGGATCGACGCCGGCCTCGCGCCCGACCGCGGCGATCGTGACTTGCGCGGGAGGCAGATCCTGCAATAGCTTGCACGTAGCTGCGATCAACGCATCGCGCCCTACGCCGTTCTCGGAGGCGATCGGTCGCCCCTGTCCGCGCTTCTTCGATTTCCTGGTCGTCATGTCGCGGACGCTAGACGCAAACATTATTCTTGTGAACAGGAATTAAGGCGCTAGAGTCGGCGCAGATGAAGGAGGCATCCAATGGCGAATTGGCCATTCACGCAAGGCGTACATGATATCGGCAACGGCGTTTACGGCTATGTTCAACCCGACGGCACCTGGGGCTGGTCCAATGCCGGCCTGATCGCATCACGCGGCGAAACGCTACTGGTCGATACATTGATGAGCCGGTCGCTCACCCGCGACATGCTGAATGATTTTGCCCGCGTACCGGGGGGAGATCATATCGACAGACTGGTCAACACCCATGCCAACCCCGATCATTTCGTCGGCAACGGACTGGTCGAAGGCGCCGAAATCATCGCCACGCGCGAAACCGCAAGCGAGATGGCCGATTTCAACCCACAGCAATTCGCCAGCCTGCCCGACAACTGGGAAAAGATGGGTGATGCGGGCGCCTTCCTCTATGAGACGATGGGCCGCAAGTTCGACTGGACCGACCTGGACTCCGTTGCCATGCCGACGCGCACATTCGAGCATCGGCTGACGTTGAGCGTGGGCGACAAGCAGGTGGACCTCGTCGACCTCGGCCCGGCGCACACGACCTCGGATACAATCCTGTGGATTCCCGACGATCGCGTGGTTTTCACCGGCGACCTGCTGTTCAACGAAGGCCACCCGATCATGTGGGAAGGCCCCGTAGAGAACTGGATCGCCGCCTGCGACCATATTATCACGCTTGACCCGCAGGTGGTCGTGCCCGGTCATGGGCCGATCACGGACAAGTCGGCTGTCGCCAGCCTGAAGGCCTATTTCGAATACGTTCGCGAGGAGACCCGCAAGCGTTATGAGGCGGGGATGGGCTGGAAGGAAACCGCGCGCGACATCAATATGCGCGAATATCGCGGCTGGACCGATCCTGAACGGATCGTCGCCAATGTCTTTTCGCTCTATCGCCAATGGGGCGTGGAGATGCCGCCCGAGGATGCGCGCGACCTGTTCGGCGAGATGGGACGCTACAGCCGTGAATTGGCGGCGCATGCTGACGGCTGCGGTCATGACCATTGATCTGAACGAAACGCATGATCCCGCACGTCGATCATGGTTCGCATCCGCCAATTCCGACGATACCGATTTTCCGATCCAGAACCTGCCGTTCGGCCTCTTTCGTTCAGCCGGCCGGACGCGAGGCGGCGTAGCGCTGGGCGATGCGATCATAGACCTTGATGCTCTGCTCGAAAGTGGCCTGATCGATGGTCTGGCGTCGAACGCAGCACGCGCGGCATCGGGGGAAACACTCGCACCTCTGCTGTCTTGCGAGCCCGCGGCGGTCAGCGCCTTGCGCGCGCGCCTCTCAGACCTTTTCCGCCGGGGCGGCGGCGGCGATCCGAACATCCTGCAGAACATGCTGGTGCCCATGGCCGAGGCAGAATTGCTGCTGCCGCTCAAACCCACAGCCTTTACTGATTTCTGCACGTCCATCGACCACATTGTCCGCATGGGCGGCGCCCCACCCAAGCTCGCGGCAATGAGCCTGCCGGTCGCCTATAACGGGCGCGCCAGTTCAGTCGCAGTCAGCGGGAAACCGGTCGTGCGCCCCAGCGGCCAGTACGAATTGCCAACGGGCAGCGGCGCAGTCAGATTCGGCCCGGAGCCGATGCTCGATTTCGAACTGGAATTCGGCGCTTGGCTGCGGGCGGGCAACGCCTTGGGAGAACCGGTGGGCATGGCCGATGCGCATGCATCGCTATTCGGCTGCTGTCTCGTCAATGACTGGTCTGCGCGCGGCATCCAGTTCTTCGAGTCCATCCTCGGCCCGCATCTGGGAAAATCATTCGCCACCACCATCAGCCCCTGGATCGTGACCATGGAAGCGCTCGCACCCTTTCGCGTAGCCGCTCGCGGGCGCGCTGAAACGGAAGCGCCCGTTCCTGCCCACCTGCTCTGTCCTGACGATCAGGCGCGTGGCGCAATCTGCGTCGAACTCACCGCCGAGCTCTCCAATAATACGGGCGCTTCGCAGCGAATTTCGCGCAGCAATCTGCGCGACCTGTTCTGGACCCTGACCCAGATGGTTGCGCATCAAGGCTCGAATGGCACTCCGCTGGAAACGGGCGACCTTATCGCTACCGGAACCGTCTCCGGCCCGCAGGATGAAGCCCGCGCCTGCCTTGCCGAGATCACCTTGCGCGGCGGGGCGCCGATCCGCCTACCCGACGGCAGCGAACGCACGATGCTGGAAGATGGCGACACGTTGACCCTGCGCGGCCGCGCTATGGCCGAGGGCTTCGTACCAATAGGATTTGGCCCTTGCGCGGGCACCATTCACCCAGCACGGAGTTTTACATGACCCTTTTCACTTGCGGCGAGCGCAAGCCGATCCCCGTGCACGCGCGAGGCAAGCACCTGGTCGTCGACATTCATTGCCACCTCGGCATTCCTGCCGCAGACGCCATAGTTCAGGCGAAGTATCCGGGACCGCCTCCCGGCATCAACGATTTCACCAGCGCCAAGACAGCTGAAGTCAACCGCGCCCAGTTCGCCAGCATCGGGCGCACTCTCAACACGCTGGACACCCGCCTCGAGGACATGGACCGACTGGGTATCGACGTGCAGGCCATCTCGCCCAGTCCGGGGCAGTACTTCTACTTCACCGACGCCGAAACCGGCCGCGATGCGGCTCGCGCCGTCAATGACGGGATGGCACAGGCGGTCGCGCAACATCCGGACCGGTTCGTCGCAATGGGCTCGGTTCCGCTGCAGAATGTCGAGATGGCTGTCACGGAAATGCGGCGCTGCGTCAAGGATCTGGATCTGCGTGGGATCGAGATCAGCACCAACGTGAACGGCATGGACTTTCATGCCGAAGCGCTGCGCCCCTTCTGGGCCGCCGCCGAAGAACTGGGTGTTCTCATCTTCATCCATCCACTCGGCTTCACGCACGCGCAGCGGATGAGCGAGTATTACTTCAATAACCTGATCGGCAATCCCCTCGAATCCACGCTGGCAATCGGCCACATGATCTTCGGCGGCGTTCTGGACCGTTATCCGGGCCTGCGCATCTGCGTGGCCCACGGAGGGGGCTATATCCCGGGTTATTGGGGCCGCATGGATCATGGATGGCGCGCACGCGGCGATTGCAGCGAACATTGTCAGCACCCGCCCTCCAGCTATCTGCGCAAACTCTGGCTCGACACACTGGTTTTCGACCGGGACGAACTGGACAACCTTGTGCGCACCCATGGCGCGGACAAGCTGTGCCTTGGCACCGATTACCCCTTCGATATGTCAGAGCCCGATCCTGTAGATTTCCATGCAAGGCTCGACGCTGCTGACCGGGCCAAAATCCTCGGCCTCAATGCAGCCGCCCTGCTGGGACTGGAGGTGACGTGAGACTGATTGACCGGGGCATGGGCAAGTATCAACATCCCGTGCTCAAAAGTCATGATCGACCTAATTGCGCAGGTGTGTAGCAATGCGGCACAGCGCGACAAGAGATGGCGCAGGAATTTGTCGAGACCGATACGCTCATCGACGCGGCGATCAGACATTTCGGCCGAATCCCGCTGGCCCGACCAGATGCCGCCATCACGTGCGTCCTGGCCCTGCCGGAACCAGCGCGGTGACCAACTCGGCCAAACGCGAGCCGGCGGCATCCCACGATAGCGCCGCAGCTCGATGGCGGCCGCGCGAGCGCTGGCGCTCCGCCAATTCGGTATCCTCCAGCAAGGTCAGGATCGCCTCCCGATAGGCCTGAGGATCGTCCGCTTCGACCAGCAGGGCCGCGTCGCCGCAGACTTCCGGCATTGCGCCAGCACGAGCCGCCACCACCGGGGTATTGCAGTGCATGGCTTCGACCGGCGGCAGCCCGAACCCTTCGGTCAAGGAAGGGAAGACGAAAGCGCCTGCCGAGCCGTAAAGCGCGCGCAGTTCGCTGTCGGAGACGAAACCGGTGAAAATCGTCCCTTCGGGCGGCCTCCAGCCAGCACGCCGGTAATCCACCTCGTCAGGGCCACCGGCGACGACCAGCCTCTGCCCCCCCGGCAAGGGCGAGGCCATGGCATCGAACACACAGCGCAGGTTCTTGTAGACCTTGGTCGATCCGATCGTCAGCAAGTAGCCGCCGGGCAGCAGCCCATGGCGGCGCAGGACGGATGCATCTTCCGCCTCCGCGAGGATATGGTTGGTCCCGTTGTGAACGACCTCGATCTTCGTTGCCGCACCGATGCCGTGCGCGATCAACGATTCCCGCGCGAAGTGCGACACGGTAAGGATCTTGCGCGCACGCCGCGCGATGCGGGGCAGAAGCACGCGATAGGCCCGCGCCTGCCGCCCGCTGTAATCGTCAGGGTAGAGGAAAGTCTGCGCATCGTGAATCATGACCACCGAATTGCCATGGGCAAGGGGAGCGAGATTGCAGAAGTTCACCAGCAAATGCCCACGTGCTCGGGCCGGCAAAGTGAGCATTTCCCATCCCTGCCCGGTGCCGAACACTCCCTTCGCCACGCTGGGAGCGAGATCCCGGAAGCTGGCAGGCACCTCCGCGCCCTGCGGTGCGAGGACCTGCACCCGGTGTGCCTCCCCGGCCCGCCGGATCAATTCACGCGCATAGAGTGCCGCCGTGCGATGCACCCCGTTGAGCGGTGCACCGAGGAATTTGCCGTTGATCGTAATGGCCACCATGATTCAGGCCACGGACCTGATTTCCAGCCGTTCGGCAAAGGCCACAGCTTCGGCATGCAGACGGACATCTGCGGCATAATAGTCCGATATGAACCTCTCCACATCCGGGCCGAGATCGATCGAGTCATACCGGCCTGCCGCGTCGGCAAAAATGCCGCTGTTCCTCCAGAGCGGATATATCGCCTTCTTTAGTGCCAAGGGCAGGACCCGTCTCCCCACCATTCGCGCGGCCGGTTGAAGTGCACCTGCCCATTTGCGCGGCTCGCGTCGGACGTGATCGTGGGCGAATTCCAGGTGCAGGCCGGTCTCGATTGCCAACCAATGCGCAGCGCTGCCGATATGTTCGAGCGGGAAAAGCGCAGAAACGATCCGCTCACCGCCATGATCAGCATAGTCCACTTGCCGTGAGAAGTGGATGTACTCGACATCGGCAAAGTCATCGCGCCCATCAAGCCATGCGCAAACATGCTCCGCTTCTTGACGAACTCGAAAGTCGTCGGCTCGGATCGATCGCATATCCGCGAATTCTCCAAGTCGCTGCATCAGCGCCGAAAAGAACCGATCGCGCGGAGGTCGCGTGAGAATGAAACTGCGGGCGGACCGTATCGTTGCCCATGTCTGCGGAAAGTGCCCCGCTATGATCGGCAGCGGCAGATGCGCCGGCTTGACGATACCGAGCCCGTGTACTTCGACTTCCTCGTCCATCGCCCGTTCGGCTCGCGCTTCGTTGACACCAAGATCGCTCGCCAGAAACGACCACGAGAGAGCCGCATGGCGTGAAAGCGCATGACGCACGCTCTTTCCGGCATTCTTGGGCACATGAAGAAACACCAGGTTCTCGGCAGGACAGTGAAGCATGGCTTGATCTCCCGGATAAGTCGCTGTCAGCCCGAAAAGGCATGGAGACTGAAGATGCGCAGACGGGCCGACAGAGCGAGGAACAGCGCGCCCATTACTGCCGCAACCAGGAGGCCGGCAAAGAGCGTTTGTGCGGCCGAGAATCCCGCCAGCGGCAGGACCTGATACCGGACGGCAGCAAGTGCGAGGCCATAGGCAAGCGCCAGCGCGCCGGCGCCGAGAAAACGCCGACCGGCAGCGCCGATATCGACCCCGCCACGACGGCGCATGAAGAAGAACGCCAGCCCCGTCATCGCAAGAACTGCGAGAACCTGCCCCCAAGCCAGCGCACCAAGTCCGAAGGGCGCCGTCACCGCGATGGCGGCAACCGACAGCGTGCCGGCAATAAGGTTGAACAGCAGCACCCAACTCGTCCTGCCCAGCGCAGCGAAGACCGGCTCGACGAGGGACTGCCCTACTCCGGCCATTCCCCGCAAAGCCATCGCGGCGGTAACGGCGAGGGCCCCCCTGTACGAAGGCTGGAAGAACGCGGCTATGGCGTCTGCCGCAAGCACGATCACTACCGCCCCGACCATTCCGCCGAGCAAGGCGATCGTTCCGGTAAAGCGCGCGAGGACGGCGCCGAGTTCCCGGTCATCGCGGGCCGCCGCTCCGAACTGCGTGGCCGCGAAGTTGCTCATCGGCTGCATCGCGATATCGGTCGCTCCGGTGGCGACGCGGTTGCCGAACCGGTAAAGGCCAACGGCGCCCGACGAGTAGAACAGGCCGAGCAGGATATCCCCCGCATAGCGCGACAGGAACCCCAGCAGGCGCGAAAGATAGAGACCGCCCGAAAACCCGGTCGCGTCAATGGCCAGTGCACGAGAGAAGCGCAGGCCGGGCCTGTCGCGCCCGAGCACGGCGAACAGCACGGCCCCTGATATCACCCGTATATAGCGCAAGGCAACGAGCGCGTAGAGCGAATGCCAGAACCAGATCAGGAACCCACCAGCCAGGAGAGCGATGAGGTTCTGCAGGAACATGATCGTGAAATTCAGCATCACGGCCCGTCTGCGCAGCAAGGCCGCTGAAGACCATGCCCCGATGCTGGCAAGGGGCTGGATCAGGGCGAGCAGGACAATCACGTTGCCCAGGTGCCTTGCACCGAAAAGCCACTCGATCGGATAGGCCGCCGCAGCCAGGACCACGGACGCTGCGGTGACGAGCCCAAAGATCAGCCAGAAGCAAGTCGACAGCACAACGCCCTCTTCCTGCCTTGCATTGAGAATGAACTGATAGAAGCCGGTGTAGGTCAGCGTCTGGATCAGGACGACGAACACGATCCCCAGGGCATAGACCCCGTATTCGGCCGGCAGCAAAAAACGGGCAGCCAGAAAGGTCATGACGAGAGTCGACACCTGCTGCAGCGACCGCGCCACAAATGCAAAGAGCGCGATGCCGCCGCGCCTTCCGGACGCGTGCAGATCCCTGACCCGGCCCACCGTGGTTTCCAATTCTGCAGCCATCCTTCGCTTCAACTGATCCTCGTGCACCGGGCCGGGCGGACGCAGCAGATCCTGCATGCGATCGACTGGCCTCAATTCGGGAGAAACAGGCCCACCGGGCTAGGCCGCCTGTCACGCGTCACGTCTGGGTGACCACTGGCATGTAGCGGCCGCGGCCCCGCAATCCCAAGCGCGACTAGCTCCACGATGGACCCAATTCCGGCGGCGTCCTGCCGGCCGAACCGTTAGGGACTAGCCCTTCCCAGACTATCAAGGAGGCGTCCGCCCGATGATCCAGGCCCTTCGCGAAACGGGCAAGCGCTCTGCCGGCTGGCTCTTGAGCCGCACGAGCGATCTCTACAGCTATCGCAATTGCGTCTTTGTCCTCGCGCACATGCGTTGCGGCTCCACCGCCCTGGCCAACATCCTGTGTTCGCGCGACGACATCAGCGGCTATGGCGAAGCCCATGTGCGCCACGACGGCCCCGGCGCCCTTGGACGATTGGCGATCAACCAGATGCGGCGCAAAGGCTGGCGCCCAGAAGCACGGTTGCTGTTCGACAAGGTCCTGCACAACCGGCACGACGCGGACGCCCAGCCCGAATTCTTCGAAGCGCGCGCCATTTTCATGGCGCGCCACCCGGATGAGTCGATTGCCTCCATTGCCGATCTCTTCGTCCGGCTCGGACGCCAAGCTTACGATACGCCGCTCAAGGCCGCCGGCTATTACGCAGAACGTGCCGAGGCGCTGGCAAGGCTCTGGACCCGCTTTCCTCCCCACCGCCGGATCGGCATTCTACACGAACGGCTCCTGCGCGACCCGGATGAGACACTGGCACGGATTTCTGGGCGCCTGCGCTTCACCCCCCCACTCAAGAACGAATACATAAGCACCGCCGCATCGCGGGAACGTGGCGGCGGCGATCCCCTCATGAGCGGACTGTACAACCGGATCGAACCGGCGCTCCTTCGTCCGAAAGGGAAGTCGGTCATGGCCGACCTGCCCGCCCCCCTGCGGAAACGAGCGAATGAAGCCTACCTACTGCTTGCAGACCTGTTCGAAGAACGCCTTGAAGGCGCTGTTATTTAAATACATCGCGGCCAATCGCTTCAATTTCGGAATATTTATGGAAATTACCCGGTAATTATACGGATAAACAGTCAAGGTGTCTGGCTGATGAACATTTACCGCCGAATGCGAGCCATCCCCAATAGCCTAAGTTATACTATAAATATCATATTCTTAAAGCCCTAACGCCTCCAGGCAATCGTTGCAGAATCCCCACTAGAGTTCAATCTGGTGCAGTATGGAGGCAACTTCGATTGTGAGCCCAATCTGGCCGATGATACTCCGATGAAGACGATTATCGACAGTACAAACTGCGGCAACACGGGGGTATCCGGTGAACAAACCAATCATGGAAATAACCGTCACTCGAAATGACAACTATTTCCTGCCAGATACTGCCGACGATCACCCTTCAGCACCGAGCCCTTCGCCAGTTCTCGCAGCATTCCTCTGGCGATCATTCGATATCGTCGTCGCCGTGGCACTGCTGCTTCTTGTCCTGCCCTTCCTCGCCCTGCTTTCGGCGGTACTGCTGGCAAGCGATCCGGGGCCCCTCTTCTACAAGCATCGGCGCATCGGCTTCAGCGGCCGCTACTTCGATTGCATCAAGTTCCGGACGATGAAGGTCGATGGCGATGCCATCCTCTCGGTCCACTTGCGGCACAATCCGGAAGCCCGACAGGAATGGAACGCGACCCGAAAACTGAAGGATGACCCCCGCGTAACCCGGATCGGTGTGCTCGTCCGAAAGCTGAGCCTGGACGAATTCCCCCAGCTCATCAATGTCCTGCGCGGTGAGATGAGCATTGTCGGTCCTCGCCCGATCGTCGAAGCCGAGGTTGAACGTTACGGACGCCACTTCGAACACTATTGCCTTGTGCGCCCAGGCCTGACCGGGCTGTGGCAAACAAGCGGACGCAGCGACACCTCCTACCAGCAGCGTGTCAGTCTCGATGTCGCCTATGTCTCCCGCAAGGGCCTGCTGCTCGATACCTGGCTGATCTGCAAGACGGTGCCGACCGTCATGCTTGCACGCGGGTCCTATTGAGATGAAGCCCTGTCCAGCGCATCGACAGCGATGCGGGCACCCTCGTTGCAGGCGATCTGCACATGCTTGATCCCAGGCCCTCGCACGCCGCCGAAACCGTGGTGGTGCTCGGCGCCGGCATTGCCGGACTCGCTGCAGCCGATCGACTTGCCGATGCGGGATTTCGCGTCACGGTGATCGATCGACGCAGTGCGTGCGGCGGCATTCACCGTTCGCGCCAGATCGGCGAATATACCTTCGATGTCGGCTGCATCTTCTATGAAGACAACGCCAAGATCTTCGCACTGGCACCGGACATCAAGGAACTGTGCCCCGAAGTACGGCGCATTCAACGCCGCATAAGCCCCTCCGGCAATCTCCTGCATTACCCTCTCGACATTCGGGAGATCATCTCGGAACATGGCCTGCGGCTGTGGCCCGCCGCGCTCGACCTTGCGCTTTCCCGTATTCGCGTAAAACGAGACGGAACGCTCGATGCCATTTCCCGTCAACGACTGGGCAGCCGCTTCTTCGACGCGACTGGCCTCCGTGCCTACATGGCGCGCTATCATCATCGCCCACCCAACCAGATCGACGAAGAGTTCTTCTTTTGCCGTATGGGCCAGATCGAAAAGTCGACACGCCTTAATGTCCTACTGCGCACCGGCCTGGCCTCGCTCCTCAGATCTTCCCGCAGTCAGGAACCGAGGAGACGCCCCTTGCGCGTGCGCCCGCAGCGCGGGTTCGATATCGTGTTCGATCGGATCGCAGCCGCATTAGCGGCCAAGGGCGTTCGTTTCGAGCTGGGCCAGGACCTGCAGGCGATACGCTCCGACGGCAAGGTCCACATGCTGCGGACCGACAAGGCATGCCACTTCGCCGACGTCGTCGTCAGCACCATACCGATCGATACACTGCACCAAGCCCTTTTCGGCACGGCATCCGGCCTCGTTTCGCTGGACATGACAACCCTGTTCGTCTCGGCTCGCTGGATTGATCCGGAAGCAGGAAATGTCCTTTTCAACTTCCACCGTGACGGTCGCTGGAAGCGCGCAACGATATATTCCCGGATCTACGCCAAGAGCGTGATCCGGCGGGAATACCTCGCAGTCGAGACAACCATCCCGCCGGGCGGTCAACATGACCCGCTTTCGGCTTTCGACGATTTCTGTCGCCATGCCACCGTTCTCGGTGTCGCCCACGGGCTGTCGCTGGAAGGCCATGAGCGGGTAGCAAATTGCTATCCGCTGCATACACCGGGCACGAGGGCGAGAGTGCAATCGCTTCTCGCGAAGATCTCATCCAAGGGCATCGTCACGGCAGGGCGGCAAGGGCGCTTCGAATACCTGCCGACATCCAGCGGAGTCATTCGGCGCGTCATCGAGGAGCTCGAAGTCGCCGGCCTCGCCAAGCCTTCTCGTGAACTGGCCGCCTGATGACGCAGGGCCTGACACAGCCGCTTGACAATATCGAAGCCTTGCCGCGGGTCGGCCCGCGCATTCGGCTATTCAACGTGAAGTTCAGCCCCAACCTGGGCGACGGCCTGCTTTCCGAATGCCTCGAGCAGGCGCTAATCGATGCCGGGGCCAGCGCTGATACCTGGTCGATCGACTTGGCGGCGCGTACCGCCTACGGCGAAGGCGCAGAGGGTAGAGCGCTGAAAATGCGCGTCTTGGGCACCTTCCCCGACCCGGTGCGCAAGTTGGCCGTTCGCGCGCCCCTGGCGATTCAGGGCCGGCGATCCTGGATGCCGCACTACCTGCGATCGCTCGAAGGAGCCCAGTGTGCCGTTATCGGCGGCGGCAACCTGATCGCCGATCTCGACCTGAACTTTCCCACCAAACTGTCACTTGCCCTTGCGGCAGCAGCATGGCGGAACTTGCCCGTGTTCATATACGGCTGCGGCGTATCCTCCGGATGGAGCCGCCAGGGCCTGACCCTCATGAAAGCCGCCGTGCGACGGGGAAATATCCGAAAGGTATGGGTGCGCGACGAACGATCCCGCCGGATATGGAACGAACTGATCGGCCACGATACGACTCTTGCAGCCGATACTGTGCGCGACCCCGGGCTGCTCGCCAGCTCGCGCTACGCCATCCGCACAAGGCCATTCGCCCGGAGTGAGCCGCTGATCGGCCTCAACCTGACAAGCCCGCTGGCGGTCCGCTACCACGCCAGCCATGCCCCCGGCGAAGCAGAACTGACTGAATGGTATGTCGAACTGGCACGCAGCCTGCTCGATCGCGGATACAGGCTGGCGGTGTTCTCCAACGGCAGTCCGGAAGACCGCGAATATACCTGCCGCCTGCATGCCCCGCTCATGCGCCTGGACAAGCTGGGCCGCGTAAGCTTTCCGGTGATTGACACACCCGCCGAACTCACCAGGCTGATCGCCGGCTGCGCCGGCATTGCGGCGTTCCGCATGCATGCGATCATTGCCGCCTATTCCTGCGGCGTGCCATTCCTGGCCCTGAGCTGGGACCCTAAGCTGGAGTCCTTCGTGCGCTCGGTGAACCGCGCCGATTGGCTCTGCCCACCGGTACGGACCTCCAGTAAAGATGCCGGTGAACAACTCATCAAGGCCATGGATCAGGGCATCGCGCCCGGTGAACGCGCGCGGGTAGCCGGGCAGACGCGGCAAGGCGTGTCCGATCTGCTGGCCGAGATCTATCGCGCGATCGGATAGCATGAGCTGCACCCTGCTCAATCGCCCGACTGGATCGAGGATGCGACTCAAATGGCTAGCGGCCATCCCGTGTCTCGCACTGGCCTGCGCCTCCGTGCAGGCAGCGGACGAAAGCACGGAGGCCATTGCGCCGACGACGGCCACCGCCCACAACACCAGTCGTCGTCCGATGGAATTGGGGGCTGCATCGAACTTCTCGCAAGGATGGAGTCCCGGAACGTTTCAGGCCGCCGTGCAATTGCCGGTGCGCCGCTTCCGAGACGGCATTCGCTGGGGCGAGGTTGAGCGCAAACCGGGCCGCTACGATTTCGACAAACCGCGCACGGCCTATATGGCGCAGATCGGGCAGGCCGGAGCGCATCTGACCTTGACTCTCAACTGGGGCAATCCGCTCTACGATGACGGCAAGACGCCACATTCTGCCGAAGCGCTTGAAGCCTTCGGCCGTTTTGCCGCCGCCTTGGTTGCCCGCTTTCCTGCCATAGACCGGCTCGAGATCGGCAACGAGTTCAATGGCGGCAATTTCGTAAACGGTCCTGTTGCCAAGGCCGGGCTTGAGCAGCGCCGTCGCTATCACCTCGCAATGGTTCGCAGCGCCGCGCGGTATGCCAAGGCCGTGCGCCCTCAAGTAAAAGTGCTGGGCGGCGCCACCCATTCCCTGCCGGCGGGCTATCTCCGCCCCCTGCTGGAGGAAGATGTCCCACCTGTTATAGAGGGGCTTGCCGTTCACCCTTACACAACGGCGATCGACCAACTCCAAAGACAGATTGCGGTGCTGCGCAGAAGTGCACGTGCGGCACAGGTGCCGCTATATGTCACGGAATTCGCCAGTCGCGACCCGACCCGCGCCGCCGACGATCTGCTCAGGGCCTATGCGACCCTCTCGGCGGCCGGCGTGCAGGAGATGGACTGGTATCCACTCAATGAGCGGGGCGATGGGCACGTTCCGCTGCTCGGCCGCAACCAGAGCCTGACCGGGGCCGGCCTCGCCTTCCGCTTGGTGCAAAGCCGGTTGGCGCGCCATGCAGCCATCAACATCAGCCCGGATCCCTTCACCTTCATCCATGCCTTCGGACCCAGGACCTGGGCGCTATGGGGTGCGCCCCGCCCGGTTTTCGCCGATGGCAGCATTGTTCGCGCTTTCGATGCAACCGGCTCGCCCCTGTCAGTCGATGGACTGCAAATGGCGGCGGATCGCGCGATCATGCTCGTCGGTAGCAAGCCTCTCGTGCTGGGTGCCAACGTCCGCGTCGGCTGTAACCCGCTGATCGCAGACAGCTTTTACCAGTTCGCCTATCCTGATCCGGTCATCCCCACGAATTCGCAGGAGCCGGACGCTTTCGAGCGCTTCATCAAGATTGGTCGCAATAAGTTTGCACTGGAAACCATGCCCGGGCAACAGCGCCGCGGCGTACCCTGGACACCCTACCTTGGGCTGACGGACCTCCCCGGCTTGCGCCTTGCTGCCGACACAGTGGTCTTTGCGGGACGAACGCGGCGGGACACGAGTGCCGAGCGCCCAAATCCTGGTGCGACGGAAATCGTCCATCGCTATCTTGTCCGGCAATCCGATCGCCTCATGATCCGCGCCAGCTTTGCGCCCACTCAGGCTAGCGGCCCGGAATTACGCGTTTCGGTGGACAGCAATGACCGCCTGCTCCTGCAAAAGTCCAGCAAGTCTCGGCTCACCATCGAACAAGAGATAAAGGCAAAACGGGGCGACAGGCTTTCTATTACCCTCGCCGTTCCATCCGGAGCAAAGGCTGGTCCGATCACTTATCGTATCCGCCTGTTTGACCCCAAGAAATGTCCGGATGCGGTCGACGCCCTGACAAACTGATCGAGCCTTCAGAAGCGCCTTCCTGTATTGCCCCGATTCGCCCTCGCTCATCGCGACCGCGGAGGCTCGGCACGCCATCGAACCTGCCCGAAACTGACATTTCGCCATCGATTTCTACCAACTTTGCAGATTCCTCCTTTCCGCACCACTATGGAAACATCCCGAGGAATATGGCGATCCTGTGCCCTGCAGTGCAGACGGTCGACCTTCGAGCGAATGCGTTCTGACGTGACCTACCTCACGCAACGCACGCCAAAAAATTCAAAAAAGCGTAAGAATACTTAGAAACATCGCGTGGTCGAATACTTACCATCTACTGACCATTGGCAGCGAAATGGACCGAAAATGATTTACCACAAGAATACACACTCCATTTAAGAGGCGACCGATATCCGAATTGCACAGTCGCGGAAACAAAGGTGCTCGCCATAAGCACGAACCTGCGAACGAAGAAGTAACAAAGGGTCGCTCATGTCGGAAATTTTCAATGCCGTTGAGGCAGCCAGCAGCCTTGCGCCTGCCGGGCAGTATTACAATGACACCCGCGAGAACAAGCAATGGTATCTTGCCGGGTCTTCGCTCTCTTCGCTCAGCATCGATGTCTATTCGGTCTGGAAAGAATACGTCGGCACCGGCGTAAAGATCGGCGTCATCGATTCCCAGATCGATTACACGAATGCCGAGCTGAAGAAGGCCTACGACACCACGCACGATTACAACTTCGCGCTCAACACCGATGCCCCTGTCATCGATCCGAACGACCTTCCTCTCTTTCACGGCACATCGGTGGCTGGGATCATATCCGCCGAAGCCAACAATGACTTCGGAATCGTCGGCATCGCCTCGGGCGCAAGCCTTATCGGCCTTGGCATCGACTACAGTTCCGACGCGGCCACCGACCAGATCGTCTCCGCGCTAAAGGCCTCCACTGGCCTTGATGTCGTCAACAACAGCTGGAGCTTCGTCGCAAACCTGGCCGACAACTTCGCCAAGAACTCACAGTATCAGGATGCGCTGGTGGAACTCGCGTCCCAGGGCCGCGCGGGGCTTGGCACATCAGTGGTTTTCGCCGCGGGCAATGCCGGCACCTCCGGCACGTCGAACTACCACAATTTCCAGAACTCGCCCTATACGGTCGCGGTTGGCGCGGTCGATCCGAACGGGTCGCCGTCATCCTTCACCAGCCTGGGCGCCAATGTCCTGATCTCAGCGGCCGGACGGGACATCTATACCACCGACCTCAAGGATCGGTTCGATACGGTCAACGGCACCTCCTTCGCCGCACCGGCAGTATCGGCCGCCATCGGGCTGATGCTGGAGGCCAATCCCGAACTTGGCTATCGCGACGTCCAGCAGATCCTCGCTCGCTCGGCACACCGCGAAGGCCTCGCCGATTCCGCCAATTGGGGCGATGGCTGGCGGACCAATGGGGCTACCGACTTCAACGGTGGCGGCCTGCACTTCAGTGATGCGTTCGGCTACGGCTTCCTCAACGTACATGACGCGGTGCGCCTTGCCGAAACCTGGTCGAGCCAGAAGACGTTCGCCACCCTCGCCAAGATTTCCGAGACAGTCGAACTGTCACAGAACCTCGTCGCTGGATCGCGCGACCATATCTCGGTCGGCATCGAGGTCAGCGAGAAGATCGACGTTGAACACGTGCAACTGGCGATGGACCTGCGCTGGCTCAATACCGGTGATCTCGACGTCTACCTGACGTCGCCGGACGGCACCCAAGTGCGCCTAGTCTATGACATGCCTTACGACGACAGGATCGGCAACCTGCGCAATTTCACGCTCGATTCCGTCGCCTCGATGGGAGAGCAGTCGGCCGGGACCTGGACCGTGGACATCTACAATCGCAATCCCGATGCCACGGACAAGAGCGGCAACCCGCTCATCGGCGACTTGCAGGGCGTGACCCTGACGGTCTCGGGCGATGCCCATAATCTGGCCGACGATGTCTATATCTACACCGACGAATTCGGCTCGATCTATTCAGGCGCGGACCTCGCCGCGCGCAAGATCCTGCACGATACCGACGGGGGGAACGACACCCTGAACGCCGCGGCGGCGACAGGAAATTCCGTGATCGACCTCAGCGCGGCGACCCACAGCGTGATTGCCGGCGTATCGCTCACCCTCGACGCCAATGCGATAGAGAACGCCTTTGGCGGCGATGGCAACGACGTGCTGATCGGCAACAAGCAGGCAAACGTGCTGGACGCTGGACGCGGCGATGACGTCATCTACTTCAGTTTCGGCAATGACCATATCGACGGCGGACAGGGCAATGACACGTTGGTCCTCGATTGCAGCATCACGGCGCTCACCGGTCACGCTACTCAGGACGGCGAACTGGCGATTTCAGTGCGATCCGGAGAAGTGTCGAGGGTCTGCAATGTCGAGACTTTCAGCCTTGCCGATGGCCAGTACACCCTAGCCCAGATCCTTGGCAGACTGGACAGCGGATCTGTATCCGCGGACGTTCCCACAGCCGACGGGACGGACGAGCATGCGACGGACAGCGGAACCGATTCCGGCACCGACACTGGCAACAGTCCGGCGACCGGGTCGGAATCGTCCTTAGACGAAGCCACGCGCAGCTATGACAAGCACATGGCCGGAACCGAACTCGGCGAAAAGATCGTCGGAAGCAAAGTGGCGGATATGATCGAAGGACTGGCCGGCGACGACGTCCTGCTCGGTCGGGGCGGTGACGACGCGCTGCAGGGCGGCGAAGGCGACGACAAATTGATGGGCGGCGCCGGCAACGACCTGCTACAAGGCGGCAACGGCATGGACAAGCTCTATGGCGAGATCGGCATCGACAAGTTGATGGGCGGCGACGGCGACGACTTGCTCAGGGGCGGCGACGGCGGCGACTGGATCGAAGGCGGCAGTGGCAGCGATCGCCTCTACGGCGATGCAGGCTCGGACACCTTCGTATTCAACATGGCCGATCTCGACGGACTCGACGTGATCTACGACTTCAATGCCGCCGAGGGCGATCGGATCATGGTGACCGGCCTTGCCGCCAGCAGCGATGCGACCTTCGAATTCGTCACATCCGGCACGAGTACGTACTTCGAAATGCACCTCGACGGCAACGTGACGGAGATTGCCCGGATCAAGGGGGAAGGCCTCGACCAGCTCGGCCTGAGCGCCGCCGACATGGGCCTGATCTGGGCATAGCCCCTGGGGGGAGTCGGACGGTCGGTGCTTTTCCCGAATATAGAGCCCATGGGAAGCGGCGACCGTCCGATTTTTGCTTTCGCGTTCGACCGGTTAGGTTTCGTCCCTGCCATGGCGGGGACATTCTGCGTACGCGCAGTGCACGCTGCGGCAAGATAATGATCTGGATCGGATGATAGGCTCGTGCGCAGCGTTCCCTAGTGCTTGCTTGGAAATCCACACCGGAAAAGGCCCAGAAACCGCCTTCGATGCGCGGCCATGGGAAGAGGCCGCTCCGATACCGAGCCATCTAATCAGACAAAATGTCGTGAATTTAAGAGGGTTGGGCGCGTTCAATAACGCGCCTTGTTTCGTGCCGGGTCGTCGCGATCAGACCCGGCTCGCCGAAAAGACAAAAAGGGACGCCGGCACCTCGGAGTCGAGGCAGATCAACTGACGGATCGATTGGAAAGGAATGTTCCCATGGCAGAAGTTCTTGGCACAGAAGGTGGCGACAATATCGCCGGCACCGCGGATTCGGATGTCATTTCCGCTGGCGGCGCCCGCGATGTCGTGAAGGCAGGAGCGAGCGACGACGAAATCCATGGCGGAGCCAATGCAGATCGCCTCTACGGCGACGAAGGCAATGACTACATTGAAGGCGATTCCTCAAACGACAAGCTCTTCGGCGGCGTCGGTGACGACACCCTCGATGGCGGCGCCCAGAATGACCGCATCTACGGCGGCGACGGAAACGACATCATCATCGGCGGAGATGGCAACGACGTGCTCTACGGCGACAATGCCGGCGATGGAAACGACAACGAAATGGGACTCGACACTTTCGTATTCGACAGTGCCGACGGAACCGACAAGGTTTTCGATTTCGAAGTGGGATATGACAATGTCGAACTAACCGACGGCGGCACCTACAGCCTGTCCTATGCCGGCAGCAACACGATCCTCACTTACGGCAGTACCTCCGTCACGTTCTACGACGAACACCTCACCGGTAGCGACTTTTCCGGGGCGACTTTGGTCGTCTGAGGGGCGCGCCCGACAGGCGGGCAACGCGAGGCCGGATCGGGTAACCCTACGCCCGATCCGGCTTTCTCACGCATCGCGTGGGCAACCTTGCCCGCCGCGCCTTCACAGGAACGCGATTGCGAGGGCCACCCAGAAGCAGGCCGAAAATGTCAGGGCAATGGCAAGGCCAAGCGCAGGCTTGCGCGCTTCGGATTGCGTATCGGCATCGGCCGGGGCAACCGCGACAAGCCAGGGAGACGTATCCCTGCTCTCTCGCACGGTTCCCGACGCGACCTTGGACGTAGTACCCGAGTCCCTATGGTGCATTGGCTTGCGAAGTGTTGAGGCGGCCATTTTCCAGCTCCCGCGTTATGGCAGCGGCAATCTCCCTGCGCGCGACCTGTCAGGTGTCTAACGTCAAGACGTTAATTTTCAGGTAGTTCAATAGGCAGGATTGTCTTCCAGCCGGTCCTACAGACATAGTTAAATCGCGTCCTCGGGATTGCGGGTGCCGGTTAACCGGATTTGACCGAATCCAGACGCGCACCCCGGTAAGGCCAGGCCCACTCATCCCGCTCCAACCGTGCGCAACTTAAAAAAAAGGGCCACAGGTCCGCGCCAAAATGGAGCGAACGGCTATCGATAGCGTCATTCCCGAAGCGTCTCGGATTTCGAGTGCAGGCTGGCAGAGTTAGAGTGCCGACTTGCTCCGCAGCTGCATATGGATCGCGCAATTGCCCCAGGATAGCGCCCTTCTCCTCACCGAACCCCTGACCGACCCTGCCGCTGCCCGCGCACGTGTCTTCGATGTCGGATCGCATGGATCAACGGCGAATCCACTCGCGCCCAACCTTTTCGTGATCGGCGCTTCAAAGTCAGGTTCAAGCGCATTGCACGCCTACCTCAGACCGCATCCGGACATCTGCATGAGCACCGAGAAGGAGCCATGCTTCTTCGTCGATCAAGGTGAACTGGAAAAGGCCTGGCCCATCATGGCCCGCAGGCCCTGTTCCCACGACCCAGCCGCCTATCTCGATCTCTGGAAGGGCGGCCATACAGCGCGCTATCGCGGCGAAGGCAGCGTCTACTATTCTCAGGCTCCGCACCGCAGCGGGGTTCCAGCCCGCATTGCCGCGGCTTGCCCGGACGCGCGCATCATCTACACCGTTCGCGAGCCGGTAACACGCGCGATCGGTCACTACTGGCAGCGCTACAAGGAATTCCAGGAGGTCCGCCCCGTTGCCCAGGCGATGCGCGAAGATCCTCTCTATCGCGACACTTCGGATTATGCGCTGCAGCTTCGCGCATATCTCGAATACTTCGATCGCGATCAGATCCACGTTGTTGTCGCCGAGGAATTGCGGACGAACCGGCGTGAGGTTTTGGCCGGCGTATTGGATTGGCTGGGCCTTGCTCCATTCGATTATCACGAAGCGCAACTCAGCGATCGCCATCGCTCGCCGCCCACCAGCCGAAGACAGCGCTTCGCCGCGGTCCGCAAGCTGCGCGATTCCTCTCTGTGGGCAGCCCTGCGCACGCACCTGCCTCGCGGTTGGATCGACTGGCTGCGAGAAACATCAACCGTCACGTTCGACAAGGCAGAAGTCGACGAGGCTGAGGCCCGGCAGTTCCTATCCGAATATCTCACGCCGCGCCGCGCACAGTTTGAAAGCCTTATTGGGCGAAAGCTGGATTTGTGGGATGCGGAGCAAGCCAAGATTCAGGCCGGTGCCACTCAGGCCGATGCCACTGCAGCTGCAGCCAAGGCCCTCATCGATCCTCACACGGCATCGATGCGCCAGTGATCGATTTGCTCCCCATCGCCGCGTTCTGGAGCCTTGCGCTTTGGGGGGTCGCCAGCCGCAAGCCGGTGCTGATCTACCTGTTCTTCGCCACACTTCCGTTCGGAGCTTTTGCCGCAGTCCCGCCGTTTCTGACCGGCGGACTCACTTTCACGCCCACGCCGCTCGTCACCGTGCTCATCGTCTTGCGCACGTTCTGCAAGCCACAAGGGCCGGCAGAAATACTCTCGCTGGCCTTGGCACCGCACAGACTGATGCTCCTGTTCCTGTTCTGGCTTGTCGCTGGCGTCACGACTTTCTTCATGCCGCGCCTGTTCGAGAACGCCGTCATGATCGTGCCCATCCGCGGCATATTGAGCGATACTGCGCCCCTACGGCCGACCCTGCAGAACCTGTCGCAATTCGCCTATCTCACGATCGCGGTCTTTTCGGTTTTTGCCTTTGCCGTCAGCCTGCAATCTGCCGCCATGCGCCAACACGCGCTCAGAGCCTTGTGCCTGGGGGGAGCCATGACCGCTGCAACCGGTCTTCTCGATCATGCCAGTCGCTACCTGCCTCTCGATCCCCTGCTCGCGCCGTTCCGAACCGCAACTTATGCACTCGTTACAGATGTTGAGGTTCTGGGCTCACGGCGGGTCACCGGGCTCATGCCGGAAGCCTCGGCCTATGGCGGGATCTGCCTGGCGCTCATGGCAGGCCTCTACTTCTACCGCCGGGCAATCTTCGATGGCACACTCCGCAACGTCTGGGTTCCGATGATCTTCGCGTTGCTCACGCTTTGCGCATGGCTCTCCACCTCATCGGGCACTTATGTCGGGATCGCTCTTCTGCTCGGGGTCGCCGGGCTTGAGTGGCTGGTTCGCGCCAATGCAGACAGCCGACGGTTCGCAATCTATCGCCGGGGCCTGGGCGGCGAACTCTCCGTCCTCATCGCCCTTCTCGTAGGTGTCTCACTGCTACTGATCGTCCGGCCCGAAGTCCTCGCCCCGGTGTTCGAGCTGATCGATCGTATGGTCCTGCAGAAAACAGCGTCGAATTCCTTCGCCGAACGCGGCATGTGGCGCGCCGTGGCCTGGGACAGTGTTCTAGCCACGCACGGTTTCGGTGTCGGTATCGGCAGCACCCGCGCATCGAGCAGTTTCGTGGCCAATCTCAGCGGCGCGGGACTGGTCGGCGGTGCCCTCTATTACGGCTTTGCCTTGCAATCGCTCTTGCGGCCGACTGCAGGCACCCCGATTGAAAGCCAGTTGCTGATATCAGGCTTTCGCTTCTCTTTCGTTCCCAGTTTCGTCGTGACCTTGATGGTTGGCGATGCCGACTTTGGCGGAATGACGGCTTTCGGCTTCGGTTTGGTCACAGCACTTTCAATCACCAATGCAAGGC
This sequence comes from Novosphingobium sp. PY1, assembly GCF_017312445.1. Taxonomy (NCBI): domain Bacteria; kingdom Pseudomonadati; phylum Pseudomonadota; class Alphaproteobacteria; order Sphingomonadales; family Sphingomonadaceae; genus Novosphingobium; species Novosphingobium sp. PY1. The sequence goes on along the minus strand of NZ_BLTI01000001.1, from coordinate 131,980 downwards.
GCACGGAAAATCTCGCCGGAACCGCCCTGCATTGCGCGCTGCATGCCCAAGGCCAGACTCGCAGCGCGAACGCTCATGCGACCTGGATTGGATGACGCGCTCTGATCAATGACTGGCTTCGGTCAGAACCTGGCGATATTGGCTTACGACTTCGTCCGCCCAGGTTTCCTCCGAATTGCAGAGCGATCTGTAATCCGCGTGTCCCGCGCGCGACATCGCTTCGACCGCATGGTTGTCGCGATGCAGGGCAGTCAAGACGCCGGCAAAGGTATCCAGATCCGCCGTATCGACAGCCAAGCCGAAGCCAGCCTGCGCGATTTCCGGCGCAACGAGCGCACGATCGCTAACGACGACAGGAACGCCGGAAGCGACGGCTTCCAGCGCTACGAGCCCGAATGGCTCCGACCAGCGGCTCGGCATCACAGCGACGCGGGCCGATGACAGGGCGCGTGCAACACCCGCCCGATCCTGCCGACCCAGAAAGATTGCGTCCGGATTACACGTGCGGACCTGTTCGATTTCACTGCCTTCGCCCACGAACGTGATTGGCAGATTGGACCTTAACGCGGCTCTCGCCGCGAGGTCCGCACCTTTCTCCGCCGAAATCCTGCCGATGAAGACGATACCGCGATTGGCTTCGGCCGGAACGCGATCTGCCGAAAGTGGCGAAACAGGATTGCGGACTGCGCGAAGCCTTTCCGCGGTCCACCCACTGAGCCTAAACTGCGCCTCCTGCCCCGGGTGGATCATCAGCAAGCGTGCCGCATGGGCTCCGCACTGCTGAAAACCGCGCCGCAAGACTTCCCTTCCAACGCGCCAGATTTTTTGCGCATGAGAAGTCTTGTCGCAGCGGCTTTTCAGGCATGCGCTGCCCAGCGGCGTCAAAGTGCAGTCACGATCTCGCGGATAATCGAAAAAAGCGCCGTTGGGACACCCATTGAAGTAATCATGCCCGTGCAGGATCAGCCGATCCCCCACTTTGCGCAAGGCCGCAAATATTCCAGGGGTCAGAATCTTGGACCAGCCATGCAGGTGGTAGACAGTACCCGGCGTATCATTGCGCGCAATCCAATCGCGGGTCTGAGCATAGGCGCGATGGTTGTACAAACCGCAGGTCAGCGCGCTCAGCTTCGAACGTTCGAGCAGGGCCGTCCCATGGAGCGGCAGAAACTCGACATCGCTGCGATCGAAGCGCGCGCCGCTGTCTCCTGCGATGAAGGTCGTCGCAATGCCGCGTCGGCGCAATTCACCAATCAATACTTGCACCAGGTACGAAGCACCGCCCAGAGCCTCGCTATAATCATGGAGCAGGACCACCCTCTCCGGCGAGGATCCGATCTTCGAAGGTTCCACGGGGTCCCAATCAGAAATAGCGCTGGCCGACGCGAACCGTGTCGCCCGGCAGTACCGCGGCCCCACTCGTCAGCCGGTAAGCCTTCTCCTCGGCTTCGCGGCCATGGCGGATGTAAACCACATGCTCATTCGCGCGATACGTGAACCCTCCGGCCTTCGCGACTAGTCCATGGACGGACATGCCTTCTGCGTAGGGATATTCACCAGGCTTTTCCACTTCGCCGAGGATGTAGATCGGCCGATATCCCACGACATCGATGGCGATGCGGGCATCGCGAACATATTCGCGGCCGAGCAGCGATTGCAGGTCCTGTCGCAGTTGCGCGAGTGTCTTGCCTGCAGCTCGCACTTCACCGGCCAGTGGCAGGGCAATGAGGCCTAAATCGTCGATCACGTATTCACCGCTCAGGGTGTCCTCACGGAAAACCTCGAGATGCAGTCTGTCACCCGGCGAAAGCTGGTATGCGAGACTATCGACACTGGGCAAAGAACGCGTCGCGACCGTCGTGCAGCCCGCGATCAGCATGGAAAGTGCGATTATCATCGAGCGAATTGTCATCAATTCCCATCCCTTGTAAAAGCCCTGTCGAAACTCCGAAAGCGTCGTGAGGACTCATGCGGCGAAAATGGTCGAGCGCATCGCGGATGCCTCGGGCAAAGACTTCCGGACCAAATCTGGCCGCATTGCGAACGGCATCGTCGGGCCGAAACTGCACTTGCCATTCCTCGAAGCGGCGGATCGCGTTGACGACATCTATCGGCGTTTGACGATCGAAAAAGATCCCCGTTCGCCCCTCAAGGATGGAATCCGTCACCCCTCCCCGGCCAAAGGCTATAACCGGGCGGCCACTTGCATTAGCCTCGACCGGAACGATCCCGAAGTCTTCCTCCGGCGTGAACACAAGCGCACGACACGTGGCATAGGCGTGCCGCAGTTCCTCAAAGGAAAGCCGCTTGCGGACCTCTACGTTCGGTCCTGCACTTGCGGCAATCCTGTCGAACATTTCGCCATCGCCAACCATGAGGGCGGGCACGCCCAGCCGATTGAAGGCCTCCAGCGCAACATCGGCGCGCTTGTAGGGGGTCATCTGGCTGACCCATAGGTACCTATCGCTTACTTTCGATGACGGCGCGAAGGCATCCACGGCAACCGGCGGATGCACCACGCATGCCTCACGTCCCCAGACCTTGGCGATGCGCCTGGCGATGAAGCTGGAATTGGCGATAAAGCCATCGACCCTGCTTGCCGAGCTGACGTCCCACTGACGAAGGCGGTGGAATACCAGTGGGATGAGCCGGCGGCTGAGCCATCCCGCACTTTCCCGGTAGTCCTGATAGTGATCCCAGAGATAGCGCATCGGGGAATGGCAATAGCAAAGGTGCAGAGTATCAGGCCCGGTGATCACGCCCTTCGCCGGCCCGGACTCGCTGCTGATGACAAGGTCGTAGCCCCGCAGATCCAGTTCCTCGAGCGCGAGAGGCATCAGCGGCAAATATTTCTGATAGTGGCGCCGCGCACCGGGCAGACGGCCGACGAAGCTCTGCCTGACATTAGCCTTTCTGATCCGGGCAGAAACCTTCTGCGGATCATAGACATGCGTGAACAGGTCAGCATCGGGAAACAGGTCCAGCAGGTGCTCGATCACGCGTTCCCCTCCGCGCATCCCGACAAGCCAATAGTGCACGATGGCCACGCGATACGGGCGCGCGATTGTCCCCTCCCGCGTCATCGGTAGTATCCCTTGTAATGGGCGTAGAAGCTGGCGACATCCTCTCCTCCGAAACGCACCTGTTTCTTCATGTCGACCAGGTTCAACACCACGCCGCATTGCTTGAGGGTACGCCCGGGCAATTGCCGGATCGCCGCCTTGACGATCCGATCGACGGTCTTGCGCCATTGCACGACGAGCAAGACGCTATCGGCCAGTGCGACAATCGAACGGGTTTCAGCGATCGGCAAGATCGGGGGGCAATCCAGAATCACCACATCGAATGTCTCTCGCAGACGGGCGACCACCCTGTCGAGCCTCCCCCGCTCCGACAGGCGTTCGCCCTTCGGGAAAGCACGGGTAATCGGAATGATCCTCAAGGGGGAACTCGCATCTTCGTATTGCGCGATGTCCTGTGTTTCGTCATGAAGTGCTTCGTACAGGCCTGGCTCTCCCTCCGGCGCGCAGAAGCGCTTGCTGAGCTGCGAGCGAATGACGTCGCAGTCGACTACCACCACTCTTTCGTTGGCCATCGCCAGGGCCCGGCCGATGCAGGCAGCGAGCGTCGATTTTCCTTCGCCGGGAATGGCCGAGGTTATCGCAAGGACCTTCCCCGACCCCGACACCGAGTGACGCACCGAAACTATGACGTTGCGCAGCGCCTCGGAAAAGGGGCCTTCCGGGTATTCGCGCAAGGTATCCATCGGAGTATTCGCGTGAGGTTCGATAGAACGGATGGCTGGAACGAAGCCCCAACCCGGCAGGCCGATACGTGTCTCAACATCCCCAAGGCTTGTCAGGCCGCCGTAGGAAAGCTCTACCAGGATCGCCAGTATCATGCCCGAGAGCGCTCCTGCCACAAGCGCCAACCCCAGGTTCAATGGCAGGTCGGGCGAGACGGGAAGGACCGGGACATTGGCGGCCGATATCAGTCGAGCAGAGGGCTGCTCCGACCCGCTTCCCGCCACAACGGCATTGTAGCGGCGCAAGTAGGATTCGTAGAGAGTCTTCGAAGCGTCCGCCTTTTTCTCCAGATCAGCCAATTCGACCAGCGCGCTGTTGCCCGTCTGCAGTTGCGATTGCGTGCCGCCTCGGCTGCGGCGCAGCGAGGCCAGCCGTTGCGCCGAGGCCATGGCCTTGGTTTCCAGGCCGCTCAGGGTTCGCGAAACTTCCCCGGCTATCTGCCGATCGAGATCGGCGATCTGCTGTCGGACGGTCACAAGGTCGGGATGGCTGTCAAAATAGCGCTGCGAAAGGTCGCGTTCGCGGATCACCAGTTGCGCGCGTTGCGACCGCAAGGTGGCGACCACCGGGGCGCCTGCACCGACCCCCACGCCTTCAGGTCCGCCGCTGCGCAACTGTGCCCGAGCGCTGGCGAGTGCTTCGGCATCCTGTGCCGCTTCCGCCTCCGCGTTGACGATCTGCTGGTTGTAGGCCGAAAGCTCCTGCTCGGTCAGGCTCGTGGCCTGCGAACTGAGGAGTTGATGGCGATTGCGATACGCCTGCACTTCAGCGAAATCATGGTTTGCCTGCGCACGCAGCGCATCGACCTTCGATTTCAGCACGCGCGCGGCCGTGGCGTTGGTCTGCGCACGTTCACGGGCATCGTCGGTGGTGAACAGGCGCGCATAGGCATTGGCGATCGCAGCTGCGCGGGTCGCTTCTGCATCTTCGAAGGCAATGCGCAGATTGAACGAGTTGCCGACCCTCGCCACATCGAGCCGCGAGCTGAGGTAATTGACCGCATGTTGGCGAAACTGCGCTCCATCCCCGGTAACCCTGTCCCGCTGCCTGACGGCGCCAAAGCCGATGGAGGCCAGAATGTTATCGAGCGCAGAACGGGGCACTTCCACATCGCGGCGGAACATCGGATCATGCAGAAGCCTTGTCGCGTCGAGCACCTGCCCGGCCATTTCCCGTGACCTGACAAGCTGGATCTGCGTCTCGACCTCTTCAGAACGGGTTGGCGCTTCGCGAGGTTGCGCCTCTTCGTTCGGCACAACGTCTGTCGATCCGGTAATCATCACCACGTCAGCCGAACTGCGATAGATGCGCGGCAACGCTGAAGTCCAGACCACCGCCAGCCCGAGCGCCAGGAGCAGCGTCATGATCATGACCGACTGCCGGCGCCGCAGCAACGAAAGCAGATAGCGCACGGAGATCTGCTCATCCCTGCTGCGAAAGCCGCCGGCAGTGCCCTGCATGGGTGCCGGCAACCCCGCTTCTGATTCATATATGACAGGGAGATTCAATTGGCAGGCTCCTGACAGCACAATTCGAGAATGGCAGAGCGCATTGTCAGACATGAACTGACCGCCCCGGATCCCATCAAGACGACCACGCCCCGAATTGACGTGTATACGAATAAACCCTCATTACTTGACGGGGAACGTCCAAGCTGGTCCGATTTCATTTCTACCCGGGGGTGATAAATCCATTTCGGAGTGCAGCGCGCCGGACGCTGACGACATCTCCAGCCCGAATTGAGTTCATTCGCGAAGGGCGCGCCTCAGTTGGTCGCCAAGGGGGCGCAGGATGTAGTGCAACATCGTGCGCTCGCCCGTCTGGACAAAAACTTCGACAGGCATGCCCACCGCCAGATGCGTCTTGCCCAGCTTGCGCAGCTCCGTTGCCGGAATCGCGATCGTCGCGGGATAGAATGCCGTATTCGTCGCGCGGTCGATGGTTCGGTCAGCGGCGAGCTGAACGACTTTGCCTTCCAGCTCGGGCGTCGTGCGCATGCTCAAGGCGGTAAATCGCAAATGCGCGGCCTGGTCCTGCGCCACCTGATCGATGTCGGTGGGGCGGATCCGGGCCTTCACGACGAGACGGTCCTTCTCGGGCACGATTTCGAGCAGAGTCTGCCCCGCAGGTACGACGCTACCCAGCGTCCGCACGGCCAGCTTGTCGACGATACCGGTCTGCGGGGCGCGAATGACGGTGCGATCGTTCTGATCGCTGGCGGCGACCTCCTCCTTGCGCACCTGGGCGATAGCATTGCGCACCTGGGCCAGTTCGATCGCTGCCTGACTGCGGGCCACGCTCTCGATCGAGGCCATCTGCGCGCGCAGTTCGGAGATCCGCGCACGCGTCTCGGCCATGTTCGACTGCGCCGTCGCATGGTCTGCTTCCACGCCGACTGCGGCGCGTTCAAGCGCATTGAGCCTGTCGAGTGTGGTCAGCCGTTCTGCGTAGAGTTCACGTGTCTGCGAAAGTTCCTCAAGAACGAGGTTGGATTGCCGGGCATAAGCTGCAGCGCGGCTGCTTTGCGCCGAAATCTCCGCCCGCGCCTGCGCAATGCGCCGGGCCAGTTGCAACCGTTGGTCGCTGCGCGCCATCTGGTCGAGTTCGAAAGACCGGCGCTCGTCTGCCAGAATGACCGCCACTTGCGGATCGTCGGCCCGGCTGCGCAATTCGGCAGGGAAAGCGATCCGCACAGCATTGTTGCGCAGAGCCCGCAGCCTCGCTTCCTTTGCAAGCAATTGAAAGAGATCAAGCCCTGTGTACTGCGCCGCCGCACCAGCCACGCGCGAATCCAGGCGGATCAGCGCCTGCCCCTTGCGAACATGATCTCCATCCTCGACCAGAATCGCCTTTGCGACCCCGCCGAATGGATGCGAAATCTCCTTCACGTGCGTTTCGACGCTCACTTCGCCGGGCGCGATGACTGCGCCAGCCATCGGCAGAAAGGCGATCAGCACTCCGAAACCCAGGACCAGGACAGCCACTGCGCCCAACCCCAGCCGCAAAAGATCCGAGAGCCCCCGCTCCACCCCGGTGGAGAATTCACCCCCACCCGTCGTCGCATGGGAAGCCAGCAAAATGGACGAGGCTTGGGCAAGGACGCTCACTCGCCCACCTCCACCGGCCTGCCTGCAGGCCTGACATCCTTCGAGGGATCGCCCGAAGCCTCATCCTTTTCGTTTTCATCGCGGCGCGATCGCAAACTCCCGTCGGAAGTAGCTGACGGTGCGAGGCGTGCCTCGAATTCTTCCCTTGTTTCGAACCTTTCGATCCTGCCGTTGGCCATCGCCATGATGTGACTGGCATGAGCGATTACGCTGGGTCGATGGGCAATGACGACGACGATCGCCCCACGCCTGCGCGCCTGCCTGATCGCCAGACCCAGGGCCCGCTCACCGTCATGATCGAGATTGCTGTTGGGTTCATCGAACACGAGCAGGAACGGGTCAGCAAACAGGGCCCGCGCGAGTGCGATCCGTTGTTGTTGCCCGGCCGACAGGCCACTGCCATGCGCCCCGATAACATGATCGTAGCCTCCCTCGAGCCGTACGATGAGGTCGTGGCAGTCCGCAGCCCTTGCCGCAGCCAGGATCGCTTCGCGATCCGCATCTGGCTGGAACCGGGCGATGTTCTGGCCGATCGTTCCTTCGAACAGTTCAATCGACTGCGGCACGTAACCGAGAATTCGGGCGATCTCGTCCGGCGACCACTGGTCCAGAGTCGCGCCGTCCAGCCGGATCGCGCCGCGCAAGGGTTTCCAAATGCCGCAAAGCACACGCGCCAGGGTCGTCTTTCCGGACCCGCTTCTGCCCACTACCGCCAGCGCATCGCCCGCACGCAATCGGAAGCTAAGATCGAGCACGGCGACTTTCTGCGTTCCCGGGGGGCCGGCTGCGATTCCCTGCACCACAAGATCGCGCCGGGGTCGCTCCAGCCCCATGGGCGTAACGTGATAAGGCACAGATTCGAACTGGCTTCGCAGGCGATCCAGCGCCTGCCGGGATGAAACCATCCCCTTCCAGTTGGCAATGGTCTGTTCGACCGGCGCAAGCGCACGGGCCGACAGGATCGACCCTGCAATGATGATGCCCCCGGTCGCGCGCCCGTCGATCACCAGAAAGGCGCCCAGTGCCAGGGTCGCCGACTGAAGCAACATGCGAAAGGCCTTGGTCGATCCCGACAAGGTGCTCGAGATCGCCGAAAACCGGTCATTGGCACGAAGGAATTCGGCCTCGACACTGTGCCATTCGCTTTGGCGCGCACTCGCCATGCCCAGCGCCTTGAGCGTTTCGGCGTTGCGCAAAGTGGCTTCGGCCAGGCCGACACGCCTTGCCCCTGAGCGCATCGTCGCCAGCGCCAGCGGTTCGGTCATCCGGTTGTTGACGAACATCAGCGTCACCAGCACTGCCACGCCGATCAAGGCGAGCAGGCCGATGCTCCAGTGGAATATGGAAAGAATGAGCAGGTAGACCGCGATCCAAGGCAAGTCGACGACCGCCAGCGGGCCCGGCCCCGACATGAACGCCCTGACGGTATCAACGTCGCGCACGATCTGCGTTCCATTCGGTATTGCGCCGCGCGTCAGTTCATGGCGCGACAGAACATCGAGCACGCGATCGCTGATCCCGCGCATGAACATCGAGCCGACTTGCACCATCACCCGCCCCCGAACCACATCGAGAAAGGCCTGGAATGCATAGGCGAGCGCCACCATCAGCAGCAGGCTGACGAGCGAGGGAACGCTGCGGCTCGGCAGGACGTCGTCATAGACGAGCAGCATGAAGAACGATCCGGAGAGCAGCAGCACATTGTAGACACTACTGATTGCCAGAACCGGCAAGAGCACGCGCCTGAGCGGCACGAGCGCCTGCTTCAGTTCCGTATTCAGCCGGGGCGCGAGGATCATGCTGTCGTTTCCATGGCGAGGGCCGCATTACATATCGCCGAGCATGATTCTGGCGATCAGAAGTAGGTCCGTTCCCGAGCCAAACCGGATGCACTCGCGGTTCCCATCTGCCTCGCATCTCCTAGGATCGATGCAGCAATCGCGCCTTTGCCGGAGGGAGGCGGCGGAGCGGGCTGCCGTTACCCGAGCAGCCCGCTCCGCAGGAACCCCCACGCACGGTCCGATACCTTCCAAACCACCCCTTGGGGAACCATGCGTGAAGTGCAGGACTTTGTTGCATCTGTCGATTATCCCGTTTGCGGCCCTGTTCGCTGGCCAGGCAATGGCGGACACACTGGAGCAGGCCATTGCCAAGGCGCATGAATACAATCCGCAACTGAAGGGGACGCAATTCCTGGCCCGGTCTGCCGACGCCGCAGTTGCCAGGGCCAAGGGGGCCTATGGCCCCAGCCTCGCGGTTTCGGTCCGTCATGAATATACTTTTGATCGAACGACGCTGAACGATCTTGCGTTTGACGAACAGGGCTTCGGCACCACCGCCTCCCTTTCGCTTTTGCAACCGCTGTTCACCTCGGGTCACCTTGCCTCTGGACTGGATGGGGCCCGCGCCGGCCGGATGATCGCGCGGGAGAACTTGCGCGCTGCCAGCCAGCAATTGATGCTTGATGTCGTGAATGCCTATGCCTCGGTGCAGCGGGACCTGACACTCTTTCGTGTCGCCCGGGATATCCACGCCCTGCTCGCCCAACAAAGCGACGTCACTGCCGCCCGCTTCAGGCTGCGCGATTCGACAAGACCCGATCTCGATCAGACTACCAACCGGCTCGAAATCGCCGCCGGACGGGTGATCCGAGCCCGCGCTGCCGTGGAAACCAGCGCGGCGCGCTATCGCAATATCGTCGGCACCTATCCCAGCGATCTGGCCGCGCTTCCCGACCTTGCGCCCATTCCTCCGCTCGCGGACCTTTACGCGCGTGCGGATGCGAGCAATCCGCAGGTCCGGGCAGCCAGATATACAGCACTCAGATCACGTGCCGCTGTCGCTTCCGCCCGCGCAGCCATGGGGCCGCAAGTCAGCGCCTTCGCTTCGGTCGAGCGCGCGCCGTTGACCCCTTACCAGAACACGCGGCGGGTCGAGCGGCTCTTAGCCGGCGTCAGTCTGGCGATGCCGCTTCATTCGGGCGGACAGCTCCTTGCCGCGCTGCAGGAAGCAGAACAGCGCAACCTTGCCGACATCCAGTTCGCCGAACAGACCCGGCGCGACGTGCGCGAAACGCTGGCGACAGACTGGAACCTCTATCGCGCCGCGGCAGAGGCCCTGCCTCGATTCGAAGCGGCCGTCCGCGCGGCAGAGAGCGCCGTCGCCGGGGTCAAACGTCAGGAAATGGCCGGCATACGCACCCTGCGCGAGGTTCTGGACGTAACCAACGACCTGCTCACCGCCCGTACCAGCGCGGCCGAGACGCGCGCCGAACTGTTCATCCGCAAGATCGCGGTCCTGCGCGATGCCGGACTACTCAGCCCCGAATTGTTCAATGTCGATTCGTCGCCTCGCGGTGCGGTCCCGGCTGCCGATAGCGCCGAGCAACCCTTCATCCCCGCCGGGCTGCCCTTGCGCCCATTACTCGATCCGATCGACCGCATCCTGAGCAACGGCCGTGTTCCGCAAGTCCCCGTCCAGATCGAAAACGAAGGAACCTATCTCTGGGAAGATGGAACGGAAGCTTTGGAAAAGCCCTCTCCCTAAATCGTGTGCGCCTAGTCAACGCGGCACAGGTCGGCAACGAAGCCCCTGTGATCCGAGCCCAGATCGGGGCTGGTCCGGATGGATTGGACCTTCCAGTCACGACCAACCAACAGGTGATCGATTTGCCAGAACCCGGGGTAGCGGTGGCCTTCGTAAGTGATTGGCCATGTGGGACGATCGGTTCGCGTCAGGCTCATGCCATTGCGCCCGGCGTAATCGGCCAGGAGCCGCATTCTTGGCGAAAGATTGAAATCGCCGACAATCACGGAACCAGCCGGCATGGTAAGCGCCTTGTCGAGTTGCCGCAGTTCATGGGCCTGTCGCCCCAGCGGCAGAGGACGGGACAAATGCACCGCGAAGACTTGAAGACCTCTCTCGTCTCCGGCACGATCTGCCGGTCCTTTGAATGGGAGAACCATGCCTGCGGCCGGCAGGGACTTGCGATTGAAAGGGTCGCCGTGCGTCAACGCCTCAGTCGCAGTTGGTTCGATGCTGGAAAACAGCGCCGTCGAGCAACGCCCATTGTCGAGGCACGACTGCCAGTGCGGATAACGCTTTTCGAGCACACTGTGCAGCGGCAGGTATCTGGGCAATTCGGCCACGCCGACAACCTGCGGCGATTCGGAGTCGAGCCAGGCGGCGATGCGATCCGGATTCTTCGGCTTGTGGGTGTTGATCCAGGCGATCCGCAGGCGTGCGCTGGAGGGTGAACAGGCAGGGGATCGGGCCAGGTCCGGCCAGAACAGGCCAAGCGCAGGCAGGCAGCAGAAGGCTAAAGCCGCCCTCCCCGCCCATGATCGGGCCCGCAGCGCGAGGACGCAAACAAGGACCAGGCTGGCCCATCCCAGCGGTGCGGCAAAGAGATTGATGAGGTCGAGCGCAGGATGCGCATTGCCGAAGCGCCCAAGGATCATAAGCAGGAGGAGCGGCGCCAGCAGGCATTGCCCAAGGCCATACCAGCAGGAATGTCTTGTGAAGCGCGACCGGCCATCCATGCACCGCTTCTCCTTGCTGAAACGACTGCGACTGGATCGCAGGCTCCTGCCGGCACTGCAACATCCTCTCCTGGCTTCGCATTGCCCCAAGGGCGCAATTGGCTCCATTTCGGCGGATTCCGGGCCACGCACTGCGTGCCGATGGGGCTAGACCCGACGGCACGCAGCATTTGGGTCCTCGCCCGCGGCAGGGCCCCGGACGCGCGCCAACCCTTCCGGGAGCAACGGAACTTGCGAGAATCCTTCTTTCTGGCGCTTGCAAATCGCATGCCACGCGGCCGCTTCGGAATTCGGGCGCGCCGGGAATTGCTGAAGCTTGCCGGCATTGCAATGACAGGAAAGGTCATTGTCCTGGGCCCGGTGTCGATAGTACCGGTCGGTGGCGGCCGCCGCATTCGCATCGGCGAACGGACTTTCATCAACAATGACGTGCGCTTTGCCAGTCGCGGCGGCGTAACGATCGGCAGGCACGTACAGATTGCCGCGCGCGTCAGCTTCGAAACCGCGACGCACCCACTCAACTTTACGCAAGGCTGCGCAAGGCCGAGCGTCTACGCGCCGATCGTCGTCGAGGACCATGCCTGGATCGGCGCTGGAGCCATCTTGCTACCCGGCGTGAAGATCGGCCGCGGGGCGGTTGTCGCCGCCGGGGCCGTGGTGCACCGCGACGTCGCACCGATGACAGTTGTCGGGGGGGTACCCGCACGCTTCCTTCGCGACGTGCGCCCACCAAGCGCAAACCCGGTCCAGACGACAGGCACCTGTACCGCGAGCGACGAAGGAAAGCGCGGCTGATCGAGCCTGCCAGCGCAAGCCCCGAGCGATCGGCGCCCCCCAGCCATGGATCGGTTTCGGACTTGCCTGACGTTCCGGCCCTCGACGCGGCGTTCTAGTGTGGCCTGAATGCATGCCCCATTTTGCGGAACCGTAAGCGATGACTGCATATGACCAGATCCCGGCCCTTCAGCCCTCGGTGGCAGTTGTCGTCGCCAGCCTCGGCCGCCCCGACCTGATACGTCAGTTCCAGATCCTGATGGAGCGGCAGACAAGCAGCCCGGACATCCTGATGTTCTCGGTCGTCAGCGCGGCAGACCTTCCGCCCAGCCTGGAGGAAAGCACCCGCTTGCGTGTCATCCGCGGCAGCAAGGGCCTCTGCGCCCAGCGCAACCGCGCGCTGGACTGGCTGAAGGCGCGCTTCGACATCATCGTTTTCTATGACGATGATTTCGTCCCATCAAAGTTCAGCATCCAAAACATCCGCGCATTTTTCGCCGAGCATCCGCAAGTTGCAGGGGCGACCGGAAAGGTTCTGGCTGACGGGATCAATGGTGCAGGGATCTCCTTCGGCGAGGCGATGCAGATCGTGCGCGAGCATGAGAAGCGCCGGTTCGCACCCAACTGCATCGTCAGGGGATTACGGGGTCTTTACGGCTGCAACATGGCCTATCGCACCGCCGCCATCGGTGAACATCGCTTCGACGAACGGCTGCGGCTCTACGCATGGCAGGAGGATATCGACTTTGCCGCTTCGGTCGGCACGAACGGCCGGCTTGTGCAGACTTTTGCCTTTTCGGGGGTTCATCGCGGCGTAAAGCTGGGGCGTACGCCTGGATTGAAGCTTGGCTATTCGCAAATCATCAATCCCTCCTACCTTGTGCGCAAGGGCACGATGTCACGCCGCTTCGCTGCCCGGCTGATGCTGCGCAACCTGGCTGCCAATCACCTGAAGGCCCTGCGACCGGAACCGTGGGTGGACCGCGCCGGACGGATGAAAGGCAACTGGATCGGCCTGTTCGATCTTATCCGCGGCAATCTGACTCCGGAACGGATCGAAACGCTCTGATTTCAGTTATGTGTATCAATAGAAACCTAACTTATGATTGCACGCAACTTAAGGCGTGACGGAACTCGTTAGCCCCACCTGACTTCTGCGGCAGAGGGGGGAGTGGCGGGGATTGATGGTTTCATAACCACACAAGTTCTTCTAGAACCGCAAAATCAGGTGCGATATAACCGCTGCTAGATAGCGATAACGATGAACGAAGGTCCGCACAAATCCAGTCCCATGCAGCGGGGACGACGAGAGCAGAGTCGCTTGCGCGTCCGCCTGCCCGTGCGTCTGGAAACAAGGTCCGTTACCTGTCGTGCGATACTGATCGATTTGTCGTCAAGCGGCGCGCGACTGGCTCTGGAGAACCTGCCCAGGGTGGGGACCGAGGCGCTGATCCTATGGGACAAGTACGAAGCATTCGGCGAAGTGGTCTGGGCTGAGGGAGTTCAGTGCGGCATCGCCTTTTTCGATCCGCTCCCTGGGGACGTGGTGCTGAAAACGCGTGAGCTCGATGATGCCGCCCACCTGCCGCAGGATAAGGAACTTCTGCGACAGGTGGCACGGCAATGGGTCGAGGGGACGACCCGGCTCTGACCGGAGCGGGGTTTCCCGTGCCTGAGGGGGTCAGACTGGCACGGGAGCGGTCAGAGAAACTTCTGAAAAATAGCGAGCCATGGCATCGACGGCGGGCTCGGTCAGTTCGATGAAGGCGCGGCGGCGATCGCTGTCGTCGCATACGCGCACGAACAGGCCAGCCTCGACCATCTGGCCGATCCAGCGCAGCGCCGTGGTCGGCGGCACGCCGGAAGCGATGCACAGCGAGGTGACCGAAACCCGCTTGCGTTCCAGCCGGGCGGCAGTGAGATCGAGCAACATGTCCCATGCCGGATCCGCGAAGAGTTCCTCATCAAGGAAACGTCCCCGCAATTGCCGCATGCGGATGATCTGCCGCACCGTCTGCGCATCGGGCAGCGCCAAGCGCGCAGGCTCCCGTCCGGAATGGGCGCTGCGCGCCTGCGATCCTGCGGGTTCGAACGAGAAGGCCGATGCCGCGCTGGCCGGGGCGGACGTACCGCCGGGTGCCAGTCGATCGATACGTCCGGCAATCTGGCTGACCTGCTCGGTCAACCGCAAGAGCATCAACCGGTCATTCTCGGACAATTCGCGCAGGCGCCCCTGGGGGAATTCCGAAAGAACGCGGCCCAGTGCCAGCACCCGCTCGGCCCGGTTGGGATCGACGAGCAGAATTGGGGCGGACTGATCCATGCAAGCGAACACCGCATCGAGCGCATCGACCGTGGTCGAGACGATCAGGCGGCAGCCTCCCGATGCCGCGCGCTGGTCCAGTTCGGACAAGGCGGCCATCGTCTGCCCATCGACTTGCGGGCAATCGAGCAGGACGACATCGCCGAGGGCTCGCATCGGCGCATCGACGACATCCCGCAGCGGACCTGCCGCCGACACCGTCAACCCGGCGGCAGCGGCATCTTCGCGCAGGCTTGCCCGCAAGTGGCCGCGATTGGCATAGATCGAGATCGAAACCGACTGCCCTGTATCGCCATGGCCGGCGGAGCCGGCACCCTTGCCGAGGCCGGCCTTGCCGTAGGAAAAATCGCTCTCGGCAAAGTCCGTCGCTGCCATCTCGTCCCGCCTCCATGCTCCTGGATAGGAACATAGTTGGAACAAAATGGCCGCAAGTCAATGATGACGCGCGTTAACTTACTGTCACCAGCCGGACAGCTCCCGCGTGACCAGCGCCTCGAGCATGGTCATCCCGGCCCGGGTATCGTTGAGGCAGGACAGCACGGCATAGCGCTCTCCACCCGCCGCCTCGAACACCTCGCGCCCGCGGATCGCCAGTTCCTCCAGCGTTTCCACGCAGTCGGCGGAAAAGCCCGGCGCCGCAATCGCCAGTCGCCGCGTGCCCGACTTCGCCTGCTCTTCGAGAACCGTCTCTGTGGCCGGTTCCAGCCACTTTGCGCGGCCGAAACGCGACTGGAAGGTGGTCTCGATCCGCAGGTCCGGGTAGCGCTGCGCAAGGCGATCTCCCAGTAGGCGCGCGGTCTTGCGGCAGTGACAGTGATAGGGATCGCCCAGGTGAAGCGTTCGTTCGGGCATGCCGTGGAATGACAGCAGCAGGACTTCAGGCGCGAAGTCGAGACCTTCGACCTGCGCCGCGATGTCCGCCTCCAGCGCCCCGATATAGGCTGCGTCGTCGAAGTAGGGCGGCAGCGTGCGCAATGCCGGCTGCCAGCGCAGATCGCGCAGCGCATCGCCTAGCTTGTCCATCACCGAAGCCGTCGTCGCGCCCGAGTACTGCGGGTAGAGCGGGGCCACGAGAATGCGGTCACACCCTGCATCCATCAGCGCCTTGAGCTTCGAGGGGATCGACGGATTGCCGTAGCGCATCGCCCAGTCCACCCGCACGCCGTCTCCCAGCATGCCCTGCAGCTTGCGGGCCTGTGCGGCGGTAATCGCGGCAAGTGGCGAGCCCTCCTCGGTCCAGACCTGGGCATAGGCATGCGCGGATTTCGCGGGGCGGGTGCGCAGGATGATGCCGTGAAGGACCGGCTTCCATGCGATGGCGGGGACTTCCACCACGCGCTTATCCGAGAGGAATTCGGCAAGGTAGCGCCGGACCGCACCGGGGGTGGGCGCATCGGGCGTGCCAAGATTGACGAGCAGGACCGCCACGCCTCCGCTCGCCACCGCGGGGTGATCGACAGGGCGGATATCTGGGCTGGTCATCACAGTTCCTCGGCAAAGAGCGGCAGGCGCCGGAATCGGTATCCGGTCGCGGAAAAAAGCGCATTGGCAACCGCCGGGGCAACGGCGGCAACGCCCAGCTCTCCCGGATCGGCCGGTTCGGCATCGCTGGCGATGAAGGCTAGATCGATCTCCGGGCTGTCTGCCAGGGTCGGCAAGGCAAGGTCGCCCAGGCCATCGAGATCGGGGCGGCCATCTGTATAGCGGGTGCTGCTGCCCAGCGTCAGGCCGAGCCCGAATATCAGGCCGCCTTCGATCTGCTGGCGGGCAATATCGAAATTGACGATCCGGCCGATGTCGGCAACTGCGCTCAGCCGCTCGACCCGCACGCCGTTCTCATCGCGCCGGGCGCTGGCGACGACGGCGATGCGCCCTTCGCCGATCATGTGGCAGGCGATCCCCTGCCCGCTGTTGTCACCGCCGCCGCCCCACTGCGCCAGCGCGGCGACGCGCTGGAGACATTCGGCAAGGCGCGGGTTCTGGCCCAGCATCGCCATGCGGAAGGACAGCGGCTCGCGCTCGGCCTTGTGGGCGAGTTCGTCGATGAAGGATTCGGTGAAGAAGGCGGTGTAGCCGTGGGCATTGCCGCGCATGCGCGCGGTAGGCAGATCGATCCGCGCAGGTACGTGATCGACCGCCACATTGGCAATGCGATAAGGCGGGATTGCGCCGTCCACCGCCATGGCATCGCCTTCCCCGGCGACGGCGCGGATCGCATCCTGCGGCGTATCGCCATCGAACAGGCGCCGGCCGAATTCGCGAGCCGTCGGCGGCACGGCTATGCGCGCCCGCCAGCCGACCGGATTGCCCTCGGCATCGGTCCTCGCGGCCATCACGGCCACTGCCGGCGTGCGCGGCAGTCCTGCGGCCTGCTCTTGCCGGCGCGACCAGGTCAGTTGCACAGGCTTGCCCACTTCGCGTGCGATCAGCGCGGCTTCCACCGCATGATCGAGCTCGAGGCGCCGGTCGAAGCTCCCGCCGATCGGCATGGGATAGAGCACCACGTCGACCACGCTCATGCCCAATGCACGCGCCGCAGCCTTGCGCGTTGCCTCGGGCGCCTGCGTGCCGACCCACAGCTCCAGCCTGCCGCCCTCGATCCGCGCCGTCGCGCTGGCAGTCTCGATGGTGGCGTGAAGCGCTGGCGCGACTTCATAGCGGATCTGCAGGGGCAGGCCGCCCTTTACCTGCTCCATGTCGCCGTAAGCGAAGATGCGGTGGGTTTCGCCCTGCTGCATCGCCGCGTCGAGCGCGGTGTCGGCCTGGCCGCTGTCGGCTGCGCCGGACACGCGGTACCTGGGCGCAGCGCGGGAAAGCGCGGTGTCTGCCGTCCACCAGTCACGGGCGACGGCGGCGAGCCACGGGCCGTGCTGCACGAAGCGATCGAAACCGCGCAGGCCCCTGGCGGCATCCTGCCTGTAGCCGATGACTTCGGCGCGGCCGAGCGGCGCATGACGGATCGCGGCGTGGACCATGCCCGGGATCCGGACGTCGCCAGCGAAAGTCCAGGTGCCATCTACCTTGGAGGGCAGGTCGAGACGGGGATAGGCAAGCTGCAGCCCAGGTACGAAATCGCCCGGATCCTCGCCCATCGGCTGCGGGTCGAGCGGCGGCGGATCGGGCGGCGAGAAACCGACTGCCTCGCTGGCGAGCACGCCGAAAGGCAGGCGATGGCCCTCGTGAATCACGAAACCGCCCTGCACCGCGCACTCCTCCCAGGCAACGCCCCAGCGAGCCGCGGCGGCCTGCATCAGCATCGCGCGGGCCGAGGCAGCCGCTTCCCGGACCGGCGCTTCGAAGGCGGCAACCGCGGTGCCGTCCGCCGTCACGTTGAAGCGGGTATCCTGCGCCCAGCGGCGGGTGAACACGCTGTCCGGTTCCTCGGCGAGCTTGGGAAAGGCCGGCATCCACAGCGGCGCCCATCGCGCGGCGAGGACCTGATTGGCATAGATCGCGCTGGTGGGCGCCGGTTCGACCGCCACCTGCCGCCAATCCGCGCCGAGCTCATGGGCGACAATCTGCGGGATCAGGGTGGTTACGCCCTGCCCCATCTCGACTTGTGGAACCGCGACCGAGACGACGCCGTCGCTGCCGATCTTGATCCAGGCGTCGAAGGCATATTCGTCGCGCCCCGGCTCGAGCGGCAGCGGGAAATGGCGCGGGCGCAGGGCGTAGCCGATGGCAAGTCCGCCACCTGCAAGGGCGCCGATCAATATGCCTCGGCGCGTGATCGCCATCAGGGGTGAGCCTTGCTCGCGCCGCCGTCCAGCCATTCCCCGACCTTGCGTGCCAGGTCGGCGAAGGCCTGCGCCTGCGGCCCTTCGCCGGCAGCGGGGGGCTGGCCGGCATCGCTGTCGAGCCGAATCGACATGTCGAGCGGGATGCGGCCCAGGAAAGTCTGGTTCATCGTCTTGGCCGCCGCTTCCGCGCCACCGGCGCCGAAGGGATCGCTGACTTCGCCGCAATGCGGGCAGGCGTAGCCGGCCATGTTCTCGACGACGCCGACGATCGGCACGCCGCCCTTCTCGAACAGTTCCATCGCGCGGGTGGCGTCCATCAGCGCGAGGTCCTGCGGCGTGGAGACGATCACCGCGCCGGCCGGCTTGAACTTCTGCAGCATCGTGAGTTGCACGTCGCCGGTGCCGGGCGGCAGATCGACGATCAGGATTTCCGCCCCGTCCCAGTGCCCCTCGAGCAATTGCGTCAGGGCTCCCGCCGCCATCGGCCCGCGCCATGCAATGGCCTGCCCGGGGTCGGAAAGGTGCGCCATCGACAGCACCGGTACGCCCCAGCGGCTGGCGATCGGCACCAGCTTGCTGTCATGCGCGACCGGACGCTGGCCCTCGGTGCCGAGCAGGCGCGCCTGCGACGGCCCGTAGATATCCGCATCGACGAGGCCGACCTTGCGCCCCTGCCGGGCGAGCGCGACCGCCAGATTGGTGGCCAGCGTCGACTTGCCGACGCCGCCCTTGCCCGATCCGACCGCGATGATCCGGCGCTCGACCTTGTCGGCCATCATTGCCACGCGCACCTCGGCAACGCCCTCGACGCCCGACAGGGCCTGCTTCGCTGCCGCTTCGAGCGCGCTGCGCGCCGACGAATCGAGACCGGTCGCATCGAGCACCAGCGTCGCCCGGCCGTCCGCCACCCGCAGCGACTGCAACCGCGTCGCCGCCTCCTGCGGCAGCAGCGCTTTCAGTCCCTCGGCTTGATCGTTCGACATGTCTACTCCGGCCCTAGTTCAGGGGCTCAGGTGGCAAAGGGAACGAAAAAGGGCAAGAGAGGCACTGTTTTTGTGGGGATAGGCTTCCTATAGATGGTCCCATGAAAGCAATCGGTGGTGCAATCGCACGAGCAGGCCTTGCCATGTCCGGACGCCGCAGTCCCTGGGGCGGAAGCGACAAGGGCGGCGAAGGGCCTTCGGACGAGTCCGGCAAGGACGGCGAAGACAACGACGGGGACAGTGGGCCCGAGGGCGATGGCGATCGCTCGGGGGACAAGCGCGGTCCGCGCAACCCATGGCTGCCCAGCGGCTCCACGCCGCCGCGCCGGTCCGCCAGCATCGAGGACATTTTCCGCACGCGCGATCCGCGCCGCCCCGGTGGCGGCTCTGGCGGCCCCGGCGGCGGCGGCAACTTCCCGCGCCTGCCCCAGCGCCCCGACGGCAAGTCGTGGCTGCCGCTCGGCATCGGCGCGGCGGTCGTCGCGCTGCTTGCGCTGTCCAGCGTTCACATGATCGGCCCGAAGGAACAGGCGGTCGTGACCCTGTTCGGCAAGTATGCGCGCACGATCGATTCGGGCGTGAACTTCACCCTGCCCTGGCCGATCGAGCAGGTCGACGTGGAGGACGTACGCACCTTCACCGTGGACTCGATCCCCGAGGGCGAGACCGAGAAGCTGATGCTGACGAGCGACAAGAACCTCGTCGACCTCAGCTACCTGGTGCGCTGGAACATCAAGAACCTGGTGAACTACAAGTTCCGCCTCACCGATCCGAAGGAAACCGTGCGCGAAGTGGCCGAGGCGGCGATGCGCGCTTCGATCGCGCAGATCTCGCTGAACGACGCGCTTTCGGGTGCGGGCCGCGCCCAGGTGGAGCAAGACGTTCGCGAGCGCATGCAGCGCATCCTCGACTACTACAAGGCAGGCGTTGCGGTGCAGGGCGTGGAAATCAAGAAGGCCGATCCGCCCAGCAAGGTGGTCACCGCCTTCCAGCAGGTCACCGTCGCCCAGCAGGAAGCCGAGCGCGACCGGTCCGAAGCGCGCGCATGGGCACAGCAGCTGCTGGCCCGCGCGCAAGGTGACGCGGAAGCCTTCGACAAGGTCTATCAACAGTACAAGCTGGCCCCCGAGGTCACCAAGCGGCGCATGTATTACGAAACCATGGAGCGCGTGCTGCGCGACAACGACACGGTCGTGGCAGAAGCCAAGGGTGTGACCCCCTACCTGCCGCTGTCCGAAGTGAAACGCCGCGCCGCGGACGCTGCCCCGGATGCAGCCGCGAAGGGAGGCCAGTGATGTCCAACGTCTGGCAGGACTACAAGGCGTTCTGGATCGGCGCCGGGGTCATCCTCGTCGCCATCCTGATGAGCATGATCGTCGTTCCCGAAAGCGAACAGGCCGTCGTCATCCGCACCGGCAAGCCGATTGCGGTCTACAACGGCTACGATCCCAAGGCCGCCTTCGGACAGACCGACGCAGGTGTGCATTTCCGCATCCCGCTGGTCGACAAGGTCCAGCGCATCGACAAGCGCCTGCTCTCGGTCGACATGGAGCAGCAGCAGGTGCTCTCGACCGACCAGGACCGCCTGATCGTCGATGCCTATGCGCGCTATCGCATCATCGACCCGATCAAGATGGTCGAGACCGCAGGAACGACCGAGCGCGTGACCGAGCAGCTTGAACCGATCCTCTCCTCGGTGCTGCGCCAGGAACTGGGCAAGCGCACGTTCCAGTCGCTGCTCACCGCAGAGCGCGGCAAGGCGATGGAGAACATCCGCGACGGCCTCGACCGTGAGGCGCGCGAATATGGCGCCCAGGTCGTCGACGTGCGCATCAAGCGCGCCGACCTGCCCGAAGGGGCGCTTGCCAGCGCCTTCACCCGCATGGAAGCGGCCCGGCAGGAAGAAGCCAAGACGATCACCGCCAAGGGACAGAAGGACGCGCAGATCATCCGCGCCGGAGCCGAAGGGCAGGCCGCGAAGATCTACGCCGACAGCTTCGGCCAGGACCCCGGCTTCTATGATTTCTACCGGGCCATGCAGAGCTACGACGTTTCGTTCGCCAAGAGCGAAGACGGCAAGACCATCCTGCTTGGGTCGGACAATGCTTACCTGAAGCATTTCAAGGAGCCGTGAGAGCGGCCTTCAAGGCCGCAAACTGGCGGAAAACAGGCGCCATTCAAGGTCGGTTAAGCTCATGGAGCGTCAATCGGCAGGGGGTCGATGGATGGTGTCGAACACCGTCGAAATGGAGGAATCAAAGGACGTGAAGCCCGTGCGATATGCTTATGGATTGACCACAGCCCTCCTGCTTGGAGGCGCCACCCTGTCGCTCGCAACCGGCTATCCGGCAGGAGCGCAGGTCGCCCAGAACGAAGCCGGCCAGATGGCCCATGTCGTCCCGCGGGGCGGCGCTCCGGCCAGTTTCGCCGACCTGACCGAACAGCTTGCGCCAGCCGTGGTCAACATCTCGACCCGACAGCGAATCCAGGTCCAGCAGAACAGCAATCCGTTCGCCGGGACGCCGTTCGAAGGGCTGTTCGGCGGCGGCGGCGGCGCCGGCCCGCAAACGCGTGAAGCCCAGTCTCTGGGCTCCGGCTTCATCATCAGCGCCGACGGCTACATCGTCACCAACAACCACGTCATCACCGCCGAAGGTCGCGGCGAGGTGGAATCGATCACGGTGACCACCCCCGACGGCGAGGAATATCCCGCCAAGCTGATCGGCAAGGACGCGGCTTCCGACCTCGCCGTCCTGAAGGTCGAGCGTTCCAAGCCCTTCCCCTTCGTGAAGTTCGGCGATTCCTCGCACGCCCGTGTGGGTGACTGGATCATCGCCATCGGCAACCCGTTCGGCCTTGGCGGTACGGTGACCTCGGGCATCATCTCGGCGGTCTACCGCAACACCGGCGGCGGCGGCGCCTACGACCGCTACCTGCAGACCGACGCGGCGATCAACCGCGGCAACTCGGGCGGCCCGATGTTCGACATGAACGGACAGGTCATCGGCATCAACAACGCGATCTTCTCGCCCACCGGCGGCAGCGTCGGCATCGGCTTCGCCATCCCGGCGGAAACCGCGGCGCCGATCGTGCAGAAGCTGATCAAGGGTGAAGCGATCGAGCGCGGCTACCTGGGCGTGCGTATCCAGCCGCTCAACGACGACCTTGCCGAGTCGCTGGGCCTCGAACGCAACAAGGGTGAGTTCATCCAGTCCGTCGAACCCGGCGGCGCGGCTGACAAGGCCGGGGTCAAGGCCGGCGACGTCGTCGTCAAGGTCGGCGGTAAGGAAGTGACCAAGGAGCAGACGCTCTCTTACCTCGTTGCCAACACCGAGCCGGGCAGCCGCGTGCCGGTGGAAGTGATCCGCAACGGCCGCAAGATGACTCTCAACGCCACGGTCGCCAAGCGCCCGAGCGAAGACGAACTGCAGCAGAGCTTTAACTCTGAAGACGACCAGCAGAACGCCGATCCCTTCAACAACCCGCCCAAGCAGCAGGAGCAGGGCTACATCGAGAAGTCGATCGGCCTCTCGGTCACCCCGCTCACGCCGCAGATCGCGCGCCAGCTCGGTGCGTCGGATAACGTGAAGGGCCTCGTCATCGTCGCCGTCGATCCCAGCTCGGACGCCGGCCAGAAGGGCTTCGCACGCGGCTTCATCCTGCTCCAGGCCAACGGTCAGGACGTCAACACGCAAGCCGACCTCGAAAGCGCCATCCGCGCCGCCAAGGCAGACGGGCGTTCGGCCATCCTGCTGCGTGTACAGCCACGCGGCCAGCCTTCCGCCTTCGTGCCCGTCCGCATCCGCTGACGGGCCGCAGCGCCCCGGCCGCAAGGTCGGGGCAGCGGACATACAGAAACACCCGCCGGAGCGATCCGGCGGGTGTTTCTGTATGCGCTCGCGGCGCGGGGTGCGGGGCCTGACATCGTCCCCGGCAACGCAATGTAAGGATCACCCCGATCCCCCCTTGCAGTGCCTCAGTAGTTGGGAACGGGGGTCGGCGTGCGCGTTGCGGCCGGTGCCGGAGTGCGGGTTGCGCCCGGCGCGGGCGGGGTAACGATCTTGGGCGCAAGCCCCTGTCCGGGCCGAAGACCCGGATCATTGGCCGGGGCCCGGCCAGTCGCCCGGTCGAGGAAGTCGTCATTGGCGGCGGGCGGATTGCCGTAATCTGGCACCATAGCGGCGCCGGGGCCCGGTCCCGGGCCGATCGTGCCGTCCTCGTAGATCGGGGCATCGTCGCCCGAGCCGCTGCCCGGATGCACCAGGTTGCCGTTCTCGTCGACGTAGTAGTAGTCGTCCGGGTTGCCCTGGAGGTACTCATCGTCCGGCTCGAGCTGCCACTCGGGAAGTTGCAGCTTGGTGTCGAACTCCTCCACGGGACGCTTGGCGACGGCGACCTTCATGAAGTCGGCGAAAGCACGCGCCGGAGCGTGGCCGCCCGACAGCCCGGGAACCGCCTTGGCATCGTCGCGGCCCATCCACACGCCGGTAGTCACGCCGCTCGAGAAGCCGAGGAACCAGCCGTCCTTGTTCGAGCTCGTCGTGCCGGTCTTGCCCGCAACCGGCCGGCCGATCTGCGCCGCCCGGCCGGTACCGGTGGCCACGGCCGACTGCAGGAGGTCGGTGATCCCGGCCGCAACGTAGTGAGGCACCAGAACCTGCCCGCGCACCGACTTGTGCTGGTAGAGTACTTCGCCGTCAGTCGTCGTGACCTTGGTGATGCCATAAGGCTCCACCGAAGTGCCGCCGGCGCTGACTGCAGCGAAGGCGCGGGTCATGTCGATCAGGCGCACTTCCGAAGTGCCCAGCACCATGGCCGGCTGAGTGTTGATCGGCGTGGTGATGCCGAAGCGGCGGGCCATGCTGGCCACGGTACCGAAGCCCACCTCATTGCCAAGCTGCGCCGCGATGGTGTTCTTCGAATAGGCGAAGGCGGAGCGGATATCGATCTGCCCGGCATACTTGCGCCCGGAATTATGCGGGCTCCACCCGTCAATCGTCACCGGCTCGTCGACCACCGGATCGCTCGGCGTGTAGCCCGCCTCGAGCGCGGCGAGATAGACGAACAGCTTCCAGGCCGATCCTGGCTGACGCTCCGCGCTGGTTGCACGGTTGTAGTTCGAATTGATGTAGTCCGTGCCGCCGACCAGCGCCAGCACCGCACCGTCGTTGTCGAGGCTGACCAGTGCGCCCTGCGCGCCCTTGGGTGCATTGGCGATGATCGCCGCGGTCGCCGCTTCCTGCATCCTGGGGTCGAGCGTGGTCCAGACCTCGATCGGCTCGTTGGTCTCGGGCAGCAGCATGTCGAGCTGGGGCAGCGCCCAGTCGGTGAAGTAGCGAACCGAGTTCTGCCCCTTCTCCTTGGCAAGCTTGACCTTGGTAAGGTCGGTGCCGTCCGCCTCGCTCTGGGTAATGACGCCGTTGTCGGCCATCGTACCGAGCACGACGTTGCCGCGCGCGATGGACGCCTGGACGTCGGCCGTCGGCGAATAGTTCGACGGGGCCTTGACCAGACCGGCGATGATCGCCGCTTCTCCGGTCGAAAGCTCGGTCGCGGGATGGCCGAAGAATTTGCGGCTCGCCGCGTCGATGCCATAGGCGCCGCCACCGAAATAGACCTTGTTCAGGTAAAGCTCGAGGATCTGGTCCTTGCTGAACTTGCGTTCCAGCGCCAGCGCCAGGACCATCTCGCGCGCCTTGCGCCCGAACGTGCGGGCGTTGTTCAGGAAGATGTTGCGCGCCAGCTGCTGGGTGATCGTGGAGGCGCCCTGCTTCCAGCGACCGGCCTCATAGCGGACCATGACCGAGCGCACGATGCCGATGGGATCGACGCCATAGTGATCGCGGAAGCGGCGATCCTCGACCGAGATCATCGCGTCCTTCATGATTTGCGGGATCTGGTCGTAGCCCAGCCACTTGCCGTAGCTCGGCCCGAGCGAGACCAGCTCGCTGCCGTCGCGCGCGCGCACGACGATCATCTGCCCGTTCTGGCTGCTCTTGAGCGCGCTGAAGTCGGGCAGTTCGCGCATGGTAAACGTCACGGCCGCGGCAAGGAACAGGCCGCCCAGCAATGCCAGGGCAAGACCCCAGATCATCAGTGAGCGGATTGCGCGGAACCAGAGCGGTTTCCTGGTCGGCTTGGAGGAAGGGCCGCCCGATGTGCGGCGCCGGCCGGTATTCTTGGCCATCTTCTAGATGCAAACCCCTTTGACGGACCTTCTTGTCCGAACGCGTCGTACACTTTGTACGCCGGATTTGTAACCCGACCTTAACAACGAGATGTGCATGAAACGGCGCTTTACCGGGCGCCGCGCGCCGGTTCAGTCTTCCTTCGGCTTGAAGTCGAGCGAGGCACTGTTGATGCAGTAGCGCAGGCCGTCGGGCCCCGGACCGTCCGGGAACACATGCCCGAGATGTCCCTCGCAGCGGGCACAGGTCACCTCGGTACGCACCATGCCGTGCGACACGTCGCGATGTTCGTCGACGGCATCGCCCGCAACAGGGGCCGTATAGCTCGGCCAGCCCGAGCCGGAATTATACTTCGTTTCGGACGAAAACAGCGGCGCGCCGCAACCGGCGCAAGTGTACATGCCGGCCTGCTTGTTGCTTTCGTACTTGCCGGTGAAGGCCCGCTCGGTGCCAGCCTGCCGCAGCACCTGGTACTGTTCGGGCGTCAGCCGTTCACGCCATTCTTCTTCCGTGAGGTTGAGCTTGTCGGTCATGTCTGCACTTCTCCTTGGGCGCAGATATGGGGCGGTGGGGCGCAGGTTTCCAGTGCCCATCCCCGTGCCGGGCAGCTCACACCCAGGTTCAGGCCATCGGTTCGACGACCAGCACCACGCCGTCATGGCCGACGACTTTGAGGCGCGTGCCGACGATGGCATCTGCGCCCTTGGCAAGCCATTCGCTGTCACCCAGGCGCACGCGGCCGGAACCGCCCTCGATCGCCTGGGTCACCACAACCGTTTCGCCCACCACGCGCTCGCCGCGCTGGTTCATCTTGGGATCGGCGGCCACCACCGGGTGATCCTTGAGCACGCGCTTGCCGGTGAAGACGGCGATGATCGACAGCAGCGCGAAGATCACGATCTGCAGCGGCAGCCCGATCGGCAGCAGCCACGCGACGAGCCCCGTGATGAGCGCCGCCCCGGCCATCCAGATCAGGAACACCCCCGGGATCGCCATCTCGGCAATCGCCAGCACAAGGCCGATGGCCAGCCAGGTGTAATGCACCTCCAGGTTCATCAGGTCATCCATCAGCGGTCACCGCCGGCAGAGGGCGGCACGCTGGGTGCGGCGCGGCGCGTCTGGGCAGGAGGCGGCGGGGGCGAGGACGGCGGATTGCTGTTCAACGCTTCCTTCGCCAGTTCGCCGATCCCGCCCAGCGTGCCGATCAGCTGGGTCGCCTCGACCGGGAAGAGGATCGTCTTGGCATTGGGCGAGGTCGCGAACTTGGCCACCGCCTCGGTGTACTTCTGGGCGATGAAGTAGTTGATCGCCTGCGAGCCCGATTCCGCAATCGCCTGGCTGACCATGTGCGTCGCGCGGGCTTCGGCCTCGGCTTCGCGCTCACGCGCCTCGGCGTCGCGAAAGGCGGCTTCGCGCCGGCCTTCCGCTGACAGGATCTGCGATTCCTTTTCACCCTCGGCGCGCAGGATCGCCGAAGCGCGGCTTGCCTCGGCCTCGAGGATCTCGGCGCGCTTCTCGCGCTCGGCCTTCATCTGGCGGGCCATCGCGTTGGAAATGTCGAGCGGGGGCCGGATGTCCTTGATTTCGACGCGGGTGATCTTCACGCCCCAGGGCGAAGTCGCATGGTCGACCACCGACAGCAGGCGCGCATTGATCTCGTCACGTCTGGACAGCGTCTCGTCGAGGTCCATCGAACCCATGACCGTGCGCAGGTTGGTGGTGGTGAGCGCCATGATCGAGCTGTAGAGGTTGTGGACCTCGTAAGCTGCCTTGCCGGCATCGAGCACCTGGAAGAACACCACCGCATCGACACCGACCATGGCGTTGTCCTTGGTGATGATCTCCTGCCCGGGAATGTCCAGGACCTGCTCCATCATGTTCACTTTCTGGCCGACGCGGTCGACGAAAGGAATGATGACATGAAGCCCGGGCTGCGCCGCAAGCGTGAACTTGCCGAGCCGTTCTACCGTGTAAACATAGCCCTGACGCACGACGCGAACGCCCATCATCAGGAAGACGACCACGACGACAATCAGGGCAATGAGAAATTCAGTCACGGCGCAATCCCCTCATTACATGCCGATAAAGCACGATCCTAGCGGCAGGGACGTAAGGGACAAGTAAAACCGGAACTTGTTAAATTGCACCGAAAGCCCCGCTGCCAATCCAACTGAGCCTGGCGATGCCAGAACGCACCGGCGATGCGGAAGTTGTCCTCAGAGCCGGGCGAACAGGGCCAGCATCCGGTTCCAGGCCTTGTCGGCTTCGCTCGGATCCCAGGACGGCGAGTCCGGCACGCACCAGCCGTGATCGGCTTGATAGACCTCGATCTCGGCCGGGCGGCCTGCGGCGTCCGCTGCCTTGCGCAGCTCCACCTTGGCCTGCGGGTCGCGCGCATCGTCATTGCGGGCGATTGCAAAGAGATAGGACGCCTCGGTCTTCGCAAGCAGGCGATGCGGACTGTCCGGCTCCTCGGTCACGAGCCCGCCGCCATGGAGCGAGGCCGCCGCCCCGACGCGATCGGGCACGGCCGCCGCGGTGCGCACGGTGAACGGACCGCCCATGCAATAGCCGTTGCTGCCGATCCTGCGCCCCTTGTCCACTTCGCGCTGCCCATCGAGAAACGCGACATAGGCCCCGGCATCGCTGGTGATTGCCGCCGGGGTAAGCTGTTCGCGCAAGGGCGCGATCTTGGCCTGTCCCTCAGGCGTGCGCCACTCGGCAAAACTTTTTAGAAGCGGCGCCGGGCCACCGCGGTAGTACTGGTTCACCACCAGAACCGCATAGCCTTCGGCAGCCAGCGTGCGGGCCATGATCTTCTTGGCCTCCCGCAGTCCCGCGATGTCGGGCCACATGACGATGCCGGGATGGGCACCTTCGGACGGGTGGACGAAGAAGGCATCGGCAACGCCATCAGGCGTGGTGATCGAAACCATGCGCTCGGCAACCTGGCTGCCCCCGTCAGCCTCCACCGACTTCGAGCAACTGGCCAGGGCAATGGTTGCCCCCATGGCCGCGAACTGGCGCCGGCTCAGGCCGCGCCGGGCCAGATTGGCGTCTTCGCTTGCTTGGGTGAATTCATCGCACATGGGGACAGGCCTCCCGGATTGTCGAGATTTGCCGAGAGGTTACCAAGCCGCTAGCGAGATTGCGAGCGAATGGTTTCAACACGAGAATGAGTATCCATGCCGAGCGATCCTGACGACATACCCTGCTGGCAACGCATCGACGCACGCCTGACGACTTCGGGCAAGCTCTCGCCCGCAGACCCTGAGCGGCTGCGCGCCCTTGGCTTGCGACATGTGATCAACCTCGCGCTACCGGATTCTCCGGGTGCGCTGACGGACGAGGCCATACTGCTGGCCGAGGCGGGCATTGCCTACAGTCACATCCCGGTCCCGTTCGACGCGCCCGGCGACGCGCATTTCACCGCGTTCAGCGATGCCATGGCCGCGGCGGGCGATGCGCCGGTCCACGTCCATTGCATCCTCAACTGGCGCGTTTCGGCCTTCATATACCGGTGGAACCGGCAAGCGCGCGGCATGAGCCGGGACGAAGCGCGCGCCCTGCTTCGCGTGCAATGGGACCCGGCGCAAAGCGACCACAAGGACGCCTCCGCCTGGGCCCGCTTCATCGGCGACTAGGGATCAGGGATCAGGCCGCGACGATCTGGTTGCGGCCCTGTTCCTTGGCGGAATAGAGCGCGATGTCCGCCGCCTTGAGCGCATCGCGCGTGGTGGGATAGGCGAAGACATCGGCCACGCCGCCGGAAAAGGTGATCGTGCCGATCGGCTCATCGGTGCGCCGGTTCACGAATTTGCGACGTGCGAAGACCTCGCGCACCGAGTCGAGCTTTTCCTTGGCAGCCGTCTTGCCAAGACCGCGGAACAGCATGACGAATTCTTCGCCGCCGTGGCGCGCGACGTGGCAGTTGTCGTCGGTGATCTTGGCCAGCGTCGCCGCGACAGCCTGAAGCACGCGGTCGCCCGCATCGTGTCCGTGGGTATCGTTGATCTTCTTGAAGTGATCGATGTCGCAGAAGGCCACGCTCAGAGCGTCGAGTTCCTGCTGGGCTTCACGGAAGTGGCGTTCGAGCAGACCTTCGAAGGCGCGCCGGTTGGGCAGGCCGGTCAAGTGATCGTGTTCGGCATCGCGCCGCGCCTTGGCAAGGCTCACCCGCAGCGAATCCGCCTCGCTCTCGCTGCGGCGCATTTCCTGTTCAAGATGGCGCGTGCGCTCGATCATCGCCATGGCGACGGCGGCCAGGTTGCGGATTTCCTCGCGATCATCGCCGGAATCGACCTTGTCGACCTGAGCCTGCATCTCGGTATTGTACTGCGCTGCGGTGTCGCGCGCGCTGCGGCTTGTCTCAGCGAAGCTTTCAAGGGTTCGCTCCAGCTTGTCCGAGATGCGGTTGATGGCCTCGTCGCCATTCTTGCGCTGCTCGTCGAGCCAGGCCTGATCGATCGGCAGGCCTTTCGCCCGCCGTTCAGCGACGCGGTTGGCCAGGCCGATGTCGTTGCCCGAGCAAAGGCCGAGCGCCGCGGAGAGATTGGCTTCGGAGATCTCTAGGTCGTTGCCGAGCAAAAATTCGCCGATGTCTTCCATCAACTGCTTGCGCACGAGTTCCCGCGCGGAAAGACCGCCCTCGCCTGCTTGGGACCGTTCAACGAATTTATCGGCCGACGAAGCCGATTCCGAGCGAGCGCCCGCCAGAAACCGCATGATACTCAACGAATTGCCCCCCAACTTGCCATCACCCCCGAACTACCATGCACCGTCTAATTCGAACAGTTCGTTCAATTGGGCGCACTAAGTAGCAGCCCTTATATATAGAAAGAGTGAATGAAGAATTGCAATCGATTGCTTAAACCATGCGATGAAGCGAACAGGCAGGGTTCCGCTGGGGACTTCGCGCCCGTCGCGTTCAGAGGTCGGCGAAGTTCAACTCGAGGTTGACCGCATTGGGATCGCTCAGATTGATCTGCATGAGATTGATGTGGGACAGGTCATTGACGCGATAGGCGCAGCCCAATTCGTCCAGCCGCGCACATGTCGCAGCGAAACCTTCGCAGCGCAGGGCGACGTGATGCAGCGCATTGGTCGGCTCGCCCGGCCGATAAGCGTCGTAGCGTCCCGATACGGTCCCACGGTCTATGAGGTGCACGATGGGGGCACCAGTTGCGTCGCGCATCCAGAAGCCGGCAACGCCGCTGGCGATCGCCGGATTTTCGCTGCGCGTCAGGCCGAGGACAGTCTCGTAGAACGATGCCGTCTTCTCGAGATCGTCCGTAAGAATATTGACGTGGTCGATGCCACTGACTTTCATGGCCCTGCTCCGCTGGATTTCCAACCGATCATGGCCCCGCGGCCGGGCCCGGACAAGAGGAGCGTCGATCAGCTGCGGAAAACGACCGTGCGGCTGCCGTTGAGAAGGACCCTGTCCTCGAGATGCAGGCGCACCGCCTCCGCCAGCACTCGCCGTTCGATGTCGCGCCCCTTGCGCACCATGTCATCGGGCGTGTCGGCGTGGGTCACGGCCTCCACGTCCTGGTGGATGATCGGCCCTTCGTCGAGGTCTGCTGTCACGTAATGCGCAGTCGCGCCGATCATCTTCACCCCGCGCGCGTGCGCCTGGTGATAGGGCTTGGCCCCCTTGAAGCCGGGCAGGAACGAGTGGTGGATGTTGATGCAGCGGCCGGAGAGGAACGAGGCCATTTCGTCCGAGAGGATCTGCATGTAGCGTGCGAGCACCACCAGCTCGGCACGGCTTTCCTGCACCAGCGCGCGGACCTGCGCTTCCTGCTCGGCCTTGGTTTCCTTCGACACCGGCAAGTGATGGAAGGGAATGTCGCCGATCATCTGCGCCTTGATCGCATCGCGCGGATGGTTGCTGACGATGCCGACCACGTCCATCGCGATCTCGCCGATCTGCTGGCGATAGAGCAAGTCGACGAGGCAATGGTCGAACTTGCTGACCATGAGCAGCACGCGCCGCGCCCGGTCGCGGCGCACCATCGACCAGGCCATGCCGTATTCATGCGCGATGGCGCCGAAGCCCTCGCGGATTTCCTCACGATCGGCCGCCCCCGGATCGAAGGCGACGCGCATGAAGAACTTGTCCTCATCCAGGTCGTTGAACTGCTGCGCCTCGATGATGTTGCCGCCCATCTGCGCGAGATAGCCGGTTACCCGGGCAACGATGCCCGGCCGATCGGCGCAGGACAGCGCAAGGATCAGGGGCTGGGCCACGCGCACTAACCTCAGGCTGCCGCGGCGCCGCGATTGGAAAGTGCTGCTTCGCTCTCGGTCATCAGCTCGGCGATGATGTCGACGACCGGCTCTTCCTTGGTGA
The DNA here is from genome assembly GCF_017312445.1 of Novosphingobium sp. PY1. Taxonomy (NCBI): domain Bacteria; kingdom Pseudomonadati; phylum Pseudomonadota; class Alphaproteobacteria; order Sphingomonadales; family Sphingomonadaceae; genus Novosphingobium; species Novosphingobium sp. PY1. The sequence goes on along the minus strand of NZ_BLTI01000001.1, from coordinate 100,163 downwards.
CCATGCCCACCGACTGGCCCGCCATGACCGAGCCGCTTTCCACGTCGCCGTCGATCACCGCGCGGCGCAGGGCTCCTGCCCAGAAGTGCTCGATCTCGAGCTGCGCCGCACCCATGTCGACGACGCCTTCATCGAGCAGCCGGGCCACTTCCAGCTGCTTGGCCGTGAATTCCTCGGTGCCCTTGTTGCGCAGCGCACGCACCGGAATGACCGGCAGGCGCGGGTCGACCTGCACGGACGCAATGGCATCGCGGGCCGAAGCGCGGAAGAAAGCCTTCTTGAAAGCGGCATGGGCGATGGATTCGCTCGCACAGGCAAAGCGGGTGCCAAGCTGGACGCCGGCTGCGCCCATCTCGAGATATCCGGCAATCAGCTCGCCGCGGCCAATGCCGCCAGCGACGAAGACGAGATTTTCGGCAGCAAGGTTGGGCAGGATTTCCTGCGCCAGCACCGAAGTCGAGACCGGACCGATGTGGCCGCCCGCTTCCATGCCCTCGATCACCAGCGCATCGGCGCCCGAACGCAGCAGCTTCTTGCCCAGCGCCAGGGTCGGCGCGAAGCAGATGACCTTGGCGCCGCCCGCCTTGATCGCTTCCACGCTGCCCTTGGGCGGAATGCCTCCGGCCAGCACGACGTGGCCGACGCCGTGCTTCTTGCAGACTTCGATCAGGTCGAAGAGCTGGGGGTGCATGGTGATCAGGTTCACGCCGAAGGGCTTCGCGGTGAGCGCCTTCGTCCCCGCGATCTCGGCATCGAGCAGCTCGGGCGTCATCGCACCGCAGGCAATCACGCCGAAACCACCGGCATTGCTGATCGCCGAAACGAGGTTGCGCTCCGACACCCAGGACATCGCACCGCACAGGATCGCGTACTCGGTGCCGAGAAATTCACATCCCCGCGCCATCAGCGCAGAGGTCTTGGTGTAGGCGGCCATCGATGCTCCCGTAACCCGCTTTGGAACCGGGCATGGGCCATAGGCGGACGTACCCCGGCGCACAAGCGTCGAGAACGCCTCGCCTGCGGCTATTTCGCGTATTCAGCGCCTGCAGCAGGACCGATGGGGCCTGTCAGGCCCGCTGCGAAGCGGGGCTACCGACTTGATCTTGTCGCATGGCGGTGCGAGCCTTGCCCGCAATGGACGTCCAGGAACTCTATCGCTCGAAGCTGATGTCCGCGCACGACGCGGCGCGGCTTCTCGTTGCCGACAGCGACGTCGCCATGGGCATGGCCGTTGCCGAACCGCCGGCACTGCTTGCCGCGATCGCACGGCGCGTGGAGACCGGAGACCTGTCGGCGCTGCGCCTGTGGTACTTCCACTCGATGACCCATGCGGCGAGCAGCGTCCTGCGGCGCGACCTGCTCGACCGGGTACGCCCGCACTGCATGTTCCTGTCCAGCGTCGAGCGCGGCCTGATGAAGAACGATCCGGCACACTGCGACGAATTGATCGAGTTCGTGCCCACCGCCTTCAGCGCCTCGCCGCAGCTCCTGCGCGAGGATGTGACGCTCGACGCCTGCGTCACGATGGTCTCGCCGATGGGCAAGCACGGCTATTTCACCTTCGGCACGGCGAACGACTACACCTCGGTTGCCGCCCGATCTGCAAGGAAGCTGATCGTCGAGGTCAATCCGCTCATGCCGCGCGTCTTCGGCGAATCGCCGCTGCACGTCTCGGAAATCGACGCCATCGTCGAGAACCGGTCCCCCCTGATCACCGTGAAGGATCACGCCGCAGCGCCAGAGGACGAGGCAATCGCGCAGATCGTTGCCGAAATGATCGATGACGGGGCCTGCCTGCAAATGGGCATCGGCAACCTGCCCGCCGCCGTCTGCAGCCGCCTGAGGAGCCGCCGTGACCTTGGGATCCACACGGAACTGCTCACCCCCGCACTCGCCGGGCTGATGCAGCGCGGAGCCGTCACCAACCGCCGCAAGGCCACCTTCCCGGGCCGCACCGTCTTCACGTTCGCGATGGGCGATACCGCGTTCTATGAATGGCTGGACGACAACCAGGCGATCTACTCGCTGCCGGTCGACATCGTGAACGACCCGCGCCACATCGCCAAGAACGACAATGTCGTCTCGGTCAACGCAACGCTGCAGGTCGACCTGTCGGGCGCGTGCAATTCCGAGCACATGATGGGCCACCAGTACTCGGGATCGGGGGGGCAGCTCGATTTTGTGCGCGGCGCAAATGCCTCGAAGGGCGGTATCTCGATCATCGCCTGCCGCTCCACCGCCAAGGACGGAACCGTCAGCCGCATCGTCCCGTCCCTCGAAGGCCCGGTGACGACGCCGCGCAACGACGTCCACTGGATCGTCACCGAATTCGGCGCGGCCAACTTGCGCGGCAAATCGCTGAGACAGCGGGCCGAAGCGATGATCGCCCTCGCCCATCCACGCTTTCGGGACGAACTGGCAAGGTCACTCTAGCCATCCATGCTGCCGAGTGCGCGACGCGAGCGAGGCCGATTGAGCGCATCACGGCCACCCCGGGTCCGCGCCAGCGCGCGAAGCCGGGTCTGGCGGGAAATCAGGCCGCGGCGTCGAGCCCGTAGGCGGTGTGCAGGACGCGCACGGCCAGTTCGGTTTCGTCCGAGTCGATCAGCACCGATACCTTGATCTCGCTGGTCGAGATCGCCTGGATGTTGATGCCGCGGTCGGCCAGCGTCTTGAACATCGTCGAGGCTACGCCGGCGTGACTGCGCATGCCCACGCCCACGACGCTGATCTTCGCGACCTTGTCGTCCGCGATCAGGCGGAAGAAGCCGATCGTGTCCTTGCGTTCCTCGAGCATCGCCTGCGCGCGGGCGAGGTCCGCCTGCGGCACGGTGAAGGTCACGTCGGTCTCGCCCTTGTCCTTGGGGACGTTCTGGATGATCATGTCGACGTTGATGTTCGCTTCGGCAAGCGGCGCGAAGATCGCGGCAACGGCGCCCGGGTGATCGGGCACACGGGTCAGGGTGATCTTCGCTTCATTCTTGTCGGCGGCGATGCCGGTGATCAGCTGGCGTTCCATGTCGCTTCCTTCCAATTCCTCATCGCTGACGATCATCGTTCCGGGCAGGTCGTCGGCCGGCGGGGCGTTCTCGTCGATGAACGAGGAGAGCACCTGGACGCGGACGTTCTCCTTCATAGCAAGGGAGACCGAACGGGTCTGCAGAACCTTCGAGCCGACCGAAGCTAGTTCGAGCATTTCCTCATAGGTGACGAGCGGCAGCTTGCGCGCCCTGGCGACGATGCGCGGATCGGTGGTGTAGACGCCGTCGACGTCGGTGTAGATATCGCAGCGGTCGGCCTTGACCGCTGCGGCCACGGCAACGGCCGAAGTGTCGGAACCGCCGCGGCCCAGCGTGGTGACGCGGCCATCGGGCGAAATGCCCTGGAAGCCCGGGAAGACCGCGATTTCGCCGCCCGCCATCGAGGCCAGCACGGCTTCGGAATCCATTTCCTCGATGCGCGCCTTGGCGTGAGCATCGTCGGTGCGGATCGGCAGCTGCCAGCCCAGCCACGAACGGGCCTTGCAGCCCATCGACTGCAAGGTCAGCGCCAGGAGGCCGGCCGTGACCTGCTCGCCGCTGGCGACGACGACGTCATATTCGGCCGGATCGTAAAGCGCGTTGGCCTCGCGGCAGAAGTTCACGAGGCGATCGGTCTCGCCCGCCATCGCGGAAACCACCACGGCAACCTCGTGCCCGGCTTCCTGCTGGCGTTTGACGATGCCCGCCACGCGACGAATGCGCTCGGTCCCGGCCATAGAAGTGCCGCCGAATTTCATCACGATACGTGCCAAGGTGCCGGTGCTCCCGTCAAATTGCGCGAGTAGATAAGAGTTCGGCGCGCTGTTAGGGATGGTCCATGAACAATGCAACTGCCACGAGCACGGACGTGAACAAGCCTTCCGCAAGTGCCACGATTCGCCCGGAAGAAGCCGCACATTTCGGGGCTTTGGCGGCAGAGTGGTGGGACCCGAAAGGCTCCTCCGCGATGCTGCACAAGCTCAATCCGGTGCGCCTTTCGTTCATCCGCGAGGCGATCGACCTGCATTTCGGGAGTGATTCGCACGCGCTGCGTCCACTTTCGGGAAAACGCGTGCTCGATGCCGGGTGCGGCGCGGGGCTGCTGTGCGAACCGCTCGCCCGGCTGGGCGGACAGGTCACCGGCGTCGATGCCGCGGCCGAGAACGTCGCGACCGCCAGCGCCCATGCCGCGGCCATGGGCCTTGCCATCGACTATCGTCACGGCGAACTCGGCGCGCTGGGCCTGAAGGACCATGACCTCGTCTGCTCGCTGGAAGTGATCGAACACGTCGCCGACAAGGCGCAGTTCGTGGGCGAGCTGGCAGGAGCGCTGGCAGCTGAGGGGCTGATGATCCTCTCGTGCCCCAATCGTACACCTGCCTCGCGCCTGCTGCTGGTCGAGGCCGCCGAGCGTCTCGGCAAGGTGCCGCGCGGCACGCATGACTGGAGCCAGTTCGTCACGCCCGAAGAACTGCACGATCTGCTGGCAGCAGCCGGTCTTGTCATGGGCGAGCCGAAAGGGATTTCGTGGTCGCCGGTGAGCGGCATGCACCTCTCGTCGGACATGTCCCTCAACTACATCGTCATCGCGCGCGCGGCCTGATCCTTCCACCCGGAACCCGAAACCGATGATCGCCGGCATGATCGACATCGCCATGGCCGTGGCCGGCATCGCCGTGGCAGCCCTGCTGTTCTGGCCGCGGCTTGCCAAGGCCAAGCTGTGGCGGGCCACGGTGACGCCGCTCGCCTCGATCATCGGCAGCGGCTTCCTCATTCTCGGCCCGATCCTCACCGATACTTTCGGCACCTGGGGCATCGTCGCCATGGCGCTGCTGTGTTTCGCCGGTTACGCCTTCGGCTCGGCGATCCGCTACAACATCGCCCGCCTCGACGAGCCGGACCGCGACACCGATCTCGCCAATCGCGTCGAAGGGATCGCCAGCTGGGCGCTGGCCTTCGCCTACGTCATTTCGGTTGCCTATTACCTCAACCTGTTCGGCGCCTTCGCCGCGCGCATCTTCGGTGCGCCTTCGGACATCCTGGGACGCGCCATCACCACCGGCGTGTACCTGGTGATCCTGGCGGCGGGGCTGACCAAGGGCTTCTCGCTGCTCGAGCGGATGGAGCAGGTCACGGTATCGATCAAGCTGGTGGTCATCGCCGCCCTGATCGCCGCCCTCGCCGTCCATGCAGGGGTCGAATGGAACGGCCATCACCTCGAAACCAGCGGGATGAAGCTGGGCTTCATCGGCTCAGTCCAGCTGATGTTCGGCCTGATCGTGACGGTGCAGGGCTTCGAGACATCGCGCTATCTCGGCTCGCACTACTCGCCAGACGAGCGGCAGCGGTCCATGCGCCTGTCGCAGTGGATCGCGACCGGCATCTACCTCGCCTATGTCGCCCTGCTCGCCGTCAGCTTCGAAAGCGGTTCGTTCACGCTGGAGGAAACCGCGATCATCGACATGATGCGCGGCGTTTCGGTCGTCCTCGGCCCGCTGCTGATCCTGGCCGCGCTCAGCGCCCAGTTCAGCGCCGCCGTGGCAGACACCAACGGATCGGGCGGCCTCGTGCGCGAACTGACGCAAGGCAAGGTCGGCGGCAAGACGACTTACCTGATCCTGGTCGGCGTCGGCCTCGCCATGACCTGGCTTGCCAATGTCTTCGAGATCATCGCCTATGCATCGCGCGCCTTCGCCTTCTATTACGCGGCGCAATCGCTGCTGGCCGCCTTGCGCGCCTGGTATGGCGGCGCCAGGGATGGCCGCGACCGGCGGGTCTTGCTGTTCGGCGCGCTGGCCGTTCTCGGTGCCGCGGCCGCGGTGTTCGGCACCTCCGCCGAAGGGTGAGCCGGGGCCGCCTCAGCCCAGCGCGCTTTCCCACTCGGGCTGCTTGAAACCGACGAGAATGCCACCAGAATGCTCGACGATGGGCCGCTTGATGCAGCTCGGATTGGCCTCCATGATGCGCACGGCCTTGGCCGCATCGAGATCGGCCTTGTCCTCTTCGGGCAGCTTGCGGAAGGTCGTGCCTGCGCGGTTCAGGACCTTTTCCCAACCGGCTTCTGCAACCCACTTCTCCAGCCTGGCGGCATCCGCACCTTCCTTCTTGTAGTCATGGAAGGCGTAGTCGAGCCCCTGCCCCTCCAGCCACTTGCGCGCTTTCTTGACGGTGTCGCAGTTGGGAATGCCGTAGAATTCGAGGCTCAATGTCAGCTCCTTTCAAAGCGGTGGATGCGCGGCGAATCGCACGCGAAGAGGGTATAGTCCCGATAGTAGTCGTCGCGGCCGCGGCCCTGGACGATGGCGTGCTCGGCCTGGCGGCCCCAGTCGCGGGCGCTGGCTTCGTCCTCCCATTCGGACAGCGCGATCACCTCGCCGTCTTCGCTGGTGTAGCTCTTGAACGAGAGGAAGCCCGGCTGGCTGCGGGCGAGCGCTTCCATCGCCTCGGCATCGCGGGAATAGGCCCGCGCATCGATGTCGGCGCGCTTGCGGTTGCGGAAGACGACGAGAAACATCCTTGCCCCCTATCCCACTCGCCAACTTCGCGAAAGCTCGCAGGACGCAGTACAGGCATATGAGCGCGCCGCCAGACCCTGCGAAACGCTGGACAAACCGTACTTGTCGCGACAAAGCGCAACCCATGAGCGTCAACACCTTCGGCCATATCCTGCGTTTCACCACCTGGGGCGAAAGCCACGGGCCCGCGATCGGCGCCGTCGTCGACGGGTGCCCTCCGGGCATCGAGATCGACGAAGCACTCATCCAGCCCTTCCTCGATGCGCGCCGCCCCGGCCAGTCCAAGTTCACGACCCAGCGCCAGGAACCGGACCAGGTCCGCATCCTGTCCGGCGTGTTCGAGGCTCCCGACGGCGTGCGCCGCACCACCGGAACGCCGATCAGCCTGATGATCGAGAACGTCGACCAGCGCTCCAAGGACTATTCGGACGTCGCCAGGGCCTATCGCCCCGGCCATGCCGACTATGCCTACGACGCCAAGTACGGCTTTCGCGACTATCGTGGCGGTGGCCGCAGCTCCGCGCGCGAAACCGCAAGCCGCGTTGCAGCGGGAGCAGTCGCGCGGCTGGTCATCGACGATGTCTCGATCCTGGGCTACGTCGCCGAGATCGGCGGCGATGCCATCGACATGGCGAATTTCGATCCCGCCGAGATCGGCCGCAATCCCTTCTTCTGCCCCGATCCCCAAGCGGTCCCTCGCTGGGAGAAGATCGTCGACGATGCCCGCAAGTCCGGCTCCTCGGTCGGTGCAGTGGTGGAATGCGTGGCCACCAATGTCCCTGCTGGCTGGGGTGCCCCGCTCTACGGCAAGCTCGATGCCGATCTCGCTGCGGCGATGATGGGCATCAATGCGGTCAAGGGCGTGGAAATCGGCGACGGCTTCGCAGCCGCGCGCCTGACCGGCGAGCAGAACGCCGACCCGATGCGCCCCGGTGAGCACGGCCCCGACTTCCTCGCCAACCACGCCGGCGGCATTGCCGGAGGCATCTCGACCGGCCAGCCGGTGACCGTGCGCGTCGCCTTCAAGCCGACCAGCTCAATCCTCACACCGCAACCGACGGTCACGCGCGAAGGCGAAGCTACCGAGCTGTTCACCAAGGGCCGCCACGACCCCTGCGTCGGCATTCGCGGCGTCCCGGTAGTCGAAGCGATGATGGCGCTGGTGCTGGCGGACCACAAGCTCCTGCACCGGGGCCAGTGCGGCTGAACGAGGCCGCTTCGGCGCCGCGCGAAAGTGCGGCGCGGTCTAGATCACGCGGTTCCTGACCAGCGTCTTTTCGATCGTCTTGCGCTCGACGGCAGGCATGCAGATTCCCTGGCTGGCTTCGAAAGCGGGGGGCACCCGGCTCATCGTGGATCGCCACTCAAGCTCCAGACCGTGCCCCGAAGCGAATTGCTCGAACTGTGCCAGCACGTCCCGCGGCTCGGCGCAGAAGTCCACATAGTCGATTTCGTGGAAGCGGTTCCCCGACAGACTTTCCAGAGCTTCGCGCATGGCAATTTCGGTCATGGCGACCTGCTGGGCGACATACTCAACCGGGGGTAGATCGCCGAGATCCTCAAGCCCTCGCGGAATGACGGAATAATGCCCGCGCGCGTTTCCGCAGCGTTCACGGCGCGCCTTGAGCAGCGATTGCGCCACATCCATCAGGTCGCGCCGGACGACGACGAAGAGCGCATCCGGGAAGATCGCCTCCAGCGCGGAAATCCGCAGACTGTTGCAGGGGACCTTGGACAGGAAGGGCGCATCGAACTGTTCGCTCAGGCTTGCCACGGAGTTCACCAGCCAGCGCTCACGCTCCGGATCCACTTCCTCCGGCTCAACCGCCTCGTGCGTCTCGCTCGGGAAGGCGTGCTGCCAGAAGGCGATGCCCTCGCTCGGTCCGGACGGACCTGGCGTCCTGCCGACGTAGCTGGTGAATTCGGGCGGCACGCGCCAGGCATGCGCACGCAAGAGCCTGGAAACGCGCGCATTGCTGCAGGGGAAGCGCTCGGTGATGTTATTGATGTAGGCGAAGCGCCAGACCGTCGTCATTGCCTGGTAGACAACCGTGGTTCCGGATCGTGGCAGGCCAACGATGAAGATGGGGGGATGCTGCGACCGGGCCGAGCGGACGGGCACGAATGGCGCGAGCGAGGCATCCAGCAGCCTGATGGCCGAACCGGCAGCCCCGCGCGCGAAACGCCCCAACCTGGCGCGCATGTTCAGTTCCTCATCCCCATTCACACCGCGACTCCGAAACCGCTTTTTTAATCTATAGTTACAGGGAACAGGACCGGGGCACGGAGAGTCAATTACCCGTTCGGGATAGCGGATCGGTGCCGGACGCGGCGACAGGGTAACCCTTCCGGCATGATCGCAGCGGCCGTTTTCGAGGCCCGCGAAGCGCGGGGACACGCCTTATCGATGAAATCGGTCAACTTGACTGCGACTAATCGAGCAATCCGATCAAGCCAATCGAATCATCGCGCTACAAATCGTCATGCGCAGCGCCTATCTCCGTCTCGTCCATTCAACACCCAATCTAGAGGGAAACACGACCATGGGTATCATCGGCAGCACCATCAAGCCGTTCAAGAACACCGCATTCCAGGCGGGCAAGGACTTCTTCGACGTCACCGAAGCCGACATCGCGGGCAAGTGGGCCGTGTTCTTCTTCTATCCGGCCGACTTCACCTTCGTCTGCCCGACCGAACTGGAAGACCTCGCCGATCAGTACGACGTGCTGAAGGGCATGGGCGTCGAAGTGTTCGGCGTCTCGACCGACACCCACTTCAGCCACAAGGCCTGGCACGACACCTCGGAAAAGATCGGCAAGTGCGGATACGCTTTCCTGGGTGACCAGAACCACGCGCTGACCAACAACTTCGGCGTCCTGCGCGAAGATTCGGGCCTTGCCGACCGCGCCACCTTCGTCGTCGACCCGGACGGCGTGATCCAGATCATGGAAATCACCTGCGAAGGCGTTGGCCGCAACGCGTCGGAACTCGTCCGCAAGATCAAGGCCGCGCAGTACGTGCGTGCCCACCCCGGCCAGGTGTGCCCGGCCAAGTGGGAAGAAGGCAGCGAGACCCTCGCTCCCTCGCTCGACCTCGTCGGCAAGCTCTGATTTCCTCCGGGTCGTACCGGAGAACGGCGGCCTGAGGGCCGCCTGAAGGACGCGGCTCGGGGCGGATCCCTCCCCCCGAAAGCCCCGGGCCGCGGACCTTCGCAACCTCTCCCGACATTTTCACAGGACCCAACACGATGCTTGATGAAAACCTGAAGCAACAGCTTTCGCAGTATCTCGGAATGCTGCGCGAACCGATCGAACTCGTTGCCTCGCTGAGCGACGACGCGAAGTCGGCCGAAACCCGCGACCTGCTGACCCAGATCGCCGCGCTCTCCGACAAGGTCACCGCCCATTTCGACGGCGACGACGCGCGCAAGCCCAGCTTCATCATCCGTCGTGCCTCGAACACCGAGGCATGGGTCCGCTTCGCCGGCGTTCCGCTCGGCCACGAATTCACGTCCCTGGTCCTCGCTCTGCTCTGGACCGGCGGCCACCCGCCCAAGGTATCGGACGAGGTCCTTGACCAGATCCGCCAGCTTGAGGGCGACTTCGATTTCGAGATGTATTTCTCGCTCTCGTGCCACAACTGCCCGGACGTCGTTCAGGCGCTGACCCTGATGGCGCTCTACAACCCGCGCATCACCGCCACCCTGATCGAAGGCGGCGCGTTCAAGGACGAGGTCGAAGGCCGCGGCGTCCTCGCCGTGCCCGCCGTGTTCCTCAACGGTGAGATGTGGGGCTCGGGCAAGATGAGCATCGAGGAAATCCTCGGCAAGCTCGACAAGGGCGCCGACGCCAGGACCGCGGCCAAGCTTGCCGACAAGAAGCCCTTCGAGGTGCTAGTCATCGGCGGCGGTCCTGCCGGCGCCTCGGCCGCGATCTACACCGCGCGCAAGGGCTTCAGCACCGGCATCGCCGCCGAGCGCATGGGCGGCCAGGTAATGGACACCATGGGGATCGAGAACTTCATCTCTGTTCCCTACACCGAAGGTCCCAAACTTGCAGCCGCGCTGGAACAGCACGTGGGCGAGTATGACATCGACACCATGAACCTGCTTCGTGCCGAGAAGCTGATCCCGGCCAGCGAAGTCGGCGGCTATCACGAAGTGCAGTTCTCGAACGGCGCATCGCTCAAGGCCCGTTCGCTGGTTCTCACCACCGGCGCGCGCTGGCGCAACCTGGGCGTGCCCGGCGAGGCCGAGTACCGCACCAAGGGCGTGGCCTATTGCCCACACTGCGACGGCCCCCTGTTCAAGGGCAAGCGCGTGGCGGTGATCGGCGGCGGCAACTCGGGCGTCGAGGCGGCGATCGACCTGGCCAATATCGTCGGCCACGTCACCCTGATCGAGTTCGACGCCAGGCTGCGCGCCGACCAGGTCCTGCAGGACAAGCTGCGTTCGATGAAGAACGTCGACATCCTCGTCTCCGCCCAGACCACCGAGGTCACCGGCGACGGCGAGAAGGTCAACGGCCTGACCTACAAGGATCGCGACAGCGGCGAGGAACACCACGTCGAGCTCGAAGGCGTCTTCGTGCAGATCGGACTGGTGCCCAACACCGAGTGGCTCAAGGACTCGGGTCTCGAGATGACCCGCTTCGGCGAGATCGTGATCGACGGCAAGGCGGCGACCAACCTGCCCGGCGTCTTTGCCGCAGGCGATGCCACCACGGTGCCCTACAAGCAGATCATCATCGCCATGGGCGAAGGATCGAAGGCGGCGCTCTCCGCATTCGACTACCTGATCCGCAACGAGGCACCCGAAGAGATCGCGCAGGCCGCCCAGGCCGCCTGATCGCGCAGCAGCGGTGCCCGGATCATCCGGCGCACTGCACTGGATAACCGGAACGGGCGGGGATCGCAGGGTCCTCGCCCGTTCCTGCGTTCCGGCTTACATCCGGTGGAAGCGAAGGCTCGCCCGCCGGCCTGTGACTTGCAGGAAATGAGCATAGGGACCGGCGAAAAAAATGACGCTGAAATCGCGCAGGTCACATAAAAATAATGCAAACCGCTCCGGTTGAAAATTTCGCAATCTTCGTATATACTTCGCCACATGACCAACAATATATCGGACTTTCACCGCTTTACGTATAGAGAAGACAAATTCCATGAACTTCGCGACTATTGCGAAGACCATGGCATCTGGATTTGCCAGTCCCTGAGAAGATCTGGCCCCATGACTTACGCGCTCGCAAGAACTGACGCAGTCGCGTCGGATCTGCACAGTCGATTCGGATGAATTTGACTGGACCCTTTCGGGTTCAGCGCCTTCTTTTCAACACCACGTAGATAGCCCCCTGCCCGCCATGGCGGCGATGCGCGCCGCGAATGGCGACGATGTCGGAGGCATGTTCACTGGCGGCCAACCAGTCATTGATCTTGGCCCTGATAGCCCCGCGCCGCTCACCGCGATCCATCGCGTCGACCGGGCGGGGTTTTCCCGTCACCACCAGAACCACGCGCGCGCCCATGGCCTTGGCCTGTCCCAGCCCATGCATGAGGCGATGATAGGCGCTGTCGAGCGTGGAGCCGTGCAGGTCCAGACTGAAGTCGGGCACCAGCGTGCCCTTGGCGATGCGCTTCTCCCATGAACCGTCGAGGTGGAGCTGCGTCTCCCCCTTCGGTTTGGGCGGCAGAGGTTTCGGCGGGAGCGGCGCTGGCACCCGCCCCTTGATCTTCTTCGGCGGCGGCACTGGCGAAGACGAGATGCTGGGCCGTTCCGCAGGCGCGGGCGATGCGACCGGCAGCGGCTTGCGCTTCTCCAGCGGCGTGACCGTGCGCGCGACGCGGGCCCACACTTCCGCCTCGTCGGGCGACAGCTTGCGGCTGGGACGCCTCATTGCGCGCCAAGTCGCTTCAGCGTCCCCTTGGGCAGGAAGATCAGCGCACTGCCCCGGCCGCTCATGCCGCCAGCGGTGAGCCGGGCCTGCTCACCTGCCCCCCAGAACGTATCGAAGCGGTTGGCGCCCTTGATCGCGCCGCCGGTGTCCTGCGCAATCCAGAGCCCGCCAGCCTCGCGGCGATCAAGGTCCAGCCAGACCGGGGCACCGAGGGGCACGAAGCGCGGATCGGCAGCAACGGAGCTGAGCGGTCGTACAGGCACGTTCAGCGCGCCAAGCGGTCCGTCGCCCGTGAGCTCCCTGAAGAAGACCCAGGAGCGGTTCTCGCGCATGAGCGCTGCGCCCTCGGCCGGGTGATCGCGGATGTACTGGATGATGCCCTGCATCGAGCCGGGATACTGCCCGGGCCCGGAACCGATCAGCCCGCGCTCGCGCATGAGGCCGCCGATACCGGTGTAGGGCTGGCCGTTCTGCCCGGCATAGCCGATCCGCACCACCGATCCGTCCGGCGCACGCAGCCGTCCCGAACCCTGGACCTGCAGGAAGAACACTTCGACCGGGTCGGCCGCCCAGCCGATTTCCAGCCCGCGGCCCATGAGCGCACCCTGCTCGATCTCGGCGCGGTCGAAATAGGGCACGAAACGGCCGTCGCGATCGTACCGCCCCAGCGGCATGCGACCGTTCTCAAGCGGCTGCGCATCGCCGGGGTTCGCCCGCACGAGGTCCGTCGGCAGGCCGTAGATCGGCACATCGTAGCCGGGACGGCGAATGCGCGAGCCCGCGATCTCCGGTTCGTAGTATCCGGTCGCGAAGGCCGATCCGTCGCCGACGCGCGCGGCCTCGAAGAACGTGGTGAAGAATTGCGGCGCGGTCGCAGGCGCCCAGCTCGCCGCAGCGACGCAGGCCTGACGCCAGTCCTCTGGCCGGGTAAGCCCGCTGCCGTCGGCGCGCACCGTCACGCGCGGGCAGCTTTCGCGGAACGAGGCCAGCGCGGAAACCGCATCGGACTGTCCGAGTCGCAGTGCGGCGATGGCGGGCCCCTGCCGCACGCCGAGGGCAAGCGCCGATTCGGCGGTCGGTAGCGCGACAGGCGGCGTCACCGGACCACTGACGCTGCCGCCCGGGATCAGTCGCACGCACGAGGCCAGCAGAAAGGCGAGCGAGAGAGCGGCGATCTTGCGCGCGGGAACGCCAGTGTTGCCCAATGCGCACTTGCCCTCTGGCGCTCTACCTGCCGTTTGAAGTCCCTGCCCCAAGACCATGCTCCCAGACGGAACGGGGCCGGTAAACCGGCCCCGCGTAGTTCAGTTTCGAATGGTCATCATTCGAGCTGCCGCGATCCTGATCCTCAGGCCGCGTCGGTCTCGTCGAGCAGCCAGTCGGGATCGGGCGAATTGACGGCGCGCGAGAAGGTCCACACGTCGACAGCTTCGATCGCATCGTCGAGCGAGCCTGCCACGACATGCCCATCCGCGTCGCGCGTAACCGCGGCGATATCCGAACGGAAGCGCAGCGTGATGCGGGCAAGACCATTGTCGATGCCGGCTGCCGTGACGGCGCATTCCTCAATGCGGATCAGGCGGTTATCCATCGTTTCGCCAGCCTCGACGCGGGCGTCGATCGCTGCCGAGAAACTCTCGTAGACGTCATCGTCGCACAGGGCGCGAAGCTCTGCCTTGTCGGCCTTCCAGAAGGCCTCGAGGATCATGCGGTAGGCACTGCGCGCGCCTTCGAGGAAGGCAAGCGCATCGAACCGGCGATCGACTTGCGCGATTTCGGCGAGGCCCCGCTCGACCGAAGGCGGGGCCAACGGCATTTCACGCAGGCGCTGGGCCTGGCGGGCGGGGTTGCGATCGTCCGTTTTGGCGTCGGGCTTGGGAGCCGGAACGCGCGCTGCACCCGGCTGCCCCTGGCGGCCTTCGAAGCGCCCCTGAATGGGCTCTTCTTCGTGCTCGGCACGACGCCCAAGCACGGAATAGAGCCGCAAGCCCAGGAAGGCTGCGATCATGGCCAGGATCACGATTTCCGGTGTCACGTTCCTTATTCCATCCCTTCTTCGCTTTGAGGGAAACCTGTAAAACAGCGATTGCGCCATGTTCCGGCAAACAACCCTTCAGGCATTCAACTCGAAGGACGAGCCCCTGTTCCAGCGATTCAACATAACCTGAGATAGGTAGCCTTTACAAATGAACAACGCGTGAGTGGCCCGGTCGGGGCATTTTTTCGCCCGTCCGTTGCCCGATAGCCCGCCGGCGACACCGATCTTCACGAAAATCCCCTGCGCGAATCCGTTCCGGAAGGCAAATTCACGCGCTTCGGGTGTTCCACAGGGGGGCAAAATGCTTTAGGCGCGCCGCCAGAGTTCATTTCAGACCTACTTGCGGGAAGACAGCAAAATGGCCGACGACGGCAACATCATCTCCGATCTCAATCTCGGCAATGGCGAGGACACCGGTCCGTCCGCGGGCATCATCACCCAGTACGTCAAGGATCTCTCGGTCGAGAACCCGAATTCGCCGCAGAGCTTCCAGTGGCAGGACCAGCCGCAGGTCGACATCCAGTTCAACATCGGCGCACGCCCGATCGACGGCGAAGTCCATGAAGTCGAACTGAAGATCACCTGCACCTCGAAGGCCGAGGCCGGCACCGCCTATGTCGTCGACCTGTCCTATTGCGCGCTCGTGGGCATGCGCAATCTCGACGAGGGCCAGGCGCACGCCTTCCTGTTCGCCGAAGCGCCGCGCATCCTGTTCCCCTTCGCGCGCCGCGTGGTTTCCGACGCCGTCCGCGATGCCGGCTTCGCGCCGCTGATGCTCGAGCCGATCGACTTCAACGGGCTCTACGTCCAGCAGCTTCAGGCTCAGCAGCAGGCTGCCGAAACCCAGCCCGCAGGCAACGCCTGACCCCTGCCGAAGCGCGGCTAACGGGCCGGATGCCGAAGGGCTGATGCCATGAGTCTCGTCCGCAACGTCGGCACGATCGGCGGCCTCACAGCCCTCAGCCGCGTCTTCGGTTTTGCCCGCGACATGCTGCTGGCCCGCGTCCTTGGCGCCGGGCTGGCCGCGGACGCGTTCCAGCTTGCCTTCGTCCTGCCCAACACCTTCCGGCGCCTGTTCGCCGAGGGCGCCTTCTCGGTCGCCTTCGTGCCGATGTACACCCGGACGCTGGCCGGCGAAGGCGGCGAGGATGCCGCCGACCGTTTCGCCAGCGACGTCCTTGCGGTCTTTGTCTGGGTCCTTCTGGGCTTTTCGGCAATCGCCATGCTGGCGATGCCGCTGATCGTCTGGCTGCTCGCGGGCGAATACCAGGCGATCCCAGGCAAGTTCGAGCTCGCGGTCACGCTCAGCCGCGTGACTTTCCCCTATCTCGGCCTCGTCAGCCTGGTGGCGATGCTCTCGGGCCTGCTCAACGCGCACTCGAAGTTCGCGCCCGGCGCCTTCGTGCCGGTGCTGCTCAACATCGTGCTGATCACCGGCATCCTCACCGGCTATTTCCTGCGCGAACACGGCGGCAGCGACGTGACGGTCGCCTGGTCGATCGCAGTCGCAGTGACGGCATCGGGCGTGGCGCAGCTCGCCTACATGGCCTGGGCCACGCGCAAGGCCGGCGTGAAGCTGAAGCTCACGACGCCCAGGTTCACTCCCGAAGTGAAGCGCCTGGGCATGCTGATCCTGCCTGCCACCTTTGGCGCGGGCGTCTACCAGATCAGCCAGTTCGTCGATACCTTCTTCGCCACTTCGCTGGCGCAGGGTTCGCTCACGCTGCTCAAGTACGCCGACCGCCTCAACCAGATGCCGCTCGGCATCGTCGGCATTGCCCTGGGCACCGCGATCCTGCCGATGCTGGCGCGCCACATCCAGAGCGATGACAGGGCCGGAGCCCAGCGCCTTCAGGCCAATGCGGTCGAAATCGCAACCCTGCTCACGCTGCCCGCGGCCACTGCGCTGGCAATCTGCGCGCCCGCCTTCGTCACGGCCTTCTTCGTGGGCGGCAAGATGACCGGCGCGAACGGGGCGATCATGGCCGACATCGTCGTGGCACTGGTCATCGGCCTGCCCTCCTACGTGCTGGTCAAGGTGTTCCAGCCCGCCTTCTTCAGCCGCGAGGACACCCGCACCCCGGTCTGGATCGCGGCCGGCGCGCTGATCGTGAACATCGCCATCAACATCGTCGTCGTGCCGATCTACGGCATCATCGGCCTTGCAGCGGCCACTGCGTTCACTTCCACGCTCAACGTGATCACGCTCTACACGATCCTGCAACTGCGCGGCTGGTTCCACTTCACCGGCAAGCTCGGCTCGCGCATCGTGCGCCAGATCATCGCCAGCGCGGCGATGGGCGCGGTCCTGTGGCTGCTCGTGCCGACGATGGCCTCGCGCTATGGGGGCAACGTGTTCGAGAAGATCTGGTCGCTCGGCGCCCTGTGCACGGCGGGCCTCGTGGTCTTCTTCGGCGTCGCCTATGTCGTCGGCGCTCTCGACAAGGACCTGCTTGCCCAGCTACGGCGTCGCCGGCCGGCCGCGAAGGCGGAACCGGTCGATCTTTCGGAATAACATCAGGCTTCATCCATCATGCGTATCGTCTCCGGCATCCAGCCCACCGGCAACCTGCACCTCGGCAATTACCTGGGCGCGATCCGCAACTGGGTGAAGATGCAGGACGACATGGCCGCGCAGGGCGGGCAGAGCCTGTATTTCCTGGCCGACCTCCACGCGATCTCGATGCCCTTCGAGCCCGAAACGCTGTCGTCAAACACCCGCGAGATGGTCGCCGCGCTGGTCGCCTGCGGCATCGACCCGGACCGCTCGATCCTGTTCAATCAGGCGCAGGTTCCCCACCATGCCGAGCTGCAGTGGCTGCTCAACGGCACGGCCCGCATGGGCTGGCTGAACCGCATGACGCAGTGGAAGGACAAGGCCGGCAAGAACCGCGAAGGCGCCTCGGTCGCGCTGTTCACCTACCCGGTGCTGCAGGCCGCAGACGTGCTGCTCTACCAGGCGACCCACGTTCCGGTGGGCGAGGACCAGAAGCAGCACCTCGAGCTTGCCCGCGACATCGCGCAGAAGTTCAACAACGACTTCGCCTCGGAAGAGAACCCGGTGTTCACCCTGCCCGAACCGATCATCCCGCCCGAGGCGGCGCGCATCATGTCCCTGCGCGACGGCACGGCCAAGATGAGCAAGTCCGACCCCTCGGACATGGCGCGCATCAACCTGACCGACGATGCCGACACGATCATGAAGAAGGTCAAGAAGGCCAAGACCGATCCCGAACCGCTGCCTTCCGAGAAGGCCGGGCTTGTGGGCCGCGCGGAAGCCGCGAACCTCGTCGGGATCTACGCGGTGATGACCGGAAGCACGGTCGATGGCGTGCTAGCCGATTTCGGCGGCGAGGGCTTCGGCAAGTTCAAGCCTGCACTGGGCGAACTGCTGGTCGAGAAACTGGCGCCGATCAATGCGCGCTTTGTCGAACTGCGCCAGGACCGCGGCGCACTCGACGCGATCCTGCACAAGGGTGCCGAGAAGGCCCGCGCCCTGGCCGTGCCGACGCTCGATGCGACCTACAAGGCGCTCGGCCTCGTCAGGGGCTGAGCGCCCCCCAGCGGAAAGGCCGTCAGCCCAGGAGTTGCGTACGCCGCCGGGCCCAGGGTTCGGCGAGCGGCGCGACATCGCCCAGTGCTTCCAGGCTCGCCCGGTCGCGCTTGTGATCGCCTGCGATGAGTAGGCCGAAGACGCGCAGCACCGTCCAGTCCGGATAGGGCCGCTGCTCGAGTGCCATGAGGTCGCCGGCAGCGACCTCGCCCTCTTCGATCACCCGGTAGTACCAGCCCGGCCGCCGGGCCCTGACGGTGCCGGCGTTGACCCGCGCACCGTCGAAGCGGTGGTCGAGCTTCCAGCATGGCTGGCGCCCCTGGCTGACCTCGACGAGTGCAGTGCCGAGCCGCCATCGGTCGCCGATGCAGACCATGTCCTCGGTCAATCCCCGGGTCGACACGTTCTCGCCAAAAGCGCCGAAGTCGTCGAGAAGCGGGTGCGCGCCGATTTCACCCCGCCAGTAGGCGTAGTGGTCGTGCGGATAGTGGTGGATCGCCTTGTCCGGCCCGCCATGCACGGCAAGGTCGGCCTGCTCGTCGCCGTCGAGGCCGAGGCGGCCGACACCCACCCTCCCTGCAACCGGACGCTTGCCGATTGCGCTCGGCTCGTCCGCGCCGCGAAAGCTGCGCACCTTGCCGCGCTGGACGGAAAGAACCGGAATGGTCAACGGGGACATCAGACTCGCCATTTGCCTTTGTCTTCCTACATATAGACCGAAGCGCGCACGCCAAGGCGGTTTGAACAAGGCCAACGGCCCGTCGCGGCTGCGCCTCCATTCAACAGCTATTCAGGCCGTTGAATCTAGTACAGTATCGCAAGGAATCGCGGGTCGCGTCAGGCGGGGCAAGACAGACCCCGCATGGATCGTGGAGAAAACCAGGATGTCACATCAATCCGGATCATTTTTAGGCAGATTGCGCTTCGTCGCCGCTGCCATGCTGCTGATGGCGGTCGCCGCCTGCGCCACGCCGTTCAAGGCGGACGTCTCGCGCTTCCAGTCCCAGCTTCCGGCCCCCTCGGGCCAGACTTTCGCCGTCGTCGCAGACGATCCCAAGCTGGCCGGCGGTCTCGAATTCGCCCAGTATGCTGGCCTCGTGCGCGATCGCATGGCCAACCTGGGCTATGTTCCGACCGAAGACCCGGCAAAGGCGGACATGATCGTGCGCTTCGACTACGGCGTCGACAATGGGCGCGAACGCATCCGTTCGACCGGCATCGGCCCGTCGTCCTACTGGGGCCCGTGGTATGGCTACAACCGCTTCGGCTACTGGGGCCCGTCGCGCTTCGGCTATTGGGGCGGACCGTGGCGCTATGGCTTCTACGACCCGTTCTTCGATGGCGGCGTCGACAGCTACACCGTCTATACCAGCGGCATCAGCCTGAAGATCGACCGCGCGGCCGACGGCCAGCGGCTGTTCGAAGGCAAGGCAGAGGCCCTCTCGACCTCCAATCGCCTGCAGTATCTCGTACCCAATCTCGTCGAATCGATGTTTACCGGATTCCCCGGGAACTCAGGCGAGACCGTGCGCATTACAGTCGCACCGGAAAAGAAGTGATCTGACAGGCTCCCTGCGAAAAGAGGGAGACACCGAGGGGCGGGTCCGCTGCGACATGCGGGCCCGTCCTTTTTTGCATCCGCTGGCTTGCCATTTGCCCACCCCCGGAGGGTGAGCTTGCTCCAGCCGATTTGCATGCCCAGTAAGACCTGCCCGCGCGGTTCATGCGTTCAGGCAGCTTGACGCGCCCGCCGCGAACCCGGACAAGCCTGAGCCATGAACACGTTCATGGCCATCATGTCGCAGCTCTTCTGGGGCGTGACCGTCGGCGCGCTTTCGGCAGCCTTCTCCTCGCTCGCCAAGGGGTTCGCGACTGTGGGCACGCTCGGCCTTGTCGGCTGGTATGGCATGAAGCGCCGCCGGGCCAGACGCGAAAGCTCCGGCAGCAACGACTGACGCAGGTCAGTTGCCGAGGGCGACGACCCCGCCGGTCGAACCGAAACCGCCTTCACCGCGCTCGGTCTCGTCGAGTTCCTCCACCGGCAGCCACGAGGCCAGCGTGACCGGCGCAAGAACAAGCTGGGCGACGCGGTCGCCGCGCCGGATTTCGAAAGGCGCGTTGCCGTGGTTGATGAGGATAGCCTTCACTTCGCCGCGATAGTCCGAATCGACCGTGCCGGGCGCATTGGCCACAGTGATGCCGTGCTTGAGCGCAAGGCCGGAGCGCGGACGCACCTGAATCTCGAATCCGTGCGGGATCGCCACGGCAATGCCCGTCGCCACGGCATGACGCGCGCCCGGCGCGATCGTCACGTCCTCGGCCGAGACGACGTCCATGCCGGCAGCGCCCGACGTCGCATAAGCGGGGAGCGGCAGCCCCTCGCCATGCGGCAGGACCTTGATCGGCACGGGAACGTTACTGGGCGAGTGCATCTGCAAACCTTTCTACGAGGATGCGCGCGACATCCTCCTTGGGCATTTCGGGGAGGCTGACGACGTCGCTGCCGGTAACGATGTGCACGGCATTTGCATCGCCGCCCATCACATCGCCAGACACGTCGTTGGCAATGATCCAGTCCGCGCCCTTCCGCTTGCGCTTCTCCTTGGCATACTGGAGCACGTTGTCGGTCTCTGCAGCGAAGCCGATCAGAAGCGGCGGCCGGTCGGGCCGCGCGGCAACGGTGGCCAGAATATCGGGGTTCTCGGTCAGCAGCAGCGCCGGCGGGGCCGAACCGCGCTTCTTGAGCTTTTCCTTGGCGGTATTGACCGTACGCCAGTCCGCGACCGCCGCGACCATTACGGCGATGTCGGCCGGGAGCGCGTTCTTCACGGCATCGGCCATTTCCAGCGCGCTCTCTACGTCGACGCGGTCGACGCCCGGCGGAGTGGGCAGGTGTACCGGCCCGGCGACCAGCGTTACGCGCGCGCCCGCTTCCGCCGCAGCGGCGGCGATCGAGAAGCCCTGCTTGCCCGAAGAGCGATTGGCGATGTAGCGCACCGGGTCGATCGGCTCCCAGGTCGGACCGGCCGTGACCAGCACGTGGCGACCGGTCAGCGGCCCTTCGACAGGGAAAGCCTGCTCCGGCGTCCCGGCCCCGCGGTGATTGTGAACCTCGCCCATGTCGGCGACCATCTCGACGCCGCCATCGAACGGTTCGGGGCGTGCAAAATCCGAGGCGCCGGTGACAAGGTGATTGATCGCGTCCGGGTCGGTCGGCGGCGCGGCGCGGGCAGCGCCCTTCCTCGATACCAGGAGCGAGGACGCAGGCGACGGCGCAACTGGCCGCGTGGCTGCGGGGTCCTCGTCATGGTGCCCGAAGGAAATCGCCTTCTTGGCCTTCTTCAGCCCGCGCGAGATCATCGAACCCGACAGTCCGCCCAGTCCCTGTCCTTCACCTTCGGAAAGATCCGCTTCAGACTCATGGAACTGCGGCTGCCACTGAAGCGGATCTTCCTGCGGTTCGGGCAGGGCCCGGCTTGGCATGTCGCCGGGCAGCGGCGCGACTTCGACGGGACCGAGGCCAAGCGCCCAGGCGATACGCTGCCAGATCGCGATCGGATCGGGCAGCCGCCCGGGTCCGAATTCGCCGCAAGCCATAGTGCCCTCGTCTGGCTCCATGACATCGACACCCGCCTCGCGCAGGGCCTGGACGTTGCGCACCGTGGCGGCATGCTGCCACATGCGCACGTTCATCGCAGGCACGGCCATCACCGGCTTGTCCGTCGCCAGCATCATCGTCGTGGCAAGATCGTCGGCAATGCCCGAGGCCATCTTGGCGAGCAGGTCGGCCGTAGCCGGGCAAACCACCACGAGGTCCGCCTCGCGGCTGAGCTGGATGTGTCCCATCTCGGCCTCGTTCTTGAGGTCCCAGAGCGTGGTATAGACCGGCTTCTCGGACAGCGCTGCGAGCGCCATCGGCGTCACGAACTTCGATCCGCCTTCGGTCAGAACACAGGTAACCTCGCCACCCTCCTTGCGGATGTGGCGGACTAACTCACAGGCCTTGTAGGCAGCAATGCCGCCGCCAATGACCAGAAGAATCCTGGGTCCACTCATCGTCGGCGCTTGTGCAACAGCATCGAAGTTCACGCAATTACTTTACCGCGACTAACCGCGGCCTTTCCCCTGATCCGGCTGCTTCCAACAAGGCGGCAATGGCACGCGGAGCGAAAACGATGCCAGCGAACATCGCCGGCGCGATCATCGCGCCCCAGTAGAAGTTGTCCCAGCGTCCGGCGAGCATGAAGGCGAAACCATACCCCGCGCTGAGCAGGAA
Organism: Novosphingobium sp. PY1; assembly: GCF_017312445.1. NCBI lineage: Bacteria > Pseudomonadati > Pseudomonadota > Alphaproteobacteria > Sphingomonadales > Sphingomonadaceae > Novosphingobium > Novosphingobium sp. PY1. The sequence goes on along the minus strand of NZ_BLTI01000001.1, from coordinate 77,870 downwards.
CCCGAAGGTCCCGGCCCGCGAATTCCAGCCCAGCCAGCCAAATGCCATGAGCACCACGGCGGGCCCCGCCAACCAGTGCGGCAGGAACCGCAGGTTGCTGGCCTGCACGATATTGGCAAGCCAGCCCGACAGCCCGCGCATCACCAGCCATGGGGCGGAATGCGGGTCGCTGGGCAGGACATCGCGCGAGACGATGGCAAGGTGCCAAGACAGCGCGGCGAGGAAGACCGAGACCAGAGCGATCCATGCCGCGGCCTCGCGCCAGTTACGATAGTAAAGCGCAGTGGCCGCCATCAGCAGTACGAACGGCAAGCTGTGCTCCCGGATCGCCAGAGCCAGCGCCGCGGCAAGGAAGGCCCCTCCCCAGCGTCCGCCCTGCCCGCCTGTGCCGATGCGGTGCAGTCCGAAGGAAAGCGCAACGAGCATGCCTGCCCACAGCTCATGCAGCGGGAAATAGTGGCGGTTCAGCCCCAGCGATGCGCCGACGAAGACCATGGTCGTTGCCATGCGCGGCAGGCGGCCGAGCGAGGCGTCCTCGCGGAACCGCGACCACCACGCGGCGATCACTGCGAGCATCAGCGCAATCGCGGCGACGATCTGTCCCGCCTCGCCCAGCCAGGCATCGAGATAGGCCAGCGTCGGCAGGCGCACGGCAAGGCCCGGGTTCACCGGATAGTTGCGCGCCCGCTGCTCGGGAACGATGAAATCGTAATAGTTCTCGCCATGCCGAATGCGGTCGATGGCCGCTTCGTACAGAGCGATGTCCTCGTCGTACGGCTCATCCGCAGTGTCGACCGGCTTCGTGTGCGAGGCCACGATGGCCCCCGGCGTGCCTTGCGGTCGGCCGACCGGCACCACGGCCGAGGCAACGAGCAACAGGCCAAGGATCGCCAGCACGAGCCGGGCGAGCATCGGCGACCAATCGGAAAAACGCGGCGCAGCAGGAGCACGAGCCGCGGCGGGCGCAAGCCCCCCGGCTCTCGGGTCTAGCCCAGAATGCTCCAGTACGTGACGGCCCATGCAGCAATGCCCCCAGCAAGCGCTGCCACAACATAGCCACCCCAATGGTTAACATCAGGTTTGCCTGAAGCCTCACGCGCCGATCTCCCGGCCCAGATCAGGTCCACTTCGGGCAGGGGCGCCTGTTCGGGCGCGCCGCCCTTGGGCGGGAACTTCTCCTCGATCCGGCGGACCAGGTCGGGCAGACGCGCGAGTGTACCGAGGTCTTCGCGCAGGCGGTCGGCGATCTTGGCTTCCGGGCCCAGTTCGTCGCGCAGCCAGTCCTTCACGAAAGGCCCGGAGACGTCCCACATGTTGATCTGCGGATCGAGCGCGGTCGCGAGACCTTCGACCATGACCATCGTCTTCTGCAACAGCAGGAGGTGCGGCTGGACCTGCATGTCGAAGTCGCGGGTGATGGCGAAGAGCCCGTCGAGCATCTGCCCGACCGAAAGCTCGGACACCGGCTTGCCGCGCATCGGCTCGCCCACCGCGCGCAGCGCCGTCGCGAACTCCTCTACCGTGTGATAGCTCGGCACGTACTGGGCTTCGAAGTGGATCTCGGCGACGCGGCGATAATTGCCGGTGGTCAGGCCGTAGAGGATTTCCGCCAGCCACAGGCGCGCCTGCCGATTGATCCGGCCCATGATCCCGAAATCGATGGCGACGATAGTGCCGTCATCGCGCACGAACAGGTTCCCCTGGTGCATGTCTGCATGGAAGAAACCGCTGGAGATCGCCTGGGTCAGGAAAGTCAGCACCAGCTTGCGGGCGAGCCTGGGCAAGTCGTGCCCGGCGGCGCGCAGCGCTGCGAGGTCGCTCATCTTGACGCCGTCGACCCATTCGACCGTCAGCACCGAACCATTGGTGCGGTCCCAGTCGATGTCGGGAATCGCGTAGCCTTCGATGCCCTTCATCGCTTCGGCCAGCTCCGAAGCCGAAGCCGCCTCGCGGCGCAAGTCCAGCTCGCGCAGGGTCCAGCGCTTGAGGTTGTCGATCACCGCGCGCGGACGCAGGCGCATCGCCTCGCCGCCCAGCGCCTCGAGGTGCGCCGCGGCCCATTCGTAGGTGCCTACGTCCTGGGCGAACTTCTCGCGGATACGCGGGCGCAGCACCTTGACCGCGACGTGGCGGCCGTCTGTGGTCACGGCGCGATGCACCTGGGCAATCGAAGCCGCACCGATGGGTTCTTCATCGAATGAGGAGAACAGGGCCTCTATGGGCCTGCCGAAGCTTTCCTCTACGCGTTCGCGAATCAGCGCAAAGGCGACGGGCGGAAGGCTGTCCTGCAAGGTAAGCAGATTGCGCGCCGGACCTTCACCGACAAGATCGGGCCGCGTTGCCAGCGCCTGGCCGAGCTTGATCGCCGCGGGGCCGATTTCCTGGAAGGCACCGGCATAGTCCGGCTCCCTGGGCTGGCGCGTCCCGAAACGGGCGATGCGGCACAGGCGCTTGACCGGCGCCGGGGCATTGCGGTCCTTCTCGATGCCGCGCAGCGCACCGTGGCGCGCCAGCACCCGCCCCCATTTGAGCAGGCGGGCGATATGGGTCACCTTGCTGGTCACGCGGCGGCATCCGACTGCCGCGTGCCGTCGGCCCGCACCGTGGCTTTGCTCATCGCAACCATGGCTGGCTTACACCTTCCAGCCCGAGTGAATCGCGACGAGACCGCCCATGATCGGCTCGACCTTGGTGTGCCGGAAACCCGCACCTCGGATCATCGCCTCGAATTCGGGCATCGGCGGGAAGCGCCGGATCGATTCGATCAGGTAACGATAGGAATCCGCGTCGCCGGCAATCGCCTGCCCGATCCGGGGGACGAGATGATGCGAATAGGCATCGTACACTTCCTTGAAGCCCGGCCATTCGGTCGTCGAGAATTCGAGGCAGAAGAAACGCCCGCCGAACTTGAGCACCCGGTGCGCCTCGGCCAGTGCCTTGTCGATATGCGTGACGTTCCGGATGCCGAAGGCAATCGTATAGGCATCGAAGAAGCGGTCGGGGAACGACAGTTCCTCGGCGTTCTGGCGTGACCAGACGAGACTGTCGATGCCGCGCTCCATGGCGCGCTCGATGCCGACGTCGAGCATGTCCTGGTTGATGTCGGAAACCGTGATCGCCGCGCCCGAAGGCTCCATACGGAAGGCGATGTCACCGGTGCCGCCCGCCATGTCGAGGATCTGCTCGCCCGCCTGCGGCTTCACGCGGCGCACGAACTTGTCCTTCCACAAACGGTGCATGCCGGCGGACATGGCATCGTTCATGACGTCGTACTTGCGCGCGACGCTGGAGAAGACCGCACCGACGCGGCCCTCCTTGTCCTCGGGGGCGACTTCTTCGTAGCCGAAGGAAACCTTATCGTTCATGCGCCGTCCTCTAGCGTCGTGCCGGCCCGGGCGCCACCGGAGTTTTGCCCGCCGCCCCGCTGCGCAACGCGAGGGCCGAGAGAATGATCCCGGCGAGAATCAGGACGATACCGGCGAAGTGGTAGCCATGAAGCCGCTCGCCCAGGAGCAGCGCCGAAAGCAGGGCCCCGAACAAGGGCATGAGCGTGATGCCCTGCCCGGCGCGCGCCGGTCCGATCGTGGCGGTCGCGGCATTGTAGATGAAGTAAGCGATAATCGAGGGAAACACGCCGACATAGGCAAAGGCACCCAGCACCGGCAGGCCCCAGTTCACCCGCTGCCCCTGCAGCCATTCCATCGCGGCCAGGGGCGCAAGCACTACCGAGCCCAGCGTAAAGGTCAGCAGCAGGAAGACCGGCGCACTGACCGGCGGCTTCTTGCGCAAGAGTACGGTGTAGAGCGACCAGGCGGTGACCGCGCACAGGATCAGCGCATCGCCCTTCCCGCCGATCTCCAGGTTGAGGACCGCGGAAAGCTCACCGCGAAAGACGATCGCCGCCACCCCCAGGGTCGATACGATAACGCCAATCGCCTGCATCTTCTCGGGCCGCGACTTGAAGATGATTCGGTCCAGCAGAAGTACCACAGCCGGGACCGAGGCCTGCAGCAGCAGGGCATTGGCCGCCGTCGTGTAATGAAGCCCGGAATAGACCAGCGAATTGAAGCACACGATGCCCAGCACGCCCAGCGCGACGATCCAGCGCCAGCCCGCCCGTACCGCCTCACGCTCCAGCAGCAGCTGGCGCCAGGCGATGGGCAGCAGGATCAGCACCGCGATAGTCCAGCGCCCGAAGGCCAGCGTGAGCGGCGGGATATCGTCGCGCACCGCGCGCCCGATGATCGAATTGCCTGCCCAGCAAAGCATGACGATGCCCAGCATCAGGAATGCGCGAAGGTGCGACCGGTCGTTGCCCATGCCCGCGGCCTTAGCCGGGACATGCCGGATTGGCGAGCGCGGCCCTGCCGAACGATCACGAAGCGATGACAGGAGCGCATCGCGCGCCTATCTGCATGGTGATGCCAGAGCTACCCGAAGTCGAAACGACCGTGCGCGGCCTTGCCCGCTTTCTCGAGGGCGAGAGGATTGCCCGCATTGCGGTCAACCGCCCCGACTTGCGCCGCCCATTCCCGCCCGATCTCGTGCAGGTAATGACCGGCGCGACGGTGACCGCGATGGGACGCCGGGCGAAATACGGGTTGATCCATAGCGACCGCGGCCAGACCATGGTCTTCCATCTCGGCATGTCGGGGCGCTGGCGGATCGAGCCGGAGCGGCCGGAAAAGCACGACCACCTGGTGATCGAAACGGGCTCCGGCCATGTCCTTGCACTCAACGACGCCCGGCGTTTCGGCTCGGTCGACCTTGTCGCCACGGATGGGCTGGAAACATGGGGCCCGTTTGCCGACATGGGTCCGGAACCGCTGGGAGACGCGCTCACGGCCGCGCACCTTCGCGCTGCCTTCAAGGACCGGACCGCGCCGATCAAGCAGCTCCTGCTCGACCAGTCGATCGTGGCCGGTCTGGGCAACATCTATGTATGTGAGGCGCTGTTCCGGTCCGGCATCCGCCCTGACAAGGCAGCGGGCCGGGTTTCTCTGGCCGCCCTCGCCCGCCTCGTCCCGGCGATCCGCGAAGTGCTGACCGAATCGATCGCGGCCGGCGGGTCGACCATTCGCGACTATGCGCAGCCGACCGGCGAACTGGGTTACTTCGCCACTTCCTGGCAAGTCTACGGCCGCGAGGGGCTAGCCTGCACCTGCGGCGCGCCGGTCCTGCGCTTTGTGCAAGGCGGGCGCAGCACCTTCTGGTGCAGGCGCTGCCAGAAGTAGAGCGGGGCCGCATGCCATTGCGAGTCTGCGTCGAGTCCGCGGACATCAGGCATGGCCATGTTCGCCGGAAGGGCCGATATTGGGCCAAAGCTGCAGAATCGGGCGGTTTGCAGCCATGCCTGCGGCTTGACGCAAGCACCGCCTGCCGCTAAGGGGCGCGCTTTCCGGCGAGTCCGCTCGCCAGCAGCAGATTCGACAGGCAATTGGGCCGCCCGGCGGCCAGACAGAGGAAAGTTCATGGCCAACACGCCGCAAGCCCGCAAGCGCATCCGTCGCAATGAGCGCCGCGCCGAGATCAACATCAACCGCGTCAGCCGCATCCGTACCTTCGTCAAGAAGGTCGAAAGCGCCATCGCCGGTGGTGACAAGACTGCAGCTGCGGAAGCCCTGAAGGCTGCCCAGCCCGAGCTGGCCCGTGGCGTCGCCCGTGGCGTGCTCCACAAGAATACCGCTGCGCGCAAGATGTCGCGCCTCAGCAAGCGCGTCGCCGCTCTCTGAGTCGCCGCGAATCGCCTGAGACTGGAGTCGCGACTCCAAACGCAGGGTGAAGCAGGCACGAAACAAGAACGGAGCCGGAGAGATAATCTCCGGCTCCGTTCTTGTTTGCGCTGCTGCAATGCGGAAGAATCTGCAAGTGCGCGGAATAGCTGCGATTCGTCATAGGCATCTTGTTAAGATACTGAAATTGCAGAATTAAAATTCTTCATGACGCTTTTCCGGCAGTCTTCCGTGAGTCAAGCCGAGATAATTTTATTTATTTGGAGCGACCGTCTTGCCTGTCGGGCCAAGGCCTCCTTATGAAGGTCCTCGGCCGTTGCGGAACTGGCCGGGGAATATCGAAAGCATGTAAGACAATTGCCGCAAACACGCGTTTGCGGTGACGGGGTCGTTTTGCCTTGCAATCGTGTGAGACCAGTTCCGTTTCCGGCCCGAATATCGGGGGTTGGTTGCGGGCAAGGGGAGTTCGACCAAGTGACAGGTAATTCGGCGGGTCAGGGCGCTAATCAGACAGTGAAGAAATCGAAGGCAGGAAAAGTGGTGATGGAAGAGGATCAGGAAGCCGTGAATTTGGCGGCGGACTGGGCAGACATCAGCCAGGGCCTGCGCAAGGACCTGGGACACCAGGCTCACAGCCAGTGGATCAAGCCGATCCAGCCCGGCAATTATTGCAAGGAAACGGGTACGCTCGATCTGTACCTGCCGACCGAGTTCTCGGCGAATTGGGTGAATGACCGATTCGCCGATCGCCTCTCGCTGGCATGGAAGATCGCCCGTCCCGACGTGCGCCACGTGCGCATTCTCGTTCACCCGGGCCGCCGCCAGCTGCCCGAGCTGCGCCTCGGCCATGGCGGTCGTCCCAGCCACGCGCCGGCGAACGATTCGGTCGTGGGTGCAAGCGATGCCATCTCGGCGGCGTTGAACGGCGATGCCTTCGCATCGCTGGGCCAGGGCCCGGCCGGCATCGATGCCTCGCAGACTTTCTCGACTTTCGTGACCGGCACTGCAAACGTGCTCGCCTGCAATGCGGCACAGCGCATGGCAGCCGGCGAAAAGCCGCAGTTCTCGCCGCTTTATCTCAAGGCGGCGACCGGCCAGGGCAAGACGCACCTGCTCCACGCAATCGGGCATGCGTACCTTGCGAACCACCCGCATGCGCGGATCTTCTACTGCTCGGCAGAGCGCTTCATGGTCGAATTCGTCCAGGCGCTGCGCCAGAACCAGATGATCGAGTTCAAGGCGCGCCTGCGCGGCTTCGACCTTCTGCTGGTGGACGACATCCAGTTCATCATCGGCAAGGCTTCGGCACAGGAAGAGCTGCTCTACACGATCGATGCCCTGCTTCAGGAGGGCAAGCGCCTCGTCTTCGCAGCCGATCGTGCGCCCCAGGCACTCGACGGCGTCGAGCCGCGCCTGCTGTCGCGCCTGTCGATGGGTCTTGTCGCCGACATCCAGCCGGCCGACATCGAACTGCGTCGTTCGATCCTCGAGAATCGCCTTCAGCGTTTCGCCTCGATCGACGTGCCGGCCGACGTCATCGAGTTCCTTGCAAGGACGATCAACCGCAACGTGCGTGAACTCGTCGGCGGCCTCAACAAGCTGATCGCCTATGCCCAGCTTACCGGTCAGGCCGTCTCGCTGCAGCTGGCCGAGGAACAGCTGACCGACATCCTCTCGGCCAATCGACGCCGGATCACCATCGACGAGATCCAGCGCACGGTCTGCCAGTTCTACCGGATCGACCGGACCGAGATGAGCTCGAAGCGCCGCGCGCGTGCCGTGGTCCGCCCGCGTCAGGTTGCCATGTATCTCGCCAAGGTGCTGACGCCGCGCTCCTACCCGGAGATCGGCCGCAAGTTCGGTGGCCGCGATCACTCCACGGTCATCCACGCCGTGCGCCTGATCGAGGAACTGCGCACCCGCGATGCCGACATGGACGGCGACGTCCGTTCGCTGCTGCGCCAGCTGGAAAGCTGAGTTTTCCCGGGCCTGTCCCGAGAAATGCACAGGGTTCCCAACAGGGATATCCCATGAGGAGCGCGAAAGGTTCGAGCCTTTCGCGCTCCTTGCAACTGGGTAGTTGACGGTCGCATTGCGCCAATCTGTGAAAACGCCCAGCCACCTTACAAGAAGTTAATCCCTATTTTTCAGACGTTTCTGAAATTCGATTAACTATTGGCAAAGCACTTCCCGTTACCTTTCGAGTATAAAGCCCGAATTGCAACGAGAAGGCACCCCCCCATGCGCTTCTACCGAGCCACGACATTCTTGTTCCCGCGCAACTACGAATGGCGGATTCTCCTGATCTGCTTCGGCGCGGTACACGTTCCCCTGATTGCCTGCGTCAGCCTCCAGGTCGTCACCGGTGAATGGCACCCCGCCACCCTCATCACCCTGCTCCTGGCGACATTGGCCGGCACCGGCCTCGGGATCGCGGCGATCCACGGCCTGCTCTCCCCGATCACGCGCGCAACCGCGATGCTGGAGGCGATCCAGAACGGTGAGCGCATCTCGCATATTCCCGACGGCGGCGCCGATCTCGTCGGCCGCCTGCTCCACGGCGTGGCCACTGCCGCCAACGAATCCGCGACCAGGATCGAACAACTGATCACCGCCGCCGAACGCGATGCCCTGACCGGGATCCGCAATCGCAGGGGCTTCCTCGATGCGGCCGAAGGCATCCTGCAGGGCAAGACCAATGCCGTGCTCGCTATCATCGACATCGACCATTTCAAGCTGATCAACGACCAGTTCGGCCACGACGCCGGCGACTCGCTGCTGCGCGCGTTGGCCAAGCGCCTTGAGGGTGGCTTGCGCCGTACCGACATCGCGGCGCGCTGGGGCGGCGAGGAATTCGCGGTCCTGTTCCCCGACACCCAGCTCGACGAGGCCCGCCTGGTGCTTGAGCGGCTGCGCGCCTCGGTTGCGCTCGACAGCGAGCTGGGGCACGACAGCTGGCCGGTCACCTTCTCCTGCGGGCTGGCGCCGCTGCGCAGCTTCCCAGAACTGGGCGATGCGACACGACGGGCGGATGCAGCGCTCTATGTCGCCAAGGCGCGCGGGCGCAATCGCCTGCAGATCGCCGAGGAGGAACAGGTGGAGGAGAACTGATCGCCCTGCAGGCCTGCCCAGCCCCCGCGCGTTCATCCTTTCCCCGGCCTCGCTCCTGCTCTAAGCGGGCCGCATGGCTCCCGGTCTCACCCCTTCGCTACCTGCCACTTTCTGGCAGGCCGCCCTGCGCGGAATTCGCAGCAGGTGCCCCCGCTGCGGGGAAGCGCCGCTGTTTCGCAAGTGGCTCAAGCCGCTCGACGCCTGTCCGCATTGCGGAGTCGACTGGAGCCCGCAACGCGCCGACGATTTCCCTGCCTACATCGCCATCATCGTCACCGGCCACCTGATGGCGCCGCTGATCATCGCCTTGTCCAAGGACTTCGACCTGGGCCCCGCCGGCATGTTCGCGATCCTGGTGCCGCTCGCACTGGTGATGATGCTGGGCTTGCTTCAACCCTCGAAAGGCGCGGTCATCGCCGCGCAGTGGTGGTACGGACTGCACGGCTTCAGCAAGGAAAGACTGCCCGAAAATGAGGGCACAGAGGCAGGTTCGGACCAGGTATGACGCTTACACCGGATCGGCTTGAGCGGTTCGCCCGTCACATCGTGCTGCCCGAAGTGGGCGGCACGGGACAGATGGCGCTGGCCGAAGCCCACGTGGTGCTTGTCGGCTGCGGCGGGATCGGCAGTCCTGCCCTTCAGTATCTCGCCGCAGCCGGCATAGGCCGACTGACCCTGGTGGATGACGACGTCGTCGACGTCAGCAACCTCCAGCGCCAGACGATTTTCACGCCGTCTGATATCGGCAAGCCCAAGGCGGAAGCGGCGGCCGAATGGGTGCGGCGTTTTGATCTTGGCCTTGAGGTTCGTGCGATCGTCCAGCGGGTGGGAATTGAAAACGTCGCACAGATCCTCGCCGGCGCGAGCCTCGTACTGGACGGTTGTGACAACTTCGCGACTCGCTTGCTGGTGTCAGATGCCTGCGTCAAACTGGGGCTGCCGCTGACGAGCGCCGCGGTGGGACGATTTCAGGGCCAGGTCGCGAACTTCGCCGGCCACCTGTCCGACCAGCCTTGCTACCGCTGCTTCGTGGGCGATGCCTTCGATGCCGAGGATTGCGACACTTGTGCCGCCGACGGCGTACTGGGCGCGATGGTCGGCATGGTCGGCACTTTCGCAGCCATGCATGCCATGCGCGTCCTGCTTGCCGGCCGCGCCGCGCTGGGCGAGCCGCAGTTCGGTACGCTCCAGCTCATCGACGGCCTTGCCCCCTCGATGCGCCCGCTGCGAATCGCCAAGGACCCCGGTTGCAAGGGCTGCGGCACCCCAGCCTGACGCTGCGCCGCCCCCGGGCTCATTTCCGGGTCAGCAGCTCGTCCACCCAGGCCGGCACCACTTCGGTCGCCGGGCCGTGCCGCGACTCGTCGAACCAGCTGCTGCCCTGGCTCGGCTCCAGGTTGAGTTCGAGCGTCGCCGCCCCCAGCTCCCGCGCATTGCGCACGAAGCCTGCTGCAGGATAGACCGCACCCGAAGTACCGATCGAGACGAACAGGTCCGCCTCGCGCAGGGCCGCGAAGATCTCTTCCATACGATAGGGCATCTCGCCGAACCACACGACGTCGGGCCGCAGCGCGGCCACCCCGCATTCGGGGCAGGCCGGACGATCCAGCAACGGACCGGTCCAGGGCGAGCGCTCGTCGCAGGCAGTACACCAGGCGTTGAGGTGTTCCCCGTGCATGTGCAGGACCCGCGTCGCCCCGGCCCGCTCGTGCAGGTCGTCGACGTTCTGGGTGACGATCAGCAGTTCCCCCCGCCACTCGGCATCGAGCCGGGCAAGGGCGTGGTGCGCGGCATTGGGCTGCTTGGTCTGGATCGCCTCGCGCCGCATGTCGTAGAAGCGCAGGACAAGCTCGGGGTCGCGGGCAAATGCCTCGGGCGTCGCCACGTCTTCCACCCGGTGCTGCTCCCACAGCCCGCCGGCATCGCGGAAGGTGTCGATGCCGCTTTCGGCCGAAACCCCGGCACCTGTGAGGATCACGATATTGCGGATCTGGTTCATGCAAATTCCCGTAGCATCACCCCGACCTTGTTTCAGGGGCCGTTTTTCGCCATGCGCAGGACGATGTCTGGGGCACGAACCACGCCGAAACAAGTTCGGCTTGCCGCCCCCATGGAGATTGTAACGTGGCACGTATCGGAATCATCGGCAGCGAAGGTCGCATGGGACGCGCAATCGCGGAAGCGATCGGTGCGGCGGGCGAGGAACTGGCGGGCGGAGTGGACAAGGACGGCGACGTCGCCGCGCTGGCCGCCAAGGCCGATGTCCTGATCGACTTCTCCAGCCCCGGTGCGCTCGAAGGCAACCTCGAGGCGGCGATCGCGGCGGACACCCCGATCGTCGTCGGCACCACGGGGCTCGAGGAACGCCACCACTGGCTGATCGACACGGCGGCCGAATCGATTCCGGTGCTGCAGACCGGCAATACCTCGCTGGGCGTCACACTGCTGGCGCATCTCGTGCGCGAGGCCGCGAGCCGCCTGGGCGAAGACTGGGACATCGAGATCGTCGAGACCCATCACCGCATGAAGGTCGACGCGCCCTCGGGCACCGCCCTGCTGCTGGGCGAGGCTGCCGCCAAGGGCCGCGGCATTGCGCTGGCGGACAATTCCGAGCGCGGCCGCGACGGCATCACCGGCAAGCGCGAGGCCGGCACTATCGGCTTTGCCGCCCTGCGCGGCGGCACCGTGGCGGGCGATCACACGGTTCATTTCCTGGCCGAGAACGAGCGCCTCGCCCTGTCGCACATGGCCGAGAACCGCGGCATCTTCGCGCGCGGCGCGGTCAAGGCGGCGCAGTGGATGCTGGAGCGCAAGCCCGGCCGCTACACAATGCCCGAGGTCCTCGGGCTCTAGGGCGCAATCCGGTGAAGAAGGACAACGTCTTCGAGTTCTTCCGGCGCCTGGCCGAGCTGAACCCCTCGCCCGAGACGGAGCTGGAATTCGGCAATACCTACCAGCTCCTCGTCGCCGTGGTGCTCTCCGCGCAGGCGACCGACGTCGGCGTCAACAAGGCCACCCGCGCCCTGTTCCGGGAGGTGAAGACCCCCGCGCAGATGGTCGCGCTGGGGGAAGAGGGGCTAAAGGAGCACATCAAGACGATCGGCCTGTTCAACTCCAAGGCGAAGAACGTCATCGCCCTGTCCGAGATCCTGGTCGAGCGTTACGACGGCGAAGTGCCGCAGGACCGTGACGCGCTCGTCGAATTGCCGGGCGTCGGCCGCAAGACCGCGAACGTCGTCATGAACTGCGCCTTCGGAGCCGAGACCTTTGCTGTCGACACGCATATCTTCCGCGTCGGCAACCGCACCGGGCTCGCCAAGGGCAAGACCCCGCTCGCGGTCGAAAAGCAGCTTGAGAAAAAGGTGCCGGCCCCTTTTCGCGTCGGCGCGCACCACTGGCTGATCCTGCACGGCCGATACATCTGCAAGGCTCGCAGCCCCGAATGCTGGCGCTGCCCGGTCGTTGACTTGTGCGGCTACAAGCCCAAGATCATGGAGAAGGGAGCCGCGAAAAAGGCTTCCTGACAGGAGGTTGCCATGAAGCGTTCCATCGCATTGTCCATTGCCTTGCTGCCGCTGGCGCTCACCGCCTGCGCGAAGACCGCGCCGGGCGAGGCACCGCCGGCCTCACCGGCGGCAGAAGTGATCGGCAAGGCCGTGAGTTGCCTGCCGCTCACCAGTTATTCGACCACCCGCATCCGCGACGACTGGACCATCGATTTCATCGGCGGCGCCGGAAGCAAGGTCTGGCGCGTCACGCTGCCCCACAAGTGCTCTGGCCTGAAATCCGCGGACAGCTTCAGCTTCGAAACTTCGCTGACGCAGCTGTGCAGCAACGACATCATCTATCCCATCCGTCAGTACGGCGGCCAGTACCAGCGCGAAGGGGCCTGCGGGCTGGGCGACTTCGTACCGGTCAAGCTGCTCGACAAGTAAGCCGGTCCGGCAGACGCGGCGCCACGTAGCCACCTAGACGTCGTCGGCGCTGATCATTTCGGTCAGGTCGATCTCGTTCGTCATGACCGCAACCGCCGTCGTCACCGCCGAATCGCCGGTGACGTTGGTGGCAGTGCGCATCATGTCCATGATCCGGTCCACCCCGGCGACGAAGGCGATGGTCTCCAGCGGGACGCCGACGGCCCCGAACACCAATGCCATCATGATCAGTCCGGCCCCCGGAATGCCGGCCGCGCCGACCGAGCCGAGCGTCGCAAGCACGGAGATCACGATGTAGTCCGAAAAGCCGAGATGAATGCCGAAGATCTGGGCGCCGAACAGGGTGGCCAGACCCAGGTACATCGCCGTGCCGTCCATGTTGATCGTCGCCCCCAGCGAGACGACGAAGCTGGCGGTCGGACGGCTCACGCCCAGGTTGCGTTCTGCGCAGCGCAGCGTCACCGGCAGGGTCGCATTGGAAGAGGCTGTCGAATAGGCAACTGCCATGGCGTCGATGATGCCGCGGAAGAAGTGGCGTACCGGCAGACGGGCCAGGAACTTGATGATCGCGGTGTACATGACGCCGATGATCAGCAGGCAGCCCAGGTAATTGAGCGCGACGAGCTTGGCCAGCGCGACGAGGGCATCCTGCCCCAGCGTCCCTGCGACCCACGCCATCAGCGAGAAGACGCCGAACGGGGTCAACTCCATGACGATCATCGTCACCTTCTGCATGACGATCGAGCCGCTATCGAAGACGCGGACGAGCGGCTGGCCTTCCTCCTTGGCCATGACGATGCCGATGCCGATCAGCAGGGCGAAGACGATGAGCGGCAGGACCTGCGCATCGGCCATCACCTTGACCGGGCTTTCCGGCACCATCGAGAGGATCATGTCGACCGCGCTGGTTGCCACGGGCTCGGGCGTCGCGCCCGCTGCAATCGCGCTCGTATCGACGCCGATACCCGGCGCGAAGATCGTGCCGAGGGCAAGGCCAAGCCAGACGGCGATCTGGCCGGTCACCACGAACAGCACCATCGCCCGCCAGCCGACCGCGCCCAGCTTGCGCAAGTCGCCGATTGAAGCGACGCCGCCGACGATCGAGACGAAGATCAACGGCACGACCAGCATCTTGATCGACTTGATGAAGAAGTCGCCGATCCACTTGATCGATTCGGCTTCGGGGCCCCACAGCAGCCCGGTGATCACGCCCAGGACCAGTGCAGCGACCACGCGCTGCCAGAGGGGCACGGCAAACCAGAAACGCAGCATCGATTACCCCTTCCGGCACTGCGGGAGGAAACCCGCAGGCCACTGGCCGTCACCGCGAAGGGGCGACGCGATCAAGATCATCGCCCAAGGCTCGCAAGCGCAGGGCGATAATTCAAGCCTTCAGGGCGTTTTGTACCGTCCTTCGATAGATCCGGGCCAGAACCTCGAGATCTTCCAGTGCCACGGCCTCGTCGCGCTTGTGCATCGTCGCGTTGCACAGGCCGAATTCGATGACCGGCGAAATGTCCTTGAGGAAGCGCGCGTCGGACGTCCCGCCGCTGGTCGACAGTTCCGGTTCGACGCCGGTCTCTGCGCGGATCGCGTCGGCAAGGAGGTCGGAGAACGCGCCCGGCTCGGTCAGGAATGCCTCGCCAGAGATCACCGGGCGGGCGGTGCCGCCGTGCTTCTCGGCAATCTCCGTCACGCGCGCGCCCAGCTGCGCGCCCGTATGCAGGTCGTTGAAGCGGATCGAGATGCGTGCCATCGCCTTGGCGGGAATCACGTTGTGCGCGGGATTGCCGACAGTGATGTCGGTCACTTCGAGGTTCGAGGCCTGGAACCAGTCGGTCCCCTCGTCGAGCAGCAGCCCGTTGAGTTCGGCCAGCATCGCGACGAGCGGCGTGATCGGGTTATGGGCGAGGTGCGGATAGGCGACGTGGCCCTGCGTCCCTTCGACCTCGAGGAAGATGTTCACCGAGCCGCGGCGACCGATCTTCATCATGTCGCCGAGGCGATTGACGGACGTCGGCTCGCCGACAAGGCACAAGTCGGGAATGTCGCCACGCTCGCGCATCAGCTCGATCAACGCAACGGTGCCGAAACGCGCCGGGCCTTCCTCGTCGCCAGTAATGACAAAGCTGATCGTGCCCGCATCCTGCGGAATTTCACCCACGGCCGCGACCATCGCCGCGATCGAGCCCTTCATGTCGACGGCCCCGCGGCCATAGAGCAGCTCGCCGCGTCGCTCGGGCATGAAGGGCGCGCTCGTCCAGCCCTCGCCCGGCGGAACGACATCGAGATGCCCGGCGAAGGCGAAGTGACGCGAACCTTCCGGCCCCTTGCGGATCGCGAAGAGGTTCTCGACCGGACCGTCCGGCGCCTCCCCCGCGACGAAGCGCACGACTTCGAAGCCCAGCGGCTTGAGCTGGCCTTCGAGACAGTCGAACACCATCCCCGCGGCAGGGGTGACGCTGGGGCAGGCGATCAGGGCTTCGGCAAGCTCGGCAACGCTTGCAGTGGAAGGCGCGGTCTGGGACATATCGCGGCCCATCGCATATGCCTGCGGGCTTGACCATAGGTGGTAAAGAGGAAGCCATGCCGAAAATCGATCTCGATGCGATTCCGCAGTCCAATGCCACCGGCTACCCCGACCCTTTCGACAAGGCCGTAGAAGGCCGCTGGTGGAAGCGCCTTGCGCCTGCGGGCGGGCTGACCGAGATGGGCGCAAGCCATGTCGTCCTGAAGCCCGGCGCGTGGTCCAGCCAGCGCCACTGGCACGAAGGCGAGGACGAACTGCTCGTCATGCTGAGCGGCGAGGCCGTGCTGATCGAGAACGAGGGACGCACCGTACTGCGCGCGGGCGACATCTGCGCCTGGCCCAAGGGCGTCGAGAACGGGCACCACCTCGTCAACGAGAGCGGGGAAGACTGCGTCTTCGTCGCCATCGGCGCGGGCAAGGACACATGCGGCTCCTATCCGGACATCGACATGATGTGGAACGAGACAGGCTACGTCCGCAAGGACGGGACGCCTTACTGAGCGCGCGCAGGTCCGCTCCCGGGGCCGATCAGGTCGCGGGGACCTCGAACTGCTCGATCACCCAGTCCTCGGATTCGGCGGCGCTGACCCACTGCTGCATCCATTCGTGTTCCCAGACTGCCTGCATGTAGGCCTGGGCGAAGCCGGGTACGCCGACGCCGTAAGTCAGGAAACGGCTGACGACAGGGGCATAGAAGACGTCGGCGGCGCTGAACGTGCCGAACAGGAACGGCCCCCCGCCGCCGAAGCGCGCCCGCGCCTCGGCCCAGAGCGTCAGGATACGCACGATGTCGCCGCGCACCTCGTCATCCACCTGCGCGCCTTCCACCCGCGCACGCACGTTCATCGGCAGCGAGCGCCGCAGCGGCAGATAGCTGGAATGCATTTCGGCGACCATCGAGCGAGCCATCGCGCGGGCATCGTCCGGCTTGGGCCAGAAACGGTCACGGCCCACCTTGTCTGCCAAATAGTCGACGATCGCCAGGCTGTCCCACACGACCGCCTCGCCATCCCACAGGATCGGCACCTTGCCGTGCGAAGGCGCGAGTTCGCCCTCGATCTTGCGCTGGTCCCAGTCGTCGCCGTAGATCGGGACCGTCAGCTCCTCGAAATGCAGGCCGGATTGCTTGCAGGCCAACCAGCCGCGCAGCGACCAGCTCGAATAGTTCTTGTTGCCGATGATCAGCTTCACAGGCGGCGGTCCCTCTCGCTTGAAGGCCGGACCTAGAAGTTAAGGCGTGCCGTGTCGAGGGTGAAGCGGGGCGCAACGCCCCTTCCGGCGCTTCAACGGCGCGATCAGAACAGCAGCGTCAGCCAGTAGAACAGGGCGCCGACGATCGCGCTGGCGGGGATGGTGATGAACCACGCCACGATCACCCGGCTCGCCACGCTCCAGCGTACCGCGCTGGCACGACGGGCCGCGCCGGTACCGACGACCGATCCGGTGATGGCATGGGTGGTCGAGACCGGAATGCCCAGCGCGCTGGCGCCGAAAACGACGATCGAGCCCGCCGACGAGGCGCAAAAGCCCGAGTGATGGTTGAGCTTGGTCAGCTTGGAGCCCATCGTCTTGATGATCTTCCAGCCGCCCGAGAGCGTGCCCAGCGCAATCGCGGTGTAGCACGAGAGCACGACCCATTCGGGAACGTGGAAATCGCCCGAGAGGTGGCCCGTCGAGTAGAGCAATACGGCGATGATGCCCATGGTCTTCTGGGCATCGTTGCCGCCATGGCTGATCGAATAGGCCGCCGAGGACAACAGGTGCAGCCCCTTGAACACACTGTTCGATCCGCGCGGGGAAGATCCCCTGAACAGCCAGCTGGTCACCAGCATCAACGCCATGGCGATGGCAAAACCGATGATGGGCGACAGGAAGATGGCAACGATCGTCTTGGTCGTGCCCGAGCTTTCGACGACGCCGGGCCCCGCCGCTGCGATACCGGCACCCAGCAGGCCACCGATCAGCGCGTGGCTGGAGCTGGAAGGGATACCCTTGAGCCAGGTCACCACGTTCCAGAACATCGCCCCGACAAGCGCCCCGAAAACGACGGCAGGCGTTACTGCATCCTTGTCGATGATGCCCTTGCCCACTGTCTCGGCGACATGGAGGCCGACGAAGAAGTAGGCCGCGAAATTGCCCAGCGCGGCGAACAGGACGGCCACGACCGGCGAAAGCAGGCGCGTCGCCACCACCGTGGCGATCGCGTTGGCGGCATCGTGCAGCCCGTTGAGAAAGTCGAAGGCCAGCGCAAGCGCGACGAGGCCGATCAGCAGCGGCAGGGCGAGACTATGATCCATGAGGGCAGGAAATCGGCGTCAGGCGTGATCGATGACGAGACCGTCGATCTCGTTGGCGAGGTCCTCGAAACGGTCGACCACGCGCTCGAGGCGCTTGAACATCTCCTGGCGGACGATGAAGTGCAGCGGGTCCTTGCCGGTGCTCTGCTTGAACAGGCGCTTCATGCCAGCGGCGTGGATCTCGTCGGCATGGCCTTCCATGCGCACGAGGCGCTCGGTCAGCTCGTGAAGGCGATGGCCGTTATCGGCAACCTTGCGCAGCAGCGGCATGGCCTCGGCGGTGAGACGCGCCGAATCGACGATGATCGCAGCCATGTCGCGCATTTCCGGCTCGAAGTCGGTAATGTCGTAAAGATCGCAGGCGCCGGCCACCTGCTGCATCTCGTCGATGGCATCGTCCATCGTCGTGATCAGGCTGGTGATCGAGGAACGGTCGAACGGGGTCAGGAAGGTACGGCGCACCGCATGGAGCACTTCGCGGGTGATCTCGTCGGCGTCGTGCTCGCGCTCCTCGATCTCGCGGATGTGCTGGTTGCGGCCCGCGCCGCCCTGGGCAAGGCGCGCAAGAGCGTCGGCACCGGCGACCAGCGTGGCGGCCTGCTGCTCGAACAGCTCGAAGAAGTTCCCCTGCTGCGGAAGCAGCTTCTGGAACCAGGCAAACATGGCATTGACCCCTGTCTTGTCGGCAACCGTTTCGAACAGCCGGCTACCTTGGGTAGCGGCGCGAAACTCCCGGGCGCCGAAACTGCGGATGAGTGCGGCGAGGTCTTCCTCGTCCACGGCATTGGCGGCGTCTGTCAGCGAAAACCAGCGGCGATCGCGCTGGTGCTGCTCGTCCCAGGTCGGAAGCTCTTCCGTCACCGCGAAAGGAAAAACGTCGACGTCGGCCCAGACCGAGGCGCCCGAATTGCGGCGCTTGCGATAGCGATAGGACCCCAGCGGCGTCGGGCAGACCGCGCCGAGCACGCCGGCCTCTTCTTCTGCCTCGAGGGCAGCGGCGGCATGCGGCTGGAGGTTCTTCATGAGGTTGCCCTTGGGCATCACCCAGCGACGCGTCTCGCGCGAGGTGATCAACAGGATCTCGATCGGTGCATCCACCGCGGGTCCCTGTGTGCGATAAGGCAGAACGGCAATCTGGCGCAGCGGCAAGACTATCCTCCTTCCTCAACACGCACTGGCGGGCCCACTAGGGGACTCTTGAGTGTCACGCAATCGTCATATTCCGGGATTTCCCCGGAGTCGCCCTGCGGCACGGCGCGCCGGGCTGGCGGGACTATCGCACATGATAGACCGCCGAACCCGATAATTCGATGAATGTCAGTAACGTAGTCCTCGCGAGGACCCGATTCAGATCTCTGAGTCGGCCAGAACTGCCGCGCGCAATTCGGCGATGCCCATGCCCTTTTCGGAAGACGTGATATGCACTTCCGGGAAAGCGGCGGGATGCTTGCGCGCCTCGGCCACGGTCTCGGCATGGACCTTTTCCAGCTCTGTCGCCTTGATCTTGTCGGCCTTGGTCAGGACGATTCGGTAACCGACGGCAGCCTCGTCGAGCATCTTCATCATCTCGGCGTCGACGGCCTTCACGCCGTGGCGCGCATCGACGAGCAGCAGCGTGCGCTTGAGCACCACCCTGCCGCGCAGGAAGTCGCGCACGAGGCGCCGCCACTTCTCGACGACGGCGGGGGGAGCCTTGGCAAAGCCGTAGCCCGGCATGTCGACGAGGCGGAACAGCAGCGGCTCGCCGACCTCGAAGAAGTTCAGCTCCTGCGTGCGCCCCGGCGTCACCGAGGTGCGCGCGATCGCCTTGCGCCCCGTCAGCGCGTTGAGCAGCGAGGACTTGCCGACATTGGAGCGGCCGCAGAAGGCGATCTCCGGCACGTCCGGGTCAGGCAGGAACTTGAGCGCGGGCGCGCTCTTCAGGAACGTCACCGGTCCTGCAAAGAGCTTGCGCGCGCGCTCGGTCAGTTCTTCGAATTCCTCGCTCACGGGGTCAGTCCGATCAGGCCTTCACGCGCTTCTTGTCGCCCGCGTCCTTCTCGGCCTGAGCCTTGAGCTGCGGGTGACGGCTGTAGAGGAACTTCTGCTGCGCGATGGTCAGAAGGTTGGAGGTGATCCAGTAGACCAGAAGGCCCGAGGCGAAGGGTGCCATGATGAACATCATGAACCACGGCATGATCATGAAGATCTGCTGCTGGGTCGGGTCCATCTGCGCCGGGTTCAGCTTGAACTGCAGGAACATGGTGATGCCCAGCAGAAGTGCGAGCACGCCGATGGCCAGGAAGCCGGGCGGGTCAAACGGCAGCAGGCCGAACAGGTTGAGGATGTGCAGCGGGTCAGGCGCGGAAAGATCCTTGATCCACAGCACGAAGGGCTGGTGGCGCATCTCGATGGCCAGGATCAGGGTCTTGTAGAGCGCGAAGAACACCGGGATCTGAAGGAACATGGGGAGGCAGCCCGCGAGCGGGTTCACGCCTTCCTCCTTGTACAGCTTCATCACTTCCTGCTGCTGCTTCTGCTTGTCGTCCTTGTAGCGCTCCTGCAGCGCCTTCATCTTCGGCTGGATCGCGCGCATCGCGGCCATCGAGGCGAACTGGCGCTGGGCGATGGGGAACATGATGCCGCGCACGATCAGCGTGAGCAGGATGATGGCGACACCGAAGTTGCCGACAAGGCTGAACAGCTTCACCAGCAGCCAGAAGATCGGCTTTTCGAACCAGCGGAACCAGCCCCAGTCGATGGCAAGGCCGAAGTTGGTGATGCCCTGCTTTTCATAGGCGTCGAGCACGTTGTGCTCCTTGGCGCCCGCAAAGAGCTTGGTGGTGCGCGAAAGGCGCTGGCCGGGCTGCACGATGCTCTGGTCGTAGATCAGGTCGGCGCGGAACAGGTTGTTGCCGAGCGAACGGAACGTGCCTTCGGCTTTCGAACCGACCGGAGCGAGGGTCGACATCCAGTAGACGTCGGTAAAGCCGATCCAGTCGGTGTTGCCGGCTTCCTTGACCGTGCCCTTGCCGGACACGTCGCTGTAATTGGTCGAGAAGCTTACCGAGCCGTCGAAAGCGCCGATCGGACCGGAGTGGACGTTCCAGGTGTCGAGGCTGGCGGTCTGGTCGGTGCGGTTGACGAGGCCGAAGGGCTGGACCGTGATCGGCGCCGAGCCCTTGTTGTCGACCGTCTGCTCGGCCGTGATCATGTAGTTCTTGTCGATCGCGAAGCGGATCGAATAGGTCTGGCCGCTGCCGTCGTTCCAGCTCAGCGTGACCGGGCTGGACGGTGTCAGCCTTGCGCCCTTCTGCGCGGTCCACACGGTCTTGGCATTGGGCGTGGCGACGCCGCTGCCGACCCAGCCGAACTGGGCGAACTGCTGCGCGGGAGTGCCGGCGGGCGAGAAGATGCGGACCGGGCCCGAATCCTTCTTCACCGTCTCACGGTGGCGATTGATGACAAGGTCGTCGACGATTGCGCCGGTAAGGTTGATCGAGCCCGAAAGACCCGGTGCCTCGATCGGCAGGCGGCCGCCTTCGGCCAGTGCCGACTTCAGGTCCTGCTTCTCGAGCGCGACGTCGGCCGCGTCACGCAGACCACCCTCGCGAGTCGGCTTGATCGAGCTGGACGGGCTGGATGCCTGTTCGGCGCCGCCAGCCTGCTCGACCTTCGTCGGCGTCTTGGCCTGCGGGTAGAAATAGCCGACTCCGGCTTCCCACCCGAAGAGGACAAGCGCGGTCAGGAGGACCGCGAGGATGATATTACGCTGATTTTCCACGAAGACGTTTTCCTGTCGAGTTCCCGCCAGTGGCGACGCGAGACGCGCCGCCTGTATTGCATCGTTCAGTCCGGGACGGGGTCATAGCCGTGCCCACCCCACGGTTGGCAGCGCAATAGACGCTTGAACGCGAGCCAGCCACCCTTAATCGCACCATGTTTTTTCACCGCCTCGATCGCATATTGCGAACAGGACGGCGAGTAGCGGCAGGTTGGCGGCATGATCCGCGAAGGCCCCCACTGCCAGGTCCGGGCCACGGCAATGAGAATGAAGCCTGGAACCGCTGCGATAAAGGCCAGCGCCCTTTTCATGTCGTCCCTGCGCCCCCCGGCCTCGCGGCGCTCCTGTTGCCACCTCGACCTTTGCCGCCACCCTTGCGCCCCCTCGCACCGCGAGGCGGATCGCCCTTGCCCTCGCGCGCACGGCCGAGAGCGGCTACGAGTTCCTCGCGCAAGCGCGCGAATTCGCGCTCCACACCGTTATCGCGCCCGATCAGGACATGGTCGGTATCGGCAAGGCCATGATCGGGCAGCAGCTCGCGCAGCAGCGCACGAAAGCGGCGCTTCATGCGGTTGCGCACCACTGCGTTGCCGATTTTCTTGGTAACGGTGATGCCTGCGCGCTGCCCCTTGCCGCCATTGGCATTGGCCAGCAGGACGAAACCCGGCCGCGCCACCCTGATACCGCGATTGGCGGCCAGGAAGTCCGCTCGGCGGGACATCGTGGTGTAGGCGGCGCTCATGACAGGGGTCTATCGCAATCCGGGGCGCTGCGGAACCGCGTCAGGCGATTCGCGAATCCCTTCCGGTTCCAAACGGCGCCAGCTCCAAACGGCATCGGCCCGCGCCTCCGCCCGGTTCCCCGTCTAGCGGGAAGCCGGATGGAGGCGCGGGCCGGTGCGAGTCCAGCCGTGAGGCTGGATCAGGTCAGGCCGAGAGCTTCTTGCGGCCGCGGGCGCGGCGAGCGCGAAGCACCTTGCGGCCGCCAACGGTCGCCATGCGGGCGCGGAAGCCGTGACGGCGGGCGCGGACAAGGCGGCTGGGCTGGAAAGTGCGCTTCATGTCAGTCCTCGAAATTCAACAAACGGCCCCGGGAGGCCCGAACAAAATCCGATCGCCCATGCAGACGACCGCTAAACAGAAGCGCGCCGTTACTGGAGGCCCGGAACAGAGTCAAGGCAAAGGCGGCGGCAGAGGTATCGAATTCGTCGCCCGTACCTGCCCGATATACCCGGCGCACATGGCAGTCCCGGCTTTGCATGACAATACTGGCCCAAACATGATAAGTTATTAACTAACGGTTAGTCGGCACGGCGACCAGCTGCTCCATTCGGTCCGGGGGGACAAGAATTGAAAAAGTATCTTGCTCTCGCTTCCCGCGACCCCTGAACTGTGGGTGAAACAGTACCGATGCAACAGAAAGAAGACATTGGCGTCTTGGTGGGCTGGTCTTCTCAGGACCTGGGCACCAACATCGTCGTCGACCTCCAGACGTTTGAGAAGACAAGCTGGAAAGCTGGTGAAGAACCTGATCACACACGGATTTTCCTGACCAAGAGCCAGGCCGCAGTGCTGGCCAACTACCTGCTGAAAGCCTCCGGCTCGCTCACCCCGGCCAAGCGCAAGGGGTTCCTGCAATCGCTGTTCGACTAATCGCCGATTGGTCGAAGGGGCGCCGCATTCAGGAAGGTCGAATGGCTCAGGCTCCGACCCTGTCCAGCGAAACCCAAAGCCCCATTTCGTTCGCGCCGAACCAGCGGGCCGATTCGAACGGGACCGAATTGGTCATGGCATAAAAGGCCTGGGCTTCGATCGGGCTCATGCCCATCTGCTCGTAATAGACGATGTAGCGGCGATTCTCCGGCGCATTGGCGGCATAGTCGTCCGGTTCCAGTCCAGTGTCGTCCATCCACGAATGGACCGCGAATTCGGCGCCGGCATCGGCATATCGCCGCGCTCCTGCCAAAAACAGCTCGACGCCGCCCGACCTGACCGAGCCGCCCGCAGGAACATGAGTGGCAATTCCCTTGTCGCGGATCATCCGCCCCAGCCGCAGGTTGGCGAGGTCGTCTTCGGTGCCCGGGCATTCGATCATCTCGATCATGCCGATGCCCGGATAGTCCTTGAGCATGGCGGCGAACTGGGCGGGGCTGCGGGCATCGGTGACGTCGACCAGCGCGGCATGGCCATCGTCCAGCACGCGGAACGGGCCATAGGCGGCGATACCCTGCGGGATTGCGGCAACCTCGCCATGCAGTATGCGCTCGCCGCCGTCGCCGGCATGATCGGCATCCACATCGACGACCTCATAGGTGATCTCTTGTGCCGACAGGGGGGACAAGACAGTCAGAGCCACCAGGGCAAGGATCGCAGCGGTCGAGCGCATGCCCGCGAAAATGCGGCTCCGCCACTTACCCAAGCCCTGCGCGATTCGGTTAAAAGCGTGTAAGGGATAAATTCCCTGGCTGCGCCCGCCCTCCGCTTCTGCAAGGATCGCATCGTCCAACACGCGGATTTGCAAGGAAAAAGGGTAAGGGAGTGGTCTCACTCGTCGCGACGGTCGCCTACCTCGGGCTGGAGGCGCGCGCTGTCGAAGTGCAATGCCAGGTCGCTCCCGGGATGCCCGGCTTCCATCTCGTCGGCCTGCCCGACAAGGCAGTGGGCGAAAGCCGCCAGCGGGTGAACGCCGCGCTCACATCGATGGGCCTCGCGCTTCCTCCCAAGCGGATCACGATCAACCTCTCCCCTGCGGACCTGCCCAAGGAAGGCTCGCACTACGACCTGCCGATAGCGCTTTCGCTGCTGGCGGCGATGGGCGTTGTCGATGCCGAACACCTGGCCGACTTCGTGGCCGTGGGCGAACTTGCGCTCGATGGCAGGGTAATCCCCTCACCCGGGGTGCTGCTCGCCGCGCTCCATGCCAGCGAGACAGAGAAAGGACTGATCTGCCCGGCCGCGCAAGGCAGCGAGGCCAGCTGGGTGAGCGGCGGCAGCAACGGCGTGCCGGTGCTGGCAGCGCCGGATCTCGTCAGCCTGCTCAATCACCTCAAGGGCACGCAGGTCCTGCGCCCGCCCGAACCGGGCCGCGCCGACCCGGTGCCCAGCGGGCCGGACCTCAGGCAGGTGAAGGGCCAGGAAACCGCCAAGCGCGCGCTCGAGATCGCAGCGGCCGGGTCGCACAACCTGCTGATGGCAGGTCCGCCGGGTGCGGGAAAGTCGCTGCTTGCCTCGTGCCTGCCCGGCATCCTGCCCGAGCTGACCGCGGCCGAGGCGCTGGAAGTCT
This sequence comes from Novosphingobium sp. PY1, assembly GCF_017312445.1. Lineage (NCBI taxonomy): Bacteria > Pseudomonadati > Pseudomonadota > Alphaproteobacteria > Sphingomonadales > Sphingomonadaceae > Novosphingobium > Novosphingobium sp. PY1. The sequence goes on along the minus strand of NZ_BLTI01000001.1, from coordinate 53,220 downwards.
CGATGGTCGCCTCGGTCGCCGGGACGCTTGAGGAGGGCCGCATTTCCCGTGCCCGGCCCTATCGCGCGCCGCACCACTCCGCCTCGATCGCGGCGCTGACCGGCAGCGGGCTGAAGGTCAGGCCCGGAGAGATCTCCATGGCCCACCTTGGCGTGCTGTTCCTCGACGAACTTCCGGAATTCCAGCGCGCCGTGCTCGATTCACTGCGCCAGCCGCTGGAAACCGGCGAAGTCACCGTCGCGCGGGCCAATGCCCATGTCACCTTTCCCGCGCGCGTCCAGCACCAAATGCACGTATGCAAAATCCTAACGCACCTGACGTATGGGATTTTTTATGAGCACTACCACCGCAAAGACAGCGATCTGCTATGGACGATTCTCAACCCTAGAGCAGTCCAAAGGCTACTCGCTAGAACGGCAGAAAACCAAAGCTATTGAGTTCGCTACTCAGCAAGGCTGGACGGTAGAGAAAACGATCTTTGACGAAGGCAAGAGCGCCTATCACGCGAAGAACCGCGCTGAGGGGTCTGCCCTATACGAGTTTGAGTTAGAAGCCCGCAACGGCCTCCACCGTGGCAAGGTGCTTGTTTGCGAAAACATCGACCGTTTGAGCCGTCAGGGTGCCAAGGCAGCAGCCCAACTTATCTGGGCGCTCAACGAGGTGGGTGTTGACGTAGCCACCTTCCACGATGGCTACAGCTACAAGGCGGGCAACAATGGCGATATGATGGAGTTATTCTCGGTCATCATCAAAGCTCAGTTGGCGTTTGAGGAAAGCGACAAAAAGAGCCGCCGCGTAAAAGCTTCGTGGGATAAACGGAGGGAGGAAATTGCATCAGGTGCACAGGGTGTTCCAGTCCCCAACACTCCGCATTGGCTCAAGCGTGTCGATGGCAGATATGTTCTGGACGAATATCGAACCAAGGTGCTGAACGAGATTTTTGACCTCTACATCAACGGAATGGGCATTAGTTCAATCGCGCATATGCTGAATGAGCGCGGCGAACCCGTCTGGACCACCTACAAAAATCGAAATCAGAACGGATGGTTTTACGGCTACATCTGGCGCTTGCTGACCAAGCGGGCTGCTCTTGGCGAATATGTCACGAACGAAGGCCAGACCATTTCCACGGACTTCTATCCGCAAGCTGTTAGCACGGACAAATGGAATCAGGCACAAGCTACGCTCGCAATGCGGAAAGCCAATCAGCCTGCGCGGACACGGAACAAGAACCATAACCTGCTGGCTCAGATCGTGTTCTGTGATGAATGCGGCGGCGGTGCCAATTTCGAGCATACCCACCCTGCCTATCAGACTTACAAAAAGGTAAGCGGCGAGGTCGTCACCTATAGGCGCAAGACCTACCGCCGCCTCAGGTGCGATCGATCAAGACGGAAGCATCAATGCGATAATCCGACCATCCTCAACTATGACGTAGTTGAGAAGGTCGTTTTAGACGAACTCCTGCCGCGTCTGGTGGATAGGCAGAACGAGGATGTTGAGGCCATCAAACTTCGCGAAAAGATCGCTGAGGTTGGCCGTCAGCGTGACGCAAACCAAACCCGCCTCAACAACCTGATCGATGCAATCGCAGATGGAGGTAGCAAAGCCCTAGTTCAGCGTGTCGCGGAATTGGAAGGCGTTGTTGAACAACAGAATGCGGAAATCGACGCCTTAGAGAAGCAGCTTGCGGTGGAAACGTCCAAGCCATCCAGCGACGATGACCTTGCCTTGGTAGAGAGCCTGAGGGCTGAGCTTACCAGCGAGGATGACGACATACGAATTTATACTCGTGGGCGGGTCAATATGGCCTTGCGGCGGATGCTCAAGCGCATCGTTCTCCGCTCGACCAATACGTTCGAAATCTGGACGGACGAACACACTTGGTGGCTGTTTGATGAAGATGGGGTGATGTTGGAGGGCGAGAGCCAATTGCAGACTGGCCTGAGCGCTGAGGGCCTTGCGTTGTTGAAGCAGGGTGTCAGCGGCTAATCAAACATGGCCGCGAACTCGCGCTCATAAACTGGCGAATAGCCTTCGCCACACGATCCAAGATAGTCACGATAATACACCCACCATTGTTGGTAGAGCCTGTCCCAATCCATAGGCAAAGCGTGTTCGCATTTCTCATAGCTTGGGAAAATGCCGCGAGCCGCATTCTCTGCTATCATGTGTCCACGGTTCAGCGCGCGGCTGGCAGCCTCTTTCAAAGCTATGCGGTCCTCAGTCTGATCGTAGCCAGGTTGCTTGCGACTTTTACGATATAGGTTGCTACGAGCCACACTTAGGTTGGCCAAAACGCCAATCTGCCAGTTTTTCAGGCTCTTCCGCCTCTGCTTGTATCGCAGCGCATCCAGATAACGCTCAACACTGCTGAGATCGACGCGCTTGTCGAGAATCTGGTATTTGGGCGAACCATCAGACGTAAGATGGCTGTCAGGCGGGAATTTATCCAACATGGCGGTTATCCGCTTGATTAGCTCAGCGCGCGGCATCCCAATGGGGATAGCTGCAATTACGGCAGTTGGTTGGCCTTCAATAATCCACTGCTTGGTCATGTAAGCTTCCAGCCCGTCCATGACGTCAGTGTTCTTTGCATCGTTGCCAACTCGAACAACACCCAATTCCGCAGGCTGTGACAGCTTTCCAAAATGCCCCATCCAGCGAAACTGTGCCTCTTGCACCTCGTCGTGATCGCGACTTGTCACAGAGCCAAGGTCGTCAAAGACCTCAAGCACACGCCCTATGTCTGCTGGAACAACCGCCCCCTCAGGCAACGTCCCTGCCCTGATTTGGCGAGCGACCTCAAAGCTGGGGCTAAAATCAAGGACGCTGAACCAAGCGTCAGCCGCCCGCGTTTCAGTCGTATCCATCCAGCGACCAACTGATTGGTGCTGCCAGATTTCGTCAAGGTCAGGCTCTCGTCGCTTCCGTCTACCAATGGTGGTCATAGGGTTGTATCGATAATCTCAAAACATCAATGCAATCACATATCGACGCAACCCTGCCGTATCAACTCCTCACGGCGCCGCAATTCAGCCTCGCCGCTTTAGGAGAAGTCGTAATGGAATTTGGAAATCAGCAGCCTGCAACCGCAGGTAACTACACCTCGCGCTGGGATCGCGAGGAGCGTCGTATTGGGTTTACGCTGTCTAAGCTCACGGCAAATGCCAAGCTCAGCAATCTCAACAACACGGAGCGCTTGCTTGCTTGCCTTGGTCAGGAAAGTGCGGGTCTCAACGGCATCAAAGTCGCCGCCGCCGCCCGCTGGTGCAGCACTGTCTACACCAACCTCACTATGCAGCAGCTTAACTCAGTGGTTGCTGCTTGCCGCACCGACGAAAATCTCGCTGCTCTTGTCGCCGATCCTATCGCGTATTTTGACGCAATCGCCGGCTACAAGCACGTAAAGCCTACCAGCAAAACTCACCAGCCTATCAACACTGGTGTGTTCGCTAATCTCAACGCTGCTGCCATCTAACAGCACTCACCAACATTAGCACCAATCCCAAGCGTAGGGACGGCCGCCTTACGCAAGGGATAGGTGCGTCCAATTAAAAGGTCTTTTTTATGCAGTTAAGTTCGTTTCCCACCCTTTCCAACACAGTCGCTTGGATGGCCCCGCTGATCCGCCATCTACAAGAGTCTGACGTTCAGCAGCGCCCTTTTCAAAAGCACGTTGACTATCGTCGTCTTCATCAGCCCGTTGTTATGACTCTAACTGACGAGCCAATCAAAGCGGTAACTAAGGTAATGCCGCTTTACGCCACTCGTGAAAAGCAACTCGCAGATGCCCTAACTACAGCCCTTGGTGCTGAGTGGTTGGTTCAACCAGTCTTAGATCGCACTGCTCAGCGGAACCAAGCAGTCAATTACATCGGCGGTAACGTTGCAGACGGTGACGTAGTCGTCTGCCCCTACATGACTGCATTTATATACGACCTTCAAAACGGCTTTTTCGTTCCGGGTAAATCCAAAAAATCCGGCGCTCAGTTCGAAATGCGGCTTCACGCACGGCGATTTGAATCTCCGTCAGACAAACTCGCATATCTCATCTGCAAGTAAGGACAATATCGTGCAAATTATCAAAACTGCGACCCAATACCACTACACATCGTTCATATTGAGAGAGGAAGACGTTAGACAACTAACAATGCGACATAACACACTGGACGAGGCAATGCGTCAGACCCTCAGGGCAAGATTCGCAACTTGTGCCGTCGCTCAAACAGATCAGCAATTAACCAGCGACGCGAGCTTTCAAATATCATCTATTTGTGATTTAGGAAAACAGGTCGGCCTAAATCACCGCATCGAAATGCACATAATTGATTTCGAAACAATCCAAGATGAGGATGAATATAATTTCATATTCGAATTCATCGGTAGATATCGCCTGCTGGTAATCAAGTGGGATGACCCATTTGAAGCAGCCTTACATCAGCTCAACCACTTTATTCTATTTGAGGCCTAAAATCATGGAGGTAACTGAAATTATAAAGCCATATACTGAAGTTAAATGCATCCTGACCAAACAGCAAATGACAACGTTCTACGGCAAGATGCCCGCGCACCAAGGCAACGTATCTGTCATTGAGGCCGCGTTACCAAATCGCACACTGCTGATGGCCCATTTGGATAGCGATATCGATGAGCACAGTCTCAAATACAAATGTCCTGACGGTTTTGCCCAACGTCTAACGTATACCTCCGAGCGCGTTCACATTAGGATTTACGATCCGTCATTCAACGAAATTTATGACGACGTTGTAGATGCTGTTGAGTGGAGCGATCTTGTCGCTGCCGCCATATTAGGTCTGCACGGCTACAAGCACTGACGCTATGACCAAACAAAAAGCCCCGCTGGTTTCCCAACGGGGCTTTTGTGCGCCTCAGGCAGCCTCAGCTTATTTTGCGGCAGCTTTGGACGCTGCCATACGCTGACCGCGTTCCTTTGCCTTCTTCTCCAAGGGGGCAAGCTGATCGTCAAACTCACCTGCCAGAACGGCACCCTTGATAGCGAGGTAGATTTCCTCGAACTTTGCTGCTGGCACAACGAACTCGCTGTCCTTGCCATCCAGCTTGAGGGCCTGATTGGCGTAGCGCACGGTGAACTTCACCTCATCGCCCTTCTTGACGATGGTAGGGCGCTTCACATCCTTGTTACCCGCTTTGTATGCGGCAAGAGCCTTATCCATACCCAGCGCAGCACGAGCGCTTGCAGACATTGCACCAGCAGAGCCAGGCTTGAATTCCTTGCTCTGAGAAACGGGCTTGATTGCGGCTTTCCAGTTGACTGCCATATCGTAAACTCCTTCTGTGTCGTTGGTATCAAGCTGATATATAGGTCGATCAAAGGGTCAAGCTGCTTTCTGCATCCACTTGCTTACCATACTGTCAGTGACCCCAATATAGTGCATTGTTGAAGTAAGGTTCTTATGCCCGAGAATGCGCTGAACCACTGGCAAAGGCGCACCTTCATCAACAAGTCTCGTAGCCAATCCACGACGCCCGCTATACGCGCTGCCCTTTATCCCTGCACCTGCATAGAGCTTCTTAAAGCGCTCAGAGAGAGAATGCGGCGTGTAGGGCTTATTTTGACGCCCCAACACGAGAGCACCAGAAACACGATCCTCTGCAAGAACCTTAACAGCCTGCAATGCAGCTTCCGTTAGAGGAAGCTCACGCGCTTCTCTCGTTTTGGAAATAGCAGCGCGCACAACTAGCTTGGGATTATCTGAGTAGATAACGTCCGTCACGAGCAGGCCTGCAATCTCAGCACAACGCAAGCCAGTCGTCCAAGAAAGCTGCAACAGCGCTCTCGCCTGCTCAGGTTTATGGCCCTTGATGCGCTCAAGGATGAGTGCGCGTTCTGCATCACTATGGATAACGGCTTTCATCTATGCCTCCTGCGTTACAGAAGGAACGATAAAGCCTGACTTTCCTATTGCGATACTGAAAGCGAACAATCTGCCACCTTTTTCAGCACCAAACGCTAAATACAAATGGATGCTAAAAGAGGAATATAAGCATGGAAGAAAGCAAATTAGAATCGGCTCTTACCGAAATGGAAGCGCGTATGGCCCAATTGGAGAACACAATCGCGGTCCTGACCTACCAAATTCAATGCGTGATGGACGAAGCCCGCAAATGGAATGGCCCTGACCTGTTCACCAAGGAGGGCTGATGACCGAACGGATAGAATACAGGAAGGCCACGGAAGACGAAAAGAAGCTCATTGAGCAATTGGCCGCAAACGGAAAGACTCTCGCTCAGATAGCCCGGGAAGTCGGCTTCTCAGAAACCTACGTGGGCAAGATCGTCCGCCAGAGCAAACAGCGCCTCTGGATCGAACACAGGCGAGCAATCGACAGCCACGAGCGGTCCTTAGGCAAACTGGCCGACGCAATCGACCGCAACACACGTGCCATCGAGCGTCAAACGAAATATCTGAAGCTGGTAATGGGCCGCGTATCGATGGCCATCAACGGTGTCGCGAAGACCCGCAATGTGCTGAAGAACATTCAAGGACGCATCACGAAGCTCATCCAGAACGAGGAAAAGCAGCAGACTCTCAGGCAGAGCATATGGGGGAAGAAGGGGTGAGAAAACTCATTAAGGCCTTAAGCTATTCTAACCCCTCAAACCGTCGCTGCTGACGGCTGCACTCCCTTATGATCTGAAATTGAGCGTCATCGCTCAGGTCTTCCATAGCGACCTGAGAGCCATATCGCGCCTCAGTCTCCCGCCACCAGCATTCGTGTAACTTGAACTTTGGCCTATCATAGCTTGGCGGAGTGTATGTAGAAGGTGGCAATATCCCAACTGCCCGCAAACCGCCCATCGCAAAGGCCACAGCCAGAAACAGTAGGCCCGGCGTCATGAACAGCAAGAACCCTCGCTCAAAGCCCGATAGCTTGCCCCACCACGCCTTCATTGGACCTCCGTGAATTCACCCAGCCAGATTGCTAAATGCGGGTAAAAATGGCCCTAAGACAGTGGCATAATCCGCCAGATACCCCACCCATTTCTGGAAGAGCGGCTTGTAGTCTGCCGTCCCTTGAGCACTCTGCATCGCCTCAACGAGTTCAACAATCTCCCTACGGTCATTCTCGTTGCCGATGCTGCTGTTTACGGCATCGATGACCTGCTGAAAGACGTTTTCCGTCGAGATGGTGTTGGTTGAGTTATCCGTTGAACCGATGACGGTCTTGTTCTGGTGGCCGTGCGTATCGCCCTGATGGAAATGGCCATAGTTGTTGATAGTCAGATGCGACTCTTTCGCTAGTTTTTTCTCCTCTTTTGAGAAGCTGATTCCTTCACCAAGGATCCCCTCCTGCTCCAATGCCAAGGACCATTCCAGCACGAGATTTCTGACATGATCAATCACAGCAACAACAGATGATTTTGTTATGTGATTGTTTATGTCACAATGATAACCGCCATTGCTGTTATTGATCTTTTCCACGATACCACGAGGTAGAGGAACCATGAGATCAGAGTTTTCTCCAGACGTCACTTCCTCCAGAGCGCTTATCGACTCTCGGAGCGGCGCTTTTCCTAATTTATCTATAATTCTGCTATTACCAGCCAGAGGGTATAGACCCTTATATGGATCATGCACCATTACACGGCCAGTGATGTGCCTATAGCTAGGAATGCTATCTACGGCAACGTATCCATTAAGTTCGCTGTCCACCCACTCAATCGCGTCTTGCAGATTGAGCTTCACAGCGGCCAGCTTCACGCGGCGCAACAGGTCCGCGACGTTGACCGTAGGATCAAGCGCCAACGCCTGAATTTCTTCAACTAAACCAGCCATAGGCCCCTCAAATCGTCGCGCTTAAATTGAGGAACAAAAACGCAACAATCAATGCGAAAGAACGATACCCTCTTCACTTCCCGTGGACAAATCAGCGATACAAGACCTCGAACCGACAACCGAAAGTTGACTGAGTGGTAGACGAACATCCCCAAATCACATTGGCGTCTCCAAATGCGACTACGCCACTTACCGAATTCGCCCAGCAAGTCCCTGCCTTCATTGATGGACTGAAAAAGCTCGGCACCGCCATCGTGCAGGGTCTGACCACTCTCTATGAGCACGTAACAACCGGGGAACTGATCGAGAGCGCTGGATGGCTACCGCATTACACATCGCCATTCGATCAGATCACTCTCGATGACGATCCAAGCGCTGTCCACGACCTCCTTGATCGCCATTACCGGGAAAACTGGGATGCTGTGAAAGCTCAGTTTCTGACTAAACTGGCCACCTATGACGTCGATGACGAAGCCAAAGAGACATTCACGGAAGCTCTCGAACTCCACGAACTTGGCCACTATCGCGCAGTAGTCCGCCTTCTTTTCCCTGAAATCGAACGCGTGGCTCGCATCGAACTCTATGAAGGCAAATTGAATATAGCGAGCCTCAAAGAGCTTAGAGAGGCAGCGGGAAGGAACCTTGGATTAAGCAGCTTTGGCTCCACGCGCTATTCGTTCAATCTCTATCGCCGGGTATCTGAGCATCTTTATGAATATGTGACCAGTCCAGACGCCATAGAGAAATATACCAACGATCCAGTGCCCAACAGACACGCGAGCCTACACGGCGTCGTCATCTACAAGAATGTAAACAGCTCCTTGAATGCCATCATTATGGCCGAAATGATGCTCGCGCTCATAAGCGACCTCAAGGAATTGATTAGAAATGACGACCTTGAAAATGAGAGCGCTAAGGAAAGCTAAGACAACAAAGCGGACAAGCTAAACTGAAGCAGCGTGACTTAGCGGTAGGTTTCGTCGATCTGGGCGGCCCTTTCCGCGAACCTGTCAACCAGAAAAGGCATCTTTTTTGCCTTCTTTCCAGCCTTGAAACCACGATTCCATATCCTGTCTACCACGGTAGGGGTTCTTGGATTCTGGTAGCCCCTCAGCACCAGCCCGCTTACCTTCTAACCACGCTTTAGAATTCACCATTGAAGCACCTTAACTAACCGACACATCTGTGTCATTGTAGTTAGTAAAATATGGCAATTAATTCAATCACATTGTCTGTTTCTGGATCGACTGCCATCAGGTTCCACTATAATGGAAGTGATGCCTTCACGGTCCTGACTGCCATTCAGGCTCTTGATTGATGGTCAGACTTCCACACATAATGTCTACACTGGCCTTTTGTCGAATCGACCACAAACAGACAGATTTATCTTTTTTCTGTCTAATTAATCGATTGACACGGTTCTCGTGGAGATTCCGACCATCATTCAGGTCATTCTCTGGAGGTCATTCCTCCATATCTTCTACCTATATTCTGATATGTCAAAGTCGAGCCATACGGGCAAAATATCAGGCATTGACTTCTGATTGTTTGCTATATGGTTGCGTAAGGCTGCGGTATGACAAGCCTGATACCTATGGCAAAGTCAGGCTTCTTCTGATTTAGATTGACAGGGTTTGGTATGGTGGAGGGAGAAGACATAGGCTGCGCCGGGCAATTGGATGGGGAGGACATCCTGTCTGACACACGCCAAGGTTCAGCCTTTTGGGGTTGATCGCAGGCCTTCACCGTAGAGAATTGCTAATCCTCCTTGGACTTTTCTTTCGTTTTTTTGAGAAGATTGATTTCCTCTCTTATACATCTCTGACAATACCAGATCAATTTAGCGTATAAACCGCGCTCCCGAGCGTTCATTCTACTCTTACCACGATGCACGATGTGACTTCGAACATCATAAATCTCCTTAAAATCTCGCAGTATTTCAGCTCGCTCGGTGGATGTCTTGCCGATAAGGTAGGCGCATCGATTCCTTAGTAGCTCACCCAGGCCAATTTCTCCGATGAGCGATGCATCGCCGAGGATGATCTCCAAACAGACCATTGCCTGAACATACGCGAGAAGCTCATTATCCGTGGCATAAGAATCAAACAACCACCTCGATGCTAACCTGAGCCTTGTAGCCTCTTCGCTCTCCCCGAATATCAGATCAATCTCATTAAGATAGAGCTTATAAACCTCCACTTTAGTTTCCATAGGATGCCCAGCAGGAAGCCAGTCGTTGAACGCAATTTGGTCTACCAAGCTACTTGTCGCTCCATCGAGCTCAAGCCGCATCTGGAGTCTTAATGAATCTCCCGTTGATTGGTGAACAATAAGTTTCCTTTTAACAGGATAGGCGCTCCAGGAGTTGCGGCGTTTTGCAATTCCTAAGGCGAGTTGAACACCCCATAGCGCCTTAAAATCTCCCACGACCTCGTGCGACGTGTTCGTTTCGATAAACCTCCCGATATAACCTTGTTTTATGATTTGGAGATACCCGCCTTCCCACTTGTAGTTATTATCGGGCGACGACACCAAGCTCAGAAGGGAATGCTCCCATATACTTCTATCGCGAACATCGTCTCCCGTTGTAACAGGATGATGTTCCACAAATTCATCATCAGCTAAGACAATCCGTGCGCGATTAGCCAGACGCATTTGGCCTTCTGTTGCACGGAGGAATTCGTCCATACCGCTCGGCGCCGAGATGGACACGAAATAGGTCTTCGGCAGCCTTTCGAACTCCTCGACTATAATGGCTGCTTGGGCGTTTGCGTCTTCCCAGCCAGGAACGGACATCAGCGGAACAACGCTGCCATCAACATAGCTGTCCGCCATCAAGGCGTCGTTGATATATCCGGCTACGAAGTCTGAGAGAGGTTGGTCCGAGACCCACGCAGTCAGCTTATCTCGAATATCGCCGTGCCCGGGCAAACTGGAGTTCAATTCCACAAGTCTCGATATGGATGGACTACTGAGTGCAATGCCTCGGGTAACTTCAAGATAAGGTATCACTTGAGCGAGATCGTTGATCAGCTTGGTCTGCAAATTCTGATGGAGACCGACAGGCATTGGCAACGTAACTCCTAAGGCGTGGACAAGTTTGCCATCTTTCGCTGCGGCTTAGTGTGCCGTCAAATCCCGATCTTAATAAATATGGGATGACAGACAAAGACAATCCCCGCGCCATCGAGCGCCGAGAGCGCCGCAATAGCCCAAAATCGCCCTTCGCAGCGCCAAACGAGCGCGATCCCTTGCACACATACATTCCTGACGAGGAAAGCGGTCGTGAGCTTGTCAGGGCGATAATCGAAGACCCTGTTGCGCCTGTGGTGCCCCACGTGCGCCTGCATACGCCAGCAGCGTGGAAGAACGAGGCGGAAGATATCGTTGTCTCAGTCAGGAAGAAGATCAAAGCCGCCTACGTGCAGGGCTTAAGCCGTGAGGAATTCGCTGAGAAGCACGTTGAAACCAGCCTCGATATCGCGCTGATGGAACTGCTCTACGGGGATATGAAGGCCAAGGATCGTGCTGCCAACGCCATCAAGGTCGAAGAGGCCATTCTCAAGAAATACGAAGCTGAAGAAAAGCGCATTCAGCATCTTGAGAAGATGGAAATAGCCAAGGCCAAAACCCTCACCAAAGCACTTAACGTTATTGATGCTCAGATTGCTGAGTTTGACAAGGAGAACCCTATCGATTGAGTCAATTTGAACAACGAAGGAAAGTTAAGGAGTGGATTAAGGGACATATACGAAACGGGCGAACAGGCAATCAGATACTCGCCTTAGCCTATGATCTATCACCAGACTTACACCAAGCAGTCCTCTACGAACTTGAAGACCCAGCTTTCACCCTGCGACCAAAGCAGGAAATGCCAGACGGTGACTGGTATATCTGGTTCCTCAGGACTGGCCGTGGATTTGGCAAGAACCACGCAGCATCAGCAGGTATCAACCGCCTCGCCAGATACGAATTCCCCGGTCAACAAGGCCTGATCGTCGCTGCCACGCACAAGGACTTCTGGGCAACAATCTTCAACGGGCCGTCAGGGCTAAAGGCTCTCGCTCCACCAGATTTCCAGCCAGTTTACAGCGAACGAAAGCTCGAAGTTCAGTGGCCAAATGGCTCAACGGCTGTGGTCCGCACTGGTGACAACCCAGAGGATATTCGCGGTCTATCCGTGCCGTGGGCTTACGCGGATGAGCTTATCAAATGGCCAAAGGGCGAAATCAGTTGGGGGAATATCCAGAACTGTGTTCGTGAAGGCACAAACCCCAAGATCATCCTCACTTCGACCCCGCTTCGTGGCGCTGAATGGCTCAAGAAGGTCGAAGAGCTACCAGATACCATCGTCACCACAGGAAGCAGTGGCGAAAACAAGAACCTGCCAGACACGTTCTTTCGCGGTCAAAAGGCCAACCTCTCGATCAAGAAATTCGAGGAAGAGAGCCTTGGTGAATGGACTGGCGCAGACGATTATCTCTGGACGCAGGACCAGCTTGAACAGGTAACGCGCGAACCACGAGTATCCTTGCTCAAGTTCGCTGAGACAATGGACGAGCGGATGATTTCGATCGACCCGTCTGGCGGCGGTCGAGACGAAAACGGCATCATCCTGCTTGGTCGCAAGGGGGATGATTTGTGGGTTCTCGCGGACCTCACCTGCAAGGGGAAGGCGTCCATATGGCGGCAGGTCGTGATTGATGCTTGGCGCACCTACTGCACTGCTGGCGACCGCGTTTTGGTGGAAACCAACGCGAACCAAGGCATCGACGAATATCTGCGCGATGGCGAGCCTCAGATGTGGGTTGAAGGCATCCAGCAAACTGCCAAAGCGAGCAAGAAGGATCGCGCTGAGCAAGCACAGGCCCTCTACGAACAAGGCCGCGTCCAGCACTTCACGCGCTTCCCCGAACTAATGCAACAGATGGTCGATTTCTATGATGTTTTGGGTGATCGCAATGCCTCACCAGACCGTGTTGACGCACTTTCAACAGGACTTCGTGAGTTAGCAAAGCCAAGGCCGTTCTATGGATTGGGTTTCTCTCTGCCAAACTACAGGTTCTAATCGAAGCATAATCCCTTTGCCCAGCTAAATACTGAAAAGATATTTCAGGGCTAAGTGATGGGATTATTAAACGCACTCATAGGAGCATATGAGGGATTTACAAAAGAGACTCTGGCAGACCTTGACGTCGAGCAAAAGAGCTATGACTATTCACAATACGAGCCGCAAAACGATCTTGCCTACGATCTAAGCTCTCTCACGCTACCAAATGTCACCAAACAAAACTGGACCACTGCCAAGACGTTCGCAGAACGCGCAGACAGGTTCTATTTCAAGTGCAGTGTCAGCCGTGCTTGCATCGACAAGCGCGCTCAGGGCGTCGCCAACATTGATGTGCTGACCGAGGGCAACGAAGCAACTCAAAAGCTGCTCAAATCCCCGAATCCCACGGATAAGACGCTCTCCAACGCGCTTCGCGTATGGGAAACCAGCTTGTCGATCGGTGGCGACGTTTACCTGTTCTACGACCTCAGAAACCCATTTGATCCATATATCTGGGCGCTCCGTCAGGACCTCATCGTCAACAACGTCAAGGAACAGCGATACGAGTATCGACCTGCTGCATTGAGCGGGAAATCCTCCCTCCCCCAGCTTATTTTCAAGTATGACAGCTTGGGCAACACCACGAGCTGCCTCGAACTCAATGGCAAGAGCTACAAGCCCGCTGAAGGCTACCTACAGCGCATTTCCTATCACAACCCGCTCTCAGCAAGCGAAGGCGCTGGCGCAGGCGATAGCGCTCTCCGTTCCGTCGATATCTGGCTCACCATCGAGGAACTGATTGCCACCAAGTTTGGCAACGGCGGCACCAAGAACGGATTACTCACTGCGCCCGCGATCAGGTCAGAGAAAGACCTCGCAGAGTCGAAGCACTTCATCCAACAGCTTAACGATCACAGGAATATCAACGTGCTGGCCAACGGTATGGATTTCATCAGCACACAGCTATCGTTCACTGAGTTGGACCTCATCAACGTCCGCGCCGCCGTAGCTGCATCCATCCAAGACGCATTCAAGGTGCCAGGCGTGCTGCTCAACAGCACGACGCAGACCACCTACGCAAATATGCGCGCCGGCGACAAGATATTCTACCGCACCTTCATTGGTCCTGAGGCGCATTGGCTCATCGGCCAGCTTGAGTGGGGCATCCGTAAATACGTCGATCCAACGGCGAAGCTCGCTGTCGATGAGACGCAGATAGACCACATCCAAGACGACCAGCTTCAAATGGCCAAAGATATGGCCTCGATGGGCTGCTTCACCGCGAACGAAGTGCGCGCCGTGCTTGGCAAAGCCGAAGTGGCAGACGGCAATGAGCTTATGAAGCCAGCCGCAGTGCAGAATGGTCAACCAGAAACAAAACCAAAGGGACCAGTAGGTTTCAACGCAGATTCAGGAAACAGGGGAGACGCGAACACGAATGACTAATGGACTTAGATTTAAGGAGTTCAAGATTGACTCCTACAATGACGAGAAAGGAACCGTAGAAGGCTACGCAAGCAAGTTTGGTAACATCGATCAGGTTGGCGACGTTGTAGAGAAAGGTGCCTTCACAAAGAGCATCCAACAAGGCGCACAGCGCGTTCGTTTCCTTTGGCAGCATAATAAGCAAGAGCCAATTGGTATCATCCAAGAGATACGCGAAGACGAACACGGCCTTTTCATCAAGGCTCAGTTCGCAAACACCCAACGCGCTCAAGAAACCCGCGAACTTATGAAGATGGGTGCGCTTGATTCCTTCTCCATTGGTTATCGCGTGCCCAAAGACAAGATCGTCGTCGAGCAAACCAAAGACGGCCAAATCCAGCGCTTGAAGGAAATTCACCTCTTTGAGGTCAGCGTTGTCACCTTCCCTTGCAACGTCGAAGCTCGCCTGACTGGCATCAAGAGCAGCTTGGAAGGCCGCTTTGGCGACCTCAGCCTTGAGCACCAGAAGGCTGTTTCAGACTATATGGATTTTCTCATCGCCAAGCAGGTTGATGACGCTGCCAACGACGATGAGATTGGCCTTGTGGACCTCTCATCGGAGGAACCCGCCCAAGAAGCGCCAGACGCGCCCGTAGACACCCAAAACGACGACGAGGCAGCAAAGGCCGCCGCTAAGGCAATCCAGAACGAGTTGGGCCGCCTGTTCAGGATATTGGGCAAATAGCCGCATAACAAAACGAAAGAAATAAATAATCCTGTAACCCACTCAATAAGTTTGAGCAGGGAGAAGGACTCTTATGTGAACAGCCTCGCGCATTCCGTGAGTCACCAAAAACATAATAATAATCGGAGACTCAAATATGAGCGATTTAACACCAGAACAAGTTAAAGCACTTGCTGACAGCGTAGAGGCTTTACGCACTGAAACAGAAAACCAAATTAAGAGCTACGATACCGTAACTCAAGAAAAAATCACCAGAATCGAAACCTCAGTTTCCGAGTTGCTTGCAGCTAAGAATGCTCCAGTAGCAATCGACGCAGAAGAACTCGTAGACCAAGCAAAGGAATTGGTTGGAGAGTATTTTGCAAAGGGCGACAGCACTTTTGAACGTCAAGGTATGGAGCTTTATAGCAAGGCAGTAGGCGATCAAATGTCACTTACAGTTTCCTCAGAAGGCGGCAACTTGCTTCCTAAGGTTATTGGTTCATTGGTTGACGGTTACATTCGTCAATCTGCCCCGATCCGTAACGTTGCTCGCGTTATCTCACAAGGTATGAACTACGTCCAACCAGTTAAGTTCACTGGTGGAACAGCAGACATTCGTGGTGAATTTGACGCAATCCACACCTCAGCAGCACCACAAATCGACACCATCACATTCACTCCAAAAGAAGTGAACGCAGAAGAAAAGCTCACAGTTTGGGCAACCGAAGGTGACGCAGTTGTTGATTTAGTGAACATCGTTTTGACCGATATCGCATCTGCTATCGGTGAAAAGGAATCAGAGATTTTCCTTACTGGCACGATCCAGAACCCATTAGCAGAAGGTGGTTCAATTAAGAACGGCCTCTTGGCTCAGACCAAGTTGGTCTCTGGCGTTACAAACCGCACTGCGACCTTAGGTTCAATGGCAGGTGCTGAAACCGGCACTGCAAGCGTGATTGATTTCACCGACTTCGCCACAGTCCGTTCATTGCTTCCAACCCGTCACACCGGCTCTTGGATGTTCTCAAAGGACGTTGAATTGAAGTTGATGACCTTAAAGGATGATATGGGTAACTATATCTGGTCAATGGGCAACGTTGCATCAGGCGGTAAGTCAACAATCTTCGGCGATTCCTACATCACCTCAGATTTCTTTCCAACTGTAGCCGCTGCTGGTGATGTTCCAGTCGCTATCTACGGCGACTTTAGCAAGTTCGTCATTGCGGACGCTTCACCACTTCGTTGGTTGGCTGACCCATACACCAGCAAGGGCTTTGTCAACTACTGGGCACGCCGCAGAACTTCCAGCTCAATCGTAGATTTCAGCGCATTCCGCGCCCTCTACGTCAAGGCTGCTTAATCTACTGCAAATCACGGAAATCAGGGGCTTTGGAGGCAACTCCAAGGCCCTTTTCCTTTGGGCAACACCCCTCTCCGCTAAATACTGAAAACAATCACAGGAACGCGCGGGGATGCCTATCGAAACCACGGGAACTAACCAAAATTCATACATCACTATCGCAGAGGCAAACGCCATTCTGCTCAATGTCCACGCCAGCTTTATGGCCAAGGGCACTCAGTTGGCCACGGACGAAACTGATGATGTATACCTGATCGAAGCTGCCCGCGATCTGGATCAGCTATTCTCGTGGACAGGCAAGCCAGCGACGGTTGAGCAAAATCTCGCTTGGCCGCGCAAGGAAGTCGTCAAACCGGGCTACAAGCGCGGTTACGATGCAACCTGGGACTTGAATGCATCAGACAGTGAAGTCCTGCTCTACAAAGCTCAGTATCTCTCAGGTTCCAGTGCTGCGCCAACCATCCCCGACGATGTTGTTCCCCTTGAGATAAAGGAGGCGCAGGCTCTTATCGCCGTGCTGCGCAAGCAGGGCTTGAACCTGATTTCAGACACACAGGGCGACAGTCAGGGCCTACAATTGCCGGGCGGCTTGAAGATCGCATACGTCAACGCAATCCGCGAGGCAGCCGACATTCTCAAGCGCACCGCGCAATACGGCGTGTTCGTTGGACAGCCAATCGTGGGGGCCTGAGTATGAGCCTCCAGCGAACGATAGAAAGGGCGATCAAGCTCAACAGCAAGCCAGCAAGGATCACGTGGCAAGCCACCACAGACTTGGGCAAAAAAGCACCCAAACCCAGCTACACTGATACCTTTGCCTACGAGGCGACCGTTCGCGTTGCCACACAGTCTGGTGCCCCTTCATACGAGAAGCGCATTTATCTCCCTGTGTTGGATCGCTCCATCGTCGGCGCCACCATCAAGATCGGCAACGCCACTTGGAAGGTGACAGCATCAAACACCTATGAGGCAGGTTCTCGCGGCGCGCTCTTACAGGAGGCGACCGTTGTATGAGCATCAGGGGGATAAACGTCCTCATTCGCCGTGCGAAGGACATCAAGCGGGCGATGGAGCGAGACGCCTTTCTTGGTGCTGCTCAGGATTGGGTGGACCAAGACGTTGTGCCCTACGCTCAATCAATCGCCCCTGTTGATACGGGCGAATTTCGTGACGGTATCGGCGGTGCCGTCAATCCAAATCAAATCCGTATTTACGCCAGCGCACCTCACTCAACGGAAGTCGAGGAAGGCACGATCAATATGCCTGCGCGTCCCACAATTGCACCAGCCATCCAGAAGATGCGCCGCAAGCTGCTGGCGAGAGTGCGCGCCAAGCTCAAGGAGTTCCTATGACGTTAGACGAGTTCATCACGACCATTACAGATACCATCCTCGCTGACCCAGAGGTCAAAGCGGTAGGAGCCTCCTTCCATCTGGGCATTCCCCCTGTCGATGACAGCGGCAAGCCGCTTCTGCCCTGTATCACATTGGATGGAGTTTACTGCCTCGACGACAAGATTGGTTCTTGGAGGGCTAACATTAACCTATGGTCAGATGACCTTAGCTTTGAGTTTATCAAGCTAAGCAAGCGCTTTCTCGCGATCCTCGACAGCACCCTCATCATCGAAACCAACGGGTTCATTCACAGACCATCACCCGAGCGAGGAAACAACCGATCTATCTATCCCATCAGGTTCTACATCAACTCCTAATCTAAGGGGCAACACAATTCCTCCATAAATAATCAAAACAATATATTGGAGGATTCCAGAAATGGCTCTTTTTAAGGGTAAGAACCTAAAGTTATTCATTTTGATCGAACGAGAAGATGCTGATACAGTTCCATACACCGATGATGACTACAAGATGATCGGCACTGAAAACGAAATCACCATCTCGTTGAAATCAGATAACGAAACATATAACACCAAATCCTATGGTAACGTCGTTGACGCTGGCCCGCGTCAGATGACCATCAAAGGCACCGCTGAAACTGTCGTCGAAAACGACGCTGGCCACGCTGCGCTCATCGCTGCTGACGGAACCACAATTGGCTTCCAAGTTCGTGACGTTAGCGGTCGTTCAGAAGCAAATCTCGCAGCCGCAACAGATGCAACTGACAAGGTCTACATCGAAGGCAACTTCCTCGTTTCAGAAACAGAAGAAAAAGCATCTGCAACAGGCTTGGTTGAATTCACCTTCACCCTTGAAAGCTCAGGTATCTTCACTCGTAACTTGCCTGCAAGAGCATACGAACCAGCAGCATAATTATAAATAAGTGAGAATGGGCGGCACTGGAATTCCTCTTCGCCGCCCAAAACTCAAAGGAACTTCTCACTTATGTTCAAAGATAGAATTGGGACTGCTACGTTCTCATTAACAGACAAAGAGACAGGCAAGACCTACACCATCAAACTACAATCGAACTTCATCAATCTCAAGAAGTTTGAAGCAGCTACAGGCACAGACAATCCGCTCTATTACGCTGCCTTAAATGCCAACTCGATGACAGCACCAGTCGAAATCCTCTACAGTTTTATGATCGATTTCTACGACGCCGCAGAACCAAAGAAATCCCTCGCCGACCAAATGGATCGAGACGCAATAATGGGTTGGTTGAAAGGCGCAGACGACCTCAATGAAACGACCCTAAAAGAGCTTCAAGAAGCCATCTGCACCATTATGGGCGTAGAGTATGAGGCCTTGCTTGCCGAGACTGAGAAGAAAACTAAAAAAAAGGTAGTCGCAAAAGCAAGCTAACATCAGGCAGTGATATCGCTTACGCGAGCCTGATTGAGTGGGGCATACCTCCCGGCGACATTTGGGAAATGACTGTTCCTGAATACCTCCTAATCATCATCAACAAACTTGAGATTATGGAGGAAGTCGAAAGAGAGCAATCAGGCATCGTTGAATTCGATGATTTGTCCGAGCTTGATGCTGCATTGAGCAAACTGGACAAGCAGTTAGCGGAAGGGGTTCCAGACAACGCGCATCCATAAATAAAAGAAAAAGGAGCGCGGCTTATACGTGGCAGACGAGAATCTTGAATTTAATCTGGATGGTAGCGCCTCAGGTGCCATCCAACAGCTAAACCTATTCATTTCAGCGGCTGAGAGCGCCGAGAGCAAGGCAAGCACTGCCTCCCGCACCATCAGGAATGCTCTTGGTAGCATTAATAACGTCAAGGTTAGAAACGCTCTCGTTGGCAGTCTGCCCGCTGAGGCTCAGAAATCCACCAACGCGCTAAACGGCACCCGTCAGGCGCTTCAATCCATCACTGGCGTAAAGG
Source organism: Novosphingobium sp. PY1 (assembly GCF_017312445.1). Taxonomy (NCBI): domain Bacteria; kingdom Pseudomonadati; phylum Pseudomonadota; class Alphaproteobacteria; order Sphingomonadales; family Sphingomonadaceae; genus Novosphingobium; species Novosphingobium sp. PY1. Next base: position 33,545 of record NZ_BLTI01000001.1, on the reverse strand, counting down.
CTCCCAGCGATCCCCTTGGTTCGCTTCCTGAGGATGCCCGCGAAGCACAGGCGGAATTGGCTCGTCTGCGCCGTGAGCTTGAGCAGATTCGTGCTCAGAAAATCCGCAACCCGCTCGATCAGATAAAGCCAGGTCCAGTTAGGGACGTTAGCGGCTCATTGGCGACGTTGCGTGGAAACGCCGTTCAAGCTGCTGCCAGTATGACACCCCTTGGGGGTTCCATCGCGTCGTTGGGATCTGGTGCCCTTGCAAGTGGCCCTCTCCTTGTTGGCGCGGCAATTGCCGGTGTGGGAGTTGCGGCACTCAATGCTGCGGCACAGGTGCAGACCTACAAGGCCAGCCTTACAACAGTCGTTGGCGATGCTCAGAAGGCAGGCGTTGCGTTCGATGCACTGGCAAAGTTCGCTCAGGAAACGCCCTTCTCTCTCGACCAAGCCGTAGAGGGCTTCGTCAAACTCAAGGCGCTTGGCCTCACTCCGTCTGAGGCTGCCCTAACCAGCTACGGCAACACTGCCGCCGCTATGGGCAAAGACCTCAGCCAGATGATCGAGGCTGTTGCAGACGCAACGACCGGCGAGTTCGAGCGCCTCAAGGAATTTGGCATTAAGTCCAAGACTGAGGGCGATAAGGTCAAATTCACGTTCCAAGGTGTCACCACTACCGTCTCCAAAAACGCTGCCGACATTGAGAAATACCTTCAAGCCATCGGTAACACTCAGTTCGCGGGCGCAATGGAGCGTCAGACGGCTACCCTGTCAGGCGCTTGGTCCAGCTTAAAGGACCAGATTTTCCTCACATTCGCATCACTTGGAGAAGGTGATTTCGCGAATGCAATGACGGATATCGTCAACGGCGTCACCAATGGCCTACAAGCTGCAACTCCTGCGATCAAAGCCATTGGCTCAATCTTCTCAGGCATCGTCGACATCGCCGTTGAGTTAGCCCAAGGTGTGGTTGGCTTCTTTGACGCTTTCAAAGGTGGTGAAGATAGCCTCACTCTAATGGAAACTCTGGCCCTTTACTGGAATATCTTAGGTGAAGGCGCGTCTATAGCAGCCAATCTCATTGGCGAGGCTTTTGGCTTAATCAACTCAGTCGTTAAAGCCGTTGTTGATTTCGTTCGCGATAAATTCGGTGCGCTTTGGGATTGGCTTGGATTATCCAGCAACCAATCATCTCAAACGATGCAACAGGCTTTTATGGGCATCCTGCGTGCCGTTAAGTCTGTAGCATTGAACATACCAAAGCTGTTCAAGGCCGCTTTTGCGTCCGTGACAGGCATCTTCAAGGAAATCGGTGCCCGCATTGCATCATTCCTGAGCGGCAATTTCAATGCGTTCGATGGCGTAGGCGCTGCCCTTCAAGCCCAGATGGGCATTGCTGGAAAGGCGATCAGGGAAACAGCGGATGAAGCTGCCAGAGTCTACAAGGATGCGAAGGCAAACCAAGCTGCTCTGGATCGTGCGACAGGTAGAACCAAGAAGACCACTGCCAGCTTGGACGATGTTGCTGGCGGCGCGACACCTACAAGCGGCGGCAACGCAGGAACAGACGCCAGCAAGAAGCAGAAGGCGGCAGACGACGCGGCCAAGAAGGCCAAGAAGGAAGCTGAGGACGCTGCCAAGAAATACAACGACACCATCCGCGAGCTTAACGACAGCATCCTCCAACTCAGTGAGACCGAGGACGAGAAGGCAATCAGGGACGCGCTTGTTCGCGCGGGCCTCCCACGTGACATTGCTCTCACCAACGAAAAGGCCGCAGCCGTAGTCAAGTTGGTCAAAGCCCTACAGACTGGCCAGCAATCCAAGGGTATGACGGACGAACTCGCTGCCCTTGACCAAAAATACAAGGATATGCGCCTCAGCGAGGAAGACCTCTTCATTGTTGAAGCGCGTCGTCGTGCAGGCATCAAAGACGGCCAAGACCTCAACACTGCTGAGATTAAGGCATTCGACGATAAGACCCGCGCAATCTATCGTCAGATGGAAGCGCTTAAGGCCGTCGAAAAGCTCAAGCAGTTAGACAAGAGCATTGGTTTACAAGAGCAGGACACAAAGCTGGCTCTGCTTGATAAGGTCAATCCACAGCAAGCCCAGCAAGAACGCGACATTGCTCAAATCCAACAACGCTCTCAGGCACTCCGCGATGAGGCTTTAGCTTCGGGTGCATCGAACGACGAAATCCAGAAGCGCATTGAACGCATCGACGCCTTGGAAAAGGCCCAGCTTGAGAATGTCAGCATCACCACACAGCTTGAGCAAGCTGACCAGTTGCAGGGCATCTTAAGCGACCTCTGGGATGATCCAGACCGCGCAATGAAGTCCTTCTTCCAGAGCTTCCTGCAGAACATTGCCAAGGCCATCATTCAGTCGATCATTTTGGGCGACAAGATGAAGGAATTGAACAGCGGCGGCATTGGCGGTTTGCTCACTGGCGCGATCACAAGCGCCCTTGGCTTTGGCGGTTTCCGCGCTGGCGGCGGCTCAGTCGATGCAGGCACAGCATATATGGTTGGCGAACGTGGACGCGAGCTTTTCGTCCCCAACACCGCAGGCCGTATCATCAGCAACCGCGATATGGCCAATATGGGCGGCAACGGCCTCAGCATCGGCGGCACCAACATAAATATCTACGGCAGCGCGAACGACAACACATTGCAGCAGATGAAGAGTCAGTTGGACGCCTACAAGCGAGACATTCGCGCAGAAGTCAGACGAGAAATGGATAGGAGCAAGCGTATTGGATGACAGCATTACCGCATCAGGGATATTTGATTACACCGATTGATTGGCAAGGTTCGGTCAAAAAGATCACGATGGAAACAGGCTCATTGAAGATGAGTTCAACCGTCGGCATCAGACCTTGGACTGAGAGCGCAACGTTGCTTTGGGTATTGCCAAAGGCAGATGCCCTCGCCCTTTTGAACCAATTCAAGGCTGGATTCTTCAACGAGGTTTTCACCTACACCTGCAACATACGCGGAGAGATTAAGCTACGCCCAACAGACAGCTTTTCCTTGCAAGAACGCGAAGATGGGAGAGATAAAGTCACATTAGCAGTCGGGTTTGATGTTGTATGAGCCGATTGCATAAGACCACTGCGGACCAGCTCGTTGAGTTCCTGAAAATCGACCTGACGGCCTTTGGCGAGCAGCCCTATTTTTTCTGCAACAGCAGCACCTTTGAAGGCGACACGCCAGAGCAAGGCTATGTCACTTGGGATAGTCAGCAATGGGTGCCTGTGCCCTTCGTTTCCTCGGGCTGGCAAGATGGCGGCGAAAACCTCGTTCGCCCTACTGTCGATGTTCCAGACGTAAACGGACAACTCTATGTCACGCTGCGCCTTCTCAACCTTGCATCGGGCGCACCTGTAACTCGCTATCAGGCTCTCTATCAGGACGTTGTAGCCCAAAACCCCTATGCGGCGTTCAGCGAAGCCCGTTACCTGTTAAATTCTGTATCTGGCAATGGCCGATCATTGAGCTTGGAACTTGCGACGCACATAGACTTTCAAGTCGCTAAGATACCTCGTTTCAAAATGACGAGAGAGCATTACCCAGGGTTAGGATCACAGTTGCTTCGCTAAATATGTGATGAAGCACTTGATCACTGACGCACAATGGGAAGCCATTAAGCCAATCTTCCTCAAAGCATACCCTCGTGAAGCAGTCGTTGCCATCTGGGATGACAGCACTTGGGAAGAGATTCCAAACATCGCCGAGGGAACGGATGCAGCTTACGAGTTCAAGCTGTCCATCGAGGACCAAGCGAGATTGCTCAAGCGCAAACCGCGGTTATTCCTACACAGCCACCCCAACGGTAGCGCTGAGCCAAGCGACCGCGACACAGAGAGCCAGATTGCGACTGGATGGAATTGGGGCATTGTCGCAGTGCGTGGCAACCCAGATACCTGCCCTGTCAGCGTCTACAGCGCCTCATACCCAGAAATATGGGGTCCAGATGCCTATCAGGGCGAATTGCTTGGCAGAACGTTCCTTTGGGGCATCCGTGATTGCTGGACGCTCTGCACGGATTGGTATGCCCAGCACGGCGTAAAGATAGATCCCATTCCGCGCGTGAGAGAGCCGGGACCGCATCACCTACACCCACGCGGCCACGATCCATTCGCATACTGGCCTCAGCGCTTGGGGTTCAAACGCATCCAGCGACACGAGCGCCAATATGGTGACTTAGCACTGATGCACTGGCGCAGTGCAACCGCGAACCACTGCGCAATCTACTTGGGGCAATCAACCTACCTTCACCAGCCAAATATGAAGCTGAGTGAGCACTGGATAATGACCAATGAAGAGCTTCTGCTTCAACGATGGGCAGTGAGCTTTTGGAGACATTCGGAGAAACTTATGGATGCAGATTAAAGTTCAACTACACGGCGCATTCAAAGACAGAATGCCCAAAGGGCACAAAAAACCAAAGACGTTCTACGTCAATCGCATCAAGGACGTTTTTGATTTCCTTGAGCAGTATTACCCAATCAAACAGCAGTTGGACATAACGCCCGCAATGGTGCGTGTCGGTCCAACGCTGGCAAAATCCAGCAGCTTGAGCCGTGAGCAACTGCACGAGTGGTTCGTTCCAGATGGAGCCGTGATCCACATCGCACCGTTTGTCAGCGGCCACGAAATCACCAGTGCAATGCTCATCACTGCCCTTGTTTCAACGGCAGTTAGCATCGGCATCAGCTTGCTTATGAGCCTGCTGTTTCCACCAACGCAGACCAAGAACGATAAGCGCAAATCGGCGCTCTACGAGAACGGCCTCAACACGAACGAGGAAGGCGTCGTTCTTCCATACGTAGCAGGCGATGAAGTGCTCTGCGGCTTCAACGTCATTGAGACAGACGTAGACATTACCAACTCAGGTGGCGGTGCTGGCAGCAGCGGCTTTCGCGGACTGATGGAGCGAAAATCAGGCGCGCTCATTGACGCGACCACTGGCGTTTCCAACAACGACGGCACTTCCGTCTATGATCCAAGCGAAGGCGGTTACATTGCTGAGGTCGTCCAAGGCGAAAAGGGTGGTGGCAAGACCATCGCAAACACCACCTTCTCAGATGCGACATTACGTATCCTTGCCGCATATGGCGCTGGGGAAACTGGCGGCATCGTAGGTTCGACGTGGGAGGAAAAAGAGAAGAATATCCTCGTCAACGAGGTGCCGCTTCGTGACCGTGGCACAGGCGCGCGCAACTACAAGGGATTTAGCTGGACCGAGCGACGAGGCATCGAAGGCCAGACAGCTTCACCGATCACACCGGGCGTTACCAGCGTCTTTGATGCGAGCGTTGATCTAACCAAGCTCAATTCGGGCGGCTCACAGGTCTATGTGACCAACTCCGTCACTGACAATCAGGTCAACCGCGTCAAGATACGCATTCGCTACAATGCGCTCCTACGCACCACCAAGAAGGGAAACCAGAAGACAACGGACTGCTCTGTTGGTGCTGAGGTCAAGCGCGTCAACGACACAGTTTGGACGCCTGCTGGCACTTGGCGCATTCAGGAAAAGAGCAGCGATCCTTTCGACCGCGAATATGAGTTGGCGGCTCCTGAGGGCTACAAAGACGATGCTCAGGGCTGGATGTTCCGCGTTTATCGCATCACGCCAGACAGCACCGACGACAAGCTACAGAACGACACCGCATTCCGTGGTTGGGTAGAAATCCAAGACCGTGAGCTTGCCTATGATGGTAGCGGCGGCGAAGTTCCAACAGCCCTGTTTGGCGCAGCGATCGACCTCGCGCAGTTCGATGCAAACTCGTGGCCTGAGATTGCTCTCATCTGCCGTGGGCAGAAGGTCCGCGTCCCTGACAACTACAATCCTGTAACCCGCACATATACAGGCGCTTGGTCTGGCGCTTGGAGTTACGCAGTCACCAAAAATCCAGTCTGGCACTGGTATGAACTTGCAACCAACGTCGCGATGGCCTGCGGCCTACCAGAGACGTTTTTCAGCCCAATCTCACTCTATCAGGCGGCGCAGTATTGCGATCAGGACGTAAATGGCCGTCCACGCTTCACGCTCAACAAGCAATTCGTGGACGAAAAGGAAGGTTGGTCCGCTCTCAAGGAGTTGGCACAGACATTCCGTGCTTGGCCACATCACGCCGGCTCGCAAATCATCTTAGCGCAAGATCGCCCACAAAGTGCCGTTGACCACTTCGTCAACAACGCGGTCATCAAGGACGGCCTGTTCCGCTACAAAAGCACGAACATTCAAGAACGTGTCAACGAAACCATCGTTGAATACGACAATATGGATGACTACGGCAGAAAGGCCTTGGTCATCTACCGCGATGACGCGGCAATTGCCACCAATCGCGCCCTTGGACTGTCCAACAACGGTGTAGTCTCCAACAGGGTCTACAAGATTGGCTGCACCAACAAGCAGGAGGCATACGACTACGCTCGTATCCTCACCTTCATCAGCCAGAACGAACACGAAACCGTCGAGTTTGACACGATGTTGGCAGGCGCAGCCTATGCGCCAGGCCAATTGATTGAGGTCCACGACTGGAACGTCTCAGGTTTGGCCCCCACAGGGCGTGTTCTTGAGGTTACGCCGACCCACGCGAAGATGGACAACGCCATCACATTGAAGGCGAACACCAGCTACAATGCCCGCATCTACATTGGCGACAACGCAATGACCGTGCGCCCTGTTCTGGTTCAGTCCATTGACACGATCACTAACCAAGTGCCGTTCGACACAACGGACCTTGAAGCAGGAACGCCAATCAGCATCGTTGAGGTTGGCAGTGAGGCAATCCAGCCGCGCACATTCCGTATCATCGACATCAAGGAAAATGGTCCGTCGCAATACACCGTGACGGCGCAGCTTCACATTGAAGGCAAATATGCTTGGCTGGACGACAACGTCCCTGTTGCGGACATTCCTTGGTCACAGATACCAACAGCCATCCCGAAACCGACTGGATTGAAGGCAAGCAACAATAGCTGGATTGATGATCTAACAGGCATTCATCACGAGATTAACCTCTCTTGGGATGCTGTGAACGTTCTTCCAGTTGGCGAGAATGTCGGCCAGATAACTCCCATCAATGGCTACGTTGTTGAAGTCCTACGCCCATTCACCAGCGCTTGGGAGCGCATATACCAAGGACACAACACCTTTTGCACTTTGGATGATGCCCAGCCCGGAACCTACACGTTCTCAGTAAGAGCGATAAATATCTTAAACAGGTCAGGTGAAGCAGCACTTCTAACGCACGAGTTTTCCTACGGAGCAGGCGAAGAAGGCACTTTGCTACCGCCTATATTCGTGGGGCTTAATCAGTAGTGGCAAGCGTAGAATTTACAGGTGCAGATTTAACAGTCAGATTTGAAGAGAACCCAGCGAACGGACGCGAGTTTCAATACCGCGTCAGGTATGAATGTGCCAACGATACCGTGGTCCACTTCATCAATGCCGAGAACGCTGCGCAATACACCAACGGTGACGGAATGCGCGGCTATAAGGACGTTCTCACGTTTCAGGAAAATCTTGATGCTGGCCTAACTCGCTCTCCAAAAATCTATCTGGCCACCCAAGACGGCGCAGGCAACTGGTCAGCAGAGCTTGAGGTTGATGCTCTCAACCCAACACCAGACGTTCCGCCAATGATGTATTACAATGGCTATGATATGGTGCAGTTCAGCTTCACCAAGCCAGATGACACGGATTGGGCAGGCTTCTGCGTTTGGGCTGACACCCAGACACCTGTTCGTAAGGATCAGGTCACTTCCAAATACATCGGGCCGAACAACATCGTTCAACTGCAGATGCAGCCGGACACAGATTATTATGTGACCTACGCTGCATATGATGCTTTCGGGACTGACTTACTCAACGAAGCAACGATAGAAATTCATACACTCTCTCAGGAGAGTATGCTCCTGCCAGTCTTACACGAGCAGATTGAGCATTTGAATGCATTGCAGGTCAAACAAAGCACTGCATTCCTCAAAGTGTCTAACGCCTACTCTAACATCAATCACCGTGCGATTGAGGAACTGAAAACCTCCATTGAAGAGGATGGCACCCTCGTTGCCTCACGCTTTCTTGCGTTGGAAACTCGTGTCGGTGACGCCGAGAGCATCCTCACGGAAGAGCAGATTACACGAGCTAATGAGGACGAAGCCCTTAGCCAAAGTCTGACTTTGCTTGGTGCTCGGGTTGGCGATGCCGAGACGGCCATATCGCAGGAATTGATTGCTAGAGCGAACGCTGACGAAGCCCTAACGGCGATGAACACGCAACTTGCGAGCCGCATTGATAACAACGAAGCGCAGTTCAACGACCAGATACAGAACCTCGTGAACGCTGACAGCGCCCTGTCGCAACGCATCACGGACCAGTCCGCAGTATGGAACAGCGACATTGACGGTAAGATTACGGCGGCCACACAGAGCATCACTACGGCATATTCCAACGCGGACGGGGCATTGTCCCAGCGCATTGACCAACTCAGTGCGCAATTCGGCGATAGCGGCTGGGTCGCGGCCTTAAACAGCGAGCAAACTACCCGAGCGAATGCTGACAGCGCCTTAGGCCAGCGCATCGACCAGATTACCGCAGGCTATGACGGCCAGTTCGTTTCCATCCAGCAGACGATGACCGCACAGGGCAGCGCCATTAATGGCCTGAGTGCTCAATACACCCTGCGTATCAACAACAATGGCCGCGTGTCAGGCTTTGGCCTTGCCAGCGATCCTAATGGTAACAGTGAGTTTGCCGTGATGGCAGATCGCTTCCTGATTGCCCATCCCAATGGCGCTCAACCTGTTTTCGAAGTCGTTTCAGGTCAAGTCAGGATCAAGCAGGCCGTGATTGCCAATGCGGAAATCACCAATGCCAACATTCAGAACCTTACCATCGCGGGTGACAAGTTCGAGAACAAGGCGACCTACGATTTTGGCGGTTTCTTCGCCAACCTCAATGGCTTCCACGTCAGCAGCACAACGTGGAACACGATTGGCGGTTCTGTGAACCCAGCGCGAGTTACGCTCAGCACGGGCAACGGCGACAACGAAGTCCTGCTCCAACTCAACGCGACCTACGCTCGCGACGGCGGCGATGACGACAACTTGAACCTATCCGTCATTCGTTCTGACGGAGTAGTGTTGAGCCAAATCCATACGGACGTTCAGGTCCAGAGCGGCAAGCGCACAATGGCAGCTACGTTCTTTGATCCATCACCGAACATCAACACAACCTATACCTACACAGCAAGACAACAGAAGCTGGGAAACGACGGCGCACCTTATTGGTATAATGTAGCATTTTGGGGAGTTTGCTTTAAGAAATGACATTCATTCGATATGACATACAGACAGGAGAGATATTAGCTCAGATTCAATGCGGCGCAGATAACCTCAATGTTCTCGCGACTGACGGCACAGCCTTCCTTGAGGGTAATGTTGATCCACAAAGCTATTGGGTTGATGAAAGCGAATTCAAGGAGCGCGAAGCGGTAACGGTCGTTTCCCCTACCATTCCCTTTATGCCCTCAGAAGCGCCTGTCAGAGTATTAGACGAGCTTCCCGCTGACGCGGCTGTCAGGGTGCGGGGCACCAACAATATGCCCGTAGAAGCCCAAATTGCACAGGCACAAGGCGGCAGCTTATCCATAGTGCCAAACATCGTTGGGCGTTACGTGGCCCAGCTCGTAGGCCGCTATACTGGCCCTGAAATCTCCTTCGAGGTCCAACCCGTCGAAGTCGTCAAAGCAAGGCGTCAGGACGAAGTGACAGCCAAGAAGGCCGAGCAACTTGCGGGCGGCTTTCTTTGGAACGGCAAGCGCTGGGATGCTGACGCCCAGGCGCAGCAAAACGTCACGAGTATGGCAAGCGCCGTAGCGGCTGGAATGGCTTTGCCTGACGCGTTCTTTTGGACTTCATACCACAACGAAGACGTTGAGATCGATGGTGCGGGCATCTCAGCTTTGAGCGCGGCAATGATGACCTTCATTTTCAGCACCCACGCCCACGCTCGATCCCTGAAGGAAACAATCGAGGCCCAAGCATCAAACGCCGATGTTATGAACGTAGATATCGATAGCGATTGGCCATCCTGACCAGCGCATCGGGATAAATAATCCTGTATAAACAGGAGAATTTCACCGAATGGCTTGGAAGAAGACAGGCACAATCAACGTCACCAGCGGTTCAGATATTGTAACTGGTAACAATACTCAGTTCACCAACGCAATCAAGAAAGGTGATGCACTCAAGATTGGTAACTCGCTCTATGAGATTGGCGGATTTGTTAACTCAACACAGTTGACCTTAGCAGAGCAATATCCCGGAACCACTACCTCAGGCGTTGCCTATTCCATTATACCAACGCAAGCTAACACTCAGGACTTGAACAATAACGTTACTGAGCTTGTTGATATCGTAGGCGATATGCTTGAGAATGCAGGCGTCTTTACCGCAGAAGATGGCAAGTCCGCCTATGAGATTGCAGTAGACAACGGCTTTGTTGGAACTGAACAAGAATGGCTCGATAGCCTCAAAGGCACAGACGGAACAGTCTCCGAGGTTCAGCTACAATCTGTAGTCGAACTTACCCAATTCGCAGGCCAAGCTGCCGGTAGCTCGGGCATCTATCTGATTGTTCCAGTCGCGCCGGGCGATCCGGGCGTAACTTTGACACAGCAAGCCCAAGTAATTGTCCCTTTTGACAGCGTGAACGCTGGCATTGGTATGTGGGTCAACACCACCACCTCAGGCTTGGCTCTCACCATCGGCCTCACGAATGTTCCGTTGCCGCAACCCGGCGGCTCAGATGAGGATATCGACCTCAGCGGCTCAGCAACGTTCTACGCGCCGTTCAACGCAATCACCCCGCTTGGAATCGACCTCAACGGCTCCAGCGCGTCGTTCACCTTGTCACGCAATTTCACAGACGCTGATTTGGTCATCAAGCGCAAATACGACACCGACATTGTTGTGCCTGTTGCCTCGCAATGGACGACTGGCTCAAGCGGATCGCCATATGCTGTAACCGGCGACGCAGTTGCCTCAACGATGACAATGGAAAAGCGAGGTGAAGGCACGACTGGCTACACGAACGGGCATCTGGTCCTGAACAGGGACACTTACATCGCAACCCCTGCTCTGGCCATTGAGTTCCCATCAACATCTGATGATTTGACCACACAGCTTCCGCCGTCAGTTCGTCACTCGTTCAAAGGTATCGTTCCTGCTGGAACTGGCATTGGCGTGATCCTCGGTGAGCTAAATCACTACGGATATGGCCAGAGCGGCCTTTATCTCCATTGGAGCGAGAACACCTTACAATACTCATATTCCCGTGTCGGCGGCACTGGCGAAACCATCCTGTCAGACAGCTTTGCCTCTGCCTTGAGCGGCACTAACCATCTGCTTGAAGCTGAATGGGTGAACGACGAAAACGGCACCGGCGGCACCGTCACTTTCTATGTTGATGGCGTCCAACTTGGCGCACCGAAACCGACCTCAGGTAAACCAAGGGTCACTTCCAGCGCCGATTATGAGGTCAACGCCTCAGTGGGCAACACCTCCAACTCAGTCGATAACTTGGAAGTTGAATACGTGGGCCTTGGCTTCGGCAAGCCAGACATTGAAACCACATACGAGACTATCGCTGATGGTGCTGTCACACTGGACGACCTGCAAAATCTCGTCGTCGATGCAACTGGCGTCACGACCCAGCAGCCCGAACGCATCTTGAGCTATGTGGCCAACGGAACTCAGCAATTCGATCTTACGCTTGTTGTGGGCGAAATGGTCCTGCCCGCTGGCCGCCCTTACAAGGCCGTGTTGGAAGATTGGTCAACGGGCGTTGGCGTTCCTCATCCCAACGAACTGATAATGACCAAGCCTGCGGCGCAGAACTGCCGCTTTGAAGACAGTGTTCTCTATGGCTCTCAAGGGTCGTGGACGGAAGTTGTGCCTCAGGGCGCAGTGCCGATCATCGACGGCATACGCTATGGCTGTGAAGGCATCCGTCAGGGCAACTACGTGATGTTCCAGTTCGTCTATTCGCAGGACGTTCCTTCGTCCCCGTTTGGCGATCCTACCAATCTCAACACCTATATGCGCCCCCACAAGTGGATGATCTACGACAACCAAGGCACTCTCTTGCAGCGCATCGAAAAGCCAAACGGCGAACCACTGAATGCAGCTTCAACCAAGCCGGTCTGGGAAGGCACCTATGACGGCCGCAGCGTTCCAATCATCACGGACAACAACAAATGGTATCCGCACGGCACCGTCCGCTGCTCGATCATCTACCGCAACGGCACACCGCCAGCTTATGACCAGCAATTCGTCTACGACAACGTGCCTGTCTACGATCAGCGCGTTCCGTTCGCGTCGCACACGGGCTATTCCGTCAATGGCTTCGACCTTCGCATTTATGCAGGCAGCGCAGGTGGTGATGGCCAGTCTAACGGCTTCGCGAACTGGAAGATTATGCCGTGGACACCGCTTGAGCATACCTACGACAGCATCAAGACCTACGCGGCGAACACCCAAGATCCATATACCAATCTCTATTCCGACATTTCCGCCACGCCAAATGCCGCGCTTTGGCTGAAATACACGCCATTCAACACAATGGGCCGATGCCCAATCGTAGGACCGGGAGGCACACGCGATGACCGTCAGATTATGGCAGAGGTGGTTGCCCGCTATGCGCGCGACGTTACCTCAACCCGTCCTCACGATGGTAGGGCAATGGCTGACATTGCGCTGGATTACCTCACTGGATACGCCAGCGATCCGTTCAATGCGGTGTCCAACGGCAAGCTCAAGCCGCTGTTTAAGGGCAACGCTCGCCGCAACATCACAATGCGAAACCACTACTACGGCGGCGGTGAGGCAACTACACCTGAGGATCAGGCTTGGTATGCGCAGGTTGGCCGATTGTCTGAATGGACGAGCGGGACGAACCCTCTGCGCTGTAACGTGCCTGGCTCTGGTGCGACCGCTGACAAACCATATTTCGGCGGCTTCGAAATCGACAACCTCCACGCCCATCAATTCCCTCATTGGGGATCATTGCTTTTCCAGACTCCTGAGTTTGCTATGCTGGGCGTCAATTTCTCAGATCAGTCACGCCTTTACGGCAACTCCATCCTTGCCAGTATGTGGGGGCCTGAGACGTTTTCTCAGCGCGAAACAGCTTGGCCGTTTATGCACGCTGCCCTGCTTTGGAAAACGGCATCCGCGAACTCATCAAGGCTCTACAGCCGCGCGGAGGTGCTTGATTGGGTCGTCTACGATTTCGAGACATTCTACGATCAATGGTATGACGCAACACCGGGCTTCTTGAACCCGCCAACCAACATTATGCAGAATGGTGAGGTCGTTGGTAGCTTGGCCGTCTTAGCTGGCGCAGGCAAATTTGGTCCTTGTTACTACACAGACGGTGAAGGCCTACAGCTTTCCGAATTCCAAGCTGGATATTGGCTATCAGCCCTTCACGCTGCCCACAGGATAGGCTTCTTGGATGCTCTGCGTGCTGCATCCCCCAAAGCTGAAGCAATCGTCAATTGGCTGATCGCAATGCACCGAAAGCGCGTCGTTGGCCGTATCAACGATGGCTCGCTGATGAATATGGCAGGCTCAGACTATCAGGCCAGATATTGGACTGCGGCTGAGATAGTCGCTGCGAACGGCAACGTGTCTTCACTGCCTCAGAACTTCGCTGCGGTGGTATCTGCTCACGGTGCTGCGCCAAGCTGGGACCAATGGAGCGAGGGAGCAACCACCTACAGTCGTGACGGTCAGGCAATGGACCAGCTTTTGGCTGCGCCTGCATTGCTGAAAGATATGGGTCTAACTGGTGCTGATTTGGATCAGGCCGTTTCGACAGCAGAGAGCCGTTTCCAAGCGAAACTCACCAGTGAAGCGGCACGAGGAAATGCCTCGGCTGGTAGTGAGTGGTTCAAATACCACCAGACAACAAACAACAGACCATACAACCCAGCCTAAGGAGAATGCCTATCGTGTTAAACTTGAGATATTACCCTGATGAAGACGCAAGCGATATCGTTTTCCGAAAAGTCTATGTGATTGGCGGCAAAGACATTGATGGGAATCCAATCGATCGGACTGTCACAGACGCACACTTTAAGATCGCCGTTGACGAGGCCGAGATAGTGGACCTCACGATAGGAAACGGCATTTCGTGGGACGACATTACAAAGTCACTCGTCCTCACGCTAACCAATGGCGATCTCAGCGAGATATCCCAGTCAACCGATGGCCTGTTCCAGTTATACATCACGATAGAAACTGGAAGGATCATCACCCTTTTCTCAGGCCGAGCATATATGGAGAGAAGCCTATAAGATGCAGAACAACGAAGTTACCATTATCGAGCAAGTTGACGATACAACCACGATCATCGAGATAAACGACCTTGGCGGTTTGTCAGTCCAAGGCACACAAGGACCAGTGGGTCCACAAGGGCCAGAAGGCCCGCAGGGTCCAGCAGGACCCCAAGGAATTCAGGGATTGCAGGGCATTCAAGGCCCAGCAGGACAAACAGGTGCCACAGGCGCTCAAGGGCCAAAGGGCGACAAAGGCGACACTGGCGAAGTTGGTCCTCAAGGCGCTACTGGCCCTCAGGGTGCTCAGGGCATCCAAGGTCCCGTTGGCCCTACTGGCGCTGCTGGCGCAGGAATTCCTGCTGGTGGCATTGGCGGCCAAATCCTCGTGAAAGTGGATGGCCCAGACTACGTGACAGAATGGACGGACTTGCCCGAGCAGCAGGTTGGTATCACCGCCATACCAATCGATGGCTTCGACATTGATAGCGTGGAAACAGGGCTTGGCGTTGATCGCGTAGCCTTCACGGATGATTTCGTAGTGACCTTCACCAACGTTGCGGGCGAATATGTTGCCTCAGTGGACCTTCGCGCAGGCAGTGGCTCTGCTGGCGCTGATGGTGCTTCAGCATACGAGATTGCCGTAGCGAACGGCTTTGTAGGGACTGAGACTGAATGGCTCGCCAGCTTGGTAGGCCCTGCTGGCTCAGATGGTGCAGACGGTGCGGATGGACAGAATGCAATCTTAGGCTTCGTGCTGTCGTGTGTGGGTAAGCCAGCGGACGGCGAGATCGTCGTGGTCGCTGAGGCCCCATATGCCTTCACTGCGGCAGCCGCCAATTGCTCAGCCAAAGCCGTAACAGCCGCAACGGCGAGCGCAGTTTTCACGATCTACAACGGGGCAACCACTGTTGGGACTTTCACATTCACGGCAGGCTCTAATGTCGCCACAGCCAGCATCACAGCAGGTTCCATCGCACAGGGCGATTTGATCCGCATTGAAGCACCTGCGACCGCCGACGCCACGCTCTCTGATATCTCGTTCACAGTGAGGGCCTAAGCGATGGCGAATGTAGTTTGGAACTCAGAAGACGCGAATGAAAACATCGTCCTGAGCAACGGCGATGAGACTGCAACGAAATTAGGTGCTCAAGGCTATTTCGGGATCAGAGGAACGGTCAGCTACTCAGCAGGCTTACGCTATTTCGAGGCTACAGTGCCAGACGGTAACGAAGGCTCGACGGGTTTAGCAACTTCGGCAGCATCCCTCAGTGACCCGCTTGGATATGCCAGCAGCGAAGGTCTTGGACTGTATGGCGATGGCACTGTCTGGATGGGCGGCTCAGCATTTGGCTCATCAGAAGGTTCTGTTGGCAATACGAGGGTAGGTTTCCTCGTCGATCTCACAGCCAAGAAGCTATGGATACGTGCCAGCAATGGTAACTGGTCACACGGCGGCGACCCTGCTTCTGGTGGGGCTGGTATCGACATTTCGTCCCTGAGTAGCGCGCTTTTCCCGATGTTTACAGGGTATTACGACAACGACAGCAGCACGCTCTACAGCGACAGCGGCACGATCACCTTGGGCTTGCCGTCTGGCGCGACGTTGTGGGGAGATGAAGGTGGTTCAACGCCGTCAGCGCGCAAAGCCATTCGTTCAGTTTACTGGCTCTGACCAAACACCCGCCCTTTTTGTAAATTTCCTTAAATATAAGAAAAAAGGGGATATTTCACCAAATGGGAACTGAAAGCTACATCGCGGTCGATGCAACTCCACACGCTACCCAGCCAACACCATACGATACTGCCCTTGGATTTACGCCTCTTTTGCTCTTCATCGTAGCAGCTTTCACCATTATCAAAGGGTGGGCTTGGCTTACAGACAGAACCAAACAGGAAGGCCAAACATCCTCAGCCATCGAGACGAGACTTGACGAATTGGAAAAGCACACAAAACGAATATCCAAGAACGAAGATACCATCAGCAATCACGAAACGCGATTAACCGTGATCGAAACGAACAATGCTCACATCAACACAACGTTAGGCGAGCTAAAGTCGGATATAAAAACGCTGAATGATAACGTCTTGAAGCTCGTGACACTCCGCAAGGAAGATTAAAGCTGCCTGATCTGGTAGCGCGCCCGCCCTCGGAAAGTCTGCTTGGGGAAGCCCTCAAGTGCTGGATTGATGACAGCTTCGCATTCTCCAACGCCGTCAAAATCGAGAAAGCCCATTCGGCATAGCCAGTTGAGTTCCAGCCCTATGTGATTCCACTCTGGGCGCTCAATGAGGTCGTCCATATCAACGTCCTTGTCGCGATACAGGCGGTAAACGTGCCTGAGACGGCGCAGGCTCATCCCATCGAGAAACCCACTACCATCGAGGTCCAAAATGGCCTGCTCTACTGCTTCTGGTGTGGAATGCAGTTGGTTCGCGAAATAGGCCAACTGCCTATCGTTCTTGATGCCTTGGACGAAGCCTGAGCGCACATACAGGTCAACGAGGTTATGGGGGTGGACTGAGGGGACTGTCTTCATCCCGTATTTATGGATTTGCCCGGATTTCCGTATTCGCAGCGGGCCTGAAAACTGGGAGAAATCGGCCATTTTTCTGAATTTCTAAATCGCATTTCGAGCCATTTTTTGCTAAAAATAATAAATAACTTTGAAGCAAAAATAGTGTTGCCCGCTCGCCTGTTGCATTACCCAATAATCTCAAAATGAGCGCCAACATTATTTTTGCTCCACCGCATTTGGGTAGCGGTTTTGCAACAGAGCTTCTTTTTGAAAGCTACAGCGAAAAAATCCCAAGACATACTCAGCGTTACAACACACCCTCACATTGCTCGTGATTTGGCAGAGGGCGGCATAAGTAGCTGATGCGCGGCTGAGTGCGCGAACGGGAAGACAGAGCTACAGCAGCGTCTATATGGCGCAATTGTAGATGGCACCCCCTACGAAGCAATGCGCTTGCGTAGGAAAAGGCAGGCTTAAAGGCGCTTGCTGGCACTCTCTTTGGCAGCACTGCGCTGAAACGTCAGCTTGGTAGGCGACGGTGACTGGCTAAGACAGGACGCAGGAAACGAATTATAACCTGCAGGCCGATTGGACGCTAATGTAATGGTCTCAATTGGCTACCGCCGCATACCAGATGACTAACTGCAATGGGCAAGGCCAACAAGATTGGCTGACCAGCAAGCGACAGGCGCGACCCCGCTGCATCGATAAAACGATGTGTTAGATTACATAGTGTTGACGTGACGAACTCAAGTGAATGTCAAAACTCTCATCCCCCTTCTCATAAAGGACGAACTCAGCATCGTTTTTTGTGAGAGGGGGGATAAGAGTATATCTTCTCAGGCGCCTAAGTGAATAGGAATATATTCACTTCGTTCATCCGTTCATAAATCCAATCCAAATCACCAATTCACCTAATTTTAGACTTTCATAAAAACCACATCAAGCAGTGAGAAATGCAAACGAGTGAAAGCGAGTTTGTATTGAGCAATGCGTAGATGTTGGATTGCACGAGCGAAAGCGAATGCAAGCCAATCAACAGGTCAAACACATAGGCGAAATGGCGATTTTATAAATACCGATGAGGCAGACACCATTGGCTGACTTCAAGGAGTAAGACCATTTATTTTCTTCATCGAGAACCCCTTTGGTAATGCCAGAGGGGTTTTCTGCTGATCCATAAATACGGTATGTTCCAAGCAATCAGAGATAGACTCAAGAAAGTCATCGCGGCGCTCAGACCCTTGATGGATAATGACAGAGCCGCGACGGCGATAATGCGATGGCCCAGACCTGCCGCGTTCTTCCTGCTCGTCGTGCTGTTCGTGGTTGGTTGGTTCAACCCCCTGACATTGATGGCCTATGCGCAGGCATTGGCCGCATTCCCTCAGGATTTCTGGAACGTGATTTTCATCCTGCTTGGCTCAATCGCGGGCAGCAAAGGGATGGCTGATATAGCGAAGCTGCTCAAGCGATGAAGAAGACCCGCAAACTCATATTCCGCATCGAGGAAGATCATCAGCACTTGGACCTTATAAGGAAGCTATTGGATGAGCCATATCCAACCCCCTTTGTATCTGAGCTTGAAAGGGAGTTACTGAAAGACTGGCATTCAAAACATAGCGGAGACAGCCAGAAATAGCATAAGTCAATAAATATCCTTGAAAGCGTAGCACTTTGTTGCGCTGTTTGAGGATTTTTGAAATGACTATCAACCTAACAGGCTTCAAAGCCACAACTGAAATCAAACCATCATCCAATATGACTATTGAAGCTGCTGAGCTTCGTGAAACCCTACAAACGCTCTGCGATGTGATTGCAGCGGACGATAAGCGCGAGATTGCCCACTACTGGTCAATGGTCAGCTACAAGCACGGCGCGCAGCACAACAAGGACGGCGTAGCGGCTCTCTCAGGCATTATCTTGGAATACGACAAACGCTATGAAAGCGATCTGCTCAATGCCCTGATGCGCGCAGATTTCCCGTTTCAATACCTACTCGTCGAGACTGAGCGCAAGAATGGCCTCAGCTTGAGCTTGTTCTTCCCGCTCGCGTTCGAGCCAAGCGTCAACGACTATCTGCGCCTTGCTGGCGTTCTGGCGTATCAGATTGGCGTCTATGGCCTCAGCAAGGGCAGCGGCACACCAACCTTCCTCGTAAAGCTCGTGGGCGGCCAGACTGTAGGAGAGCACACTGGGCCAGCGATCAATCGATCTTACATTGTTGAGACAAAGGACATAGGGGAGGGAAGCAAGACGGCGCTTGAAGACTTTCAGGGGCCGAAGCCGCTCACTATCAACCTTGATGGGGTAAAAATCGCCAAAGCGCCTCTGCAGGGTAAGGAGAAGCAGATTGCTGCCCATTTCAAGGCTCTGGCCGATCTTTTCGATCCAGAATAACAGACATAACGAAGCCCGCTCCTGACACGACAGAAGCGGGCTTCTTTGTGAGTTTCAGGCTTTGATACGGCCCTCTCTACGAGCTTCCTCAGCATACTGAGACAGCGACTGAGTAGGGACAAACGAAACGTCCTGCTCAATGCCAACCAAACCGCCCAGCATCTTGATTTCTGCAAGCTCATCGAGGCTGATATAGCCCAACTCAGGCGAGCCAAATCCAAGGTCTGCAAGGCCAAAGGCCAGCCCATTCTCATCGCATTCCGTGATTAGCCACGTAGCAGCGCCGCAGGGGTTGAACAGCTTGCAGACAGGGATGAAGTCGATTTCCTTTTCCGTCCCCTTCAATGGCTGCTGTTGATCCCAATTCGCGCGCAAGCGCTGAAACGTAGCATCGTGGATCATATTCTTAAAAGACATCTGTTGGCTCCTTGTTTGTTTGCCAACAGACTCATCTATAGTCTTTCTTACATCATACGATAGAAAAAGGCATATATTGGCCAATCATATCGATCGACTTCAAGACTCGTTAGTTCAGACTGGCATTCTCAACAAATAGGAGAATGTTATGTTTAAGCCGTGGGAAAAGTGGGTTTTGTTTTTTGGAGCATTGGTTGCGCTCAGCAGTCTGACAGAGGCAGTCACTTGTGATGTTTCGTGCTATGCGGGACCTGCAGCTTACAATTCTGTAACCCAACGATAGCTTGTTGCGACTGAGCAAGCGCGATACGCTCAAGTTATGGAAATCGACGAAGGCCCCTTCTTCCAGCGCGCTCTTGAGCTAATCGAAGAGTATGGGGACGATGTGGTGGACTTCGTGAACGCCAAAGTCCGCGCTGTGATGGACGCACGAGACTTTGAGGGCGTCATTGAATGGACCACTATTCGCAATGCCCTTGCGAACATTCTCGATGGCAATGGCACCGCCACGAGGCAGTGAATTTGGTTGAAGAAAAAAGCTCGATTCTTAACAAAAAGCGATTTCGGCCCTTGATAAACCGCTGATTTCTGCGGGTTTGAAGAGCAGGAAAACTGCTGATTTCGCCTTCAGCTATACTACATGGGCCTTGTTTGCCGAACCTCGTGATTGGCGATTCCTGCTTGCCTAAATGTTCTATTTTTGTTCCCATGGCAGAATCGAACGCGATTCGATCACACAGATTATCCTCAATGCAAGAGACAGTGGCTCTTGCGGCCTTCCGGTGTGTGGCTAAGGTGAAAATCAGTGGCATAGTGGAATTGAAGAATGAGTTCAGCAGCAAACAGGTTAACAAACGCCCGCACGGCGAAGAAGGACGAGTTTTATACCCGATACATCGATATCCAGAAGGAAGTCGAAGCCTATCTTGAGTATGATCCGGACACTTTTCGTGACAAAGTGGTTTACTGCAATTGCGACGACCCGTTTGAAAGCAACTTCTTCAAGTATTTTGCAGCTAACTTCAACCGGCTTGGTTTGAAGAAACTCATTTCCACCAGCTATGATGGTTCACCCATTGCTGGCGCTCAATTGTCGTTCATTGAATACGCTGAGGACAAAGGCAAGCGCGATAAGCCTAATGCGCTGGCGATTGAGATAGAGGAAGTAAACGACCTCAACGGCGATGGCGCTAAGGATATCGAAGACGTCAAGCTGTTTTTGGAGAAGAATCCACATAACCGAACGCCGCTCAAAGAAGGTGGTGATTTTAGAAGCCAGGAATGCGTTGAGCTACTCAAACAAGCTGATATCGTTGTAACCAACCCGCCATTTTCATTGTTCAGCGAGTTTATCTCGCTTCTTGTTGAACACAAGAAGAAGTTCCTTGTTATCGGCAACACCAACGCCATCACCTACAAGGAGCTGTTTCATCTTGTGCAGGCGAACAAGCTCTGGATCGGTTGCACGAACTTCAACGTAGGTATGTTTTTTGAAGTTCCAGACGACTACGAGCAATTCCACCACCTGGATGAAGAGACAGGCAAAAAAATCGCCAGAGTATCAACCTCGTGTTGGTATACGAACTTGGATCATGGTCGCCGTCATAAGCCTCTCAGCCTTATGACAATGGCTGATAACCTCCGCTACAGCCGTGGCCTCAAGGGCAAAACTGCCTACGACCGCTATGACAATTACGACGCCATTGAAGTCTCAACCTACAAGGAAATCCCAAGCGACTATGATGGGGTGATGGGCGTTCCGGTCACGTTTTTAGACAAATATAGCCCGGAGCAGTTTGAGATCGTAGGCACACTGGAATCCAGCGATCCCGACAACCCATATCGGACGAAGTGGTATTCCGCGCAGGACCAGAAAGATGCTTTCTTCCGTCGCTTCGGCAAAAAAGGGAGCATCCCTCTAAACATGTCTGGCGTTATCAATGACGTCAAAGTCTATAAGCGCATCTTGATCCGCCATCGTAAGCCCGAAGGCACAGTTGGAGCAACGAAGTGAAAGCGACACTGAACACTGATCTTACTGTGGAAGATGTCTGCGAGGGCTTCGTTTACAATCAGCTTGAAGGCAAAGGGCTGTTCGGCCTTGGTGGTAAGCTAACTATCCAGCCGGAATACCAGCGGAATTATATCTATGCTGAAGGCGGCGGGAACCGTGAGCAAGCAGTTATTCACTCCTTGCTGAAGGGCTATCCGTTGGGGCTGATCTATTTCAACAAGGTCGCAGATGACCGGTTTGAGGTGCTGGATGGCCAGCAGCGCATCACCAGCATAGGCCGCTTTGTGACCAATAAGTTCGCCATCACGGACAATGGCAACCCGAAGAACTTCGATAGCCTTGCAGCCGACCAGCAGGCGCGCATCCGTGAAGCAAAGCTGCTGATTTACGAATGCGAGGGCGAGGAAAGTGAAATAAAGCAGTGGTTTGAAACCATCAACATCGCTGGTGTGCCGCTCAACAAGCAAGAGCTCTTGAACGCTATCTATTCCGGCCCGTTTGTAACCAAGGCCAAGGAAGAGTTCAGCAACAGCCAGAATGCTAATATTCAGAAATGGTCTGCCTATGTGAAGGGCAGTGCAAACCGTCAGGAGTTTCTTGAGCGGGCGCTGGATTGGGTCAGCAAGGGCAACATCGGCGCTTATATGAGCGCCCATCGCAGCGACACAAACGTCAACGAAATGAAGACCTACTTCAACACGGTCCTCGATTGGGTTTCAGCCGTGTTTGTTGACGTGCTGCCCGATATGCGTGGCTTGGAATGGGGAAGGCTCTATGAAGAGCATCATTATACGAGTTACGACCCAAAGAAGGTCTCTGATGAAGTCCGAGCGCTTTATGGCGATCCCGAGGTGCTGAACCGGAAAGGCATCTTTGAGTTTGTGCTGGGTGGATCGACAAATACCAAGCTACTGAACGTCCGTGTGTTTGACGATAAGGTCAAAAAGACCACCTACACAAAGCAAACGCAGGAAGCGGAAGCCAAAGGCATCTCCAATTGTCCTTTGTGTGCAATCGGGCACGACTCGAACAAGAGCCGCATCTACAAGCTGACCGAAATGGACGCTGACCACGTTGCAGCTTGGAGCAAAGGCGGGGATAGTTCAGGGAAGAACTGTCAGATGCTCTGCACCACGCACAACCGTGCGAAGGGCAATCGCTGAGAGGGACGTCTTAAATCGCGGATTTCTGAGAAACTGGCTGCTCCACCGTTCAGTCTACGTGCATTACATCTTGCGTCCAGCTTGTCGCCGCAATGAACCCGTGCCGCTGCGGCCACTTGGGCGATCCGGCGCTGGCCTGCTCACGCGCACCGAGATGCGCTGCGGATTACCAGAGCAAGGTTTCCGGCCCCCTGCTCGACCGCATCGACCTGCACGTCGACGTCGATCCGGTCCGCGCCGTCGACCTCGCCCTGCCACCACCTATGGAAGGTTCGGCCGAAGTCGCCCGGCGCGTCGGCCGCGCACGGGCAATCCAGTCGCAGCGCCTTGAGGGTACGCCTGCGCGCACCAATGCGGAACTCGGCGGAGACCTGCTCGAACAGCACGCGACACCCGACGAAGACGGGCGCAGGCTGCTGATGCAGGCGGCCGAGGCCATGCACCTGTCCGCCCGCGGCTATACCCGCGTCCTGCGCGTGGCGCGAACGATTGCCGACCTGGCCGGAGCGAAGCAGATCGGCCAGATTCATCTGGCGGAAGCCCTCAGCTATCGCCGACAGCCGCCGCGTGCCTGAAGTGCCCAGCGGCGCGCGCCTCGCTCTCAATCGGGAAGGTCGAGCTGGCGCAGAACCTCGGCGACGACCCTGGGATCGCTGGCGAAACCCAGGTGGGTGCAGCGCACCGATACGGCCCTGTCGCGCTCGTCGGCCCAGCCGCAGGCCGAACGGGGGTGGATCACCCCGTCGCGCGGGCTCCACAGGGCGATTGTCGGCACCGGCGGCTTGATCGCGAAGTCGACCTCGATCGGCGGCTTGTCCACCGCATGGCCGGTGATGACCTGATAGGCCCGCCAGGCATTGTTGTTGCGCGGGTCGCCCGAGAAGGGCGTGCCCATGGTGATCACCTTGGCGACGTTTTCGGGCTGGCGCTGCGCGATTTCACGGGCGAACAGTCCGCCAAGGCTCCAGCCGACCAGCGCCACCGGATTGCGGTGCTGCCGGGCCAGCGCGCCGACGCGGCGCATGAGATAGGCGAAATTGTGCTGGTTGGGGCCGAAGTTGAAACCCAGCCCCCATTCGTGAACCGAATGCCCGGCCTCGGCCAATGCATCGGCCATCGGCCTCATCCGGTTGGGATGCGCCCCGAAACCGGGCAGCAGCATGACCACCTGCGGATGCGCGGATTTCTCCACCGCTACAGGCTTGGGCCGTCCACGCCGGAGCGAGGCCAGTTCGGCAAGGAAGAGGCGCAGCGAAGGCGCGCGCGCACCTTCCGGCCGGGGCTGGCGGGCCAGAGCCGCGCGGCGGGCAAGCGCCTCGCGCAATCCCGCCAGTCCGTTCTCGGCCCGCCCGTCACTCATGTAATCCGCGTACTCCCTGCCTCGGTACCGCAGCGCCTCAGGATTCGCAGTCGCCGAGGCGCGTCGTCTTCATGTGCATCGACATCTTGGCCATCCGCTCACCCATGCCGGGCATCGACCGCTCCATGTCGAGATTTACCTCGGAGCCCTGCGGGCTGACGGTACCGACCATCGTAGCCATCGCTTTTGCACCGGACTTGTCCTTGCACTCCAACTGAGCGTTCAGAGTACCGCCACTGACGTCGAAGCGCGAATAACTGCACTGGCTGTCACCGGGTAGCGAATCGAGCATGTCCTTGTAGCCCTTGTCCGCCTCCGCCTGGGTCAGGCAGTAAGTGCGGGGCGGAACGTTCGCCATCATCGTCTTGAACTGGGCAGCGCCTTCCTTGCTCATCCCGGGAACTTCGAACTTCGTGAATTCCACCGTCTGGCGGTACTGGCCAGGCTGCGGAGGTTCGAGCTTGGCAACTTCCTGCTTCGCCGCCGAGGCCTGCTCTTCCGGGCTCCTGGCCGGTTCCTTTTCCGAGCCGCATCCCGCGAGCGTCAGCACCGCGATCCCGGCAGCGGCTATGGCGATAAGTGGTTTCATGTCCTGTCTTCCCTCTGGACCAACCCCATGGGCGAGGGCGTAACACCCGCCCTGTGAACTGCCAACGATTCACTCTCCCTCATTGCGGCGGGCCTTCATATACCCCATATGTTCCGCCATGGCCGAACTCGTCATCCGCCGCGGGCTCGAGGAACCCGATACCTCGGGCCACTTCGTCCCCCACAAGCCGCTGCGACCCGAAAAGTCTCTGCCGGGCAAGAAGTTCCGGATCGTCTCCGACTACGAACCGGCGGGCGACCAGCCGACCGCCATCTCGGAACTGGTGCAATCGGCACAGGAAGGCGAACGCACGCAAGTGCTGCTGGGGGTCACCGGCTCGGGCAAGACCTTCACGATGGCCAAGGTGATCGAGGAACTGCAGCGTCCCGCGCTGATCCTGGCGCCCAACAAGATCCTTGCCGCCCAGCTCTATGCCGAGTTCAAGGACTTCTTCCCGGACAACGCGGTCGAGTACTTCGTTTCGTACTACGACTATTACCAGCCCGAAGCCTACGTGCCCCGCTCTGACACCTACATCGAGAAGGA
Source organism: Novosphingobium sp. PY1 (assembly GCF_017312445.1). Lineage (NCBI taxonomy): Bacteria > Pseudomonadati > Pseudomonadota > Alphaproteobacteria > Sphingomonadales > Sphingomonadaceae > Novosphingobium > Novosphingobium sp. PY1. Next base: position 8,194 of record NZ_BLTI01000001.1, on the reverse strand, counting down.
AAGCTCGGTGAACGAGGCGATCGACCGGATGCGCCACTCGGCCACGCGCGCCCTGCTCGAACGCGACGACGTGATCATCGTCGCCTCGGTCTCGTGCCTCTACGGCATCGGCTCGGTCGAGACGTACTCGGCGATGATCTTCGACCTCAAGGCGGGCGAAACCCAGGACCAGCGCGAGATCATCCGCAAGCTCGTCGCCTTGCAGTACAAGCGCAACGATGCCGCCTTCACCCGCGGCACTTTCCGCGTGCGCGGCGACAATCTGGAAATCTTCCCCTCGCACTACGAGGACATGGCCTGGCGCATCTCGTTCTTCGGCGACGAGATCGAGGAGATCTCCGAATTCGATCCGCTGACCGGCAAGAAGGGCGCGGCGCTGGAGAAGATCCGGGTCTATGCCAATTCGCACTACGTCACCCCCGGCCCGACGATGAAGCAGGCGAGCGAGGCGATCCGCTTCGAGCTGACCGAGCGACTCAAGGAACTCGAAGCCGAAGGCCGCCTGCTGGAAGCGCAGCGGCTGGAGCAGCGCACCCAGTTCGACCTCGAGATGATCGCCGCGACCGGTTCGTGCAACGGCATCGAGAACTACTCGCGCTTCCTCACCGGGCGCATGCCGGGCGAACCGCCGCCCACGCTGTTCGAGTACCTGCCCGACAATGCCCTGCTGTTCGTCGACGAAAGCCACCAGACGGTGCCGCAGATCGGCGCGATGTCCAAGGGAGACCATCGCCGCAAGATCACGCTGGCCGAGTACGGTTTCCGGCTGCCCAGCTGCATCGACAACCGCCCGCTGCGCTTCAATGAGTGGGATGCGATGCGCCCGCAGACCTTCGCTGTCTCGGCCACGCCCGGCAGCTGGGAGATGGAGCAGACCGGCGGCGTCTTCGCCGAACAGGTCATCCGTCCCACCGGTCTGATCGACCCGCCGGTGACCATCCGCCCGGTCGAGGACCAGGTGCAGGACTGCATCAACGAGTGCAAGGAAACCGCAGCCAAGGGCTATCGCACCCTCGTCACCACCCTGACCAAGCGCATGGCCGAGGACCTTACCGAGTTCATGCACGAGGCAGGTGTGCGCGTGCGCTACATGCACTCCGACGTCGAAACGCTCGAGCGCATCGAGCTGATCCGCGACTTGCGCATGGGCGTTTACGACGTGCTGGTGGGCATCAACCTGCTGCGCGAGGGCCTCGACATTCCCGAATGCGGGCTCGTGTGCATCCTCGATGCCGACAAGGAAGGCTTCCTGCGCAGCGAAACATCGCTGATCCAGACCATCGGGCGCGCTGCGCGCAACGTCGATGGCCGCGTGATCCTCTATGCCGACCGCATGACCGGCTCGATGGAGCGCGCCATCGCCGAGACCGACCGCCGCCGCGAAAAGCAGCAGGCGTTCAACGAGGCCAACGGCATCACCCCGCAGACGATCAAGCGCCGCATCGCCGACATCGTCGCCGATACCGCCAGCCGCGACGGCGTGGTCGTCGATCTCGAGGACGGCGAGCGCAATGAACTGGTCGGCCACAACCTGCGCGCCTACATCGAGGAACTGGAGCAGCGCATGCGTGCTGCGGCAGCCGACCTCGAGTTCGAGGAAGCGGGCCGCCTGCGCGACGAGATCCGCCGCCTCGAGGCCAGCGAACTCGGCCTGCCGGACGCACAGAAGAAGGCCCCGCTGGTGGGCCGGTCCAACGAAGGCAAGCCGGGGACGCGAAAGCTGCGTTACGGCAAGACGCAAAGAAAGTTTGGCCGCTGACGAAAGCGCGCAAGCTGAATAATGTCCGATCCTGGGCACTTGCCCTGTCCTGCGCGCGGCAGCGCGCGGAATATTTCCATCGACAGGAAACAAGTCGCGTACGATAGTGTTACCAGGTCACACGACGCCGCGCGCGACCACGAGTTAACTGACATCGAGACCCCGTCCGCCTGTGCGTTCGGGGTCTTCAGGTGATGCACCGGCTGACCGGAGAGAGCGCGAAGACCCCTATGCACCGACTGGCCAGCTTCGACGTCACGGCGAACATTCCCAGCGAAACCCGGCGAATCCTTGCCCAGATCGGCTTCGGCATCATCTGCGCCCTGGCGATGATCGCACTGCGCGCGGCCATCAACATGTGGGCGCCGACCTCGGGGCCCTTCGCGCTGGTCTATCCCACGATCCTGATCGCCACGCTCTACGGTCACTGGCAGGCCGGCGCGGTCGCCTACCTGATCAGCTTCTTCTGGGCCTGGTGGATCGTCCTGCCCACGGTCCATTCGTTCCGGTTCGTGGTCGCGACCGACCCGCCGCGCGTGGCGATCAACGCAATGGCGGTTCTGGTAGTGCTGGTGCTGGCCGAGATCTTCCGCCGCGCGGTCCGGCAGGTTACCCGCGCTCGCGATGCCGAACTGGAGCGGCGTCAGGTGCTGCTGCGCGAACTGGAGCATCGCACCAAGAACAATTTCGCCCTCGTCGCCAGCCTGCTCTCATTGCAGCGGCGGCGTCACGACAATCCCGAAATCGTCGAGGCGCTCGACCAGGCGATCGGCCGCGTCGACACCTTCGCGCGCGCCTACGAGAACCTCAAGCTGACCGACGCGGAAGGCTCTTACGTGCCGATGCGCCAGTATGTCGGCGACGTCGTCTCCCGGGTATCGGCCGGGTCCTTTCACGACCTTGTCGAAATCGAGGTCAGGTCCAGCGATTGCGAACTGCCGCAGCAGACTGCCGTCGCCATCTGCCTGTTCATCAACGAGGCGCTGACCAACAGCGCCAAGTACGCATTCCCCGACGGCGCCGCCGGCAAGGTCAGCGTGACGTTCACCGGCAACGAGGACAACTGGGAACTCAGGGTGGTGGACGACGGCGTCGGCGCCGCGGACGAATCGCGCCAGCAGAAGGCCGCGGGAACCGCCGGCATGGGAGTGGGCCTCATGGAAGCCTTCGCCCGGCAGGCCGAGGCGGAATATTTCGTCGGCGAGACCGCGCGCGGACGCAGCGTCCACTTGCGGCGCGGCAACGGCAACTAGGCGCGCGGCCAGCCCCTTGCAGGCGGCGCGACGGACGATAAAGTGCCCCGCTTCGGGTGCCCAAGGCACTGCAATCGAGGTCACTTCCCCCCATGCGACTTCTCGCTCTGGCCGCATCGGCCGCCATCTTTACCGCCGCTTCCACCCTCTCCCCCGTCGCGCTCCATGCCGAGGAAAAGGCCGCCGAGGCCAAGTCCGACGACAAGAGCGCCGAAGACCGGCTCGAACCCTTCCCCGCTCCGAAATCGATCAGGCAATCGGCCGTGATCGGCGGGAAGACCGTGAACTACACCGCCACGGTCGGCGCCCTTCCCGTCAAGGACGACAAGGGCAAGGTCATCGGCGAGGTCGTCTATACCGCCTATACCGTCCCCGGACGCGCAACCGACCGGCCCGTCACCTTCGCTTTCAACGGCGGCCCCGGCGCGGCCTCGGTCTATCTCAACCTCGGTGCGATCGGCCCCAAGCGCGTACCGTTCGGCGCACAGGGCGATGCCCCGTCCGACCCGGCGGTGCTGCGCGACAATCCCAATTCCTGGCTCGATTTCACCGATCTCGTCTTCATCGATCCCATCGGCACCGGGTTTTCGCGCTCACGCGTGGACGAAGAGCAGTCGAAGAAGGCGTTCTATTCGGCCGATGCCGACATCCACTACCTCAGCCGGATCGTCTATGACTGGCTCGTCGCCAACGATCGTCTGACCAGCCGCAAGTATCTCACCGGCGAAAGCTATGGCGGCTACCGGGTCCCGCGCCTCGCCTATTACCTGCAGACGCAGATGGGCGTCGGCATTTCCGGAATGACGCTGGTCTCGCCCTATCTCGACCCGCCCGCCATCGGCGAGGACGATGCCCTTTCACCCCTGCCCTGGATGATCGCCTATCCATCGATGGCGGCGGGGCATTTCGAGCGTCAGGGCCTGCACCTCGACGATGCGACGATGGGCCCGGTCGAAACCTACATGCGTACCCAGTTCGTTCAGGATTTCCTTGCCGGACCGCGCGACAAGGCCGCGACCGACCGGCTTTCGGCCAGGGTCGCGGAACTCACCGGACTGGACCCGGCGATGGTCCGTCGCATGAACGGACGCGTCGACATTGCCACTTACCTTCGCGAAATCCGCCGCGATCAGGGGCTCATCGGATCGGTCTACGATTCCAACTACACCGCCTACGACCCCTTCCCGGCCAGCGCTTCGCCTCAGTATAACGATCCGCTGCTGACCACGCTGATCGCTCCGACGACTTCAGCCATGGTGGACTTCGTCACCCGGCAGGTCGGCTGGAAGGTCGATGCGCGCTACAACGCGCTGTCCTACGACGTGAACGAGAAGTGGGACCGCGACGATACCGACAGCCCGGTTTCCGACCTGCGGCGCGCCATTTCCATCGACCCGAAGATGACGGTCGATATCGTCCATGGCTGGGACGACCTGTCCTGCCCCTACTTCGCCTCACGCCTCATCGTTTCGCAGATGCCGGACTTCGGCGTAGAGAACCGGGTGCGCCTGCACATGTACCCCGGCGGGCACATGTTCTATTCGCGCTCGGACAGCGGCGAGATGATGCGCCAGGATGTCATGGCCAGCTACCGGGCAAGGGGCTGAGCGCCAGCCGCTGCGACGACGCGAAGCTATCGATTCAACGCGACGAGGCAGCGCACGGGGCGTATGATCGCCCGGTCCAACCGGGAGAGAAACCGTGCGCCTGCCCCCGCTTGCTAACCGCGCCCTTGCAGCCGCGGCCCTTGCCGCCGCTGCGGTGACGATCCCGACATCTGCCGCCGCCGACGCCACTGCCGCGCCGCCGGCCGAGCGGATTACCGTCACGCTCAGCAACTTCGCTTTCGATCCATCGGTGATCGCCCTGCATCACGGACGCCCCTACGTCCTGCACATCGTCAATGGCGCCAAGGGAGGCCACAACTTCCAGGCCGGGGCCTTCTTCGCCGACGCCGCGCTTGCCCCGGACGACAGGGGCAAGGTGAGGGACGGCAAGATCGAACTGAAGGGCGGCGAGGCGGTCGATCTCAGGCTGACCGCCCCGCAGGCACCGGCGACCTACCCGCTCAAGTGCACGCATTTCCTTCATGCCGGGTTCGGCATGAAGGGGAAGATCGTCGTCGACTGACGCGCATCAGAGCTTGCCGAACTTGGCCTCGTAGGCGGCGCTGTCTCCGCTCGAGAGGAGCTTTGCCTGCTCAACCCAGTTGTCGCGGCGCGGACGTCCCGCGAAAGAGCCCAGCTTGGTGTCCAACTCGTCGAGATCCGCCTCGGTCCAGGCCGCGATCTGCTCGTAGCGGGTCACGCCGAGCGAGGTCAGGAGCGTCGCCATCTTGGGGCCGAGCCCCTTGATCTTGCGCAGATCGTCAGCCTCGCCAGCTGCCGTTTCGGCCTTCGGCGCGGCAGGGGCAGGGGCAGGGGCGGGAGCGGGTGCGGAAGTGGTTGTGGGAGTGGGCGCAGGCGCTGCGGGCTTTTTCACCGCGTCGACTTCGTCCTGCGCGGCGACTGCGATCACCTCGCCTATACCGGCCATCGTGCCCGCCATCGCGGGCGGATCGATATGGGCGGCAGGCGGCGCGTCGATCAGCGCCTGGTTGCGCTTGGCCGGAGCGGCCCCTTCATCGAGGACGTCGGGCCGGCGATCGCGCCTGCCCTGCTTCGAGCCATGCACGAAGAGCCAGTAGGCAACGACAATGCCGATCAGCAGAGCGGCAATAAAGATCAGCCAATTGGCTGCGATCATCTGCACCAAGATCTATCCCTTCCGGTTCCACAAGAGCCAGCCGATGCCGAAGCCGACGCAATATGTCAGCAGCACCGAGACGGCCATTTCAAGCCAAAGCGGCATCCGCGCATCCTTTCTGCCACGATCCCGTGGCCTCGCGGATCTGCCCATGACCAAAGTCGGGCGCGCGCTCAACAGACAAGTTCATATCAGCCCGGCCCCGGCGTATCGATCGGCGTCGGCTTGACCGGCGCGGACGTGATCACCGAGAATTCGATGCGGCGGTTGGCCGGATCGCGCGGATCGAGCCCCGGAATCGGATCGCGCGCCCCCACGCCAGCCGCCCGCAATCCATCGGCCGGAATGCCGCGGCCGACGAGAGCCCATCGCACCGCTTCCGCCCGCGCCTTGGACAGCGCGACATTGGCCTCGCTGTTGCCGACGCCATCGGTATGGCCGGTCACCGCAATAATGCTGCCCACGCAGGGCCGAAGGGCATGGGCGACTTCATCGAGCAGCCGCTCGCTGGCCGGATCGATGCGCGCGCTGGCCTCGGAAAAGCGGATCGTGCGTGTCCGCAGGATCGTCTGGACGTCGTCCTGGCAATGCAATGTGGTCACGGCCGGGACGCCTTCGCTATCGCGCGCCCAGCTTACACCGCCTATGCCCGGCACTTCGGCAACTGCCGATGCCACCCGCTTGCGCGTGGCCGCGTCGAGCTTGCGCCCTCCGGAAAGGATCGGGTGGCGCGTGTACCAGCCGTAGCGGTCGCGGAAAGCCAGGTCGATGCCCTGCCCGCCCGCCGCATCGCGGGCGGCCACCGCCTTGCGCTCCAGCCCGGCGATGAAGACCGGCCCGTAAAGGCGGGAGGCGGCGAAGGACAAGGCCAGGCACAGGGCAGCTCCGGCTGCAGCAATCGAGGCTCGGCGCGGGTTCATGCCCTCAAGCCTAGGGCGCAAACCCGGCGCTGTCAGCCTCCTTCGCGCGAATTGCCCCCAAGCGAATCGGCGACGTCGACAAGCTTGACGAACTCCTGCCGCCAGTAATCGTCCTGGGCACCGGCAAGCTGGCGGATCTGCGCGGGGGTGAAGCCGCCCAGCAGGTCGTCGCCGCGCAGCGACTGGCCGAAGGCGGCAACCGCGGCGGCAAAGGCGAAATCCCCGCGCGGCCGCGCGGCGGCGGCCATCAGGCGCGCAGGAACCGGGCGCTCGATCAGCTTCGAGATTTTGCCGCCGGGCAGCTTATAGCGCAGCTTGACGAAGGCCAGCTCGCCAGACTGCCTGGCCGCTGCGGGCAGCGGATCGTCATAGCGGCGCGGCGCGATCCAGCCTTTCGCACCGGCAGGCACGATCTCGTAGATCGCGGTGACCTGGTGGCCGGCGCCGATGTCGCCGGCATCGACCTTGTCGTTGTCGAAATCCTGTTCGCGCAGCGCCCGGTTCTCATAACCGAGCAGGCGATACTGGCTGACCTGGGCGGGGTTGAACTCGACCTGGATCTTCACGTCCTTGGCGATGGTGAACAGGGTAGAGCTCATCTGCTCGCCCAGCACCTTCTTCGCTTCCAGAGCACTGTCGATATACGCGTAGTTGCCGTTCCCGTGGTCGGCGATCTGCTCCATCAGCGCTTCATTGTAATTGCCCTGCCCGAAGCCGAGCGTGGTGAGCGTGATGCCGTTGTCGCGCTCCTTTTCGATCATGGCGATCAGGTCGTCGCGGTTGGTGACACCGACGTTGAAATCGCCATCGGTGCCGATGAGGATACGGTTCACCCCGCCTTCGATGAAGTTGTCCCGGGCAATGTTGTAAGCCAGCTGGAGCCCGGCGGCCCCGGCAGTCGATCCGCCCGCCTGCAATCGGTCCAGCGCATCGCGGATCTTGCGGGTGTCGTTGGTCGGCTCGAGCACCAGCCCGGCCGCACCGGCATAGACGACGATCGAGACCTTGTCCTGCTTGCCCAGTTCACCCGCGAGCCCGGCCAGTGCCGACTTGAGCAGCGGCAGCTTGTCGGGCGCGTTCATCGAGCCGGACACGTCGACAAGAAAAACGAGGTTGGCGGGCGGCCGTCCCTCGCGCGGGAGGTCATAGCCACGCAGGCCCACGCGCAGGAGCCGGGTGGCCGGGTTCCAGGGCGTGAGCGCAAGGTCGGTCGTCACCGAGAAGGGAACGTCCCGGCTTTCGGGCCGCGCATAGTCGTAGCGGAAATAGTTGATCATCTCCTCCGTGCGCACGGCCCGCGCCGGGGGAAGCTGGCCTTGCGCCAGGAAGCGGCGGGCATTGGCATAAGCGCCGGTGTCGACGTCGACCGAGAAGGTCGAGACGGGCTCCTCGCGCGCGAGATGGACGGGTGAGACCTCCTTGCCCTCGTATTGCTCACGCCCGGGGTCGGTCGCCACCTGGACCGGCGGAACGAGAAGCCGCGAAGAATAGGGTGGAGGAGGTGGAGGGGGTGGAGG